>NZ_JBOTRC010000001.1:0-816027 GCF_050936095.1 Rheinheimera sp. WS51
GGCGTTTTTCCGCCCCTGTGCTTTGCGTTATGCAACCAGTGAGCACCGATGAAATATTGCAGTTTAGATAAACATGACAAGCTCTCTTTGAACTTAGACTCTAGCAAGTTTATAGGTATTTATTGTTGTTTCTTTATCTCACTTGCCTTCACTATTGACACACCAAGTGCCGAACGCTGGATTTTTACAGTTGTATTTGCGGTTTCATCGCTTTTAATGTTTTCCTGGGCAAATGAAGTGAAGTTGATGGTAAAGCGCTTGGTGGGTTACCGTTTTTACACACTTACAACATTTGCATTAGTTCCTATGGTTGCAGTGCCTTGGTTTTTTGAAATTCCATCTGGCATCACAATGACACTAACGCTTCTTGTAAGCCTAAATTGCTTAGTATGGCCTTTTGTTACCGTAAGTGAGTATGAGAAAAATTACACTGCAATATTTGGGTTAATGGATGCATAACAATCGCCATCAAAAACGCGCCCGTTGGGCGCTCGACTCGCAACACGTTGCTCGCGTTTGTGGCGGGCGTTATACGCCATAAAGGGAGCACCTTGGCAGAATTCACACTTATATTGATACCGAATTCGATAATGGCAATTCTGTATCTATCCGTAGATCGGTCCAAGAACCACGATAAACACTTTCTGGCTTTATTGCTTTTAGTTTTATGCCTATTGTTTGCTATTGGGTATTTTAGTTGGGAACCAGAACATGAGATTTCCCAAACTGGCAGTGGGCTTTTGTTCAGCTCAAGTGTTTGGTTCAGTGGCTTACTTATGGTTCTGACTGTTAAAAGTAAAAAACTAGGGGCGTGGGTGTTCCCTGTTTCTATCGCTCTTTCTGTTTGTTCTTTATTTTCGTGCTTTGCACTGCTACTGGTTACAGGTCAAATATGGGGCTTATAAAATGGCGTATAACAAATTGCTTAATTTCGTTCCGGCCACAAAAAGCGTGGCCTCCACTGGACTGCCTACGCTGCGCTGCGGCAGCCAATTAGCAAAGCGTTAAGGATACTATGGTCGAGTTTGAGCTAGAGAGTGGAGAACAGCTCCACGCAGAAGCCCCGGATTCTTTTTGGATTCCGCCATTGGATGCTAGACAGTCTCTTTCTTCTGGCGACATCGTAAAGCTTGTGTTCCGCATAGAAGAGGATGGTGAGGTCAACGTCGAAAGAATGTGGGTGGTTGTTAAGGAGGCAACCGCGAAGGGCTACGTTGGTATATTGGATAATGACCCGTACTGCACAGATCAAATCCAGGCAGGCTTGGAGCTAGAATTTGCTCCAAAGCACATCATCGATATCTATGCTGACGACTGACATCCTTAACAAGTCATTGCAGTTCGTTCCGGCCCTGGCGGGCCTCCACCGGACGCCCTTTTCTCCGCTTCGCTGCGTAAAGGTCGCCGCTGAATATTGGCGTTAGGCCACTATGAAACGAAGCTACGAGATATTAGATGGAATTTACCTCGTTCAAGATGGTTATGAACTAGATTTGCACAACAACTTCGATTTCGTCCGGCTGGAATACTCGCTGGTGGAGCGCAAACTATTGTTGTTGTGGAAGCGTTCGAACGGAAATTGGGTTAATTCTAATACTCCTAAAACTTTAACTATCGAGTTTACGGAAGTTAGCGAGTTTCGTTTTATGCCAAGAGATCCCGAGATTCCTTTTACCGAAGATGACTGTCTTGACTCTTTTGGATACTGGGTAGATGAAGACTGGGCAAATGGTGTTGTTTTGGTTGGTCCCACCCAGGAACCTGACCCCAAGTGGCTTACAGCAATAGCGTTTATGTCTGGTGCCGTGCTGGCCATTCAAGCGGAGAGTTCAAATGCGGCAATACTGGCCTAACAAGCGCCATCAAAACGCCGCTTCGCGGCTCGACTCGCAACACGTTGCTCGCGTTTGTGGCGGGCGTTAGCAGGTGCTCGGGTTTTAACGGTTTTAGTCAGTAATTTTATTCCGGTTTTGCTCACGTTTGGTTTTCTTAGCGGCAGCGCAAAAGGTTAAGTCCGCCAGTTTGTGGGTTTAGTGCAAATGGCAGTGGCGGTAGCGTTGTTCTTAGTGGCTTCGCTTAGCAGTTTTACAGGTTCCGGTTGGCTCGCCGTATCGCAGCTGGCTGGTGTAGTTTTTAATCAAAAGCAGCCGTGCCGTTATTTGGGTTTGCCAGTGCGGCAAGCCGCGCAAGTCCGGTTCAGGCTGCTAACAAGCAAAGCCAGCCGACGCGTACCGCGCAGCTGCTTTGAGCGTTAGAGCTCATTATGAATCTTTTCGATCAGCGTAATCCATTTGTAGCTCTGATTGTGTTGGGGAGCTTAATAATCCTGATTTATTCTTCTTGGGGGATATATGCTGTCTCTGAGAGAAGTAGGCAACTTGATCAATTTGAGCATTATCAGCCCTATTGGCAGTCTCTGAATCTTCAGAACTATGCTTACGTTATTGAAGAGGGTTGTATGTTTGCCTCAAAGACTTCAGCTACAGTCCGGGGTGGCGAACACAATTTTGTGCAGTTTGAGAATCAACATTTTGGTGGTAGTGCTACAATCGAGTATTTCTTTGATCAGGCAGCTCAGGCTATCAAGGAAGCACATCACTTGGAGTTAAGGTTCAACGGCGACTATGGATTTCCAGAAGTAATTCGCGTTGACTGGTCCAAAGATATTATTGATGACGAGTGTTTTTATCGGGTTACGAAATTCAAACAACATGAGCTCTAACAAACGCCATCAAAAACGCGCCCTATGGGCGCTCGACTCGCAACACGTTGCTCGCGTTTGTGGCGGGCGTTAGCCACATTGGATGATTATGAAGCTTCTGACAGTTCTTCTCTTTGTTTTTTTCTTTACCAGCAATGCTAATGCTTGCAGCCTCAATCAAGGTTACGAACCTTTCAGGATGTCGAGCTCATACCAAAGTACGTCTATACCAAAAATGACAAATGCGTCAGTTATATCTGTTGAGCGTGGCTTTGATGATGGAAATGGCGGCTCTTGCTCTGACGCTGGTATTATTAGAGTAAAAATTCACGACGAAAATCCAATAAATAGAACAGGATATAAATTTAGAGTTCTTGATAGCGAAATATTTTCTAATTTGTTTCCTTCAGAACCAGTTATTGCTTCGGCACTGAATCGCAGCGAAAATGAATTTGTCTTTGTTTGGTATGATCTTGGCGAAACTCACAACCAAGAGATGAAATTTACTTTAGAAATTACAGCTGTGTCTTATTTTGGCAATGAAAGTGAGCCGTTCCAATTGCTCATTCAACAGGCTTCAAAGTAAAGTGGCTAACAATCCGCGTCATTCAGGGCCTACGGCCCCTGCGACGCTCACAAGTTCGCGCGCATGCGCGGGGCGTTATATTTTTATCAAATTGGGGTGGTATATGAATAAGTGTACTTGGTTCCTTTTATTATTGTTGATTAGCGGTTGTGCAAGTATCACGGGATATCATTTTGAGCCTGAAAGCACAGAAGATGCTGAAAAATTAATTTCATATAAAGTTGATGAGTTCGACAATACAGCATGGTTAAAGAGTGAGGCTGTTGCTAATTTGGATCATGCCAGTGCAATTTATAACTTTAGAGCTTTTTTTGATGAACAAAAAAAATTAAAATTCATCCAGTTATACATAAATTTGAGGTTCTCTGATTGGTACTTTATAGATGATGCGCTAATGAAAAATGAAAATATTTCATTAACACAAATTGATCGTGATGTAGTAAGTGGCGGATATGTTCATGAAAATGTGGCAATCAACTTATCAAAAGATACTCTTGAGAGCTTAAGTATGGGTGACACTAAAATAAAGCTAAAAGGTCGTCGTGGTGATTACATATTTACTGTTAATAAAAATATGTCTGAGGCATTTTTAAATCAGCTTAGCTTGTACACACAAAAAATATAACAAGGCACTCAAACGGAAAAATTACAGTTTGCTGCGCTCGTGCCTCGCACATTTTAGCCTAACTGTATTTTTCCGCTTAGCTTAGCGTTATGCATCACCAAGGCTCAGAGTAATGGAATATTTATGAAGATCGAAATTAACGAAGAGAAGTATGATGAGCTCCAAGATGGCCTTATTGATTATCTTACGAAGCGAATAAAATCAATTCTCGAAGAAAAAGAGGTCGCTGAAGAATCGATATATGATATTACCGGCGACCTAGTTTTTGAAATCGCTGCAATAATTGATTCAAGCGCAATCATGGGTACAGAAGAAGATCCAATTCTCCCATTTTTGGCGTTTTCTAAAAGCGAGAGTGAACGAGATAGTTTAATTGCTGATGTTGGCGGTTCTAGCTTGCATGAAAAAGCTTACGGAACGGTCGAACAAATATTTGAAATCGAGTAAAAATGCATAACAAATGTATCAACTGGACTCCATTTCCGTCGCTTGTTTTTTGTGCTTGAATAGCACAAAAAGTCAATCAAATACAATTCGCCAGTTATACAGGCGTTAGCTGGTTGGTATACCTAACTTAGATCGGTATAAGTTTCAAATATGAATCCAAAGGAGTGAAAATATGCAGGAAAATATCATAAAATCTTCGGTTACGACAATTCAAAATGGTGTTGCACGAGCTGACGGAAAGCTTTATCTAACTGAAAATAATATTAATTTTGCCCCCTATAATAAGGAATTAGGGCTTGGTCCATATGAGCTGAAGCGAAGAGAAGTTTCAAAGGTAGAAAAGTGTTTGGGCAAGGGAGGAGGTATCTTTCCTGTAACATCAGACGCGATACAAATTACGCTTGTTGATGGCAGCGAGTATCAATTTATTTTGTCTAATCCAAAAGAGTGGTTAAGTCTGTTAAGTAATTAATCAGCTAACAAAGCGCTCAAACGGAAAAATTACAGTTGGCTAGCGCTTCGCGCAGTTAAGCCTAACTGTATTTTTCCGCTTAGCTTAGCGTTATGTGTTTCTGGGAGGTTGTGCGTTGAAAAAAGTTGCAGTGTTCTTTCTGGTACTTGTTGTATTAGCAGTAAGTCTTTGGAGTGTTAGTCGAGCCAGAAGTTTTCAGTTTTTTGGCAAAATCATTTCAAGAGTCGAAACAGCCGATAAAGTTGTCGCCTTAACATTTGATGATGGGCCATGGAATCCTAAGTACACTCAGAGCGTAATAAATACTCTTGGCTCACTAAATGTGAAAGCAACCTTCTTCCTAAACGGTCGCGGAATTGAAAGTAACACTGACTCAGCTCAAGCTCTGGTATCAGCAGGACATCAGATTGGAAATCATACATATTCTCATAATCGGATGATGTTCAAAGGCTTGAGTGAGGTTAAGAGGGAAATTGATAGTACAAACGAGCTAATTCGTTCCATCGGTTTTGAGGGTGATATTTACTTTCGGCCACCATATGGCAAAAAGCTGATTGTGTTACCGTACTACTTGGAGCAACAAGGTATTGTAAGTGTGACATGGGATGTTGAGCCTGAGTCATATGATGGTATAAACGAAAGTAGCTCTGCTATTGCAGAGTATGTCATAGGCAATACTAAACCTGGCTCAATAGTGCTGCTGCATGTTTTGGGAGGTAACAACAAGAAGGCCAGGGATTCTTTGCCACTTATTATCAACGGGTTACGTTCTAAAGGCTTTAAGTTTGTTACGGTTGCTGAGCTTCTGAGTGGAAACACATAACAAACGCATCAAGTCGTTCGCAGGCTCACTGGGACACCAAAACTACGCGGCGATTAGTTTGGTGCTTCGCCCAAGTTTAACCAATCACTGCTTAAGTTTTGCTGCCCCTTATGCGGGCGTTGAGGCTGTAGAAAAACCCTAAAGTAGTTCAAAAAACAGCCATTATTTACTTCCCACCGATCATGGTTTGTGAGCAAATAGGTATTATCAATTAGGCATAGGAGCCTTGGTGATGCCGCGATTTAAACCACTTAATTATCAGCAAAGTTCTATGGTGGTCATTAACTACTTAGACCAACTGCAAGCTGGCACTTTTGAACATGCCATCCATCATTTAATTTAATCTAAACTCGATTTGTCGGTGTTTTACCCTAAGTATCAAAATGATGTAACAGGCCGTCCGGCGTATGATCCTGCTGTCTTATTAAAGATAATTTTGTTTGCGTACTCCAAAGGGATCACCTCCAGCCGTGAAATTCAGTGGTGTTGCGAAACCAATGTCATTTTTAAAGCGCTTAGTTGCGATTCAGTACCACACTTCACCACCATAGCTGCCTTTGTGAGTAACCGCAGAAAAGAGATAGAAAAGGTCTTCGAACAAGTGCTGTTGATATGCCATACCCAAGGGTTATTGGGCAATGAATTGGTAATCCCCCCATATTTAATGGAGGTTAGTTGTAGAACTTCTGCTTCGTAATTGTTTTAATCGTTGTATTGGCGTTATGCCACCTAGCCCCATATTAGGGCGCTCATTTCACATTCCGTAAGTACAAAAAGCATAAACCAAAGCCCCAATTACATTGATTTTGAGTTAGGCCTAACAGCAGCTCGGCTATTTTTAAATTATCGCTCGCGAGTGTTGCTTTATAGCGATAACAGGTCTCACTAATCTTAAATGTGCGACAGGCTAAGGCTATACTCATGATATTATTTTCAACGACTTCTTGGGCCATACGTTTGCGCTCAGAAGCCTTTACCACTTTTTCGCCATGGCTTCCTGAATGACTTCTGCTTTAAGGCGCTCTTCGGCATACATTTTTTTCAAGCGACGGTTTTCATCTTCAAGCTCTTTCATCCGAGCCATCAGTGATGCATCCATACCGCCATATTTAGCGCGCCATTTATAAAAGGTGGAGTTGCCCATGCCGTGCTCACGGCAAAGCTCAGGGATTGGTACACCACTTTCGGCTTGCTTTAAAATGTTGAGTATTTGACTGTCTGTAAAATGTGCTTTTTTCATCATTTCCTCCTAGGGATACAATAAGAGAAAATTCTACGTTTAACACCTATTATTTATTGGGGGGATTACCGTGTTTCTCCCGGTGGTTTTATTATGGTTCATGGGCAGCGTAATTGGCTAGGTTGGCTTGCTCCAGTTACACAGCGCTTTAATTGGACCAACGGGTGTATTGCACTAACAAACTCTGAAATGGATGAATTTATGGAGTTGGTAAATGTGGGAACAAAAATTCAAATCGAATGGTAGGCATTGAACAAGTATTGGGTTAGAGCTAGCTGAAATTAACAAATAGACATAACAAGTGTCTTAAAATCGGCTTGTGTTACTATTTATTTGGGCTTGTTGCTGGGAAGGCGCGACGTTTTTAAAGCTAACTGTCAGCATTGGCATAATATTTATTTAAGGCGGGCTATTTATGGATATTTCAACATTAAACTTTTTAGCGATTTTTGTTTCAGCGTTATCAAGCTTTGTTCTTGGCGGTTTGTGGTATTCACCTTTGCTGTTTGGTAAAACCTGGATGGCAGAAACCGGTATCACAGAAGAGACTGCAAAAAATAAAAATATGGTTAACGTTTTTGGTTTGGCTTTTATCGCAAGTTTAATTATTGCTTTTAATTTAGCCATGTTTTTAGGCAGCGCTAGTACCCTAGGAACAGGCGCTTTCTACGGCTTTTTGGCTGGCTTTGGCTGGGTTGCTATGTCTTTTGCCATAAATGATCTATTTGAGCAAAGATCTTTTAAATTGTTAGCAATTAATGCTGGTTATCACACTGTTGGGTTTACATTAATGGGAGCCATCTTAGGGGCTTGGCATTAATATAATCCAGGTTATACAGTACAGTTGTACTTATGGCGGTGATAGGGATCAGAGGCTTCAATCGCAAATTATGCGGGCAATGCTTACTCACTATAGTTAAGTGCCACTCATGCTGATTCCAAATGACTATAAAAAACGTTATATTAGCGGCCTAAGTTGTACGCCACTATATGAGTTTTTAATGATTTCAGCTAAACATCACAAGCTAGTATTTTCATTTTTCATGTCATTACTTATGTCATGCATTATGTCTTTTGTTATAAGTGTTTTTAACGTTGGTTTAGTGTCGAACATAATCGCTATTTGGCTTCAGGCATGGAGCTTCGCTTTTATCGTTGCCTTTCCAACGATTATTATTGTTTCCCCTGTAGTTCATAAGCTTGTTGCACTTGTTTTGCGAGAAGAAAGTCATTCTCAATAACTAATGAGCATGATGGCATTGAACTTAAGCTATTTAACAGAGATGAGTAATGATTGAAGTTTTAATTTTAGCGGTGGCGCTAAGTATGGATGCTTTTGCAGTCTCTATTGGTCTTGGTTCTAAGCATCAGCAAAAAACAAAGACGCTTGCGTTTAAAGCTGCACTATATTTTGGCGCATTTCAGGCTTTAATGCCTTTAATTGGCTTTTTTGGTGGAAAAGGGGTTTTCGGTTGGATAGAGGGGTATGCGCATTGGGTTGCCTTTTTTCTTCTACTGCTGATTGGTGGCAAAATGATTTATGAGTCAACTTCTGATGCGATAGAAGATGATATAACGCAGATCACCCACAGAGTGTTACTTATTTTAGCTATAGCAACCAGTATAGATGCGATGGCGGCAGGATTTACCCTAACACTTATAGAGATAAACCCCTATTTGGCTTGTTTTATTATAGGACTGACAACTTTTATCTTTAGCTGGGTAGGGGTGTTGGTCGGCGCTAAAAGTGGCACTTTGTTAGAAAGCAAAGCTGAACTATTAGGTGGCATTATACTTATCTTAATTGGCTTTAAAGTATTACTATTTTAATGGGCTATGGTTGCCTTACACCGCTCTATATCGGCTATTTAAAGCTAGTAATAAAGCTTAAATTTTGCCAGGTTAAAGTAACGAGTTTTATGGCTATAAACATAAAAGCCGTAAAGCTATGAACTTTACGGCTAGGTAAGCTCTACTAGTATACGATTTAGTAGTGAGTCATTTTCCGATCAATATGAATTGGAAACTGAATTGATAAAGGTTGATGGTTAAAGCTGCTAGCTTGCTGTTTTTCACTGCCTGTTAGGGTTAATTTAACAGAGTAAGTGCCAACATCCAGTAAACCACTCGGTATTTCTTGCAATAGCAATTTAGTGCCAAATGTATGCTCTGCTCCTGCAGGGATAACAATGGTTGTTATACGTTGTAAAAATCTTTTATTTTCCGCCCATGAATAGATCATTTGATTTGTATTATCAAATATTTCGATATTAAATGTTTGACTAGTTTGGAAATTTAATGAGTAATCACTATCAGAGTTGTTCTTGATAGTCATAAAGGTATTTAAACTAGCCTGCTCGTCTAATATCACTTTGTTTCTAGGGTAATTCATAGAAACACTAATACCAGTTGCTTTATTGTTATAACTAATACCACCAATATTGGCAGACTCAAGCTGGAAGGTCTGTGGGCCGGCTATAGTAGAGTGACTATAACTTACTACACCAAAGCCAGGGGCGAAGTAGGCAACAGTTAAGCCTGCATCGGCACAAGGGCCAGAAAATGAAACTTCGACAACATTATTAAGTACACCAAAGTTGCTAGTAAAAGATAAATTTTTATTGGTAACTTTTGACTTTGTAGTACAAGTGTCAAAACTTATATTGGCTTCAGTACCAATAGCAGCATTTAAATCGACAAATTTATAATTTATATCTTTAGATTCATTATAAAGCCAAATCTGATTACTGTTACCAGTCCAAACCCACTGATTGTTATTACCTAGAAAGTCTGAATACTTCTTCCAGTTATTATTGTTGCTAGCAACAACTCTTGATTCCGTTTTTGATGTGTTTTGTGCATAAGTTGAAACGTCATTAACGTTATGAACAAGATAATCATTGGCTGCCGCTGTGCCGGTAAATAGTCCTAAGGTTAAAATTATAGCTGATGAAGTAAAGGCTTTCATTTGAGTTCTCCATATAAAGTAACGAGCTTGGTTAACAACTGAGGCCATTAAAGAACATAATTATTACATAAATATTATGGCTATAAATAAAAATGGGCTTTTGTTAACTTTTTGATAAATCGGCGGCAGGTTACTAAAATAGGTACAAGCTATCAAATGAAAAAAAGTAATAGTAGACATTAATATTATTAATGTATTGTATCATTTATATTTACTTATGGTAGCTGTAAGGTTTTGTCAATATGGTAGTTGTATATTCAATCTGCTTGGTTTTTGATCTGATTTAACATTGTTGATTGATTATTAAGCTTCTTGTGATGATTTAGTTTGTTGTTTAGACAATTTGCTTTGCAAATCTATTTTATGTTGTTACATATTTTTTAGAATATTGATTTTGTTTGCTTAAGTAGTGATCAATGCTTTTTATTGTTGCTTAAATAATCATCATAAATTGCTTGGTTATTGTTTTATTACTTATTGTCAGGTTTGGACGGTGAAAAGCATTTTTTATTAAAAAATTATATTTATATTAATTTTGACCAAAATATATTGGTTAATTTGCTTTGTTCATCTTAGGTTAGCTTCTAATTTTATAGGATCTACTCTATATAGTATTAGCTTATGCAGCTAATACCTTGGTTTATAGCAAAACTGGAGATGCAAATGAAAATTACCCTACCTTTACTAGTTGTTTCAGCGTTCTTGATGACAGCTTGTGATAGTACTGTATTAGATAAACAGAAACCTCAAGCCGTGACCGATAAAGCACAACATTACCAGTGTGAGAGTGGTGAAGTTATCTTGGCTTCTTATATTTCTACTGATGAAGCTAGCCTTGTATATAAGGATACAACTTATAAGATGACTATTGAGACCTCTGCTAGTGGTGCGCGTTATGTATCACACCGCTGGTAGTTGTAAAATGGGCGATGACGAGATGGCTGTTGTGGATGCTGATCTTAAGGTGCATGGTGTTAAAGGATTACGTGTCATTGATGCGTCTATTATGCCAACAATTACCGGTAGTAATATTCATGCCCCCACGGTAATGATTGCAGAAAAAGGTGCAGCCAAAATACTACAGTATTGGCAGGGTGCTAAATAATAATTAAAAACAGTAGTATAGGAATTTGAGTAAATAGTTTTTGTAGCTAAAACTGGTTAAATGATTCAAAGTCAGCTTTAATTAGTAATGACGGTTTTATATTCGAATGGGTGAATTCGTCTGTAATTTTTTATTTTTTCACCAATAAATGTGAGTAAAGTAATGGCTAAAGGTACAGTTAAGTGGTTCAACGCGGAAAAAGGTTTTGGTTTTATTACACCTGAAGACGGCGGTAAAGATTTGTTTGTTCATCATTCAGAGATCCAAGCTGGTGGTGGTTATGCTACGTTAAACGATGGCCAAGCGGTTGAGTTTGAAGTTGGCGAGGGGCAAAAAGGCCCTTGCGCTAATAAAGTGGTTGCAGTGTAAGCGGTTAATTAAATAAAAATAGGGCAGCTTAACTGCCCTATTTTTTTGTTTTGGGTTTTGTGTAAAACCGCACTTTAAAATTATATATTGAGTAAATTATGGTTAGTATCGAGAACATGGCTTCTGTACTTAGGGCATTACCTGATCCGGCATTTATCTTCTCTAGTAGTGGTAAATATCTAGCCGTTTTTGGTGGAAGTGATACTCGTTATTACCATGATGGCAATGGTTTAGTTGGTTCATATATTAGCGATATCGTTAAAATTGAGAAAGCTAACTGGTTTTTACAGCAAATTAAGCAAGCACTTAGTTCTGGAAATTTGCTAATTATTGAATATGAGCTTAGCAATAAAGATGTCAAAGGGCTCCCTGACGAAGGACCTGATAAACCTATTTGGTTTGAAGGACGCGTTCAAGCGTTAGATTTCTTAATTGATGGCGAGCCTGTGGTGCTTTGGGTTGCCAGCAATATTACTCAACGCCATCAGTTAGAAATTAAGCTTAGGCAGTTAAGCGACACTGATCAGCTTACAGGGTTGTATAATAGAAGAAAGTTAGAAAGTGAGCTGATGCTGCATTATGAAACGTTTAAACGGCATGCATCACCAATGGCCATTTTAATTTTAGATCTGGATAACTTAAAACTGGTTAACGACACTTATGGTCATCAAGTTGGCGATAAAATGATTTTAGCTGCAGCTAATGCCTGCCAACAACAACTGCGAAAAACAGATATAGCTTGTCGTTTTGGTGGCGATGAGTTTGTTATTGTTTTACCTAACACTGATTTACAAGATACCGTTTACTTTGCTAATAGATTGCGGCAAAGCTTTAATCAAGCATTAAGTCCATTCTTCCTCGAAGATGCAGCTGTATCTGTTAGCATTGGTGCAGCCAGTATGGTGGCGTCAGACCGTTCTTATGAAGACACGCTAAGACGAGCAGACAATGCCTTATATGCAGCAAAGCGACAAGGTAAGAACTGTGTTGTTTCAGCTTGAATAAGGCCGATACAATTAGCCGATCTTTATTGTTGCAGGGGCTTTTGTAGCTTGGCTATTTTAATGACAATATAGCGTAAAGGCCATCGCAGCAGTAGATGGCCATTCAGTACTTATTGGCCTAAAACATTCGCCACATTTTTTTTGGCTGCTTTTGCTGCTTTTTTCTCTTTCGCTGTTAACAGCGGTTGTTTTTTTGCGCTTTTCTTACTGTCTTGTCCTTTACTCATGGCTATATCCTCTTGAGGTAATCTGATAGATTAAAAGTGAATTTAAACGAGCCTATAAACAGCAGTGGCGTACAGGGTTAAACTGTCACGCTATCCGCACAGACTTAGTATGGTCTTAAGATTAGCTAATAGATAGGGCTGGCGCAGAATAGTTATTTTATAATGTGATTAATTTAGGTACAGCTGAATAGAAGTAAAAAAAGTACTAACTAAGGATTAAACATGACAGCAAAACAGCAGCAAACCCTGGATACAAAAAAACATACTGGTGTTGATCAACAGGCGGAAGACCCTTTAGCCGCAATTAAATTAATGCGATTACAGCAGCTAGCAGTGTGTAAATTAAAAACTGCCGCTGAAATGCAAGCTATGCAAGAGAAAAAACAAGCCTTTAAAGAGCAAAAAAACTAAGGTATCACAAGAGCGGTTATTATTAATTAAAATAGAAAAAAGTTGAATTAATCACTTAGGTTAGTTTTAAGTTATAAGTTAGGTCAGATGGTTTAGCTTTGTAGAAAAATTAAATTAAATAAGCCTAGTTATTCAAGCTCAAATAGCAGGTAGAAATTATAAAAAGAGCTAAATGGAGAGACTGATGAAAAAAGTTTTAAATATACTGTTATTAAATTTTTGCTTGTTGTTTTTTTTCTATACGGCGGACGCCGAAGCATTAACTGAAAGATTTTCAAGCTCTGAAATTATCGAGCTGTTTAAAAGTGAAGGTTATAGTGCAGTTGATAAAGTGGATGATAACATTATTCAAATTAAAGTAGATGGCCTAGCATATTATTTAATTATTAAAGATGATGGTGATTTACAAGCATATTACGGTATTGGTGATGCTGTTGTTACCTACCAAGATATCAATGAGTGGAATGCCAATAAAAGATTATCTCGAGCTTATATTGACTCTGATCACGACCCGGTGATTGAAGCTGATTTAATGGCTAATGGTGGCTTAACCAACGACAATGTCACTGAGTTTTTTAGTGTGTTTCAGATTTCTGTTAGAGCCTTTATAGACTTTGTTAATGAGAATGATAAAAGCTAATCAGTTAGATTTTTAGTCTTAAAGCCATTGAAATATAGGCATCACAGTGTCTATGCTTCGATGGTCTTGCCAACTTCCTTGTTCATTTCTACCTACAATAGCCGTTATTTAACGAATAAATCTGCAGATTCGTGCTTTTAAGCATAATTTGATGTTAACCCTTGTCTGAAATTTGGCCATTGCCTGAATTAGTGGTCTATGATTATTGCAAGGTTTGTATCATGTTGATGAATAAAAAACTTAGCGTTACTTGGAGGCTATACCATGACAGATATATGGTTAGAAACATTGATTACTAATACCCCTCAACAAGGATTTGAGTTAGCAATAACGTTGAGTCGGCGGGGCGTGAAATATACTCAGCCCGATGCTGAAACGTTAAAAGCACTTCGTCCTGAATATGCTAACTCTGCAGACGGACTTACCGCTGCATCGCAGGTTATAGCGACAAACTTTCAAACCGTTGCCGCAGCTAATAATTATTGGTGGAAAAGCCAATTTTGCGTTTTATAAAAATGTATAACATCTTTTTTAAGGATGTATGTCATTGATAAACTTAAGGACAGTTCAATGGATGATAAAACTAAAAAACTAAAAAACTAAAAAACTAACAACAACAAATGGCTGCCCAGTAGCTGATAATCAAAACTCTATGACAGCAGGGCCACGTGGCCCTTTGCTTATGCAAGACTTTTGGTTTTTGGAAAAACTGGCCCACTTTGATAGAGAAGTAATTCCAGAGCGACGGATGCATGCGAAAGGTTCTGGCGCATTTGGTACTTTTACTGTTACTCATGACATAACAAAATATACTAAAGCCAAGCTGTTTTCTGAGATAGGCAAAAAAACCGAGATGTTTGCTCGATTCTCAACGGTTGCTGGTGAGCGAGGCGCTGCCGATGCCGAGCGCGACATTCGTGGCTTTGCCTTAAAGTTTTATACCGAAGAAGGCAACTGGGACATGGTGGGTAACAATACCCCCGTGTTTTTTATGCGCGATCCTTTAAAGTTTCCCGATCTTAACCATGTAGTGAAGCGAGACCCTCGTACTAATATGCATAATGCGCAAAGTAACTGGGATTTTTGGACCTTACTACCTGAAGCCTTGCACCAAGTGACAATTCTAATGAGTGATCGCGACTTACCGAGTTCATACCGTCATATGCATGGGTTTGGTAGCCATACCTTTAGCTTTATTAATGCCGATAATGAGCGGTTCTGGGTTAAGTTTCATTTTAAATGTCAGCAGGGCATTAAAAACTTATCCAATAGTGAAGCGCAAGCTATTATTGGTAAAGATAGGGAAAGTCATCAGCGTGATTTATATGAAGCAATTGAACGGGGCGACTTTCCCCGTTGGGATTTAAAAGTACAAATTATGCCAGAGCAAGATGCTGCGCATTATCGTTTTCATCCTTTTGATTTAACGAAAGTTTGGCCTCATGGTGATTATCCATTAATTGATGTTGGTACTTTTGAGCTAAATAAAAACCCAGAAAATTATTTTGCCGAAGTGGAACAAGCCGCTTTTAATCCAGCAAGCATAGTGCCTGGGATCGGCTTTTCGCCAGATAAAATGTTGCAAGGGCGTCTGTTTTCGTATGGTGATACCCAGCGCTATCGCTTGGGGGTAAATCATAGCCAAATTCCGGTGAATAAGCCGCGCTGTCCTGTGTCTAGTTACCATCGCGATGGTGCTATGAGAGTTGATGGTAATTATGGCAGTGCAAAAGGTTATGAGCCTAATAGCATGGGGCTATGGCAAGAATGCCCTGCAGCGAAAGAGCCGCCATTAGAATTATCGGGAGCTGCTTATAATTGGGACTTTAGAGAAGACGATACAGATTATTATACGCAGCCAGGAAATTTATTTCGTTTGATGACAAACGAGCAACAGCAAGTATTGTTTGCCAATACGGCTGCTGAGCTGGCTAATGTTGATGATACGGTAAGAAAGCGGCATATTCGTAATTGTTTAAAAGCCGATCCTGCATATGGCGCAGGAGTAGCTAAAGCCTTGGGTATAGCACTAGCCGATGTTGAGTAATTAAAAACAACACTTCAGTAGCGAGTTATTGGGGTTAAGATAAAGGCAGTAAGCCGTAATGTTATTCAACGTTATGGCTTACTGCCTTTTTCATTACGTTGATTTTAATGTAACTTATATCTTGTCATCTTAATTCAGTAGCTTGTTCATTTTGCATTAGCTTTTATGGTTATACCTATGGTGAAAATAAGTTACTGTTCAATAAAGATATATTGCATAAGTTTACATTAATCATTAAGGGTTAATTTTCTTTGCCATAGGTGGCTTTGGTTAGCTGTTCAATTTATCTTGGAATAGTAATTAATATAAAAATAATAAAGGAAGTACGATTAATGAATGACGATATAGCATCTCGCAAAAAAGTAGCTGGTGAGAAGTATTGTAGTGATTGTGGTCAGGTGATTAGTGAAAAAGCCGAAATTTGTCCTAAATGTGGGGTAAGGCAAACGGCAGCACCTTCAGCATTTGGTACTACAGCACCTAATGGCAAAAATAAATTAACAGCCGCACTGTTGGCTTTCTTTTTAGGTGCCTTTGGTGCGCATAAGTTTTATCTGGGGCAAATTGGTTTTGGTATCCTGTACCTTTTATTCTTCTGGACATTAATTCCTTCAATAATTGCTTTTATCGAGTTTATTATTTTACTGACGATGAGTGATGAAGTGTTTAATGCGCGCTTTGGTAATACTTAAGCCATTTTAATTAATGATAATATTTTATTGATAGTTGAGCTTAATTTATGAGCTATTGGAAAATATTTGGTGTGTTTACAGTAAATAGTTTATAAAATGACGTTGTCGTGTTTTATTAATTCGACAACAAAAAATTGATTTTAAATTAGGAAAGTTAAAGAATGGAACACTTTATAGGTGCGTTTAAAAAGTTTGCAGATTTTACTGGTCGTGCTCGTAGAACTGAGTATTGGATGTTTGTACTAATTTCTATGATCATTTCAGTAGTTCTTTCTGTAGTGTTAGGCTTTGTTGGCTTAGAAGCACTTTCATTGTTATATAGCCTTGCAGTAATTATTCCTAGCATCAGTATTGCTACAAGAAGATTGCATGATACTGGCCGTTCTGGCTGGTGGCAGTTAATTGCGTTAATTCCAATTATTGGTTTTATTGTACTCATTGTTTTCTTGGCACAAGATAGCCATGATGCAAATGAATATGGTCCTAACCCGAAAGCGACAATCTAAATATAATTAATTATAAATTGTCTACTTTGCTGACTGCGGTGATATAAAGATATTATCGCAGTCAGCTTACTCAACTTAAACAAACCTATCTTTAAACCATCTTGCGTAACCGGTATAGGTCTCGAACCAGCTCCCAAGCAGGAAATAAGGCAATAATCAGTAGCGTTATCAAAGCACTATTTTCTATATGAACCCGGCTAAAAATACCCTGCAATTGCTGGCCATTGATTTGTATTAACGGTGATATAGTGGCCAGATAGATACAAATAACAGTGAATAACGCATTTAAAACGACATTCACTTTTAGCATTAATCGATTCCATAACCGCTGACGTAGTTGCCATAATGAAAAAATAACACCGGCGATAATGATTGGTGTGCTCCACTGTAATATTGAAGCTGCATAGTCACTTAGAGTAATAATAGTATTAGTAGCTTGTTCGTTAGGCATAATAAATGGATACCAAACGACCATTATAATGAACAAATAAGTCGCTAAATCAGTAAAAATAGTTTGCAGCGAAATATGCTGCCAACTCGCACCGGCTTCTGGCAGTTTTTCGGGCTGCCAGTCAGCAGAATAATTTGATTTAATATTAGGTTGCTGCCTAGTTTTTAACCAAAAGGCTAAAGTAATGGCGGTAAAAGCAAAACATGCTTGTTCAATAAAGCCACTGGCGACGCCATGCAAATAACTAAAAATTCCCATAGTAGAGTGACTAAGCCAGGTTGCTGTCATATTAAAGGTTTCTAAGACAAATAAGATCCCTAATACCATAAAAACGGTGTTTTTATACACAGGCATGTAGGCTAGGTTAATCAGTGGCTGTTGCGGTGAAAATTGCTGCGCCACAACTCGTGGATGGCCCAGCTGCTTTAATACAGCAGCAATAGTTTCTTGGCTTACATCACCATGCTGTTCATGCAAGGCGTCAAGTTGATCCATAATATTGGCTGTTAACTCACGGCCTATATCCTGGCGTATAGTTTCGGGTAGCTCGCGTTGTACTGCGGCGATATAGCGTTTAACTAAATCTAGTTCCATTTTATGCTCCTGTTTATTCTTTAATTAAGACTTTAGCAATGGCACCATTTAATTGTTGCCATTCCGTTGTTAACTGATTCAGTAACTCTGTGCCTAAGGCCGATAACTGGTAATAGCGGCGCTCACGGCCGTCAGTTTTATGCCATTCACTATCTAACAACTCTTGATCGGCTAAACGACGAATTAACGGATATAAAGTGCCTTCATCAATATCAATGCCATCTTGTTGTAATTGCTTTCTTAATGAGTAACCGTAATGTGGCTGTTTTAGAGACGCGAGTACCGCTAACACTAATACGCCTCGGCGCAACTCTAAGCGCATTTTTTCTAACTGAGCCGTGGTCATTTTTTCCTCAATATAATATGCTGTGTGCTGCACAGTATCATACTAGGCGGTACACAGTAGTTTGGCAAGAGAAAATTTAAAAGAGCTAACTTTGTTAACTATGGTTAGAAGGGTAATTAGCATCTATGCTAAGAACGAATAACGGCTAAGGTAAAGGAGACAAGCATGAATCAAGATGGCAAGCTAAATTATGTTGAATTTGCTGCAAAAGACTTAGTGGCGACTAAATTGTTTTTTTCAGCTGTATTTGGTTGGCAGTTTGTAGATTATGGACCGGACTATATGGCTTTTTCTAATCAAGGTTTAGATGGCGGCTTTTTTAAGGCCAATGCGTGTAGTAAAACCGCAACAGGAGGAGCGCTATTGGTGTTTTATAGTGCGGATATTGAGGCGACTTTACGCCAAGTAGAAAGTAATGGCGGGGAGGTGATTAAACCCATTTTTGCCTTTCCTGGTGGGGTGCGGTTTCACTTTTTAGAGCCAAGTGGCAACGAGTTTGCGGTGTGGTCAGAAGAAATACAACATTAGTGATGATAATATTGTTTGTACTGTTTGCTTATATCACACTGTCAAAAAATTACGCCAATAACTGGCCGACTTAGCCTAAGCATGATAAAACTTGGCGAGCGCGAAAGGTGGAACAACCTGCATGTTAAAAGTGTTTGTTATAAATAGTTTAGTCGTTGCTATCTGTGTCATGTTGCACTATGAGTTCTTACATAGGGTCACAGTGCACATACCTAAAATGACAATAAATCATCGAACTCGAATTGTGCTGGCGGTATTTAGCTCGTTAGTTGCCCATGCCGTAGAAGTTTGGGTTTTTGCAATCGCTTATTATTTTATGCACCAAGCCGAAGGCTGGGGTCAATTAAGCGGCAATTTTAGTGGCAGTTTAATGGATTGCGCTTATTTTTCATTCACTGTTTTTAGCACATTAGGCTTTGGCGATATAGTACCTAGTGGTGACTTACGATACTTGACGGGTATTGAATCTCTGACGGGCTTGGTGTTGGTTACGTGGACGGCGTCATTTCTATTTCTAGAAATGCAGCGGTTTTGGGGCTTCAGTCATGAAAATAAACCAAGCAATTAGTTCAATAAGCGTTGTCATTATTTCATAAAATAATGTCGGGTATTTAGATTAATTAAAATTAACGTTTCAAGTATTTAGCTTAAGGAGAGCCGATAACGTGGATGGTTTAAGAGGTAAGTTTCAACAGTTTTTGATGACGTGGTTAGAGAAGTTTGCACCAGAGCAAGCTGAGTTAGCTTTAGATGGAATTATTCTAGTTTGGTTAGCCTTATTTACTATTTTTGTTCATTACTTTTTACATGGCTTGGTTTTTGGTTTTGTTACTAAAATGCTTAACAAGGCTAAAGGCAATTGGCAGGACTTGTTACTTACCCATAAGTTATTTCAACGTATTGCTTTTGTTATTCAGGCGATAGTGCTGCAAGTGCAAGCAGGCTTATGGTTTGCTGAAGATGGCTCTATCTTAAAAGTTATTACCGTTGTTACGGATCAGTGGATTCTGTTATTTAGTTTATTGATCTTCTTTTCTTTCTTAGATTTTTTAGAAAAGCTGGCTTATAGCAAAATTAAAGAAATGCGCTTTCCACTAAGGGGCGTATTACAAACCGCTAAATTGATTTCGAGTATTTTTGTTGCAGTGTTGGCTGTGTCTTTATTAATGGGGAAATCACCACTTATTTTACTGAGTGGTTTAGGTGCTTTATCTGCCGTACTAATGTTGATATTTAAAGATCCTATTTTAGGCTTAGTGGCGGGTATTCAGCTGTCAGCAAATGAAATGCTGTCGGTTGGAGACTGGCTAGAAATGCCTAAATATGGCGCAGATGGTGACGTGATTGATATTGGCTTAACTACGGTAAAGGTGCGCAACTGGGATAAAACCATCACCAGTATTCCAACTTATGCTTTAATTTCTGATTCATTTAAAAACTGGCGAGGCATGTCAGAGTCAGGCGGTCGGCGCATTAAACGTAGCTTGTTGATTGATACTAGCAGTATTCGCTTTTTAGATGAGGCTATGATTCAGCGCTTAAGAAAAGCCGAGTTATTAGGGGGCTATTTAGAAGAAAAAACTAAAATAATCGAGCAAGAAAATAGTAAAAAACAGCTAGATATGTCGTTAACTATTAATGGTCGCAGGCTGACTAATATTGGTACCTTTAGACGTTATTTATTATCTTTTTTAGAATCGCACCCTAATATTCACCAGCATATGACCTTATTGGTGCGACAACTAAGCCCAACTACAGATGGTTTACCAATAGAGATTTATGCATTTACTAATACCACCAAGTGGAATGAGTATGAAGATATTCAGGCCGATATTTTTGACCATGTTTTTGCTATTTTAACTGAGTTTGATTTGCGAGTGCATGAGTCTCCTACAGGGCATGATATTAGAGTGTTACGAGCAGCTACCGAGCCTAATAAAGCACCCGCAATGCAAAGTAGTGCTAGTGCTGAACTAACAGAGTAAAGCTGCCCTTGAGAATAAGCAAAAAACCGCCTTTAGGCGGTTTTTTGCTTAAATTTTTAGCTAAGCATTTATATTTAGGGCTTATTTCTGCCGTTATACTATATTTTTATTATTCGGCTTAGGGTTATTAATTTACCCTTGTAATTGTAACTAATACAGCGCGGTTTATAGATGGAATTATTTAATATAGATATAGAACAAGTGGTAAAAAACATTGTGCAGCTATTTATTGCCTTGTTGCTGCCTTTTTTAACTGCATGGGAGCGGGAGTCTAGCAGCCGCTCTGCGGGGTTACGTACCTTTCCGTTAGTGTCTATGGCTGCTTGCACTTTTACTATTTTAGCCATGTCAGCATTTGATAATCCTGATGCACAAGGCAAGATTATCGCTGGTATTGTGACTGGAATAGGTTTTATTGGTGGTGGGGCTATTATAAAAGGTTCATCACAAGTGAGTGGTACTTCTACAGCTGCTGCCATCTGGTCAACCGGGGCTGTTGGTATCGCGGTAGGTTTAGAGCGGATAGAAATTGCTATAGCGTTAAGCGTGATGACTTTTGTTACTTTAAAAATTATTGGCAAAGTAAAAAATAAAATTGTTTAGTGCACTGCCATTAATCAAAGTTAACTCATCTCAACTATACTGTATAACTGAATCTACTTTTATAGCCTGATTAGGAGTTAAGCATGGCTGGCGGTTGGAGCCGAGATGGCGCGACTCAAGAGCAGATAGACGCGAGCATTGAAGATGCAGTGCAGCAAGCAAGAAGCCAATTAACACAGGGCGATAGCCTAAAACATTGCGAAGAGTGCGACAGGGTTATTCCTAAGGCTCGGCGTGAAGCTATTGCTGGCGTGCGGCTATGCGTGCAATGTCAGCAGCAATTAGAAAACAGCAAGAAGGTTGCGGGTGGTATAAATCGTCGAGGCAGTAAGGATAGTCAATTAAGATAAAAACGTAAGTAACTAAAATTATCATGTTAGATAAAGGCTAACTTAATAAGGAGGTGCTAACAATGACAAAGAAATTTAAAGTGGGCGATCATGTCAGTTGGAATTCAGAAGCGGGTCATGTCAGTGGTACTATTTGTAAAGTACATACTAGTGATTTTGACTATAAAGGTTATACCCATCATGCTTCATCGGACGAGCCGCAATATGAGATTAAAAGCGATAAAACAGAACATATTGCTGCTCATAAAGGAAGTGCATTAAAAAAGATTAAATCATAGTTGACTTTAACAATACTGACTATGCTTAATTGACCCTTGTTAAGAATGCTTGTTATTGCATTTGAGTCAGGGTGGGGCGTTATTATGTGGCAGTTACAGGCTTTCTAAATCAATATTTATAAGGATTACTATGGATAATCTTGTTTTACTAACTCAGTTTTTTGGTTGGTGCCTTACGATTAACGCTAGTCTACTTTTTTTCTCAACTTTAATGCTGATACTGTTTAATTCTCCTATTAGAAGTATCCATGCCAGAGTATTTATGTTGCCAAAAACAGATCTTAATATTAATTATTTTAAGTATTTAGCTTATTACAAAATCGCCATTTTGATGTTTAATTTAGCACCTTATATTAGTCTTAAAATTATCATTTAAGTCAATTATAACTGGGTTTTACAGTAATTTATTTAAGAGAGCGCCATTTTAATAGAAACTTTTCCGTAATCTCGCAAAGACAAAAGCAGAGCTATAATGTCAATTAAAGTAAAAAACTTATTTATAGGGCAATCATGTATAAGCTTAAAGCGACAGTTTGCTATTACTGCGAGTTTTTTTTTACGATTTTTATTTATATGTCTTTAACTGGCTGTCAAGCACCGGCTCCACCAATCTGGGAGTCATCTACAGCACTTGATATAAGCGAAGCAAATCAAACTAAACTGGGTTTGGCTATAGCGGCCAGATCTGCAGAAAATTCAGAATTTTCAGGTGTTTATACGCTAGGTGATTCGCGAAATGCTTTTGCTAGTCGTATTTTACTCACTGAGTCGGCAGAAAAATCTTTAGATATTCAATATTACATTTGGCGTAAAGATATTACGGGAACTTTGTTATTAAATGCATTGCTAGATGCTGCAAACAGAGGAGTGCGAGTAAGGCTATTATTAGATGATATGAATGATAATGAGCTAGAGCCATTATTACTGGCATTAAATAGCCACAATAATGCTCAGATACGCTTATTTAATCCTTTTACTTTTAGACGCTTACGCATTATTGATTATATAACGTCTTTTTCCCGAGTTAATCGGCGTATGCACAATAAGTCTTTTACGGTAGATAATACGGTGACTATTGTTGGGGGCAGAAATATTGGTGATGAATATTTTGGTGCTAGTGATGATTTAATGTTCACCGATGTTGATGTATTAGCAATTGGCCCTATAGTTGCAGAAGTTTCAGCTGATTTTGATCGCTACTGGGCTAGCGAATCTGCCTATCCGTTACATGAAGTTGTGGCAGTAGAGGCAGCCGATAGTCAGTTGTTAATTGATGCTGCAGAACAAGTTAGAACGAGTGATAAGGCTGTTAATTTCTTTGAAGCATTAGAAAATAACACGTCTATTAATGCCTTAATGCAGCAAGATTTATCTATGATCTGGGCACCAACTTATCTTATTAGTGATGATCCGGCTAAAGGAGTGGCTAAAAGCGAGCCTGAGGCATCAGTTAGTGCGCGACTTAGCAAAGTAATAGGAACCACGGATTCACGTTTAACTATAGTTTCTGCTTACTTTGTACCAACAAAAGCCGGTACAGATGCATTAGTTAATTTAGCTAATTCGGGTGTGGAGATAACAGTATTAACTAATTCACTTGAAGCCACTGATGTTGCAGCGGTCCATGCTGGGTATGCCCGTTATCGTAAGCAGCTTATTAGGGCCGGTGTACAGTTATTTGAAATGCGTGCGGGAGAAAAAAATACCAATATGGTCATGTTTGGTAGCTCTGCAGCTAGTTTGCATGCCAAAACCTTTGCTATAGACGGAAAACGAGTCTTTATTGGTTCATTTAACTTTGATCCAAGATCAGCTAATTTAAATACAGAATTAGGTTTTGTTATAGAAAGCACGGATTTAGCAACTAAGATGGAAGCCTCTTTTGCTACAGCACCTGAACATGCTTATCATGTCAGAATAACGGAGCAAGGTGATTTGTATTGGCTAGAGCAAGTGAATGGTGTACAAGTACGCTATGATTCAGAGCCGAACACTTCATGGTGGAAGCGTTTGGGGGTCAAGATACTAGCCTTGTTTCCAATAGAATGGTTGTTATAAATCAAAATGCAGAGTGATAAATGACAAAAATAGCTGTGTTAGTGGATGTGCAGAATGTGTATTACACCACCCGCGATGCTTATGGTAAACGTTTTGACTATAACGCATTTTGGCAGCGGCTTAATCAAAGCGGTACTGTGATCCAAGCAACAGCCTATGCTGTCGATCGAGGTGATGAAAAGCAGCGACAATTTCAAAATATTCTTCGGGCTATTGGTTTTGAAATAAAACTGAAACCCTTTATTCAGCGTGCTGACGGCTCGGCTAAAGGTGACTGGGATGTAGGTATTACAATTGATGCCTTAGATTATGCTGAGCAAGCCGATATTATTGTGCTGGTATCGGGTGATGGTGACTTTGATTTGTTAGCTAAAAAAATACAACAAAAAGGCAAAGCTGTTTATGTGTATGGCGTGCCTGGCCTTACGGCTTTGTCTTTAATGAATGCTGCCACTGAGTTTATTCCTATCGAGCAAAACCTATTATTACAGTAAGCTTAGTTAACTTACTCTGTTAATAGCCGCCCAACAAGACTACCTAGCTGCAAATCGTGTAAATGACCAAAATGGTTTAGCCGGATCCTTCCTTGTTTGTCAATTAATACTATGCTGGGTGTACCTTTAAGTTCAAGCTTACGCATGGTTACTGGAATATCATTGTTGCTAGAGGGTTGATCAGCCGCGATAGCAAATTTTAATTTATATTCGTGGATAAAAACCTGTAAAGCGTCTACGGTCATAACGTGATGGTGCTCAAACACGGTATGTAAGCCAATTATTTGTAATTGTGATCGTGGGTGTAGGGCTTGTAGTGTATTAGCCTGGGGTAGGCTATGTGACACACAGCTGGGGCATAGCATTTGAAAGGCTGAAATTACGATGACTTTGCCACGTAATTTGTAAAGGCTCAAAGCTTCTGCTGTATTAAACCAAGCGCAAGTCTCTAATTCAGATGCTAAGCTAAAACTGATGGGCTGGGACATTTTAACTCCTGCTTAAGTAGCAGTGATAATGTATAGCGCTATTAATATTAGTTTAAAGGCTAGATTTTCGCTATGTTAAAAATAATTGGTATTGATCATGTGGTTTTTCGCACAACTAAGCTAGATGCCATGTTGCATTTCTATTGCGATGTCTTAGGTTGCAAAATAGAGCGGGATAAACGTTCTGACAATGGCCTAGTGCAACTACGTGCCGGCACCGCTTTAATCGATCTTGTTATGGTTGATAGTGATTTAGGGCGCTTAGGTGGTAGGCCACCTAAGCAAGATGGTCGTAATGTTGATCATGTCTGTTTACAGCTGGAAGCTATTGCACAAGATAGGTTAACCCAGTATTTAGATTCTCATCAAATTAACTATTCTAATTTCGCCTTGCGCTATGGTGCGGTTGGGCTAACGGAATCTATTTATATAGAAGATCCCGAGCAGAATGTTATTGAGCTAAAACCGGTATTGGCATAATGGCCGTGATTAAAAAAGCCATGCTAACAACTGTCAGCATGGCTTTATTAGATTAAACTTAAAAACTAAATTTAGTTAGCGGTTAAGTTTAAATTAGCAAATTGAATAAAGTCTTCTGGTGAATTTACTTTATCTTTTAAATCGCCATTTTCAACACTAGAAAACTTTAATGGCTCGGCAAAAGAAAAGCTTAATGCTAATTTTTCAGGATTATTAATAAACTTAATTAAATTCTCTTTAATTGCAGCCGGTACTTGTTCAGCACTAGATACGCCAATTAACGCCATGCCTTGCATTGTTTCAAAGTCTGCGCCTTGACCGCTTTCAGCAGAGATTTTAGCTAAACGTTGTAAAAAACCATTATTTGCTAACACAATTTCACCATTGCTTAGCGCGCCAGTGATTAACTGTTTTAACATTTGCTCTGGGTAATCTTCGCTAGTTGTTAACGCTTGCTGTTGTTCAGTTGGCATGGCCGTAACATCTTTAGCGTATTGCCAAAACTGTTGCATATTAGCAAGTGAAAAATTATAGCTTAAGCTAAACTCATCATTGATATGAGTAGCCTGACTAAATTGTAATGAGCCATCGTTTTTGTAAGCATAGCTATAATCACCATGGATTTCTAAGCTTTGAACAAAAGCACTTAAGTTAGGTGGCAGCATTTGTAACGCTGCTGGGGCGGCTTTTAAACCGGTAAGAGTCATTTCCCCTTTATCAGCTAATTGCTTAGGTTTAATGCCGGTTGCAGTAATTTCGCTAACTGTAGCAACATTACCAAAATCACCAATACTAACGGCTAGATCTTGAATACTGTAACTAGAAGTGAGAACATTAGCAGAAACATCCTTATAACTTAGCGCAATTAGTGGCATTTCACCCTTTGCCGCTAATTCAATATAGCTTTGATTGGCTAAAACAATCTGTTCTTTAATGGCTTCTTCAGCTTTTTGGTTGGCAAAGTAAAAACCACCAGCGGCTGCAGCCACGACAACCAATGCTATTACTGACTTTTTCATGCTAATCCTTTACGTGATTGATGTTAATAAACAAAAAAATGTTAACATAAAAGCCTATTTTAACAAAGTGAGTATTATTTGTTTTTAGTTAAACAACTAAGGTTATTGCACTTATAATCCGCCCAATTCGGCGATAGCCAGCTTAAGGTAATGTATGGAACTCTATTTTCACTGGTTTGATTTATTTGGTATTGCCGTTTTTGCCGTTACGGGTACTTTAGCTGCATGGCGTAATCAAATGGATGGCTTTGCGGTTATTGTACTTGCGAGTGTAACTGCTATTGGCGGTGGCACAGTACGTGATTTATTGTTAGGCGCTCCAGTTATTTGGATTAATGATAATAGTTATTTTTATGCTATTTTTATTGCTGCTATAGGCACTATTTTATTACTGCGTAAACGGCTAACTGTGCCGCATAACACCTTACAAATAGCAGATGCTTTTGGGTTGGCTGTGTTTGTTATTACTGGTACCCAAAAATCGTTAGACTATGGCACTTCGGTTATGGTAGCTATTTTACTTGGCACTATGAGTGGCGTTTGCGGTGGCATGATCCGAGATGTCTTATGCCGAGAAATTCCTATGGTTTTTAGAGGCGAATTATATGCTATTACTTGTATTCTTGCCGGTATACTTTATACAGGATTATTAGCCTTAGGTGTTGAGCAATTACAAGCCATGGTCATAGGTATGTTTAGTTTATTATTGTTTAGAACAGCGGCGATAAAGTGGCATATTACTATTCCAGTCTTTGGCAAGGCTGCTAATGATTTTGGTGAGCCTTAAATATGAATACGACATAAAAACCAGCTTTAGCTGGTTTTTATGTCGCTAGCTATAACTTAAACTTTTTGTTTGTTTTTGCGGCCTAATCTAAAACCTAAGCCTGCTAAGCCTAATGAAAATAAGGCAATAGAAGCTGGCGCAGGAATGCCCGTTGGATCAGGATCTATCGCTGGTGGTAAACCCACGTTAGCAAAGCCCCAGCCGTAAGTTGCGTCGCCATCATCATCATAAGTATAAGAATAGGCTTCAATACCCACTGAACCAAAAGCACTTAATAAACTTGATGTTGAGAAAGCCGCGCCAATATAGGTATCAAAGCTTACTGATTCGCCTGCAAGTAAGTTACCAAACCCTAGAATAAAGTAAGCACCTAAGTCGCCGGTGACATTAGTACCATTAGTATTAGCAGCAACACCACCATAAGAGCCTCTTAGGCTCATTGGGTTTGGAGCTGCGAAGGGATTAAATGAGGTGTGCAATACATTACCACCAGGTCCTGATGCTGTACCGCCATAAATAGTTGTAAAGTCATCACCGAAGTGGCCAGGCCCCACATCCCAATCTAGCGTGCGCGCATAACGAACATCTGCTACATCAGCGCCAGAGGTGTTAAAAATAGATACATTAACACCAAATAAACTGCCGCCTGCAGCAGATGAATAGGTATGAACTATCGTTAAACCACTATTTAATACAACAGTTGAAACTGCATCAGCAGGGCCTGTAGTAGTGAAGTTAGATGACGCAAAACCAGAGCTGCTGTTGCCATAAGTATAGCTGCCAACACCGTCAGATGCAGCGCCCCAACCTTCACATAAACAACCAGGCATAATGGCATCACCAGGACCGCCTGTTAACGCTATACCTACACCTGAAAAACCTAGGCCGCCGTTATCTTGAACGCCCATTGTAATGGAGCCGGTATCTAAAACTAAGCCTGCATTTGCTGCACCAGCTAAGCTTAGTAGCCCTACAGCAAAACTCGTTAATACAATGTTTTTATTAATTTTCATGACACTATCCTTGATTCTATTAGTCAAAACCAAGCATAAACATGCATATAAAGTGCCATTAATAATTATCTATTATAAACAGAACTTTAGTTTTCATATGGCAAAGAAAAGGTCAGAAGTTGTAAAGTGTATTGACGATTTTAATCTAGATTAGGCACTGGCGTTTCAGGTCATTACGTGGATAATAACGATCACTATTTTCGTTGTTACTGCATTGATTTTTTATTATTTCTGCGCGGCCGATAGGATTCGCTATGTCACAATTATTACGTATTATTCTTATTCATACTCATTTACCGGGTATTGTTGAACTGCAGTTAGATCAACATACTAATATTTGCGGAACTAATGCCTCGGGTAAAACAACCTTGCAAAGGTTAGTGCCGGTTTTTTATGGCGAACAACCCAACCGAGTGGTACCAAAAACTCGTAAAAAGTTCGACCAGTTTTATTTACCCTTTTCCAATAGTTATATTATCTATGAGTATCAACGAGAAGATGGTCAAGTATGCCAAGTCGTATTAACGCGTAAAAGCGATGGTGGGGTTGAATACCGCTTTGTCGGTTCGGCTTATCAGAGCGAGCATTACTTGCAGCATTCGGCACAAGGTGTAAAAGCATATAGCTATGCTGAATGGGCCAGCACAATGCGTGCTTTGCCTGATATTCAAGTGTCGCATAAAATTGCCGCAACTAGCGAATACCGTAGCATTATTCAAAATGATTCGACTTCGTTACGTGGCAATAATAGTGACAGTGTTAAGTTGCGCCGTTTAGCGGCTAGCTTTAGCTTAGTTGGCAGTGGCCATAAGCTGCGCCATATTGAAAAGCTGGTTAGTGCTGTGCATGCGAAAGAAGGTAAAATGGATACACTGAAGTCGATGCTGGCTGCCATTTTTGAAGAAGATGGCGTTACCCTGCCGACGACTAAAATGAAAAACACCAAAGCCCGCGAGTGGATCTTGCAAATGCGCCAATCGATGCGGGTTGATAGTTTACAGCAGCATTTTGAACAGTTACAGCTGCTAGCAAGACAGTTAGATGGCGCTGAAGCGACATTAGCGGCCTTGCAGCCTTTATTGCTACAAGATGAGCAGCAGCAAAAAACGGATAAAGCCGATGCAGAGCAACAAGTTAACAGCTTAAAAGGCCAACTTAGCAGCCATAAACAGCAGTTTTCAGAGCAGCAAATGGCGTTAAATAGCCAACTAAGTAAAGCTGAAGCCGATTTAACTGAAACCACAGCTCGCTTAGATCAACTACAAAACCAATATGAAGCTTATGAAAATCGAGATTTAAACCAGTTGCAGCAGGATACCGATGCGTTACCGCTTTGGCGAGAAAGCTTGCAAGAGCTAGTAGAGCAATATCAACTGATGGTAGAGCTGCACGGCGATTTAGAGCGTCAACTAGAGCAACGTAAAGCTAAACTCGCTGAAGCCTTTACCCGTTTAAGTGAGCAACAGCGGGTAAAAGCTAAACAATTACAACAGCAAAAAGATCACAGCAGACAACAGCAAGATGATGCTTTGTCTGCTTTAGAGCAAGCATTTCAGCAGCGGCTGCAACAACAGCAACAACAGTTTTCAGAGCAATTAACCCAAGCTAGCAGTGCTATAGCGGTGTTACAAAGTCAACTAACGACTTCAGCGTTAACCGAGGCTGAGCATGAAGAGCGGCAAGAGGCTGGGTTACGATTAGAACAAGCCCAGCAACAAGCACAACTACAAGCGCGTCAAGTTCAGCAAATTCAACAGCAATTACAAAAGGTAAGAGCGCAGCGAGATCAAGCGGATAGTCAGTTACAACAAGCACGAAAGCAATTACATAGCGCAGAGCATTATTTGCAGCAATTGCATCGACAATTAACCCCTGAACAAGGCAGTTTACGACATTTTTTACGCTTGCATTATAGTGGTTGGGAGCAAAGCCTGGGTAAGGTGATAGAGCCAGCCTTGCTAGAGCGACATGATCTACAGCCTAATTTAGCCGCGGACGCTACAGCCAATAGCTTATTTGGCTTGCAATTAGATCTAACCGCTATTGATACCCCTGAGCATGCACAAGATGAAGAAGCAATTGGTCATAGCATTCAAAGTGCAGAGCATAAGCTTAGCCAAGCGACTTCGCATAAACAACAAGCTGAAAAGCAGCTGCAATTACAGCATGAGCAGGCCGAGTTAGTTCAGGCACAGCTAGAACAAGCACAGTGGCAGTATACGCAATTTGAACAAAATATTGAGTATGCCAGTGATGCCAGCAAACGCTTAGAGGCAGCGCAACGAGAGTTAATAAAACAGCGCCAAGCCAAAGTGCGCACTCAGCTGAGCCAACAACAAGAGCAGCTAGCGCAATTAAAGCAGCAGCAACAGCAGGATAGTAAAGCCTTAACCGATGATCATCAGGCACAAAAAATAGAGTTAAAGGCCGACTGGCAAACTGAACTACACGTATTTGATCAGCAATTAGAGCAGCTAGAACAGCAGTTATCAGATAAACGAGAAGCTAATAAACAGCAGATTAAAGAACTGCAACAAGCTTTTAATGACGAGTTATCGAGTAAAGGTATAGATCCTCGTCGTTTAACTGACTTAAAGCAGCGACAAGAGCAATTAAAAACTAAGATTAAACATGTAGAAAGTCGGCAAGACGAGCTGGCGCAATGGTTACGCTTTATGCAGCTAGACTGGCAACAGTTACGGCCTCAGTTATTAGAAAAAGAAACAAACTTAAAGCAACAGCAGCGGCAGTTACAGCAACAGTTAAGTCAATTAAAAGTGCAGTTTAGTGAGCGTCAGCAACAGCTAGAAGAGCAAAAACAGCAGTGGCAAGACAAGATGCAACAAGCTGAACAAGCACTGCAGCAGCTTAGGGTGAGTTTAGCTAAATTTGCTGAGTTAGATTTAACTAGCATAGCACCGGCTAACCTGACTTCAGCCATTGATTTAATCGAGCGTTTAGCGCGTAGCAATGAAGCGTTAGCCCAGCGTAGCTTAGTAGAGCAGCAGTTAACGACGCAACTAGAACAATTCGAAGCCATTTTAAGCAAAGATGCTGGAACCGAGTTTTTAGATCGGCTAGAGCATGAAAAGCGTCAGTTACCCGAGCGGGCAGGCAAACGGCAACAGTTGCCAATCTTGGCTGATTTACTGCGTATTCTACAAGATCAACGCCAGCAGCTATTAGAAATGGGCGAAAACATTGGCGGAGATCTAAAAAGTTTCTTCACGGTATTTAGTGATATTAATCGACGTATTGCTATGCAAAGCCGGCGCTTAAGTGCGGCAGTCGCTGATGATTTAGTGCTTGAGGGGATTAGTCGCTCAGAAGTAAGAATTTTGTCTACCATAGACGAACTAGGTTTTTGGCAGCCCTTAAAGCATTTTGCCAAGCTGTATGATGACTGGACTAGCTCGGGCAAAGCCTTACCTTCTGAAGATTACTTAAATGCTTTAGCCGATGTAGTTGAATTATTGCGTGCTGATGAACAATACAGCATAGAGTCATTATTGCGCTTAGAGCTGCACTTAAGTGAAGGTGGCTCTGAACTGGTGATTAAAAGTGATAGGCAACTATTGGAGTCATCCAGTCATGGTATGGCTTACCTTATTTTATGTAAGTACTTACTGGCCTTTACTCGCTTATTACGTGGCGAGGCTAAGGTAGCGATTCATTGGCCTATCGATGAAATAGGTACCTTGGCTTATCATAATGTTGAGAAGTTATTTACTGCCTGTAGTGCTAATAACATTATTATTGTTGGTGCCTTTCCTAACCCTGAATCTGACGTATTAATGCTATTTAAGCATCGCTATTTAATTGAGCCTAGTCAGCAAGATCCAACTAAGAGACAGTTAAAACGTATTCAACCTAAAGTCAGCAGGCTAAGCGAGCGCTTAGCGCAGCGGCAACAGGAGGTTAGCTAATGATCCAGCATGGTGCATTATTAGAGCGCTTATTATCCGGTGATTTTATTTGCCAAATTACCGACAGTGATGCTTATCGTCATTTAAGCAATGAGCAAACCCAAGAAGAAATGAATCATTATTTACGGCCATTAAATCGGCGTTTAGTCAGTAATGATGACAATAGCGTTTATTTTTTGGCATATCACGAACTGAATACCACAGCGCGTGAGCATTTAAGTAACCAATTTAGTCAAACAATTCAGTCACTTTTGCCTTTATTAGAATGGCTACAGTTAGTGCAAGAAACCTTAGGTCGTGATAGCGCAATTACCGCGGGCGATACGATTAAGTTGCAAGAGTTTATTTTGCGCACTGAAGATAACCAAAGTTTGCGCCATCGTTTGCAACAATTGGCTGCGGATCGCTTTTTTAATAGCCAAAGTGAGGCCTTAGATAGTCAAATTAAGCTAATCTTTCGCCGCTTAAAAGAGCATGGTTACTTACTGCAACCTCATGCTGACAGACAGTATTATATTGTGACAGCTAAAATTGACTATTTAATTGATGTTATTCGCTTTATTCGTGATGAGGAGCATCTGCCTGTAGAAGATACACCAACGCAGGAGCCATTAATTTGAGTAGCATAACGGTGAGCAATCAGGCCAGTATTAACTCTAATTTATTTAACTCTAATTTATTTAGTATAGGCGCCGAGCGTTTAGCTTTATTAGGCAAGCACCATAAAGTATTAATGCAAGGTTATCTTGCCGGTTATGTGGATGAAACAGCCTTTAGCGAAATTGCACTGAAAAAGCTAATTGCTGCTCGCATTCTATGGCGGCCTGATGAACAGCAACCACTAGCTTTAAGGCCCTTAGTAAGTGAGCTGATAGCCAGTATGGTGGCAGATGAAAACCGCCGGCAAATTAATGCAGATGTTGCCCAAAAGCTAGAACAAATACGTAATAGGGTGCAAGCTTATCGCGATGCGCAATTTAAAGGTGATTACAGCGTTGCTGAGTTGCAGTTACAGCGCTTAACCGAGCAAGTGCACGACTTAAGCGGTCAGTTTGAAGAGGCCATTGATAGTTTATGGCACCGCTTAAATAGCGATTTTGGTTTTGTAAGTAGTTTGGATGATAAAATTCGAGAAAATGAACGAGCGCAAAAGCAGTTACGTCGGCTGCTAGATGGTTTGGGGCTGCTAGACTTTAACGAGCTAATAGAGCTTGCAGAGGGGAATAATCAGCTACGTAAGTTGTTGGTTAGTCAATTACAGAATCAGCTAAGTTCTCACCACAGTAGTTTGCTTGAAGTACAAAAGCGCTTATTAGCCTTATTAGCCAAATTTCGCCAACAGCAAGCGCGGTCTATGCTAATTGCTAACATGGCGGCCTTTTTACGCCAGCATCCGAAATATCAGCCAGCAGACTATGCTAATCGCTCTGAAGTGCCATCGTTATTTAATCAAGCCGCCGCTATTATACCGCAAGCAGCTGTTGCGTTAGACCGAGCCAGTGAGCGTCAGGTATTAGCCGAATTAGTGCGTCAGCTGCCAAGGCCAAGTTTACATCAGACATTAGAGCAGCAAAGCGCCAGTGCTAGCATACAGCCAGATGATGAAGCCATTATTGCTAGGCAGCAGGCTTTAAAGCTGGATGTTGAAAACTTTTATCTTAGGGTTATTGATGAAGCCAGTAGCTTAAGTGCGTTAGATTATTTGCTAGAAAAAGAATTAGCCTGGGACAGCGAGATGTGGCTGTATCAAATAATCGCAGAATACCAAGCCTTACCAATAGAAGAAAAGCAGATGTTTCTAATTAAACGAGAGGAAACAGCCCAAAGTGCAGTCAACAATCTTCTGTTGATACAAGATGTTAAAATAGGCTTACAAATAGCGTTATGAGTTACCCTGCACTTAAAGGCCAAGCTTTAACTTGGTTAAGAGGCTTGCAAAAAAAGATAGCTATTACAGGTCAAGTGAAAGTGTCAACTCGAGCTAAGGTTGCGCAGCAAGTTATTGCTTGGTGTATAGAGCAGGATATTATTAGCTCAAATAGTTTAAATATACCCGAAGTAGTATTTAATAATAGGCTGTTAGATGATATTGCTAAGGTACAACAGCAATTAGAACAAGTTGATTTTAGGCAATTTTTGTCTGATAAAACCCGCTTAGAGAGTGCGAATTTAAGTAATCAAGAAATTAAAACTGTAGGGAAAAAACCACGAGAACTTAGAGTTTTAGTTCGTTTAACCGCTTTACATCGTTTATCTAATGTACCGATACAAATTGCTGATATTGATTGGCAGCAACTTAATTTATCTGACTTTAGTACACTTATAGTTGTAGAAAATCTAGATTGTTTTTATCAGTTAGAGCAGTTTGAGATTGCATTAAACTTGAGTCATTGTTTAGTAATTTATCGTGGCGATACTTTGTATAGTAAAGGGGCTAAAGCATTACAAGCAGCTTGGTTAGCTACAAACAAAACAATGATTTACTTTGGCGATTTTGATGCTAAAGGGGTTAGTATCGCTTTGCATGAGCATTACTCTACGATACTGTTACCTAGCTTTAATTTAATCAAGCAGCATGCGGCTTCGGCGATGCTGCCTGATACACAGTTACCTTTTATTGCAAAGATTCAACAGTATAAAGTCAGCAGTGCTTTTCAGCCTTATTTGCAGTTGTTATGTCAGCAGTTAAAAAGCTTACGCCAGCAGAGAATGCAAAACCTGCCTTTGGTTGCCATTTTTTTACGAGGGTGATTGCTTTATTGACATCATTTTATGCTAAATATATACAATCAATAAGCTTATAGGTTATGTTCAAATGTAAATATTAATTTGCGTAGTAACTGGAGGCTTATGTTAATAAGACATCGTTTTATTTATGCCTTGATATTATTCAGTAGCATAGTCTGCCAAGTAGTTGCAGATGAAGCTGATGTTGATCCAGAGTTAGAGCAGCAGCTCGATCATTATATTGAACTAACCCAAACAGATTTCAATGCTGGGCTTGAGCTTATTGAGCAATTAACAGCAAGTTCCTTAAACATTAGCGCCTTACAAAGCCGGGCGAGGTTACTGGGCTATTTAGTTACTAATACCTATCATGCAGAAGATTTTGAGCAAAGTGAGCAATTACTGCAGCAATTATTACAAATTGCTGAGTTAACTGATGATCCTAATACGCTAAGCGAGATTTACGCCACTGAGTTAGAATTATTATTGTTCGATTTAAAGCTAGATCAAGCCATTATTAAGCTTGAAAGGCTCGAGTCAAAATTAGCCCAAGCTACAGAACCGCGTATTTTATATTTTAGCCACAATGTTATTGGCCGAGTGTATAAGACGGATGGCCAATATTCTGAGGCATTGCAACACTTTATAAAAGCACTAGATGCTTTAGAACTAACCGACGATAAAAACAGCCCTGTAAGGTTACGTCGACAAGCTTTTTTAAATTTTAATATCGCAACGGCTCATGCCGAGCTTTAGATAATATTTCCATATCCCAAGTAAGGCCTTTTATTCAGCGTATTTTAAAAGCTGTGGCTGAGCCTTGCTATACAGTTTGAGCAGCATCTGATTGATGTTAGCGTTAGCGGTGGCTTTATTCATTTACCCTTTGCTAAGGTTAGCGAGCAGCAATTAAATTGGGAAAAAGTGATGCAAATTGCTGATATGGCATTATATTTAAGTAAAACAAATGGTCGGAATCAGGTTTATCTGGTAAATGACTTAAAAGTACCCTACGAGCAAGCGGAGTCTTTACTTTATAGTGATTTAGGTAGGGCAATAGAGCAAGAATTAGTGGAGATAACGATAGAATACGGCCCCGGTGGTCGCGTTAATTAAGTTGTTATTGTTACCGTTAAGGTAAGCATTTTTTGTTAGTAAATGCTCACTTACGTTGTTTAATAAAATCTACATTTTAGTCTATACATTTTTTAACTTCTAAAAGGTGTGCAATTTATAACCTTTTAGGTTAAGTTTAGCTAACACTATAAAATCCTTCAGGAAAGAGCCTATGTGGATAAAGCATTTTTTAGTATCGCTGTTTATGCTGTTATTGAGTTGCTTGGCATTTCAAGTACTAGCGGAACAGACTGATATTGATCAACAGCTTGAATCACAATTAGACCAATACCTTGAATTATTAGCAACAGATAGAGAAGCTTCGATAGTAATGCTTAATAAGCTTGCTGAAACTAATAGTGACATTCCTGCCTTGCAAAGCCGTGCCAGATTACTTAGTTATTTAACAACTAACACCTATTTTTCTGATAATACTGAACAGAGCGCTGAATTATTACAGCAATTATTAGATATTGCTAAACGAACAGAAAACCCTAATGCCTTAACTGAAATTTATGCGACTGAACTAGAAATGTTGCTTTATCAAGGAAAATTGGACGACGCTATTATTAAGTCTGATTTACTTAAAACGGAATTAGAGCAAGCTACTGATGTACGGATTAAATTCTATGCTCATAATGTTTTAGGCCGTATTTATAAAGAGGACGGTCAATATAGCGAGGCTTTAGATCATTTTATTCAAGCTTTAGATGCGATTGATAAAACTGATAATACTTTAAAAGTACGCCGCCGTTTTTTCTTAAATTTCAACATTGCCCACTTACATCTTGAACTTAAAAACTGGCCTCAAGCTAGACAAATTACCGAACAACTAATCTCGGATGCAAAAAAATATCAATTTAGTAATACTTTAGCTGAGTTGTATTTATTACTGGGTTATATCGCTGCCGAAGAGAAAAAGATGGATGAGGCTATCACACTTTATCGGCTAGGTTTAGATGAAGCGATAAAGGTGGATTGGGAGCAACTTGCGTTAACCTTTGAAAATAATATAGGCGCCATTTATATTGAGTTAGAGCAATATTCTGCTGCCAAAAAAGTGTTACAAGACGCGTTAAAACGAGCTGAAATTTTAGACGATACCTACTCTGTACATTTATTAAGACTAAACTTAGGCTATATACGTGTTATGGATGGTGAACAACAAGCTGGTATAGAGCAAATGTTAGCTAGCTTAGATTACTTCGAGAATAGTACTAAAAAATCTGACTATGAACCTAGGCTTGAATGGTTAGCTAAGGCCTATGCAGCCGCAGAGTTATATAAAGAACAAGCAGAAACCTTATTAAAGCAAATGAAGCTGCAGGAAGAGATTCGCTCGGCCGATAGAGAGGCGCGCTTAAATGAGCTACAAAACCGTTATGATAATAAATCAAAAGCGCAAAAAATTATTATTTTAGAGCAAGAGAACTCACTCAAAGCACAGTTATTAAAAAATCAGGAGTTACAGCAAAAGCTCACCTTTATGTTTGTGTTACTTATGCTGTTTGCTGCAGTAGGCATGTATCTTTTATATTGTAAGGTGCGCGAGTCAAATAAAAAGTTAACTGAGACAAATAAACAGCTCGCGATCCAATCGCTTCGTGATCCCTTAACCGGTTTATATAATCGTAGAGCCTTAGTTGAGCATATGCAGGGGCGGCAAGAGAAACGTCGGCAAACTGATGCCGTCACTAAGCTAACAGGCTTGTTAATGTTGGACATTGATTTTTTTAAACGAATTAATGATAACTATGGCCATAACGCAGGTGACGCTGTATTAATTGAAATGGCTAAGCGTTTACAAGCTAGTTGTCGTGATAATGATCTTGTGGTGCGTTGGGGCGGAGAAGAAATATTATTATTACTAGATAATATTTCGTTGCAACAGGTAACGGGGTTTATTCAGCGGATATTAAAAACGATTGCTCAGACACCAGTGCAGTTTGAGCAGCATAGTATTGATGTGACAGCAAGTGGTGGTTTTATTCATTTACCCTTTGCAGGTGTTAACGAAGAGAAGTTGGATTGGGAGAAGGTATTGCAGATAGTCGATATGGCATTGTATTTAAGTAAGGTCAATGGCCGTAACCAAGTGTGTATGGTTAATAATTTAAATGTCAGTTTTGAGCAAGCAGAAGCCTTGCTTTATACCGATTTATCGACCGCAATTAAGGATGGAGTGGTTGATGTAGAAGCCGTTATCGGATTAGGTGGCAGTGTGCACTAGTTTTGTTTCACACAAGAAAATTACTTAGGGGAATAAATGCAAATAAAGTTCTATCTTAAAATAATTGCCCTAAGCTTTTTCATTATATTACCGACAAGAGCTTGGTCTAGTGACAATATTACAATCTCAGCGTTAGAAAGCCTGCCTCCATTACCAGAGAAGTTTGCTGGTTTGTCTTATGAGCAAAGAATTAATTGGTTAAAAATGCAAAGAGAGAAGTCGACTGATGACGTTGAAATTTACCGTTTAACGCGTGAAATGGCTTTTCAGCATGATTACAATAATAATAATGAACTGGTTAACAAAATTTGTCAGGAATTAATACCCATAAAGCCAGATTTATCCTATCGCTTAAAATGCTTAACATCATTAAAAGATAATGATGAAGCTAAATTAGTTCCTTTACTAGAGCTACAAAAAGAGGCTATAGAAGATAATAATCTTGCCGTCGCAGCAGAGGCCTTAAGTATTATTGCCTGGGTGCAATCTAGCACTGGCGATTTAGAGCAAGCCTTTAGTAGTTATGAAATGGCATTACCTTTAGCCGAAATAGTTAATGTTTATTTACTAAACGATATAACACTGAATTTAGCTACCCTTTATATTGTGCATGGTGATAACGAATATGTTACCAAAGGCATAAAACTAATGCTTGAGGCCATTAAACGGCTTAAGTTAATGCAGCAAGAGGATGACACTGCTACATCCTATGTGCAACAAACGCTAGCAAAAGTTTACTTTAATCTTGGGATTGCTAAAACATTTCATCAGCCTGACTATGCAGAAGCGTTAAAATGGTTTCAGTTGGTTGACCCTGAAATTACTATTTTAAGACAGTCTATCTTAGTGTTTTCAAGTTTAGCTTATGCCGAACTTGCACAGTCTGAGCTTGCAAAAGAACAATTAAAATTGTCATTTACAGCACCTGTGAGTGATTTGTTTAATTCAGATTATTTACTGTGTTATCAACAGCTAATTCAAATTAAATTAGCGCTATCTTATGACATTGATCGCTGTGAATCTTTAAGTGAATCAACCCCGTTGGAAGTGCAACACGATTTATTTCAAAGAATGATTGATTCAAATTACGAACCGCTAAGTTTATTAGGGCTTAAACGCTTTTATGCGCTTTATCTTGATCGTTTAAAGCCTTTGCTAAAACAAAACTCGGCTAAGTCAGCTTCTCGTGCCGAGTTAAGCCGATTGCAGCAAGAGTCTAGATTAAAAGGCGAGTTAATAGAAAAAGAAAAAGCATTAACCGCGGCCGAGCAAGGCAAGATAGCAAGTCAGAAGCAATTAACTATCGCTGTTGCGGCGGGATTTTTGCTTCTTATTTTGCTGGTGCTGTTGCAATTACGGCAAAAACAAAAATTAGCTGATCAGTTCGCGCGCATGAGCTTATTCGACAGCCTAACAGGCTTACATAATAGGCACTATCTTGAGCAGAATATTCAGCGCGAGATAAATTTTGTCAAGCGCTCTAAGGATGGCAATAAATATAACCCTATTGCTATTTATTTGTTTGATATTGACCACTTTAAAAAAGTAAATGATACCTATGGCCATGATGTGGGTGATAAGGTATTAAAAGAGTTCGCGCGTCGAGTTAATCAGTCTATCCGTGAAACTGACTTGTTTATTCGTTGGGGCGGCGAAGAGTTTTTATTAGTGGCCAGGCTATTTGATACCGAGGATTACCATCAAATAGCCCAGCGGATTTGTCATGCCATTAATCAAAGTGAATTTGCTATTGAGCAAGGGCTTAGCCTTAGGGTGACTTGCACTATAGGTGGTGTTATTTACCCTAACTCGCCAAAACAGCGGCTAGATATCCAGTGGCCAGATTTAATTAAGTTAGCAGATAATGCGCTTTATATGGGCAAGCGGCAGCAGCGTAACTGCTGGGTGTGTATTGATGAAATTTTGCAGCCGCAATCGTTTCCTTTGGTTATAAACCAAGAATTAGAAGCTTCAATTAAGCAGCAGCTAGTTGTGGTTAATCATTCAATAACTAACACAACTAGCTAAACGAGACTTAGAATAATGCTTAGTGCTTGGCAATTAAATAAACTATGGCACTAAGCTTTTTGTTTTAATCTGCGCTTATATTCAAACCATAACCTTGTGGGCGGTAACCAAGATGCCATTCACGAATACCGCTAACAAAGGGGTTATCGTGGCCCATTTCTTTGCTGATTTGCTGGTTAAGTGTTTGTTCTTCTTGATCGGCAGGATCTTGACGATGCCAAGCTAAAAATAGCTGTTGCTGTTGTCGCGATAGCTTGAGGTTATATTTGTCGGCCATATAAAAATAAATCCGTGCTATATCACCTCTAATTGCTGGTGCAGGCTCAACGCTGCGCTGTTTAAAGTCGACCTTAATAGGGCATGCACCGTGCTGTGGGGTAGTAGAGGGTAACACTGCGAATTGATAATTACTGCGATCGCCATTAACTTCACCTATAGCCGGTTTTAAGTTATATAAATCAGCTTCCATTTTTTTAAATACAGCATCTGTTTTAATACAGTTCTTACGGCCGCCTTCCTGCCAGCATTGGCGTTGATGGCCAAAGTGATGCGCAGGCATAACATGTTCCCATTCAATGCGATTGGCACGATTTGCATTTTTACGCACGCTATAATCGCAGGCTGCTAAGTCAGGTAAGCCTTTTTTACCTTGCCATTTAATGGGGCAGTCACAATAAAAGCTGTTACTTTGTGGGGCATAAATAGCCTGTGCGATAACTTTGGCTTGTCGAAAGCTGGTCGGCTCTGCTGCAAGTGGTAAGTGGTTCAAGCACAACATAAGCAGTGCTATAACTGAGGCAATTTTATATTTCATTCACTACTACCTATAACAACTTCTTACATCAGTGAAACGGCGAAATTTTAATGTTGGACTATAAATAACGGTTATTAATCAGTGCTGAATAAAGCCAATAAATCATCAGCTTTGCCTTGCCAAGGCTGTCCTTTACCGCCGGCAAACATTTGATCGGCCAGCTGTTGTTTATGCTGCTGCAATTGTTGAACTTTTTGCTCAACAGTATTGCTGGCAATCAGTTTATAAACAAACACAGATTTATCTTGGCCAATACGGTGCGCGCGGTCTGTGGCTTGTGCTTCAGCTGCGGGGTTCCACCAAGGATCGTAGTGAATTACGGTGTCGGCGGCGGTTAAGTTTAAGCCGGTGCCGCCGGCTTTTAAGCTAATTAAAAATACCCGAGTATCACCTTGTTGGAAGGCATCTATTTGCTGTTGTCTATGCTTAGTTTGGCCTGTTAACTTGCTATAGCTAATGCCTAGGGCTTTTAACTCATCTTCAATCAGAGTTAACATACTAGAAAACTGACTAAACAGTAAAATATTGCGGCCTTCTTCTAGCATTTCTGGCAGGGTATCCCGCAGCCATTGTAATTTTGCATTGTTTTTAACCGAGCGAGCATGTTCAACTGGTACTAAACGGGCATCACAGCACACCTGGCGTAGCTTAAGTAAGGCGTCTAGGTATTGAATTTGGCTAGCGGCTACGCCTTTTTCAAGAAACAACTCGCGTATTTTTGTTTCCATGACTAAGCGAATGCTTTCATATAAATTGCGCTGATCAGCCTCTAAGTCAAGTAGTTGAATTATTTCTGTTTTCTCGGGCAGTTCAGCGGCAACTTGCGCTTTAGTACGGCGTAAAATAAAGGGGGCTATGCGCTGTTTTAAAGCATGAGCTCGTTCTGTATCGCCGTTCTTCTCAATTGGTTTGCGGTAAACCTGATTAAAGTGAGTGTCGTTACCTAATAAGCCGGGTAAAACAAAATCAAAAATCGACTTTAATTCCCCTAAATGGTTTTCTAATGGGGTACCTGTTAAAGCTAATTTAAATTCAGCTTTTAATAATCGAACGGCTTTAGCGGCTTGGCTGCCGGCATTTTTAATATGCTGAGCCTCATCAAGTATTACCGTAGAGAGTGGCTGCTGCTGATAATACTTATGATCGCGGACAACTAAAGGATAAGTTGTCACTAAAACATCATAATCGGCTAATTGATTAAATAAAGCCTGACGTTTATTACCATGAATTTGTAGCACCTTTAATTGCGGAGTAAAGCGGGCCGCTTCATTAAGCCAATTCCCCAATACACTGGTAGGGCAGATAATAAGAGCGGGGTGTTTCAATTCACCTTGTTGCTTTTGTAATAACAGTAAGCTAAGAGTCTGTAGGGTTTTACCTAAGCCCATATCATCAGCCAAAATACCGCCTAAGCCATACTGGCGTAGAAACTCTAACCAGTTTAAGCCTTGGTGCTGATAGTCACGTAACTCAGCTTGTAGGCCTTGTGGGGCTGCGCAGACATCAATACCACTAAAATTATGTAGTAGCTGGCTTAGTTTTTGGGCTCTTTGAGCATTAAGAAACTTTAAATCCTTGCCAATTTCTTCAGGCAGTAAAGCGGCTTTAAAGGCAGGCAGTTCAAGACTAAAGGCCGGTTTAGCAGGATTAAGTAGTTGTAAAATAGTGTCTATAAACGGCTGAATTAGCTCAGGGGCTAAGGCTAATTTACCTTGAGGTAATGACAGCCATATAGGCTTATTGGCCTCGGGTAGGCCATGTTGGCGTAACCATTGGCTAATTAAAGGCAATAACGGGACTTGTTGGCCATCTATATCAACATGAACTGCCAGTGAAAAACCGCCACCTTGGCTATCTTCAACTTGTAAATAGGGGGCCTGAGCTAATATATCTAAATTAAAGTCTTCGTCACGTTGGATTTGCCAGCCCTGTTGTTCTAATTGTGGCAAGGCGTCTAAAAGTGGCTGCCATAACATGGGGTTGTCTGGCCCTGTGCCAGGATTAAAGCAGCCCTGCTTTTGCCAAGGAGCTGTTGTAATATCAACTTGTTGTAAATCTAGCTCGATTAATTGTTCTAAGGCATTCACTTCAGAGTTACGGCTACGTTTGATAAAAACGGTATCTTCGCCATCAAACTGCTCTGTTTGTGGCTCTGTTAAACTTAGCGGCAATAGATAACCGGCATAATTAAACTGCAATATGGCCATCGGCTCACGTCGTTGCTTTGGCTGCAGTGCTAACATTTTTAATTGCAGTACTGGCTTAGGAGCACTAGTAATTTGTTTTACGCCCGAGGCATTCGGTACGGGTAAGGCTTGTTTTTTAAATAACTGCTGTAACCTACCTATACTGGAAGCTAAGGCTTGCTGTGGAATAACCGGCATCTTCTTTAGTAAACGAAGTTGTTGGCTAGTTAACTCAGTACCTAGTTCGCCTAAGGTGTAGGTGTTAGTATTTAAATAACAAGGTGGCTCGGTATAGACTAGCTCTAGCTTAGTTTCTTCATCATCACCACACCAACTTAGCTGCTGTCCGCCCTCTGTGCTTTGCCAGCGAAACTGCATTTGTTGCTTAGCGCCCCAGCGCACGGTATGGCGAGCTTCACTAAAAAAACAGCGGCCAGTCTCTAACAGCTGTTGTAGTAATAAATATCCCCACTCGCCTTCTAGTATGGGTAAGTCATGCTGACTTTGCGCGCGAAAGTAGGAGAGTAGGCGATAATCTTGCTTATCAATCCATGCTGGCATAGTTGGGCTTACTAAGTCATATTTACCAATTGCCGTACCTTTAGTGTAACCGCCTTTTTTACTTACTCTCACTCGTCTTGGGTTCAGTTGTAAACCCGCTTGCCCATAGGAAAATAAATATAAAATGGTGTCTTTATCTTCAGTTTTAGGTTTAAGAGTTTTTTCAACTTGATCAAACCAGCTATCTAGAGCAAGAAAAGGTTGTTGTTTGATTTGTAATTTGTAGTGCTGATAGTCGCGTTGTAATTTAAGCAGCACAGCAAGCACATGCTTACAGTTGGCACCAACAGGGCAAGTGCATCTATTTTGCAACTGCCAGTAGCCATTTTTTTGCGACAGACTAATGTATTGACGGTAAGGCGCGAAAGCCGCTCCCCACACTTGTGCAGTAATATCGGATAAATCGTCGTTATGCTCTAGTTTTAATACTTTACCCGCTTGCAGGTAAGCTTGAGCGCGATGAAACGTTGCCGTATCAAACCATTGTTGTAGTTGTTCTTGATTAAATGGCGAAGCAGATAAATCCGTCATAGTACCTAATAATTAACCCTAAAGGCGTTATGCTACCGTAGTTTGGCAAGAAGCCAAAGTTATAGCCAAAGATATAGTTAAAATCATCAGAGAAATAGTGATTATCATCTTTAGTATTGCAACAGCTTAACCGGCGTATTTCAATAGGGTTAAAGCTAAGTACTGGCAGTAACAGAGCTTGCTATATGATATTTTTGTGCTAAAAGTTAATTTAATGTTTATTAAGGTTATTCAAGGACAGCGGATGTCATTAGCGGTGGTATATAGTCGAGCACGTTATGGGTTAGATGCGCCTTTAGTCACAGTAGAAGTGCATATTAGTAATGGTTTACCGGCATTTCAATTAGTTGGTTTACCTGAAACCTCAGTTAAAGAATCAAGGGATAGAGTGCGCAGTGCTATGGTGAATAGTGGCTTTGCATTTCCTGATCGTAAAATTACGGTTAATTTAGCGCCGGCAGACTTACCCAAAGAAGGCGGTCGTTTTGACTTACCTATCGCACTAGGCATTATTGTTGCCAGTGGCCAGTTAGCAGAAAAAAGTCTGTTAGGTTTTGAATTCTGTGGTGAGTTAGCGTTATCCGGTGAGATCCGGCCTATTTTAGGCGAAATTCCTGTAGCCATAGCCTGCCGAGAAGCTAAACGCGCGATAGTGCTGCCAATGTTAAATGCTCAACAAGCTCAGCAAGTCACTAATGTTGCCGTGCATGGTGCAGATCACCTACTGCAAGTGCATAGTTTTTTGTTGGCGCAGCAAGCCTTGCCGGCTATTCCAGCCTTGCCGGTTGCCCAAACCGAGCAACAGGCCGATTTAGCCGATGTTAAAGGCCAAGCGCATGCTAAACGGGTATTGGAGATAACCGCTGCGGGTGAGCATAATCTATTGATGTTAGGCCCTGCAGGTACCGGGAAATCTATGCTAGCTCAGCGCCTGCCTAGCATAATGCCGCCCTTGACTGAGCCGGAGGCATTAGCGACTGCGGCTATTTACTCTATTGCAGGCTTAACGCGTAACTTAACTGATTGGCAGCAGCGTCCTTTTCGAAGCCCGCACCATACTAGCTCTGCTGTGGCTTTAGTAGGAGGCGGGTCAGTGCCTAGGCCGGGCGAAATTTCATTAGCTCATCATGGCATTTTATTTTTAGATGAATTGCCTGAATTCCCGCGAAAAGTATTAGATGTGCTTCGAGAGCCGTTAGAAACCAGCAAAGTGCATATTAGCCGCGCGGCAAGACAAGCTGAATTTCCGGCGCAATTTCAATTAGTGGCTGCTTTAAATCCAAGCCCTACCGGTCATCATGAAGATGGCCGCTCTTCACCAGAGCAAGTAATGCGCTACTTAAACCGTTTATCAGGACCTTTTATTGATCGTATAGAATTGCAAATTGAAGTGCCTTTGCTCCCCAAAGGTATGTTAAGCCAAGAGTGCCACGAGGAAAGTAGTGCTAGCGTGCGCGAAAGAGTATTAGCGGCAAGAGATATTCAAATACAGCGCCAAGGCAAAGCCAATGCGAGATTAAATGGCCGAGAAATAGCTAAATATTGCCCGTTAAGCCAAGCCGATGCGAGTTTTTTAGAGGATACTATTCATCGCTTTAAGCTGTCTGCCCGTACTTATCATAAGGTAATAAAAGTGGCGCGCACTATAGCTGATTTACAGTTACAAACCGATATTAGCAAAGCCCATATTATGGAAGCACTCAGCTACCGCGCGTTGGAGCGGCTGCTGAGTTATTTAAAAAGCTAACTTTTAAGGCCAATAGTTACACTAGCTTCCAGTCTAAAGTTTTACCGGCGAAGAAAGGCACTATGGGCTTACCGTTTGGTAAGATAATTTGATCTGGCACTTGCCATTCTTTTCTTTCTAAGGTCACTGTGCTGGTGTTGCGGGGTAAACCGTAAAAATCAGCGCCATAATGGCTGGCAAAACCTTCTAGGTTTTCTAAGCAGCCTAAATCATCAAATACTTGGGCGTATAGCTCAATAGCACTATGGGCGCTATAACAACCGGCACAGCCGCAAGCAGATTCTTTAGCGTGCTGGGCATGAGGGGCTGAGTCTGTGCCTAAGAAAAATTTAGTATTAGCTGAAGCTACCGCTGCCCGTAAGGCTTCTTGGTGGGTGCGCCGCTTTAAAACCGGTAAACAATAGTTATGGGGTCTTACACCACCGACTAATAAGTCATTACGGTTTAATAGCAAATGCTGTGGTGTAATAGTCGCGGCAATATTGGCTGGCGCTTCTGTAACAAAGCTTACCGCATCAGCGGTAGTGATATGCTCAAATACCACTTTTAAGCTAGGCAGCTTAGCGACAATATGCTGTAAATAACGGTCAATAAATAGTTTTTCTCGATCAAAGATATCGATATCATGATCGGTTACTTCACCATGTACTAGTAATAACATACCCGCTTCAGCCATGGCCTCAAATACCGGGTAGAGACTTTCTAAGGCACTGACGGCATCTGATGAATTAGTTGTCGCACCTGCAGGGTATAACTTGGCTGCGACAACGCCAGCAGCTTTGGCTTGTTTAATGTCGTCTTTAGTTGTTTTGTCTGTTAAAAACAAAGTAAGCAAAGGCTCAAAGGTGCTGCCTTGTGGCCTAGCCGCTAAGATACGTTGCCGATAAGCATTAGCCATATCGGCATTAATGACCGGAGGCACTAGGTTTGGCATTACAATAGCGCGAGCAAACTGGCGGGCAGTTGCGGGTACAGTTTCGTGCAGCATATCATCATCACGAAAATGTAAATGCCAATCATCTGGGGTAAGAATGGTCAAACGGGTCATAGCAAACTCCTACAAGCGGTGGGCAAAATAGCTGCTGTATTCTAACAACTTCAGATCAATCCTGCATTGCTTAAATCCGCTTTAGGTTGCAGCTGAAACTTGCTAGACTTGACGGCTATTTTTAATTGGCATAATTCGCAATTGGAGCCCTTATGTCTGAATTAGATTTTGACCTCGACCACTTAGATTTTGATACTGCAGAACAAAACGTGCAGCAACAGCAAGAGGAAATAACTCGTGCTGCTGCAGCTGAGGCGCTACAGCAGAACGAGGATGATGATTGTATTGGCGGTGCCTGTAAAATTTAAGCTTGCTGCTGCACGGGGATTTTATGCCACAACTGGCTAACCGCAATAAGTAAAACGCCTGTTAGCATAAGTAATGAAAAGGGTAAGGCGGTGGCATTGTAAAGCCAGGCGAGTAAGGGGCCAGCTAAGGCGCCACTACCAAAGCGTAAGGTGCCAATGACCGCTGTTGCCGTACCGCTATTGTCAGGAAACTCCATAATAATCATGGCATCGGCATTAGTTGCAATAAGGCTTAAACTTGCCATTAACGGCGCGATACTTAGCACGGTATAAATTAAAGGGTATTGCCAAAAGTTAAATAAAGTTAAGGCACTGGCGCTAATTAAAGCTAAGCCTAAACCTAACCTGAGCATTCGCTGTGGCCCTAGTCGAGTGACTATGCGGCTATTAATAAAGTTAGCTAACATTAACATGGCAACATTAAAGCCAAATAATAAACTAAATTGCTGTTCGTTAACGTGAAAATATTCAATGTAAACAAAGGGCACAGCAGTTAAAAAACAAAAGAATGAAAAAGAAGCAAACATAGATGTTGCTATGTTAGGTCTAGCTGTTTTTTTAGCGAATACAATTTTATACCCAGATAACAACTGTGGCTTTTGGCTTGTTTGTTGTGGCTTGCCCTCAGGCAGGTAGCGCCAACTTAGGGTGACAATAAGTAAGCCATAAATAGCCAAGACGATAAAGATCACTTGCCAGCTACTTAACCATAAAATGCCACTGCCAATGGCTGGCGCTATCAGTGGTGCTAGCATCATAATCATAGATACGTAAGACATGCCTTTTGCTGTGTTTTTCTGGTAGATATCGCGAACAATGCCAGGAACTACCACTGTGGCAGCCGCGCCAAATAAGGCTTGTAGGGCGCGCCAGAATAAAAACCATTCGATACTTTGCATAAAGCTTAAAATGACACTTGCAACAATAAAGCCTGATAAGCCAATTAAGGCTAAAGGCCTGCGGCCAAACCGATCGGCAAGCGGACCACAGATCAGCATGCTTAGGCCATAAGCGGCTAAAAAAATACTTAACGATTGCTGTACCATGCCAATAGAGGTATGCAGTTGTTCGGCCATTATGGGCATAGCAGGAAGATACATATCAATGGCTAATGGCGTTGTTGCAACAATGGCGGCCAATAAGATAATTAGCCAAGCAGGTGTTTTTGTCATTGGGTACAGCTCCTAGAAACAGGGGACGCTATGATAAAGACTTTCGCTGTATAGTGCTAATAAACTGCTATTAAGGCTTAAGTTATTCTGGCTTATAGTGAATTAAGGTTAAGGTGAAACAGGCACCACCCAAAACAGAGTCGCTAATGCTAATTTTTCCTTTATGCCACTGCATTATACGCTTAACTATAGCTAAACCTAAACCAAAGCCTCCACCTTGTTTATTCCTACTGCTTTCCTGGCGATAAAAGGGCTCTAATACTTGCTTATGTAGTGCGTTTGGAATTCCTGGGCCATCGTCTTCTACAATAATTTGCCAACCATGTTCAATAGGAAGTAAAGATAGGCTGATGGTTTGTTTAGCATATCGCTTAGCATTGACAATAATATTTTGAATAGCTCGCTCTAAATAATGACCGTCGCCGTAAATTATAGCATCATCCGTTAATTGCATACTGATGGCGGCACCTGGTAAGGGGCTTAGCTTCTCTTGTAAATTTGTTAGCAGCTCAGTTAAATTAATATGTTGGTTATTCAGCGGCGACTCTGCTGTTTCTAAGCGAGCATAATCTAAAATCTCATCGACTAACTGTTGCAGTTCTCGCACATCTTGCAGCATCATTTGTCTATCTTGTTCTGGAAGTTGATAAGCCATTTCTAAGGCAAAATTTAAGCGTGCGATGGGCGTGCGTAATTCATGTGATACCGCTTGAGTCATTTCTTGCTGTAGGTTAAGCAAGTTATGAATTTGCGTTGTTAATTGCTGGACACTTTGGCTAATAGGAGCCATTACACTGTGATTAGGTAAGGTTAAGTTAGGCGTAGTGTGCTTATTAAAATTCTGCAAACCTTGCTGTAAGTGACGAATGTCTCGCGCTATCGGCCATAGCCAAAAAGCTAAAGAAATAGCCAGAAGAACAAAAAATAATAAATTAAACCAAGTGGTTGCACTATTGTTTTCAGTTAGCGGTAGTGGGCCAATAACCCATAACTGCTGTTGATGTTGTTGTAAATAGTAAAAATAAACAGCGTCTGCTTGAAATAACTTTATAACTTGGCCTTGCTGTAGTTGAGTCAGCTCTTCTGGTTGCCAGCTGATACTCTTTGTCTCTATAGGCGCGATGGTAAGATCAATTAATTCTGGCCATTGCTTGCTGGGTTGGTTTAGGCTGTGAACCAGCTGTTTTTCATAACTTGCTAGCCAAACGGGTAATTGATTAGGCTGCCATTGTTGCCATAATTGCTCTACAGCCCAACCGCTACCGAGCAAAACTAAAAAGATAAAGCCATAGAAGTGCCAGAATAAACGCTGCATATTAGGTGACTACTGCCATGCATCTGCAACAAATAAGTATCCTTTACCCCATACGGTCTTAATTCGAAAAGGAGTTTCGGCATTGTCGCCAAGTTTACGTCGCAAGTGAGATACGCGTACATCGACGGTACGATCTAAACCATCATATTCACGGCCAATAATTTGTTGGTGGATTGCTTCGCGCTTTAAGGTTTGTCCAGCATGCTGGGCAAGCATCCATAATAAATCAAATTCATAACTAGTAAGCTCTATTCTTTGTTGATCTAACCAAGCTTCACGAGCGGCTTGCTTTAATTGCAGCTGACCAAACTGAAGCTCTTTTTGCGCCGACTGATTACCGACATGACCTCGACGAAGTAAGGCATTAATACGTGCGACTAACACGCGAGGCTCTACCGGTTTAATTACATAATCGTCGGCACCAAGCTCTAAACCAAGAACTTGATCAATATCGCTTTGTTTTGCAGTTAAAATAAGTATTGGCCCTTTATACCAAGGTCGTAATTGCTTACAGACAGCAAAACCATCTAAACCAGGAAGCATTAAGTCAAGCACAATGACATCAGGTTGAAACTGTCGGCAATGCTCTGCAACAGCATCGCCCCTTGCTTGGCATTGAACATCAAAACCATTTTGGATTAAAAAGCTCTGAACTAAGGAGGCGAGCCGATTATCATCTTCAACTAGCAAAATTTTGGTCATTAAAATAGGCTCCAAGGTCCATTTAGCCGCCTGCGCTTAACTGGCTGGCGACTAAGTACTTTTAGTTTAGTTTGAAGAATAAAGGTGTTAGCTTCTGTTTTTAAAAAAAGAGTTTCATTAGCCCATGGAATGGCCTGTTGCCAGCTTCCTGAACTTGCAGAAGACCAACAGTGTAAGTTTTGTTTAGCTAAAACTATACACAGAGACTGTTGATTCTGGCTGTGCCATTGTACAGAAAGAGGCGATTGACATGGTTGGTCAATACGCTCTGTAATACAGGTACTAGGACTAACCTGCCAGCATACGCCTGCATTGCATTGCTCTGCTTCAGAAGCTACGGCTAACGCCATTACTAATAAAAAACCTTGCATCAAAGTAGCCGGTAATTAATACCAAAGAACCAGGTCGTTATATGATCAGAACGAATTAGAGGACTTTGAGTCATGGCTGTATCCAAATATAAATAACGCAATAATCCGACAAGTGTAGTGCGTTCTGATAAGGAATGTCGCCACTGCAGACTAATTTCAGGTTGCCAGCTGGCTTTAGCTTGGTATTGCTGGGTTTGATAAGTATCTTCATGGCTAATACCATAATAGGTATTAATTAATTTAGCGCTTTTCCAATAAAGTCGGCCAGTTAGTTGCCAGGTGCCTGAAAAATGCTGCCAGCTTTTAGCTAGGCTAGCGCTAGCATGCTGGCCATGATAGCTACTACTAATATCTTGCCATATTACTGCTTGAGCCTGCCAGCTTTGTTTAAACCAATCGGCTTGAAGTCCTGCATCAAAAGCAGTTGGTCTTTTACTCACTTGTTGAATAGTAACAGGCTCCATCTCAGGCTGTTTAGCCACAGTATAATTTGGATAAGATGGCATTGGCAGTCCTATACCTAAAGTTGTGTAGTTACTGCTGAACCACTTTTTAAAATAGCCTTTTTCAGGGTTCAGTTGGCTAACTAGGCTTAATTGCCATTCGGGGGTTAACGGTAATGTCGCGCCTAGTTTTCCGTTATCGAAAAACCAATTGTCGCCGTAATAATAAAAATCGGGCAGTAAGACCAAAGGCAACTCAGGACCACCGTATAATGGGTTTGAGCGTTGACCATAGCCTAAGCTTAGGCTGAACATATAATGCGAATTATCAGCACAATTATCGTGATCACAAGCACTTTCTGCCCTAGGACTTAAACTGATAATAGATAGCAGTAACAAAATAAAGTAGCGCAAGAGTCACCTTAATTAATCATAATCACATTGTTAGCTTAGCAATATTAATAGTTACTTTTAAGCTGAACTTACAATATTTAACAAAGAAGTGTTCAATATTTAACTCGTGCTAGATACATCTAACGCATTTTTTGATCAAGAGAGTCTATGGCTTCACTTAAGGTTGAATAAAAACTTAATACGCCGGGTTCAGGTTGAACTTTGGCCCTTGCTAAGGTTTTTAATGGTTGAAAGGCTAAGTCGGCAATAAGCAGCTTGGTATTATCAGCTCGGCACTGGGTAATAAACTTATTTAAAGCGGCTAAGCCACCGGCATCTAATAAAGGCATGCCATCCATATATAAAATAATGCCCTTGCTATTGGCACTTATTTGAGCAATATCAGCAAAAACACGGTCTGCCGCTGCAAAAAATAATGGCCCACTAATTTTTAACGCTAGCCAGCCTTCAGGTAAAGCAGTCGAAATATGTTTTTTATGTTGGCTGATGTCGGTTACTTTAGTCATAGCCGCAATTTGTTTCATAAAGAGTAATGCGGCTAAAACAATCCCTGCTGTAATAGCAATAACCATGTCAAACAGTACGGTTAAAGAAAAGCAGCAAATAAACACCCAGATATCACTGTAAGGTGCCGTTTTAAATAATTGCAATGCCTTAGGGGCTTCACTCATATTCCAAGCCACCATTAATAACAAGGCAGCTAAGGCAGCCATAGGTAGATATGAAAGCACTGGTGCCAATATAACTAGGGCGAGAAGCAGTACTATGGCATGCACCATGCTGGCGATAGGGGATTGAGCACCTGCTTTAAAGTTAGCAGCAGAGCGAGCTAAAGCGTGAGCCACCAGTTAAGGCGATAATAAAGCCAGCAATAATGGCCGTATATAAACCGTATTGAGGGGCTACGCCACTGGCAATAGCTAAAGCCATGGCTAATGGAATAGCAATAATACCAACAGTAATGCCTGCAAGAATATCTTTAAGCAGCTTCTGCTTGTTATAACCTTCAGCAAACGTTTCACGTAGGGCATGACCTAAGCGTAAAGAACGTAAATAACTACGATTAGACATACTAACTCCTACAAGCTTTTGCGCGGAGGTAATGCTACATTAGCAAAGATAATTCCAGCCACTAAAGCCATAAAAATTAAGAAGGTTTGTTGGCCAATACCGGTAGAGACGACAAATTCTTGACCAGAAATAAGGCTATTTAAGCCTATATAGGTTTTACTGCCTGGCACTAATACGATTAAACCATGGGTTGCTACAATAGCTGCTGGCGCATTGGCCAGTCGAGTAAAAATATTACTATAAATACCAACCGCGAAGGCCCCTAAAAAAGCCCCTAAAGTGTAATCAAATAAGTCAGCGCCGGTTATGCTAACGCCATAAGCAATAAAGCCGGATGCTAATGACCATAAGGTGTACTTGCCTCTACTTTTAAATAACACCATTAACGAGCAACCCAAAATGCCTATAGCTAGCCATGCCATTACATGTGGTATTGGTGCGGGTTTAATAAAGTCGACCTGGCCAAATAAATAAAAGCCAATTTCTATGCCGATAAAAGCACCAAAATACAACTTAAATAACAGCATTAAGGCATCCATTACCCTAGCGTTGCCGGATACAAGATGCCTAGCAGCAAGTTCCGCAAACCCAAGGGTTAACGCTAGGCCGGGTATAAACACAATAATGGCAGATAAAACCACTAAACGAATATTAATACCAGGGTCGATATAGCGACTAATAGCACAAGCGGCAATAGCGGCAGCCATTGCAACTAAGGGCTCAAGCATATGGGCAATACGAATAGATCGCTCAGCCCAAACCATAAACAAGTAAACCATTAATGAGAGCAAAGCTGACCATAACACATCATTCCAGCTGGTCGCCATTAACATAGCAAAGGCGCCACCTGATAAGGCCATAGCAAAAGCAGTCGCGATATGACCGTATGAACTAGGGCGATCATGAATAATATCTAGCATTGCATCGGCTTGCTGGATGCTGATCTCACCGCGCAATAGTTGTTCAACTAAATCATCCGAGCGTGAGAGAGAGCCTAAGTCCATGCCGCCAGGGTCAACGCGTTCGGCATGGGTGTATTCTTGTTCATGGCCTTCACTCCAAATAACAAAGGTCATTGCCGTTGGAGAAATAATAAAGGAGCCTTTTAGCTTCAAGTGTTGGGTTAACTCATTTAAGTGAGCTTCAAGACGATATGCAGGTGTGCCATACTTGTGCAGCATTTTGCCAAGTTTGACAATAAATTTACGTTTTTGAATAAATTCAGCGTTATCCAATAGTCTTTCTCAGCTGCAATGTCGAAAATGATGCTGCTATACGTATTAGTAAAGCAACAGGCAATATAACGAACGAGTTCAAAGTTACATTTATTATACTACTTTTATGTTATTAATGTAGCTAAGCTACGGATGTAAATCGAGATTTTATAAACTAAATAATCAACAAGTTTAACGTAAAGGCCTCTTTATGCTGTAGCCTAGGATGTGACGGCTAAGCTATTTAGCTTAGGTTTCAATGTAAACCAACGGCCTAAGTGCCACAGCAACCACAGTGATAATAGCGGAAATACTAGGGTTTGTAAGGTGTAAACAACGATGAGCTGCACTAGGTTTTCTACCATATCATCGGTAAAGTTTTTTACAGCGCTAAACACTTCATTGGCAGTATTCGCACTCGATTTAAGCCAGCTTAAAGCGCCGCTATCTTCTGCAGGCATGGCCGGTTCAATGCTCAGTGTTGCTGTAGAGCCTGATAGAGCAGCCTGCGCTGCAACGCGCTGTGGCTCTAAAACCCAGTTTGACAAGGCTGCAACGCTAAAGGCGGCAACGGGAATGCCTATCCGGATGATTAGCAGCAAAGCAATAAAGGCACGCAGCAAAAATAGCCCACTTTGTTGCCAAGCTTTTGGGCCAAGTAACAAGGCTAATGCCGTGACGATAATGCCACTGCCAAACAGAGGTAAAGCGGCAACTTTGCCAAACTCTAATAAAAATAGTTGGATGCCAACAGACGTCATAGCGACCACCATCAAATCGGAGTAGCGCACTGCCATATCTTGCAAAGGCTTTAGTAACTGACCGGGTTTCACGCTAGCGACACCTACGCCAACTTCTGCCTCTGACACAAAAGCAATACCGCGATCAATTAAGCGGGCGGTTGCGAATGAGGCACTGCTTAACATTAGGCTTTGTTTTAACGCTGAATGCGCTTGATTGTCTAGTGGAGCAAGTAAGGGATTAATTAAACGTTGTTGTAACAAGCCACTATAAATGGCAGTGCTAAATAAGGCTAATACTAATAAGAGTAACAGCAAACGCTGGCCTGGGGTTTTAGCAACACGTTTTAACAACAGTTTCATTTTGCTCTCCAGCATACTTATTTAGAGATCAGTACAAGTGATAGTATTCACTAAGAAAAGCAACAGTGAAAGCACTATTGGTTAATTTAGCACCAAAGTTGCTCTATAGGAGTGTCGGGTGAAAACCGAGCTGCTATTTGCGCCTGCAGTAACTCGGCACAGGCAATAGCGTCAGTGACAGCATGATGCGGCCGATAAGCTGGTAAATTATAACGGCTTCGGCTATCTGCTAATCTAATAGAAGTTTGTTTCTTTGGTTTTATCGGATGCCAACTACGCCACCACTTTTTTTGTTTTTTACGGTGTAAGCGGGCTTCAAGCTCCATAGTATCAATAACAGGGAAAGCAATGCTTTCTGCTAATCTATCTTGTAATGCCGCTTGTAAAAATGGCCGCTCAATGCCGCGATAATGAACAACAATAACCTTACCGGCAAGGTAAGGCAGTAGTTGCGGTAAAATATCTATAATATCGGGTGCTTGAGTAATATCAGAATGGGTTATGCCATGCAGGGTAATAGACCCTTCGTCTAAAGCAAATTTAGGCTTAATTAGCCATTGTCTAGCTTGCGAGCTAGCAATGTGAGTTAAGGTCATAGGCACTAAGCCAATACTCACAATGCCAGCGTTGGCAGGATCTAAGCCGGTCGTTTCAAAATCAAGAGCAAGCAAAGGTACCTGGCTAATAGGGGTATTTGCTAAGACCATGCCAGCTTGATAGAACTGCTTTAATAATGGATGCTTTACTGCAGAGGCTTGTTGTTGATAATACTGTTGCCAGTCAGTAATGCCGCTATCTAGCTTAGACACTTGCTGAATTGCTTTTTTTTCAGGTCCTAGATATAGCATAGCTTAGGCCCTAAAGTGATATTTAAGAAACTTTTGCGCATTACTTAATACTGAAAAGGCAGCTTTTAAATGCTTTCGTTCAAATTCAGATAAATGCTCAGGCATTATGTTATTGTCAACCGTTTCTCCGGTTTGCATGGCTAAAGCTTGCTGTTTAATGCGAGCCATGGCAATAACTTCATAGGCATCACGTAAATCTTCACCTCGGCCCTTAGGTAATATATTGGCGGCAATAATATCGTTTAGTCGTTCAAAAGAATTGGTTGCATCAGAGCCAATAGCTAAAGCATGCACTCGAATAAGATCAACCATAGGCGCTGTACCGCGGCGCTTAATATTTAAGCTGTTATTTTGTCGGCCATCATTTTCCATAACAAAGTCTTGAAAAAAGCCAAGCGGTGGCGTGCGTTGCAAAGCATTACGAGTCATGCAGGCTAAAAAGTGCTGATTGTTTTTTGCTTGCTTTAATATTAATTGGTTTAATTGATCGGCCCAGCGTGTTTGGCCGGCTACCGGATCTAAATCAAAGAAAATAGAGCTATGCAGTAAGCGCTCTGCGGTAGGTGTGTTTATCCAGTCGGTAAAATAGTGTTGCCAGACTTTAAGCGGTTGCCGCCATTGCTTATTTGTTGCCATGATACCACCTGTACAATAGGTGTAACCACACAGCGCTAAACCATCACAGACAATATTCGCCAGCTTTAAAAAATAGTCGTCATGCAGCTTAGGGTCAAAGCTATTATCTAAAATTAATGCATTATCTTGATCAGTGACAATCAGCTGTTCATCTCTAGCCATAGAGCCAAGGGCTAAAAAGCAATAAGGTATTGGCGGAGGGCCTAGTTCTTGTTCGGCCAGTTCAATTAGTCGTTGCTTAAAGCTGCGACCAATAGCGGCCATAGCACTGCCAATCATTTGCGAGTTAGCATCTTCGTTAGCCATTCTAACAAAACAGGCCTCTACATCAGGCACTAAGGTGCTTAACTCGGCAACACTTTGTTGTCGAAAAATACTGCTAACAACGAATAAACTGTTTTGTGATTCATAACGAATAATATCGGAGAGGGCAACAATACCTACGGGTTTGTGTTTATTTAAAATGGGTAGGTGATGAATGTTATAGCGCAGCATTAGCATCATAGCCTCAAAGATATATTGCTGATGCTCAATTGTAACTAACTCGGTCGACATGATATCGCTAACAGGAATTTCCGATTTTTGCCCTGGTGCGACTAAACGAGATCGTATATCACGATCGGTCATAATACCGGCTAGGGTGCCTGCTCGCTCTGGCTGTTTATCATCGTATAAAATAAGCAGGCAAGATACACCTTGTTCTGTCATCAGCTGCGCGGCTTGCCAAACACTAGCTGAGTCCACTATGGACACAGGCTCGCGTCTAATTAGCGTTTTAACTTGGGCGCTTAATAAGTCTGTTTCAGCCTTTTTAATGGTTTTAGCTGATTTTTGCCGCTCGGTGTCACCAACTTCTATATAGTCTGCAAAAAAATCATTGCTATCGAATATTTTTTGAAAGACCTGATCTGGAATTAAATAAATAAGGCTATCTTCAACTGCGGTTGCTGGGAATCGGGCTTTATTACCGCGTAGTAAGCCTTGTTCACCGAAAAGACCGCCTTCAGTTAAGCGATTATATAAATCACCATTTCGACGAAAGGTTTCTACTACTCCACTACGAATTAAATGCAAGGCGCTAAGTGGCTGATTAAAAGTTAAAATTTCGCTGCCAGCTTGAAAGTAGGCAATATCAATACTTAAGGCTATCTCAAGTAGCTCTTGCTCAGGGAGCTCCTGAAACGGTGAATGCCGCTTCAGGAACTCCAATATTTCAATTTGCTCAATTTCCATAGTATTTAATCAACTATTTTTAATCAGCACTTAGGCTATGCCTTAATTAGGCCTGGACTAGCGAGGCTCTGACATCAGTCCTTTTACTACCGCGACACTTGCTGTAAGTAATACTATGGTAAAAGGTAGTCCAGTTGAAACCGCCATTGCTTGCAGTGACACTAAGCCACCCCCTAGCATTAACGCAATAGCTACTAGGCCCTCAAAAGTACACCAAAACACGCGTTGTGGTGTGGGGGCATCAACTTTACCGCCAGCGGCAATGGTATCTATAACTAACGAGCCAGAGTCAGACGAGGTGATAAAAAACACCACAACTAAAATAATAGCGATAAAAGAGGAGATTTGAGAGAACGGTAATGCATCTAACATAGCAAATAGCTGTAAAGGCAATTCCGCAGATACCGCAGCATCATAACCATCTTTCACCACTTGGCTAATAGCTGTGCCACCGAAAACTGTCATCCACAATACACAAGCAAGAGTAGGAATAACCAGTACTGATATTAAAAACTCACGAACAGTTCTGCCACGTGAAACGCGAGCAATAAACATACCTACAAACGGTGACCAGCTTATCCACCAAGCCCAGTAAAATGCAGTCCAACCTTGGCTATAATTAGCATCTTCACGGCCAAAAGGATTCGCTAAAGCGGGTAAATGTTGAAAGTAAGCGCCTAAATTAGAAAAGAAGCCAGTGGCAATGGCCAAAGATGGGCCAACAATAATAACGAAAAGTAATAATAGTGCTGCTAGCACCATATTAATTTCAGATAAACGCTTAACGCCTGCTTCTAATCCAGCTACTACAGAAATTAACGCGATAGCCGTAATACCAATGACTAATAAAATTTGCACGCTAATGCCTTCTGGAACACCAAATAGATGGTGTAAACCGGCTCCGGCTTGGGCAGCACCAAACCCTAGTGAGGTAGCTAAACCAAACAGTGTGGCAAATACCGCTAGAATATCGATTATATGACCAGGCCAGCCCCAAACTCGCTCGCCTAGCAGCGGGTAAAATACCGAACGCATGGTTAAAGGTAAGCCTTTATTAAACGAAAATAAGGCTAAGCCTAATGCTAAAATTGCATAAATTGCCCAAGGGTGTAGCCCCCAGTGGTATATCGTGGCTGCCATACCTAAACTCGTTGCAGCTGCTGGATCTCCCGCAGCTCCACCAAGTGGCGCCCAGTCGGTACGAACGCCGTCGGTAACACTTACACCGCCCAGTGAACTGCTAAAGTGAGATAGCGGTTCTGATACGCCGTAGAACATTAAACCAATGCCCATACCCGCAGCAAATAGCATAGAGAACCAACCTAAATAGCCAAAATCAGGTTTTGCCTCTGTGCCGCCTAATCGCACTCGACCTAAAGGCGAGACTATGAGCACTAAACAAAGCACAACAAAAATATTAGCGGCAGACATAAAGAACCAGCTTAAGTTGCTAGTAAGCCAATTACGCATACTACTAAAGATTGGTTCAGCTTGGGTTTGAAAAATAACCGTTAGTGCAACAAATAATATGATGGCTAAACCGGAAATTAAAAACACCCGGTTATGAATATCTAAGCCAAAGGGGCCCACTTTTACTAATATATTGTCTTGCCCGACTTGATAATCGGTATCAATGGGGGTGACTTCACCATCTGGAATCATCGGATCTTTTTTGGTTGTCATTGTTGAATCCTTACACCATTAATTAGAAGTAATAGCCAATATTGATATTAAATCTACGCTCTGTTTCATTGCTATCACCCGAGGCACTGCCGCCAACAAAGGGTTGATTTTTAGCGTGGACTAAATCGAAGTAGGTAAACAGGCCACCTGCAGCGACTGAAAACCCAGTAACATTCATCATAGTATCTCGAGTATTGTCTGACTTATCATGCACTAAACCGTAGTTGTTATAAAACTGTAGGCCAGTTACAGGACCCCATTCAACCGGTAAGCTGTAGGCTAAATTAAAGGTGCTGGTTTTGGCTTTAGCTGCCATGCTGTCATAAAAAGCATAAGAGCCTACCGCCATACGAACAGCATTGTTTATATCGTAGTCGTATTCGCCATGCTGTAGTTGCAGGTTCCAGCGCTGAAAGTGGCTATTTAAGTGCAAGGCCCAGGCATGATAATTGCCGACACGATCGATACCGTTATGTAAACCACCGGCTAAGGCTGAAAGGCCAACTTCGGTTTTAAAGTCATTGTGATGTTGAAAATGATAAGCAAAACGGCCGGAAAAAGTATTATATTCACCAATAGGCTGGGCTGGGTTGTCATAGATGCCATCTGCTGTTCTATAGCCAACAACGTCATAAGAATAACGATCAGCACGGCTGCTAACATAGCCATCAACGCCACCTAGCTCGTCGTTTTTAAAGAAGCCTAAATCAAGCTGCCAATTGTCGGTGAGCTTACGCTTAAACAAAATGCCTAAATCATGATCATCTTCTAAGCCAATATAGTAATTGGTACTAAAGAAGTAGTTATGTGAATTATAAGGCCAGTTACCAAAAGGGACTTGAGTAATACCGGCTTGAACTTGCCATTCTTGATTGAAATCATAGCCAACATAGGCATATTTTACGGCGGTCATATAGTCAAAAAAACGAATTTCAGCATTAAGAAAAACGTCACCTACAGTGCCATTTAGGTTTAAGCGGAAAATATCAAAATCAAAATCACCACCGCGGTTTTTATTACCGTCACTATAAGAAGTATGGCTGTAGTTGGTACGCACCGCACCTCCTAGTGCTATACCATCTTGTTTTTCTTGCGGTGCTTTGGTCGTTGTTTCTATAACCAGAATATTGCTGTCATCAGTACTAGAGTGCTGTTCGATCATTCGCTCAATATCGGCAGTTTCGCTAGCTGAGCCGGTTGACTCTAGCTTAATTACTTTAACGTTTTTTTCTGATTGTGACTTGGGTTGCTCAAGCTTTTTTTCAAGCATTTCAACTTGCTTCTTAAGAAGCTCGAGTTGTTGTTTTAATTCAGTTAAGTCTTGATCGTGAGGTTGTTGCGCAAAAGCAGAACTGCAGAGTAAACCAATGGTGAGGGCTAAACTAGATCGAATAAACATAAGTTCCCTTTGCCTATGATGGTAGCTAAATGTCTATATACTATAGCAAAAATTAACAAAGTGCCCAACTTGCCCGTGATAACAAATAAAATAAGGCACTACTTATGACAATGAAGTCTAGTAGCGCCTGATATTATAGAATGCATGTGAGTTGGTTAGACTAAGTGTTTAAACTTGATTAGGCTGGCTGATTCGACATAAATTATCGCAAATTATAGCCGTCGCAATACCGACATTCAGTGATTCAGCTGAACCATAAGCGGGGATAGTGATTTTTTTTGTAATATACTGGCCTACTTCAGGGCTAATACCATTGGCTTCGTTACCCATAACAATAAAGCCCCCAGCTTGGCTTAGCGCTAAATTGTGAATAGACTCTCCCCCTAAATAAGCTCCATAAATAGGCTGCACAGGGCGTTGCTGTTGCTTAGCAAATAACTCTGTTAAGTCTTGATAGTATAAGTTGACCCTTAAAAAAGAGCCTTTGGCTGCGGCTATTACCTTAGGGTTATAGCTATCGGCGGTATCGCCAGAGCAGATAATATGCTTAATGCCATACCAGTCAGCGATACGGATAATGCTACCTAAATTTCCTGGGTCATTAATCGTATCAAGCACTAGCACCCATTCAGGTTGAGTGAGAGTAAAAGCGGGGCGCTCTGGTATTGCAACTACGGCTAAGGCGGCATCATTAGTTGAAAAGGTACCTACTTTAACTAATTCGTCAGCAGTGCATTGTTCAACTAAGGGTAACGAGGCAACGGCTTTAGCGTGTTGTTGTAAAAAGCGTTCAGTGGCAAATAAGGCTTTTACTTGCCAAGTAGAGGCTAATAGCTCAAGCACGGCTTTTTCACCTTCAACAATAAAACATTGTTCAAGTTTACGTTGTTTTTTTTGCTGTAAGCCGCGAATTAACTTACTCCACTTTTGGCTTATCATTTTGCAAATACCTGTTTACCATTAACATAGGTTTGTTCTACTTCTACTTGCCACAGCTGTTGAGCGGGGATCTGGAAGATATCACGATCAATAATAATAAAATCTGCCCAGCTACCTGGGGCTAAGGTACCCATGCTGTTTTCTTGAAAAGCACCATAGGCGGCATCAACAGTAAAAGAACGCAGAGCTTCGGTTAAGGTTAATTTTTGCTCTGGTAACCAGCCGCCTTCGGGTTGGTTATCATGACTTTGTCGGGTTACAGAGGCATGAATGCCATGAAAGGCATTTGCTAGCTCTACTGGGTAATCAGAGCCGCCGACGATAATAGTGCCTTGATCAATAAAACTGCGCCAAGCATAGGCTCCACGTAAACGGGCCACGCCTAAGCGATCGCCTGCCATATTTTTATCTGAAGTGGCATGAACTGCCTGCATCGCAGGCAGAACATGTAATTGGGCAAACCGAGGAATATCTTTGGGGGCAACAATTTGGGCGTGCTCAATTCGGTGACGGCTTGGCTGGCGCTTTTTTTCTGGCACTAGCTTTTCAAAACGGTCTAATACTAAGCGGTTTGCTCGGTCTCCTATGGCATGGACATTGGTTTGAAATCCGGCATTAATTGTTTGCTGCATAATGTGGCTTAATTGATCTGGCTGCGTAACCAATAAACCACTTTGTTCTGGTTGATCACTATAAGGTTTTATTAATGCTGCACCACGGCTGCCAAGCGCACCGTCGCCATAGATTTTTACTGAGCGAATATCTAAAAAGTCTGTAGGATCATCAATAATACCGGCTTCAAGCCATTGCGGCAACTGAGGGGCGTTAGCCGATAACATAGGGTAAATTCGCATAGGCAAAGCTTGTTCAGCCGCTAATTGCTGGTAAAGCTTGACGGTATCGGTATTAACACCAGCATCATGAGTACTGGTAATCCCTAAAGCTAATAAATGATCAAAGGCAGCTTTTAATGCATGACGCTTCTGGGCATCAGTGTTATTGGGAATATGTTGCTCAACTAAGCTCATGGCGTTATCAATTAAAACGCCAGTAGGGTTTCCTTTGCTGTCGCGAATAATTTCACCACCGGCAGGATCTAGAGTCTCTTTTGTTATACCCGCTATGGCTAAGGCTTTACTGTTTGCCCAACCCGCATGACCGTCAACACGTCTTAACCAAACGGGTTTATCGGCTACGGCTTCATCTAACAGGGCGCTGGTTGGAAATTGTTTTTCTGGCCATAATACTTGGTTCCAGCCACGGCCTCTAATCCAGCTTAAATCAGGATTGGCGGCAGCAAATTTTGCCACTCGTTGCACCGCAGCTTGCTCACTTTGACTACCACGTAATTCAGTCATTGATAAATTGAAGCCTAAGCCTAAGACATGGCCATGCCCATCTATTAAGCCCGGGAGTACCGTTTTGCCTTGGCCTTTTAATGTTTTAGCCTCTGGATATTGTTGTAATAGGCTGTTATCGCCACGGGCCAATACTTTGCCGGTACTATCGTCAAACACCATGACATTAAATTGTTGTAACTGACGCTTAGCGTCAAAGCCGTAGCCTTTGATATCTGTTAGGGCTACCGGTGCGGCAATCAGGCCGGTAGAGAGTAAGGCACAAGCAAAAGTTGCGATACGAAACATAAATGAAGATCCTAGAGACATTTCGTTTAACTATAACAACAAAACACAGCAAGAGGAATTAGCCAATTAAGGCTAATTGATTACGGCTTTATGCTGCTTGGCCTGTTCAATACGCTCTTTGCTACCAGGATGAGTGCTGAGGTACTTAAGTAACTTAGTCGAGTTATCATCAAGCTCCCCCTGGGCCTTAAGGAGGGCTGACATGGCATCGGCAAAGGCGAGTGGGGATTTACCTAACTTAGTTAGCTGGTTTAATGCAAATTGATCGGCTTCTCGCTCCATATCGCGCGAAAAGGCATTTTGTAAAAGTGCCGAGCCTGAGCCAAGCAATAAGTCAGCTAATCCATCAGGGTTACCAAATAAGATACTAAGTACTAAAGTTGAACCAAGAGATTGCGCAGCCATTCGCACACTATGCTCAGCTTCAACATGGCCAATTTCATGTAAAAGCACAGCTAAGATTGCATCAGGGTTATCTTTTAACAGTAACGCTAGCTGATCAGTAATCAGAACCGTGCCATCTGGTAATGCCAAAGCATTAGGGCCAAAAAAATCTGATTTATAGAGATGCAATTGATAGCGATTATGACGAAGTTCAAGTTGTTGTATCGCCATTTGCCAGTGATAGTTAATATTGGCCTTTTGCGCTGCATCAAGTTCTGTTGGCTGTAAGGCGGTTTGTTTTAGCGCATAAAGCGTCTGCTGCCCCATTTGTTGCTTGACGTTACTTGGTACTAAAGGCACAGCAGCACTGGCAACAATAGGCATTAAATCGACAATAATCCACCAGAGTAACAGCGGGGATAAAATAATGGCACTAACTATTGCTAGCTTATGACGCTCAAGTTTTTCAATAACACTGGCGCGGCCAGACAGTGCTGGCCAACGAAACTGAGGATCATTGGGGGTAAATAACGCGCCATCACCTAGTCGTAACTCAACAGCTAATCCTGGTAATACCATGCCATAACGGTAATTTTCAGGCGTACTTTCGGCTAAGGTATCGCCAGTTTCAGCACATTGGATCAAAATTTGGCCGGCAGCTGTTTGCATGGCAACAGCAGCGTATAAACGACTGCTACCGGCAGCTTGATATTGGCCTAAAATAGGCTGATAGTCAGACATTAGGCTATTGAAATATCAATATCGAACAAGCCTACGGCCTCTTCAGCAAAAGCCTGGCTTTCACTTTGTTGTTCGTCAACTAAGTAATCGGCTTGTGGATAAATAGTTAATGAAGTTACAGACGCTAAATAGGCCGCTTTACGCACTTTAGCCCAAGGATAAGCTAAGCCTAGGCTGAAAATAATGGCTAATAGATTAGTGATGATAAGCATTAAGTACGGCATAACTTTCATTTTAGATTGGAAGCTTGCAATACCAGGCAATGTTGTACGCTCGAATAGATAATTACGTACATATACATGGTAAATAGCGCCACTTAAAGCAAAGCCAAGGAAGTATATCACCATGATAGAACCTGTAATCAATAATGCCCAAACTTCAGCGTTACCGCTGCTACCTATATCACTCATGCCTATGATGCCTGCAGTGATTGCTGCAATAATTACTAAGGCGAAGATCAGGCCGAAAATAGCTGCCATAGCGATTAAAGCTGCAACGTAATAAGGCCCTGGCTCAGTATTAACTTGCATTTTTTGACCACCAAAACTGATGTTACTGCAAATATATTGATCTATTTTCTTTAGCGCCCAAGGCAAAGCTAAATATAGCGATAAAACAGAAAAGGCGGGTAATAAAATAAAATAAGTAAAAGCCCCTAAATAGTTACCATGAAAAGCAAAACGGACATTACGATAACGGCTCATACGCATATTAAACTTTAAACTTAGAACAATAAGTAAAGGTGATACTAGGGTGAATAAAACTGCCAGTATGATTGCCGCAACCGGCGATAGTGAAGAGGCAATAAAAAATAAAGCAAAAACGATTACTGCTATAATACGACCTTTTAATATTTGTATTGGCGAGGCTAAGTAATGAAAAGATTGTTGCTCAATTTTGGTGTGGCCATAAAAATACTGACGAGTTCTTACTGTTGCCCAAGCACTATAAATACCTAATGTAATAATACTAAGTAATAGGTTAACAATCCAAATACCAAAGAACTCACCTGCCTTACCACTAAATGTAATATTCGCTGATCTGCCTGCGGCTAAACTTTGACTATTCTGTTCAGAACTTTGTGTACTTTCCATTGAACTGCTTCCTTATTTTTTGCTTTAATTATTCTGATATAAAATAAAGAAGCGATTATAACGACAAAGAGTTAATAATTAACAATATTTTTTGAATTGTTGCATCAGAAAATCTATTTGTAGAATATCTTGTTAATGGTGAGCACTAATTACTTGATATTATCTCCTTTACATAAGTTTGCTGGATTTAGGAGTTGCTCTAATTCTGCTTTACTGTAATCGGTTAATTCAATTGCGACGTCTAACACCGGCCTTTTTTCTTGATAGGCTTTTTTTGCAATTTTGGCAGCTTGGCTATAACCAATTAGGGGGTTAAGAGCTGTGACTAAGATAGGGTTTAATGCTAACGCTTCACTGATATGGGCTTGGTTAACAGCGAAGCTATCTATGGCTTGGGTAGCTAGTGCATTACAGGCGTTGCTGAGAAGTTCAATACTTTGTAGTAAGTTATAGGCAATAACAGGTAACATTACATTTAGTTCAAAATTACCTGATTGGCCGCCAAGGGTGATGGTGCTGTCGTTACCTATTACTTGGGCGCAGATCATAGCCGTGGCTTCTGGAATTACTGGGTTAACTTTGCCTGGCATAATTGATGAGCCTGGTTGTAAAGCTGTCAATTCAATTTCGGCCATGCCAGCTAGTGGGCCTGAATTCATCCAGCGTAAATCATTACTTATTTTCATTAGACTAACGGCTAAGGTTTTTAAACTACCAGAGCAAGCTACCGCACTATCTTGCGAGCCAATAGCAGCAAAAAAGTTATCTGCCGGGCGAAATTGTTGTTTTGTTAGTAAGTTAAGTTTTTGACAAAAAATAGCGGCAAAGTCATGATGAGCATTAATTCCCGTGCCAACGGCAGTGCCACCTTGGGCCAGGCCTAACAATTGCTGTAATTGTTGCTCTAGTTGTTGTTGATTATGTTGCAGCTGACTAGACCAACCTGTTAAGACTTGTTCGAAGCTGACTGGCATCGCATCCATTAGATGGGTACGACCTGTTTTAACAATATGGCCAACTGCAGCAATTTTCTTTGCTAAACTTTGTTGAAGGCGCTCTATTGCCGGTAACAGTTGTTGCTCAATGGCGAGCACTGCGCTGACATGAATAGCGGTAGGAATAGTGTCATTACTACTTTGACCTAAATTGATATGATCATTCGGATGAATGGTTTCACCTAGTGCTTGACTGGCTAAAGTGGCAAGCACTTCGTTAACATTCATATTAGTGCTAGTGCCAGAGCCTGTCTGAAATATATCGATAGGGTATTGCTGCAAATCAATATCGGCTAATTGTTGTTCAGCCGCTTGGCAGATTGCTTGGCAAATTCTATTATCAAGTAAGTTAAGCTGATTATTAGCTTGTGCGGCGGCGGTTTTAATTTGCAATAAGGCAGCAATAAAACGTTTAGGAAATACTAAGTTGCTAAAAGAGAAGTTTTGCACCGCGCGCTGTGTTTGGGCTTGGTATAAAGCGTTAATAGGAACTTGTAACTCTCCCATGCTGTCTTGTTCTATTCTTGTTTTCATTTTAGCTCCAATAGGTTCTATGCAGTTTTAGATAAATAAACATGATTAGAGCATAGCAAAGTTAATAAGGTTTAGGGTGGCATAAAAGGGAGGATTGTCTCGTTAAACACGCGGTAGACTGAGACTAACAACAGCGGTAAATGCTGCTGATTTATAGACTTTTCACTAAGATAACGGTATATATAACGCCACAATGGCAGCAGTTATTTTTTATCTGTGACACATAAGATTAAGTCGCCACAAGTGGCAAGCTGCGGTTTAGTGCCGCCCACAATATATAACTTTTTTTCATTCGCTAATCGCTATAAGGACACGCTGTAACTATGACACTGCTATGGATCTTGTTGTTGCCAATGCTTGGCACCTTAGTACCAGTATTAAGTGCTAAAACCAGTCGTAGTGTCTGTGCGCTATTAACGGCTATTGCTCCTGCTATCGCCCTGACGATATTGCTCTCTTTTACCAGTAGCATTTTTAGCGGCGAGGTTTTACGGTTTGATTTAGAATGGGTACCGTTACTTGGTTTAGATATTGTTATTCGCCTTGATGGTTTAGCCTATTTATTTAGTTTATTAATTCTTGGTATTGGTTTACTGATTATTTTATATGCGCGCTATTACTTATCAAAGCTAGACTCTATGCCGCGCTTTTACGCTTATTTAATTCTCTTTATGACAGCCATGTTAGGCATAGTGCTGTCAGGTAATATCTTGCAATTGTGGTTATTCTGGGAGCTAACCAGTATTAGTTCATTTTTATTAATTAGTTTCTGGTGGCATCAAACTGAAGCGCGTCAAGGGGCGCGGATGGCATTAACGGTAACAGGAGCGGGTGGATTAGCATTATTAGCGGCTTTTATCTTAATTGGCCAAACAGTAGGTAGTTATGATTTAGATACCGTGCTTGCCAGTAAGGATATTATTTTACAAAACCCGTTATATCCGCTGATGTTAGTGCTGTTTCTTATTGGTTGCTTTACGAAGTCAGCGCAATTTCCGTTTCACTTTTGGTTACCTAACGCCATGGCCGCACCAACGCCGGTAAGTGCTTACTTGCATTCAGCGACTATGGTTAAAGCCGGTATTTTTTTATTAGCTCGTTTTTATCCGGTGATGTCTGGCACAGAATTATGGTTTGTGATTGTTAGCTTAACGGGATTAATAACTTTATTAATTGGTGCCTACCTTGCTTTATTTAAGCATGATTTAAAAGGCTTGTTAGCTTATTCGACTATTAGCCATCTTGGTTTAATTACCATGTTATTTGGTATTGGCTCAGATTTAGCGGCAATAGCGGGTATTTTTCATATTATTAATCATGCCACTTTTAAGGCTTCGTTATTTATGGCCGCCGGTATTATTGACCATGAAGCCGGATCGCGTGATATGCGTAAACTTAATGGCCTTTGGCAGTTTATGCCGATAACCGCGACCTTAGCCATGGTCGCGGCTGCTGCAATGGCGGGGGTGCCATTACTTAATGGTTTCTTGTCTAAAGAGATGTTTTTCACCGAAACCTTGCACCAGCATTTGTTGGGGTCTTTATCATGGGTTATTCCTGTATTAGCCACTGTAGCCGGTGTGTTTTCAGTAGCTTATTCAATGCGTTTTATCCATGATGTGTTTTTTAATGGTCAACCTAAAGGCTTAACAAAAACACCAAAAGAACCGCCTCGCTATATGCGGATCCCGGTAGAAGTATTAGTGGCTTTATGTATTTTAGTCGGTATTTTTCCTGCCTATTTTGTTCAAGATATTTTAAATTCAGCCGCTGTTTCGGTGCTTGGTGGCCCTGTGCCTGAATACAGTATCGCGATTTGGCATGGTTTTAATGTTCCGCTATTGATGAGTGCTCTAGCCTTGATAGGCGGGGCTGTGATCTATGTGAACCGCAAGCATTTATTTGATTTTCAACATATGCTGCCTGGTATAGATGTACTACAAAGCTTTGAAACTTATATCGCTAAATTTATCAATGGCTGTCATAGCGTGTACGGCTGGTTTGATAATGGCTCTATGCAGCGTTATATGAAGCTATTGTTGCTCTGTTTTATTGTCTTAGCTGGTTTACCGCTAATAAAATTAGATACGCTATGGGGGGGGCGTCCTGAGCTTCCGGTAGATGCTGTAGATATGGCGGGTGTTGCTTTATTATTAATAGGAGCTTTTGCTACTACTATATTACACCGCTCGCGTTTAATTGCTTTATTGATGATCTCGGTGGTAGGTCTAATTGTTTCTATTGCCTTTATGCGTTTTTCTGCTCCGGATTTAGCGTTAACGCAGTTATCGGTTGAGGTAGTGACGATTATATTATTAATGCTAGCGCTATTCTTTTTACCGCATAAAACACCAAAGCAATCTAGTGCGCGACGTGTATTGTCTGATGTTGGTATTGCCAGTATGGTTGGTGTGATTGTGGGCAGTTTAAGTTATGCTTTAATGACTCGTCCTTTTACTACTATTTCTGACTTTTTTATTGCCAATGCTAAAACCGGTGGCGGTGGTACTAATGTGGTTAACGTTATTTTAGTCGATTTCCGTGGTTTTGATACCTTAGGTGAAATTACCGTTTTAGGTATTGCTGCACTAGGCATATTTAAACTGCTAACACGTATTCCTCTCTTTAAACCAAGTAGTGATGGAGAAGGGCGTCCATGGAGTACCGAGCGTCATTCGTTACTGTTAGCGACAGTGTCACAAAGTTTATTACCCTTAGCCTTAATGGTGTCAGTGTTTATCTTCTTTAGAGGCCACAACTTACCAGGCGGTGGCTTTATTGCTGGCTTAGTAACAGCGGTGGCCATTATTTTGCAGTATATTGCACACGGTGTCGATTGGGTTAAAGCCCGCGTGGATGTTGACTTCCAGCGTGTTATTGCGGTGGGGTTAACTATTGCTCTAGTAACGGGTATGGGCAGTATATTGTTTGATAGGCCTTTCTTAACCTCTTGGTTTGATCATTATCATATCCCATTGTTAGGCGATATCGAGCTAGCGAGTGCCATAGCGTTTGATTTAGGGGTATATATCACAGTGGTAGGGGCAACGTTATTAATTCTAGCTAACCTAGGTAAAATGACGACCAGCCATCGGCCCGTTCATAAGGAGTCCATTTAATGGAAACACTGGTTGCCATTTGTATTGGCTTTTTAACAAGTTGCGGCGTTTTTTTAATGCTCAGAGGTAGAACCTTTCCCGTGATGATGGGCTTAACAATGCTATCTTATGCCGTTAATCTATTTATATTTTCATCTGGACGGCTGACGTTACGAGGTGCCGCAGTTTTAGGTAACTCTGATCATTATGCTGATCCATTACCGCAAGCCTTAGTGTTAACCGCGATTGTAATAGGTTTTGCGATGACGGCTTTTTTAGTGATTTTAGCGATTAGAGCTAGAGCGGACCTTGGTAATGACCATGTTGATGGTAAATTACCCGAAACAGGGAAGGGACAGCGCTAATGTGGCATTTAATTGTTTTACCCGTTATTTTGCCAATGTTAACTGCGTTATTGATTATTCTACCGCCTTTGCATCGTAAACCAGCTCGACGTCGCTGGGTTAGTATGGCCTCGGCCGTTATTCAGCTTGTGATTGCAGTGGTGTTACTTTTAAAAGTGCAGCAGCACGGCATATTGCATTATGCAGTGGGCAATTGGCAGGCACCTTTTGGTATTGTGTTAGTTGCCGATACGTTATCGGTAATGATGGTGTGTGTAACCAGCTTTTTAGCCGTTGGCGCTATTGTTTACGGGAGTGCGGGTGAGGATGAAAAAGGCTCTTTTTTCCATCCGTTATTCCAGTTTTTAGTGATGGGTATTAATGGGGCATTTTTAACAGGTGATCTGTTTAATATGTTCGTATTTTTTGAGGTATTGCTAATTGCCTCCTATGCCCTATTAGTGCATGCCGGCGGTAAAAATAAAACCAAGGCCGCTTTACATTATGTTGCTTTAAATTTAACCGGCTCGGCGGTTTTTCTTATTGCGCTAGCTGTGCTGTATGGCACCTTAGGGACATTAAATATTGCTGATATGATGGGCAAGGTAGCCAATGTAGCCCCTGAAGATATTATGTTGGTTAAAGCTGGTGGCTTAATGCTGATGATTGTATTTGCATTAAAAGCGGCAATTTTACCCTTACATTTTTGGTTGCCAGCGACTTACTCTTCGGCTTCTCCTGCTGTGGCAGCTATGTTTGCGGTTATGACTAAAATAGGCGTTTATGGTTTATTACGAGTGTATAGCACTATTTTTGGTGAACATGCGGGGGCTTTATCAGGCATAGCCTCAGCTTGGTTGTGGCCAATAGGCCTAGTGACTATAGTAATTGGTGCTATAGGGGTTATTTCAAGCCAAGACTTTCGTAAAGTGGTTGCTCACTTAGTGCTTATTTCTGTTGGTACTTTAGTGGCCTTAGTGGCAGTACAAACTGAATTATCAGCTAGTGCCGTGGTGTTTTACACTGTGCATTCAACCTTGGTCTGTGCTGCTTTATTTTTAATAGCCGACTTAGTGGCGAATCAAAGAGGTAAGGCGGCTGATCGCTTAGTGCCCGGACGTCGCATTGCTCAGCCAGTTTTGTTAGGTGCGATGTTTTTAGTTGCGGTTTTGAGTGTGACAGGTATTCCGCCATTTTCAGGTTTTGTTGGTAAACTAATGATTTTACAAGCAGTAACTGAACCTGTTCAGAAGGCATTGCTATGGGGTGTTGCGCTTAGCTGCACCTTGATTGTTATTATTGGTTTGTCGCGTGCTGGCACTATGTTGTTTTGGCGAGTCAGTGGCTCTGAATCTGACGCTGAACATGCTAAACCGCTGCAAGTTGTTGCAGTGCTCTGGTTATTGCTGGCCAGTGTTTTATTAGTGGTATTCGCAGGGCCAATGACTAAGCTTAGCCAAAGTAGTGCAACTCAGCTGTACGAGGTGAGCGAGTTAACCCAGCGGATATTGAATAAACCAAACTTAGGAGTTAAATAATGCACAATCGCTTACTGCCTTCTCCTTTTACTAGTTTGGTTTTATTTACGGTTTGGTTACTACTTAATCAGAGTTTGGCGCCTATCCATTTATTTTTTGCTGTTATTTTAGCGGTAGTATTACCTTTAATAACCACTAAGTTTCGTGATAAGCAGCCGCGAATTAAAAAGCCACTGCTCGTTGCTCGCTATATGTTACGGGTATTAGGAGATATAGTGGCGGCTAACCTAGAGGTTGCCGTTATTATTTTAGGCCCAAGGCACAAGTTAAAGCCGGCCTTTGTTCGGGTGCCTATTGATATTCATCATAGTTTGCCTTTAACCATCTTAGCCAATACGGTATCGATGACTCCAGGGACAGTGAGTGCGGATATTTACCCACATGATGACTCTATTGATAGTAGCCAGCCATTACCGCAACGGTGGTTGTTGATCCATGTGCTTAACTTATCCGATGAAGCAAAGTTGATTGAATCCATTAAGCAGCGCTATGAGGCGCCATTAAAGGAAATTTTTCAATGTTAGATAACGTTATTTTAATTGTTTTTGCCATGATCAGTGTGGCGTTATTATTAAATCTTTGGTGCTTATTACGTGGCCCTAGCTTGCCAGATCGACTGTTAGCACTAGATACTATGTATATTAATAGCATTGCACTAATTTCGTTGTACGGCTTGTTAATGCGCTCTTGGCTTTATTTTGAGGCAGCAGTATTGTTAGCCATGCTGGGCTTTGTTAGTACTGTGGCTATTTGTAAGTTTTTGCTACGTGGCGATATCATAGAATAGGAGCCGATATGGAACAGTTTTTAGAGTGGGTAGTGGCTTTTTTTCTTTTGCTTGGTGGTAGCTTTGTTTTAATTGGCTCAATTGGTTTAACCCGAATGCCAGATTTTTTTATGCGCTTACATGGCCCCACAAAAGCGACCACCGTAGGCATGGGCGGCATTCTTTTAGGTGCGATATTTTTCTTTAGCAGTCATGGTTCTTATAGTGCTCATGAATTATTGATCACGATATTTTTGCTGATCACAGCACCGATTAGTGCTCATATGCTAATAAAGGCAGCAATTCACCTTGAATTAAAGCCTATTGATAAAACGACAGGTTTAGAAAATATAGGTGATAATGCCGTAATAGAAAAACCGCTAGATAAAGCAGTGGAAAAATCATCAGCCACCAACGGTGACCAGTAATAATAAAACAATAAAACTAAACAGCACGCTTGCTATTAGCGGCTCTAGGCTTCGTCAAAGCCATTGTTAATTAAATTTACAACGGCAGCTAATGCTTGCTCAGCGTCTTCACCGTCAGTTGCTACTTGTACTGTTTTGCCTTTGCTACTCGCTAGCATTAACAATGCTAAAACACTGCTGGCATCAGCAACTTGCTGCTCTTGAATTAACTCTATTTTAGCGGAAAACTGCTGACATAATTGCGCGAGTTTAGTCGCAGCTCGGGCATGTAAGCCAAGCTGATTAACAATAGTGACATCTTGCTTGCATTGCATCGAGGATTAGCTTTGACGCTGATGGTGTCGGACTAGTTCGCGATGACGTAGTTGAACATCATCTCGATGGCTGCGATAGCTAGCTGCTAAGCATTCAGCTATATACACTGAACGGTGTTGCCCTCCAGTACAGCCAATCGCCACAGTTAAATAGCTACGATTATTACGCTCTAAGTGAGGTAGCCAGCTACTAATGAAACTATTAATCTGCCAAATATATTTAGCAACAACGGGTTGAGAAGCTAGATAGTCTTTTACTGGTTGATCAAGTCCTGTTAGAGGTTTTAAGTCCGGCTCCCAATGTGGGTTAGGTAAGAATCTGGCGTCGAATACATAGTCGGCATCTTTAGGAATGCCATATTTAAAACCAAAAGATTCAAATAGTATAACTAAGCGACCGGTTTTTTGGCCTAATATGCGCTCCCGTAACTGCTCTGCTAGTTGATGTACATTCAGCTCTGTGGTGTCGATATATAAGTCTGCGCTGCTTGCTACAGGATCAAGCAACTGCTGTTCACGCAAAATAGCTTCATCTAATGACATGGCCTTATGTGAAAGCGGGTGCATACGTCGAGTTTCGCTAAAACGGCGAATTAAGGTGCTATGATCAGCATCTAAATATAATATGTGTAAATCAACTTTACGCGGTAAATAAGATAAAATTTCGGTTAAGTCATCTGGGTTTTCTGGCAGGTTGCGCACGTCAATACTGACGGCAACTCGCTCATATTGTCCCATAACCGTTGTTGCCAGTGTCGGCAGTAAGTTAACCGGAATATTGTCAACGCAGTAATATCCTAAGTCTTCCATTACCCGTAAAGCTACCGACTTACCTGATCCAGAACGGCCACTAACAACAAGTAACTTCATCATTATGAGTTAACCTCGCAATGCTCCATTAGGAGCTGATAAAGTTGTTGATTAGTTTCGGCGGCACGAATTTTTTTGGTTAATTCTTTCTGGCTGAGTAATTTAGCGATACTAGACAACGTACTTAAATGAGATTGACATTGATCTTCTGGAATTAAAATGGCACAAAAAATATCAACCGGCTGATTGTCTATAGCGTCAAAAGCGATCGCTTCTTTACTAACAACAAAGACTAAAATAGGCTTGACCACGTTGCTTAGTTTGCCATGGGGGATGGCGATACCACCACCTATACCTGTAGAGCCTAACTTTTCTCGCGCCATTAGTGCTTCTAAAATACTGTACTCGGTGACTTCAGGTAATTGCTGCTGCGCTAGCTCAGCAATATATTCTAAAATACGCTTTTTACTATTAAAAAGAACTGCACTTTTAGTGCAGTTCTCCGTGAGCATGGTGGTTAAATTTATCATAGATGCTTTAGTGTCGAGTTAACTTTTCTTTGTGTTTAATAACTTGTCGATCAAGTTTATCGATTAGCTGGTCAATGGCTGCATACATATTTTCATCATCAGCGACGGCGAATACTTCAGCACCACTTAAGTTAATCTTAGCTTCTGCTATTTGTTTTATTTTTTCGACAGTTAAAACAACATTTACGTTAGTAATATGCTCAAAATGCCGTGCTAATTTTGCGAACTTAGTGTCTACGTACTCTTTTAATGCAGTTGTGATTTCAACATGACGACCAGTAAGATTGATTTGCATAGGCTATTCCTTCTTTTAATTACTTATATTAAGGTCTTGCGCTGGTTTGACGGTGGAATATATAAAGACTCACGATACTTGGCTATAGTTCGCCTTGCAACGTTTATCCCTTGTTCTAGTAATATTTCGGCCATTTTGCTGTCACTTAGCGGTTTAGCCGGATTTTCCGCCGCCACTAATTTTTTAATAAAGGCACGAATAGCAGTGGATGAACATTCGCCGCCACTATCTGTACTCACATGACTAGAGAAAAAGAACTTAAGTTCAAATATTCCTCTTGGCGTATGCATGTACTTTTGGGTTGTTACTCTTGAAATAGTTGACTCATGCATGCCAACCATTTCTGCCACATCATTTAATACCATGGGTTTCATGGCTTCTTCGCCATGTTCAAAAAACGCCTGTTGCTGCTGCACTATACAGTTGGACACCTTTAACAGCGTTTCGTTTCTACTTTCTAAACTTTTTATAAACCATTTTGCTTCTTGTAAATGAGAACGAATAAATTGGCTGTCGTTGCTATTTTTTGCCGTTCTCGACATAGCCGCATAGTGTTGATTAACTCGTATTTTCGGCATAGTCTCAGTGTTTAACTCAACCTGCCAACGGCCTTTAACTTTTTTTACACTAACATCTGGAATAACATATTGTTGCTCCTGCCTAATCACATCAGCACCAGGGCGAGGATTTAAGCTTTGTATCAATTGCATAACTTGTTTTAGCTCATCTTCTTTGAGTCTAGTCACTCTCATCAAAGAACGGAAGTCCCGATTAGCTAAATAATCAGAATGTTCTAATAAAATCGACTGGGCTTGGGCTAAAAAGGCTGTTTCTTGCGGAAATTGACGTAATTGGACTAATAAGCATTCTTGAATTGTGCGGGCGCCAACGCCAATAGGATCAAATAGTTGGATCCGCTTTATCACCGCTTCTACTTCATCAGCTTCAACATCAGGTAAGTCTAGTGATTGCAGTATTTCTTCACAGCTAATAGTCAATAGGCCAGTTTCATCTATTGCTTCAATAATCACTTCTGCAATAATTAAATCGACTTGAGAAAAGGGCGTTAATTGCATTTGCCAACGTAAATAATCTTGCAGACTTTGGCTTGTCTCTCCTTGATATGCGGTATCGTCATCACTGTTGCTACTGCTTCCAGAACTAACCGGTGTTGCACTAACGAGGTCGTCCCAGTCATTATCTAATGGCAGATCTTCTTGAATATTATTGTCGGTTAATGCTTCACTGGCGTCAGTTTCGCTGATATCTGTTTTTGAGTCATTCTCGGGTGTTGAGTCATCTGTTTTTTGACTATTTTGTTGTAATGATTCTTCCTTTTGTGAAGTGTAGTCGTCTTCAGCTTCTAGTAAAGGATTGGCATCAAGCGCTTCTTGAATCTCTTGCTGTAATTCAATAGTAGACAGTTGCAATAAGCGAATAGCTTGCTGCAACTGGGGTGTCATGGTCAGCTGTTGTCCTAAGCGAAGTTGCAAAGATGGCTTCATGTACTTCTACTGTTCTCCTGAAACACAAATGACTAACGGATTAGCTTTATATAAAGCTACTATACCTAAATTATATATTTAAACTATAGTCTGAATTGCTCGCCTAGGTATACATCTCTTACTTTTTGGTCTGCTAATACTTGTTGTGGTGCACCTGACGCGATTAATTCGCCATGACTTACTATATAAGCCACTTCACACACATCCAGTGTTTCGCGTACATTATGATCGGTAATTAATACGCCAATCCCTCGCTGGCCTAGATGTTGAATAATTTTCTTTATATCTAATACAGATATAGGATCAACGCCTGCAAAAGGTTCGTCTAAAAGTATAAATGCAGGCTCAGCGGCTAAGGCTCTTGCTATTTCAACACGGCGGCGTTCACCACCGGATAAACTCATGCCTAAGCTATGTTTAATATGGCCGATATGAAACTCTTCTAATAAGTTATCGGCTATTTCTTCACGTTCTGCACGGCTAAGTGATTTACGTGTTTGTAAAATTGCCATTAAGTTATCGTACACACTAAGCTTGCGAAATATAGAGCTTTCTTGCGGTAAGTAACCAATACCTTTTCGCGCTCTAGCATGAATAGGTTCAAAGGTCATATCTTGATCATTCAGGGTAATGCTGCCCTTATCAGAAGGCACTAGGCCAACGATCATATAGAATGTTGTTGTTTTACCGGCACCATTAGGGCCAAGCAAACCAACTATTTGGCCAGCATTAACTTCTAAACTAACGTCTTTAACAACTTGTCTGCCTTTGTAACTCTTAGCCAAATGCGCTGCCACTAATTTCATGGGTTATCATTTCCCTCAGGTGTAAAAATGGTTGTAACACGCTTGGTCTTATTACTATCTGCACTTAATTGTTGTTTTTCAACGTTATAACGAATAATAGATGCTTTTACTATGCTGCCACTTTGGGCTAGTTCGGCGTCGCCACTGAGGGTTAAGGTACGACTAGAAGGCTCATAACGCATTTGATTCGCTTTAGCGGTGACTAACTTACCGCCTTCCATCATTTGGGAATAATGTACTGGCCGTCCACTGGCAATATAGATTTCTTTGCCTTTACCCGCACTGGCATTGATTTCTAATTGATCGGCTTTCATCTTCATTGAGCCTTGGCTAATAATGACATTATTATGGTAAGTCAGTACATTTTCTTTGATCGAAGATAAGTTATCTGCATCAATCTGAATTTGTTGCTTATAATCTGGCTCGGCAGCATTAGTACTTAATGCCACTAATAGTAAAGCTGTTGCCGATAAATAATTAGCCTTCATTTTGGTATACCGTTTTATTATGTTGCAGTAAATGTAAGGTCTTTTGGGTTAAGTCTGCCTGAATACCCACACCTTCAATATAGAAACCTTTGCCCTGAACACGTACCGCTTGGTTGTTTTGTAAACGGTTATCAGGAAATAACATTTCTAGTGTATCTGTTTCTATACGCTCTATCAGTTCATTTTGTAATAAACTTTCTATTATAACGTCTTGCTCAAGGATCATTCTATCTTCAGGATACCAAGTGGCCATTTTACTCTGTGCTGTCCAACTTTCTTGGCCTTGATCGTTGTAAAGAGTGTAAAAGGGTTGCTCGAATTGAGTAAAGCCCAGTTGCTCAAAATGATCTAAACGTTCAGCCGTAACTGAATCGGTTTTATAGCCTTGATCATTATAAAGCGTTCGTTTTATATCATTAGCAATATAGTCAGGGCGTAATTCTTGATCTGTCGTTAATAGCGTATCGCTATCGTCTGGTTGGAACCAAAGATAACCTGCAGTAACAACTAGTATAGTTACAAACAAAATAAAGAGTTTTCTCATGTACTGCTACCGTCAAATAGAAGAAACTGCTGTTGACTAATTAATAATAAGTCACATAGCTCTCTAACAGCACCAAAGCCGCCGTTTAAGCTAGTACTATAGTGAGCATGTAAACGTAAATAAGGATGAGCATCAGCAACGGCTACGGCTAAGCCGCAGTGTTGCATAACTTGCCAGTCTGCTAAATCATCTCCTATGTAGGCAATTTGATCTAGGTTAAGTTGCAATTTTTGTTGTAACTCTTTAAATGCAGCCTGTTTATTTTCTTGGCCTTGATAAATATAAGGAATAGTTAAAGACGTCATTCTTTGTTGTACAATGGTCGATGTGCGGCCTGTTATAACGGCGACTTCAACTCCAGCTGCACGTAGAGCTTTAATACCGTAACCATCTCGGGTATGAAAGGCTTTAAGTTCTTCGTTGTTATTACCTAAATAAATGCGACCATCTGAGAAGACGCCATCTACATCACAAATGAGTAGCCTGATTTGGCTAGCACGCTTGATAACCTCATCGCTGGTCGCTTGGTATAATTGAGCAAATAAAGACATGTTATAACACCCCAGCCCGTAATAAATCGTGCATATTCATGGCGCCAACAGGCCGGTTAGTGTTATCTACAACAATAAGACCATTGATTTTCTTTTGTTGTAGAATTTGTAAGGCTTCAGCCGCTAACATTTGGTTGTTAGCGGTAATGCAGTGCCGAGTCATTACATCACTGATTAAAGCGCTATGAATATCTAAACGCTGATCTAAAATACGGCGTAAATCACCATCAGTAAAAATACCTGCTAACACGCCGTCGGCATCGACAATGGCTGTCATTCCTAAGCCTTTTTTAGATATTTCCAGTAGAGCATCCTTGATGGTGGCGTCCATATTAACAATGGGCACTTGGCTATCTTTGTGCATAACATCATCTAGGCGCAGTAATAGTTTGCGGCCTAAACTGCCTCCCGGATGAGATAAGGCAAAATCGTCGGCTGAAAAACCACGAGCATCTAATAAGGTCATAGCTAAAGCATCGCCCATTACTAAGGTGGCGGTGGTGCTTGATGTTGGCGCTAAACCTAAAGGGCAAGCTTCTTTTGCAACGGTGACACATAAATGGGCATCAGCTAACTTAGCTAAGGTTGACTCCGGGTTGCCGGTTATAGCGATAAGTTTAATACCAAGGCGTTTGATTACCGGAATAATTGTTAATACTTCCGCCGTTTCACCTGAGTTAGAAATTGCAATAACAACATCATCAGCAGATAGCATGCCTAAGTCACCATGGCTAGCTTCGCCTGGGTGAATAGAAAAAGAGGGGGTACCTGTAGAAGCTAATGTTGCGGCAATTTTATTGGCGATATGACCTGATTTGCCCATTCCTGATACAATGGTTTTACCCTTGCTTTGCATAATAAGTTCACAGGCATAATTAAAGTCGTCGTTAATATATTGTGCTAACTGCTCTACAGCAGCAGCTTCAATAGCAATAACTTCTTTGGCGCGGATACGAAAATCTGTGCTCATGGTTCTCTCTTTAGGCAAAGGATGAAAATAAAAAATATAGATAACCAATAAAGGCGATTAAAAGCAATATACCTTCAATTTTTCTTAAGCGAGGGCGCCGACTAGGTCTTAAAGACAGCAAAAGTAACGCGATGGTTGCAGCAATCATAATATAGCTATCTTGATTGCCAGCTTGGGGGTCAATGGCGCCTGGTGCAATGATGGCGGTGATGCCAAGTACGGCAAACATATTAATGATATTTGAGCCAATAATATTGCCTAAGGCTAAATCTATTTCACCTTTAATTATGCCGACAATACTGGTTGCTAACTCAGGTAAGCTAGTACTTAATGCGACAATGGATAAACCAATAATCAAATCGCTAACGCCAATATAGCGGGCAATATAAACAGCGCCATGAACTAATAGTTGAGATGCAGCAAGTAATAATAACATACCAACAACAAACCAAAACAAGGCTTGGCTCAGTGAAATGTCAGGTGTTTCATCTGTTGTAATATCCTGTAGTACAGGATCATCTTGCTGCACTGCACCTGCAGAATAAATCATAAACAGAATAAAAAGGAAAAAAGCCCCTAGCAGTATCACGCCTTCAACTCTACTAAGATGATGGTCAGCTAAAAAGTAGTAAGCTAAAAAAGTTGCAACTAATAGTAGGGGGTATTCGCGCTTAATCGTAAGCGAGGTAACACGTACCGGTTTTATTAAGGCGGCGAGACCAATAATTAATAATATATTGGTGATATTAGAACCAAGGGCATTACCAACAGCAGTGCTTAAATGACCTTTATAGGCTGCAATTGAAGATACCAACATCTCTGGCATTGAAGTGCCAAGGGCAACAATCGTTAGGCCTATTAGCATGGGGGATATACGGGTATAGCGGGCAACCGAAGCCGCGCCCAATATTAAGCGATCAGCGCTCCAAACCAGAAGCACTAAGCCAACAAATACCACAATAATCGCGACAAGCAAGGGTGACAATTGTTAGTTCCTCTGCAGTGATAGCCAATCTTTAGTATTTTCCAGCTTATTGAGCTGAAATGCAAAAAAAAGCGCTTATTTCGTTAAATGTTAGCATTACTATACAATTTGTAACGCATTTTATTAACGACTTTATATTGCAACCAGTTTACAATGTCATATGAGTTGACGGTTTATTGCAAACATACACTGTTGTATGTATATTGCGAAGCAATTTTATGCATGTAGTATAATAAAGTAATACTGTGTTCAGATTGAAACGGTATAAATACTGTTCGTTATACGGAGAAATAACTTGTCGGATACGATAATAGATATTCAACATTTGCATTTTAGTCGTGGCGATAGAGAAATATATCGCGATTTAAATATGCAATTTACTCGTGGTAAAGTAACTGCCATTATGGGGCCGAGCGGTATTGGTAAAACAACCTTACTAAGGTTGATAGGCGGCCAGTTAAAACCAAGCCAAGGTCGTATACTGTTTGATGGTCAAGATATTCCTACACTCTCTCGCTCTGAGCTTTATCAGACCCGTAAAAAAATGAGCATGCTATTTCAAAGCGGTGCATTATTTAGTGATATGTCTGTGTTTGATAATATCGCTTTTCCTATTCGCGAACATACCTCTTTAAATGAAGAATTGATCCGCTTAATTGTGCTAATGAAGTTAGAGGCGGTTGGCTTAAGAGGTGCGCGTGATTTAATGCCTGCTGAATTATCTGGCGGTATGGCAAGGCGCGCAGCCTTAGCAAGAGCAATAGCGCTTGATCCACAACTTGTTCTGTATGACGAGCCGTTTGCTGGCCAAGATCCTATTTCAATGGGCGTCATCGTCCGTTTAATAAAATCGTTGAATAATGCATTAGGTCTAACTTCAGTCGTGGTATCACATGATGTAACTGAAGTGATGGATATTGCCGATTATGTTTATGTAATCGCAGAAAAAACAGTAGTTGGGCATGGCACGCCTGAGCAGCTTCTTCAGCATTCATCTGCTTTAGTTCAACAGTTTTTAAAAGGTGAAGCTGATGGCCCCGTTCCTTTTCACTTTGATGCTGCACCTTATGAGGATGAGCTAATGGAGTTGACGAAGTGATTGTAAATAAAGTTCAGCAGCTGGGCCGCTCAGCTATATCAACCATAGCTGGTTTTGGTAAAGCGGGGACTATGCTGTTTTCTGCGCTTATTGGTAAGCCAGATTTCCGCCGTAATTTTCCGTTACTGTTGCGTCAGCTTTATGTTGTTGGGGTGTTGTCGTTACTGATTATCGTTGTATCAGGCTTATTTATCGGTATGGTCTTAGCCTTGCAAGGCTATACTGTCCTTGTGAAGTTTGGTGCAGAACAAATGCTAGGCCCCTTGGTCGCATTAAGTTTATTGCGTGAGCTTGGGCCTGTTGTAACAGCGTTATTATTTGCTGGCCGAGCCGGTAGTGCGCTAACGGCAGAGATTGGCTTAATGAAGGCCACTGAGCAATTATCAAGTTTAGAAATGATGGCGGTTGATCCGCTGCGTCGGGTTATTGCCCCTCGTTTTTGGGCCGGCGTGATTAGTATGCCGTTATTAGCATTAATTTTTAATGCAGTCGGTATTTTGGGTGGCCACTTAGTGGGCGTTGATTGGTTAGGTGTAGATGGCGGTGGTTATTGGTCAGCTATGCAAGCAAATGTTGATTTATATCAAGATATTCTAAATGGTGTAATTAAAAGTTTTGTATTTGCAATTATTGTTGTTTGGATTGCCTTACACAAAGGTTATGACGCTATTCCTACTTCTGAAGGAATTAGCCGAGCCACAACTGAAACAGTCGTAACAGCATCTTTAACCGTGCTGGCTTTCGATTTTATTTTAACTGCAATTATGTTTGGTGGATAAGATGACCGCGCGGAAAATTGAACTCTTGGTTGGCAGCTTTATTATATTAGCTATAGCCGCTTTTTTTATGTTGGCTTTAAAGGTGGCTAATACTGGCGTGGGTGGAGGTACAGATACCTACTTATTACACGCTAGATTTGATAATATTGGCGGCTTAAAAGTAAGGTCGCCGGTTAAGGTTGGTGGTGTCGTTGTCGGCAGGGTAACCGCTATAAATTTAGACACTAGTCGTTATACTCCGGTTGTGACGTTAGCCATCAATAGCGATTATAGCAATTTCCCAGAAACCAGCTCCCTGGCAATCTTAACTTCTGGCTTACTTGGAGAGCAGTATCTTGGTTTACAACCAGGCTTTATTGATGAAACGGTTGAAATTCTAGCTAATGGTGACTATATCGAGGATACAAAGTCAGCCATAGTACTTGAAGAGTTAATCGGCCAATTTTTATTTAATCGTGGAAGCTAATTATGAAATTACCCAGCTTAATATTAAGCTTATTTATTAGTTGTACTACTTTACTTTTTTCTGTTCAGGCAGAACAGGCTGAAGTGGCGACTTATACTGATCCTTTTAAAATGATTGAAGTTGTTGCAGATAATACCTTTAGTCGTATAGCAAAAGATCAGGAGAAAATAGCAGCTGATCCTGATTACTTACGTGTTGTCGTACATGAAGAGCTTATACCCTATATTGATAGTCGGTATGCTGCTTTACGCGTTATAGGTAATACGGTTGATCTTAGAAATACACCACGCGAAGATCTAATCGCTTTTGTTGAAGCTTTCCAGGAGTATATGGTAGCAACCTATGCAGGCGTATTTACCCAGTATACAGATCAAAAAGTCATGATAGAGCCCGCTTCTGATATTGGTAATCAGAAAATCATCAGTATTAAAACTCGAGTAATCGATCCGGGTAAGCCTGATATTAATATTGAATTTAAACTTCGCCGTAATAAGAACAGTGAAAATTGGTTAGTTTTTGATATGGTTGCGGAAGGTATTTCATTATTAGACAGTAAGCGAGCTGAATTGGGCAATATTATTCGCCAGCAAGGCTTACAAAGTGTAACTAGCCTTTTAATAGAAAAATCTAAGGCTCCTATTCAAAAGGCTGAAGATAAGTGACACTAAAGATAACAGCGGTTGGGCACTGTTTTCGTTTTGAAGGCGCTTTAAACCGTGATACGTTAATGTTGCATTCACCCTTCGCGCTGTTAAATACAGTTACTGATAAGGTGCAGTTTGATTTTACTGCCTTAAGTACTATTGATACGGCTGGATTAGCATGGTTATTACAGCAACTTGCGAAAGCAAAAAGTAGTAAGCTACAAATAGAGTTGTGTAATGTCCCTCAGCAGCTGTTATCATTGGCAGATGTAAGTGCAGTAAGGGCATTATTGCCAATTGTTGAGTAAGGTTAAAATTTGGATATTAAACAATTAGAACAGTTATTATTAGAGCAGTTAGCATTAGCAGAAGTCTATGTTAAGGCAGAGGGAACCAACTATAATGTGATTGCTGTTGGTAATTGTTTTGCCGATATTAGTCGAGTAAAACAGCAGCAAATGGTTTATGCACCCTTAATGGATAGTATCGCTGATGGCAGTATTCACGCTGTTAGCATCAAGACCTTTACGCCAGAGCAATGGCGTAGAGAAAAACTTCTTAACCCGCCAGCGTAGTATTATATGCAACAATTTCTTGTTACAGGTGGCCAACCCTTACAGGGTAATGTGACCATCTCAGGCGCAAAAAATGCCGCCTTACCTATTCTTTTTGCGAGTCTATTGTCGCCTGCGACGAGTACTATTCGTAATGTACCTAAATTAAAAGATATTCAAACAACCATAGAGCTACTGCAACTATTTGGTGCAAAGGTTAGTTTTACCGATAATGTTGTAACCGTTGAAGGCGCTGATGTTAATAACCAGTATGCTCCTTATGAGTTGGTTAAAACCATGCGGGCTTCTATATTAGCTTTAGGTCCATTATTAAGCCGTTTTGGTAAAGCTGAAGTTTCACTACCTGGAGGCTGCGCTATTGGCGCTAGACCTGTTAATTTACATATTGATGGCCTGCGTAAAATGGGCGCCAATATCGTTGTAGAAAACGGCTATATCAAGGCAAGCTCAAGCCGATTAAAAGGCGCAAATATCATTATGGATATGGTCAGTGTGACTGGCACAGAAAACTTGATGATGGCAGCAGTGCTTGCTGATGGGATTACCACTATTGATAATGCTGCGCGAGAGCCAGAGATTGTCGATCTTGCTATGTTTTTAAATAGTATGGGAGCTAAGATCAGTGGGGCAGGTACCGACACTATTACAATTGAAGGTATAGAGTCATTGCATTCTGCCGAGCACAGCGTGCTACCAGATAGAATTGAGACTGGTACCTTCTTAGTCGCAGCCGTTGTAACAGGCGGTGATGTTACGTGTCGTCATGCTGATCCTGCTGAGCTTGAGGTTGTGTTAGAAAAGCTGCGTGAAGCGGGTGCAGAAATAACAACAGGACCAGATTGGATCCGTGCAAATATGACGGGTAGGCAGCTTAAATCAGTTGATGTTAAAACTGTACCTCATCCGGGCTTCCCAACCGATATGCAAGCTCAGTTTACTGTGCTTAATGTTGTGGCTCATGGTGTAGGAATGGTAACCGAGACTATTTTTGAAAACCGTTTTATGCATGTTCCTGAGTTACAACGTATGGGAGCTAAAATTCGCTTAGAAGGTAATACAGCGGTATGCGAACATAGTGAAAAGCTGCTGGCAGCCCAAGTTATGGCCACAGACTTACGCGCTTCAGCAAGCTTAGTGATTGCCGGTTTAGTAGCGGAAGGTACAACAGTTGTTGACCGGATCTACCACATAGACCGTGGTTATGAGAAAATAGAGTTTAAACTTCAAGGCCTAGGCGCAAAAATAGAGCGTGTTAACGCCAGTTAAGTTTTACGATTCTAATTGCTAATCTGAAAAACGGCTTGCTTTGTGCGGGCCGTTTTTTTTGATTTATAATACTTCACGCGCCACTGCGGTTAACTCTAAACGTTGTGTATTACGCTCTACTGTTAGGGCTAATTTAGTATTGGGTGGTGTTTCTGCAATTAAATTTAATGCACCTTGCACATTTTTAAAGCCTTGACCATCAATAGCTAAAATAATATCGCCTATTTGTAAACCTGCCTCTGCCGCAGGCCCATTAGCATTAACAGCTGTAATTCTAATACCATAAAGCAGTTGGCCCGAAGATGTTAAGCGCTCACCTGAAGCGTTAAGAACAGCATCCCCAGACACCCCGAGGAAACTTCGGGTAACACGGCCATGCTTGATGATTTTCTTCATTACATTTAAAGCCAGCTTATAAGGTACCGCTAAAAAAATGCCTTGGACATCATGGTTTTCAAGCTGGTAAGCAGCAGCATTAATGCCAACTAAAGTACCATTAGTATTGACTAAGGCACCGCCAGAGTTACCACGATTAATAGCTGCATCCATACGCATAAAATCTAAATAACTCCCTTGTGAGCTTAAACCATTATTGCCATTTGCACTGATAATACCTTGAGTAATGGTTTGGCCTAAATTAAGCGGATTACCAATAGCCAGTACAACATCGCCTACTTGAGACTCAAGATCAGGATCTTGAGGTATAACTGGTAAATTATCCTCTTGCACATAAAGGACGGCTAAATCGGTGAGTTTATCATGGCCAATTAATACAGCCTCTAACCAGCGACCATCTTGCAAAGCTACTTCAATATAATCGGCACCATACACAACATGGTAGTTGGTTAGGATATAGCCTTTAGCGCTCATTAAGACGCCAGAGCCTAGCTCTTGCCGCTCAATAGTACGAGGTCTAAGTGCTCTTGGGTCAACTAAGGTGCTGCGAGTATAGACATTAACTACGGCAGGGGCGGCACGGCGAACGGCATGATTGTAGCTAATAGGCGATGGCAGTACTTCGTTATTATTCTGTTGAAGTGCTGGTAAAGAAACGTTTTTAAGTGCTGGAAGCAGCCATAACAAAATAAAGGCTAATGCTAAGCCATAAGCAACACTTTTAAATAAAAACAAGATGAGTTTACGCACAACAGCCTAAAGTAATACTTAATCATGCGCTTAGCATAGCATTAAATTAATCTGGACAGTAGCGGTTAACTACTGCCCAGCATTAGCTAAGTTAGCGAATTAATACATAAAGGTTAGTTTTGCCGCGCTGAATATTAAGTGCTGCAATACCGTTACGGTTTTCTAATGCCTTACGTAAATCATTGACACTGTTAATTGCCTTACGATTGACACCAATAATAATGTCATCTGCCTGTAGGCCAATTTGTGCAGCGGCAGAGTTAGGCTCGACGCTATCAATGACTACGCCTTTATCTGAGCTTGATAAAGAGGCGCCTTGCAGCATCGGGTGCATTTCATTAGCAGAAACAGTTGCTTCATTCTGGCCGCCAAGGGTTACCGAAATAGTGCGCTCTTTGCCGTCTCGCAATATTCCCAGCCTAGCTTTTTTACCTGCACCAAGTGTAGCAACTTTAGCTCTTAGCTCATTAAAGTTACTAATGCGATTATCATTCATGCTGATAATCACATCGCCTGACTTTAAGCCTGCTTTGGCCGCTGGGCTATCTGGGATAACTTCATTAACCCAAGCGCCTTTACTGACATTTAAATTCATAGCTTCTGTTAAGTCTGCGGTAACGTCACCACCGCGAATACCTAAACTGCCAGGTCGTACTTCTCCGTATTCAATAATTTGGTCAACTAAACTTTTCATCATATTAGTTGGGATAGCGAAACCAATACCAATATTGCCACCATTAGGGCCTAGAATGGCAGTATTAATACCAATAAGTTCACCACGAAGGTTCAATAAAGCACCACCAGAGTTACCGCTATTAATGGCTGCATCAGTTTGAATAAAGTCTTCTAAACCTTCAATACCTAAGCCACCTCGACCTAAAGCGCTGATTATTCCTGATGTCACGGTTTGTTCCAAACCAAAAGGGTTACCCACTGCTATAGCAAAGTCGCCGACACGTATTTGATCTGAGTTAGCCAAGGGTACTTGGACTAAGTTATCTGCTTCAATTTGTAGTAGAGCAATATCACTTTGGCTATCTGTGCCTAATTTTTTAGCTTTAAAAGTACGGCCATCTTTTAAGCGGATTTGAATGTTATCTGCATCTTGAATAACATGGTTATTAGTGACGATATAGCCTTTGTCGGCATTTATAATGACGCCTGAGCCTAGGCCTTTGAAAGGCTGTTCCTGGCGAAGTTCATTTGGACCGCGCTGGCCAAAAAAATAACGAAATGCTTCAGGTAAACGTTGGCGAACTTCGCGGCTACCTTCAACTGAGATATGGACAATAGCGGGGGTTGCTTGTTCTAACATAGGCGCTAAAGTGGGCATTTCATCTTTAGCGGCTGAAAAAAATGGGATTTTAGCATCGGCTGGTAAAGGGTTAGCCAACATCAAGCCCGCAATAATGGCGGTACTAATTAATGACAATTTCTTATTCATAGCGCAAAAGTCTCCAATTAAAGTTCGCGGTTAAGAACCGCGAACTGTTAAAAAAGTTCCGTTAGGCTAGATAAAACTGGTGTTATTTTGACTTTTCAGCAGAAGCTTGTTTGATTAAGCCGCTGCTTTGGCCAGAGTAATCACGAGGTTGCTGAGCCATTTTGGAATAAACACGACGTTTTTCATCAATTTGGTCTATAGATTGACGAATATGGGTAGCAACTTCACTTGATAGATAGTTTAGATCAGTATCTGGCTTTTCTGATGCTTGCTCTACTAACTGCATTTTCGATTCAGCAATATGCCGTGCAATACGGCCATAGTTATCTTGTAGCTGCCCCATCAATTGATTAGTGGTTTCTAAATGCGAAGAAACATCCTGCCGATATTGGTGAAGTTGATTTTTACTTAACTGCAGCTCCTGTTGCAGTTTATCGTGATTAAATTGCCTTAATGTATAAAAGCGACTAATAAATGCGCCAATAACTAAGCCTATGCTTGCAGCAATGGCAATAACAACAAAGTCCATAATAACTCCAGAAAAGTAATTTCTTTTACTTAGTGTAACCCAACTTCTTATCCCTAGTGGTAAGGCATGTTACAATTGAAATCTGAATTTAGGGTTAAAACCATTAGCTTTCAAGCAAGATTTCAATGACACCAATAGAAAAGTATCAACAAGACTTAACACGAGACGATTTTCAATACGATGCCTCTCAAGAATATGCCGTTAAGCAACTGCAACGTTTATATGATGATTATTGCAATAGTCGCCTAGATACACCTTCTTGGTGGCAGCGGTTTATTAGTAAATCAAAACCCAGTGAGCCATTACTTGGCCTATATTTTTGGGGCGGTGTTGGCCGCGGTAAAACCTATTTAGTAGATACATTCTACCAAAGTCTACCGACTAAACGTAAGTTACGCATTCATTTTCATCGATTTATGCACAGAGTGCATCAAGAATTGAAAAATTATGCCGGTCAAAGTGATCCTTTAGAAAAAGTGGCAGATACTTTTAAACAAGAAGCCGACATTCTGTGTTTTGATGAGTTTTTTGTTTCAGATATCACGGATGCGATGATCTTAGGGACTTTACTGCAGGCGCTATTTGCCCGTGGTATTACCTTAGTTGCCACTTCTAATATTGAACCTGATGGTTTGTATCGCAATGGTTTGCAGCGAGCTCGTTTTTTGCCTGCTATAGCACTAATTAATAAGCACACACAAATTGTTAATGTTGATAGCGGCATTGACTATCGCTTACGTACCTTAGAGCAAGCTAATATCTATCACTATCCAGCTAATCAGCAGGCAGAAGCAAATTTAAAACAGTATTTTTTAGCCTTATCAACCGAGCCGCAACGATATCAGGTGCAAGTTGATGTTGCTAACCGTCAATTGCAAGCCAAAGCTGAAGCCGATGGTGTAATTTGGTTCAATTTCTCTGAACTTTGTGAAACAGCGAGAAGTCAGTATGACTATATGGAACTAAGCCGTTGTTATCATACGGTGTTAGTGTCGAATGTGAAGCAGATGGGCCGACAGAATGACGATGTAGCTAGACGCTTTATTGCTATGGTAGACGAGTTTTACGAACGACAAGTAAAACTTATAATGTCTGCCGAGTTGGCGTTAGAGAGCTTATATCAAGATGGTATCTTAAATTTTGAATTTAAGCGTTGTATTAGCCGGCTACAAGAGATGCAATCGCACGAATATTTAGCAAAACAGCATTTAGCATAAAAAAATAGCATTAATATAGAAAATTTATGCTAAGAATGCTGATTTTTAAAATTGGTTAATATATAATCCGCGCCCGGCCTACGTTACAGCCTTGTACTGCCGTTAGCCCGGTAGTGATGTACTCGAAGGGGTACGCTTACGATACAGAATGCAATAGCCCTGCACTGTATCAGGTGTAACTATGTTTATATTTGGATAGAGTTAAATGAAAACTTTTACTGCAAAACCAGAAAGCGTAACTCGCGACTGGTATATAGTTGACGCGACAAACAAAACGCTGGGTCGTATCTCAACTGAAATCGCTGCCCGTTTACGTGGTAAGCATAAACCAGAATACACACCGCACGTTGATACTGGTGATTACATCATCGTTATTAATGCTGAGAAAGTGGCTGTAACTGGTAATAAAGCATTAAACAAAATGTACTACTCGCACTCTGGGTTTCCAGGTGGCATCAAGGAAATCAGTTTCGAGAAATTGATCGCGAAAAAACCTGAAATGGTATTGGAACTTGCTATCAAAGGCATGTTACCAAAAGGTCCATTAGGCCGCGCTATGTTCCGTAAGTTAAAAGTTTACGCCGGTCCAGAGCATCAACATGCTGCTCAGCAACCGCAAGTATTAGATATTTAATCGGAGCATATCATGGCACAGAATCAATATTACGGAACTGGTCGTCGTAAAAGCTCAACGGCCCGTGTATTTATCAAAGCAGGTTCAGGTAAAATCACTATCAACCAGCGCGCATTAACTGAATATTTCGGTCGCGAAACGGCATGTATGATCGTTAAGCAACCGTTAGAGTTAGTTGATATGCTTGAAAAGTTTGACCTTTACATCACTGTTAAAGGTGGTGGTATCAGCGGTCAAGCAGGCGCTATCCGTCACGGTATTACCCGTGCATTGATGGAATTTGATGAAACATTACGTCCAGCCTTACGTAAAGCTGGCTTCGTTACACGTGATGCTCGTCAAGTTGAGCGTAAGAAAGTGGGTCTACGTAAAGCACGTAAGCGTCCACAATTCTCAAAACGTTAATCGTTTTTGCAGAATTCAAAAACCCGGCTTTATTTGCCGGGTTTTTTTATCAAAAAAACTGCTGTTAGTCTGCAAAAACAAAGTGAAATCAACTATTATGTAAGGCTAAGCAGTGAGATAATTCCGATTCAGGCTGCCTTAATCCTTGTGTAAAGCAAGGCTTTTCATTATGATCAGCAATATTTTTTAAACTTATAGAAATGCTTAAATAGTTTTTAAGCGTTAACCTGGAGATGAGTGGATGAGCAATGCGCCCGTAGATCAAGGTCGCCGTCGCTTCCTGACCATTGCAACCTCAGTGGTAGGGGGTGTTGGAGCTGTCGGTGTTGCCGTACCCTTTATTGCGTCTTGGAACCCCAGTGAGCGAGCTAAACAAGCTGGTGCTGCCGTGACAGCTGATATTAGCAAGCTGGAAGTAGGTCAACTAATTCGTGTAGAGTGGCGAGGTAAACCAGTATGGGTTGTTAAGCGCAGCCCCGAGTTATTAGAGCAACTGCCTAGTATAAACAATCAATTAGCAGATCCTGAATCAGAAGTTGATCAGCAGCCTGCTTATGCCCAGAATATTCATCGCTCTAAAAAACCAGAAATCTTTGTTGCCGTTGGTATTTGTACTCATTTAGGCTGCTCACCAACTTATATTCCAACTGAGTTCTCAGCTCATGTTCAAGGTGTAAATGCCGGCTTTTTCTGTCCTTGCCATGGCTCAACATATGACTTGGCTGGCCGTGTTTTCTCCGGTGTTCCAGCACCGAAAAACCTTCAAGTACCACCTTATATGTTCCTCGATGATAATACGTTATTAATTGGTGAAGATGAGGGGAGCGTCTAATGTTTAAAAATATCATGGAGTGGATTGAGTACCGTATGCCGTTCATGGAAAAAATGAACTTGCACGTTACCCAGTACCCTGCACCAAAAAACTTTAACTTTTGGTACTTTTTTGGCTCGTTAGCTATGTTGATTTTAGTTAACCAAATCCTGACTGGCGTTTGGCTAACAATGAACTATGTACCAACAGCTGATGGTGCTTTTAAATCTATAGAATACATCATGAGAGATGTTGATTATGGCTGGTTGCTTCGTTACATGCATTCAACCGGTGCTTCAGCATTCTTTATCGTTGTTTATCTACATATGCTTCGCGGCATGATGTATGGCTCATATCAAAAACCACGTGAATTACTGTGGATTTTCGGTATGTTAATTTTCTTAGTATTAATGGCTGAAGCCTTTATGGGCTATATGCTTCCTTGGGGCCAAATGTCTTTCTGGGGTGCGCAAGTTATTATCTCAATATTCGGGGTTATTCCTGGGATAGGTGAAGATTTAACTTTATGGATCCGGGGTGACTATGTTATCTCAGGAGCAACCTTAAACCGCTTCTTTGCGCTACATGTTATCGCGTTACCTTTAGTTTTAGTCATTCTCGTGTTTTTACACTTAATGGCTTTACATGAAGTGGGTTCAAATAACCCTGACGGTATTGAAATTAAACGTGAAAACGACGGCAGTGTTAAACAAACTGAAGCTGATAAAAAATTTACTTTCCACCAATATTACACTAAAGGTGGTAAAAAAATTATCGTTGATGCTATCCCATTCCATCCGTATTACACGGTAAAAGATTTAGTCGGTGTTGCTGGGTTCTTAATTCTATTTGCCTGGGTAATTTTCTTTGTACCAGAAGGCGGTGGATTCTTCCTTGAGCCACCAAACTTTGAAGCAGCAAACCCGATGAAAACGCCTGAGCATATTGCACCGGTTTGGTACTTTACGCCCTTCTATGCGATTTTACGTGCCGTACCTGATCAATTATTAGGCGCCGTATTTATGTTCCTTGCTATTATTGCGTTAGCACTTTTACCTTGGATAGATCGTGGTAAGGTTCGTTCAATGCGTTACCGTTGTGGCTTGCACAAGGTTAACCTAGTTATCTTCTGTGTTAGTTTTGTAGCGTTAGGTGTATTAGGTGTGTTACCCGCTACGCCAACCTATACAATATTGGCTCGTATCTTCTCATTAAGTTATTTTGGTTTCTTTATTTTACTTTGGTTCTACAGTAAAAATGAGCGTACTAAACCGTTACCAGAGAGGATTGGCTGATGATTAAAACCTTATTATCTGTAATAGCATTATTTGCCTCATCAGCAGCGCTTGCAGCTAGTGGCTCAGTGCACTTAGATAAAGCGCCGATTGATTTAAGTGATACAGAGTCTTTACAACGTGGTGCTAGAACATTCCAAAACTATTGTTTAGGTTGTCACCAAATGCAGTATCAACGTTATGCTCGCACTTTTCGTGACTTAGATATTCCTGAAGATGTTGGTATGGAAAATCTAATGTTTACCGGTGAAAAAGTAGGTGACCATATAACAAATACAATGTTACCTAAAGATGCTGAAAAATGGTTTGGTGCTGCGCCACCAGATTTAACTAACGTGGCTCGTGTTCGTGGTCCAGATTGGTTATATACCTATTTACGCAGCTTTTATGCTGATCCAAGCCGTCCGTTCGGTGTAAATAATACGGTATTTCCTTTAGTAGGTATGCCGCATGTTTTACAGAGCTTACAAGGAATGCCATATAAAGCCTATGAAACGCGTTTAGTTGATGGTGAAGAAAAGCAAGTCTATGTTGGTTTGAAAACCGATGGCACTGGCGAGTTAAATAGCGAAGAATATGACCAAACTATTGCAGATCTGGTAAACTATATGGAATATGTAGGAGAACCCACTAAATTAGAGTCACAAGCGCTCGGTATTAAGGTGTTGGTTTTCCTATTTATCTTCTTCATCTTTGCTTATTTGTTGAAGAAAGAATATTGGAAAGATGTACATTAACTAGTTATTGCAATTAGTTTATGTGAATAGGGGCCTTGTGCCCCTTTGCCGTTTATTTATTTTACTGGAGGATACATGGCGATCACTGCCAATAAACGCCCTGTGATGACACTTTTTTCGTCGGCTGATGATATGTACAGCCATCAGGTGCGTATTGTGTTAGCTGAAAAAGGCGTCACCGTTGATATTCTTCAGGTAGCTGCTGACAATCTACCAGAAGATTTATACGAGGTTAATCCCTACGGTAGCTTACCCACTTTATTAGATCGTGAGTTAGCATTATATGAAGCTAGTATTATTATGGAATATTTGGATGAGCGTTTTCCACATCCACCATTAATGCCAGTTTATCCCGTTGCACGTGGCCAAGCCCGTTTAATGATGCACCGGATCCAAAAAGATTGGTATCAACAAGCGTTCAAAATTTTAAATAATGATGAACATGCTGATATTGCTCGGCAAGAACTAAGAGAAGGGTTGTTATCTATAGCTCCTTTATTTAATGAAGCGCCATTTTTTATGAGCGAAGAGTTTAGCTTAGTTGACTGCTATATGGCTGCGCTACTATGGCGTTTACCACTATTAGGCATTGATCTAACAGGCCCTGGTAGCAAAGAGCTAAAAATCTATATGACACGTTTATTTGAACGTGATGCGTTTCAAGCTTCTTTAACTGAAGTTGAGCGTGAAATCCGTCGAGGTATGAAGCTGTAATGAAAATGACTGCAAATCGCCCTTATTTGTTAAGAGCGTTTTATGAATGGATAGTCGATAATGACTGTACACCTTATTTGGTTGTAGATGCGGTTGCAGCGGGGGTTAAAGTACCGGTGCAGTTTATTCAAAACGGCCAAATTGTGTTGAATGTTTTGCCTTCTGCCATTGCTAATATGCAACTAGGTAATGATGCGATAACTTTTAATGCGCGATTTGGTGGTCAACCGTTTTCAATATATATTCCAACACAAGCTGTGCTAGCGATATACGCCAAAGAGAATGGTGCAGGTACAGTATTTACGCTTGAAGAAGAAGAGGATGAGGCTGAGATATTTAGCAACAACCTTGAAGATGACAGCACACCACCAGAGCCACCTAAGCCGAAAAAAGGCTCTCATCTTAGAGTAGTTAAATAAGTAAGCTTTGTTGAGTTGCACTCAGCAAAGCTTAGATTCAGTTATTCATTTTTAGCAATAGCGACTTGCCAAAAGGCTTGAATAAGCGGCTCATTGAGCCGCTTTGCTAGCATACAGACCCCTAAATCAAATTGCTCAAATTCGTAGTCGATGGCTATTTTTTTTACTCTATCTCGCACTGGGCTATGTTGAATAACTGGTTGAGCAGCCAAGGAAATTGCCCCTCCTAATGCTACCATTGAAACCATGGCTTCATGGCCATCGACTTTAGCTATCACTTTAGCTTTAATGCCGGCATGATTTAACCACGCATCTAAGCGCTGCCTTGCTGGGCCATGTTCGGGTAATATCATTGGGATATCTTGCCAAGGTATAGGGTTTTGATTTAATAAGTCGTTAACCCGACATGGTATTGTTGGCGCTATTAAATAAACAGGTAGCTTGGCAATACTGCGAAAGGCCAGATTCGCTGGTAATACAGTAGGCTGTGCTGCTAAGGCAATATCTACTTCACCGTTTTTTACTTTTTCAATTGCCGAAGCGGCATCACCCGTAGTTAATTTGATATCCGCTTTGGGGCATAACAAGCGAAAGCGGTCCAAGATTGCCGGTAAATGACTGTAGCTAGCGGTCACAGTACAGAATATTTTAATTTCACCTGTTAACTCTATACGAGAAAGTTGTAGATCAAGCTGTAGTTGATGCCACTCTTCTAGCCAGCGGTGAACAAATAGTTGAAACCTGCGGCCTGCATCGGTTAATTGTACTGAACGTTTATCCCTGTAAAACAGCTTGCAGCCTAGCTCTTGTTCTAATCGTTGAATAATGCGAGTAAGAGTTGGGGCGCTGACATACATTTGTACACTGGTTTTACTAAAGCTTAGGCTTGATGCTAAGTGCTGAAATAGTTGGGCGCTTCGTAGATCCATTTGTATTTCATAATATGCAATACTTACTTGTTAATATATCACTTCACGCAATTTTACGCATCCTGTAGCATCAAAATCATTCTATGAAAGGCTTATAGGTAAAGCCGCTAGCGACTTATTTTAGAGTATGAATACTGAGGGCAATATGAGTAACTATTTTAATACCTTAACCTTGCGACAACAGTTGCAGCAATTAGCTCAGTGTCGCTTTATGCAACCTGAAGAATTTAATGCCGGCTGTGAATTGTTAAAAAATTGGAATATTGTGATTGTTGGCTGTGGTGCCCAAGGCTTAAATCAAGGCTTAAATATGCGTGATTCGGGCCTGACGATTAGTTTTGCTTTGCGTGATGAGGCTATTAGCCAAAAGCGAGATTCTTATGTAAGAGCCACTGAAAATAACTTTAAGGTAGGCAATTATACTCAGTTGATCCCTACTGCTGATCTCGTTTTAAACTTAACACCTGATAAGCAGCATAGCGCTGTGGTTGATGCCATTATGCCTTTAATGAAGCAAGGTGCGGTGCTGTCTTACTCGCATGGGTTTAATATTGTCGAAGAAGGTAAACACATTCGTGATGATATCACAGTGATAATGGTCGCACCTAAATGTCCAGGTACTGAGGTAAGAGAAGAGTACAAGCGTGGTTTTGGTGTGCCAACTTTAATCGCAGTTCACCCAGAAAATGATCCTAAGGGGCAAGGCCTAGCAGTAGCTAAAGCCTACGCTGCCGCAACAGGTGGAGATAGGGCTGGCGTGCTGCATTCGTCGTTTATTGCTGAAGTAAAGTCTGACTTAATGGGTGAGCAAACCATTTTATGTGGCATGTTGCAAACGGGCGCGATTCTGGCATTCGACAAAATGGTAGCCGATGGCGTTGATGCAGGCTATGCCGCGAAACTGATCCAATATGGCTGGGAGACAGTAACAGAAGCGCTTAAACATGGCGGTATTACGAATATGATGGATAGGTTAAGTAATCCGGCAAAAATTAAAGCCTATCAGCTATCAGAGCAGTTAAAACAAAGATTGCGGCCGCTTTTTGAAAAACATATGGATAATATTATCAGTGGTGACTTTTCGCGCACTATGATGGCCGACTGGGCGAATAATGATAAAGATTTACTGACTTGGCGAGAGCAGACGCGTCAAAGTGGTTTTGAGCAGGCACCGGTTTCAGACGCAAAAATTACTGAGCAAAGCTATTTTGATCAGGGGCTCTTGCTGGTTGCTATGGTTAAAGCAGGAGTAGAGTTAGCCTTTGATACTATGGTTGATGCCGGGATAGTTGCTGAATCAGCTTATTATGAGTCTTTGCATGAAGCGCCGCTTATTGCTAATACCATAGCGCGTAAACGCTTATATGAAATGAATGTGGTGATATCAGATACTGCAGAATATGGTAATTATTTATTTTCTCATGCCGCAGTGCCTTTATTAAAAGATCTTATCAATGACTTGAGCCCAGACTATATTGGCTGTTCAAACCAAGAAGACAGTGGCGTAGATAATTTACAAATAATCGGAGTAAATGAAGCTATAAGGCAACATCCGGTTGAAAAAGTGGGCAAAACTTTACGTGGTTATATGAAAGAAATGAAAAGTATAATTGAGTTGGCAGAATAAAAAGTATTTGGTTTTTGCTAGGTGATGTCAAAGGCACAGGGGAAGGTGAGCTGCACACTACGCGCTCACCTAAGGCCTGTTCTGCATCCATTGCGTGACTTTCCTTAGTCTATCATCCTTGTCTCCATCCTGGAGTGTCTTTAAGGCTTCCTGCCTGTCCTTCTTTTCCTTAAACATTGTTATCCTAACAATGTGCACTATCCAAGTGTGTCCTGTGCTTCCTGCAATTATTCAACTTTCCATATTGAATAGTTTCGCTCTCCATGAGCATGTCCTAGTTTCTATCCTTGTGCTATCCTAGCGGTTACAGCGTCCTGCTGTGACTTAACATCTTGTTAAGTTGTCAATCAATCGACATGTATAGTATGCACTATTCTGACTATAAAATGGGGCTACTTTTATCGATACTGATACGGTAATATTATTGTAACAATCCAATTAAACATATTATTGTTTTTAAATACAATAAGATAAGTTAATGTGAATAATTGTTACCACAACGTAATTAGGTTAAGGCGCACCTTTTTGTGAGAGATTTCTCACAACAAGCAAGGGCGAAAGTACTATTGTTGACATCGTTATATATTTGCCACTTTAAAAAGGATAGAAATGGCTCGCGAACAATTGGGGATTTGTACCGAAGCTAACTTACATGGCAGTTACTTGCTATTAAATGCATTAGAAGGCCATGAGCGACAGATCCGGCATAAGTTAGCACGTGTTCCAGCGCTGATTGAGCGTTTGTCTGATCATTTTTCCGAAGCCATGTTAACCAGTGTTATTGCCATCGGTAGTAATTTTTGGGATAGTTTATACCCTGATTCACGGCCTATAGGCTTGGCACCATTCCCTAGCTTACAACATACCGATATAGAGCTTGCTGAGGCACCTATCGATTTGTTTATTCAAGTTCGATCGGATAGACAAGATGTTAATTACATAGCTTGTCAGCAACTATTACAGCTTTTAGAAAGCCATGTTGAAATTCAGGATACATGGCAAGGGTTTAGATATTTAGATGGTCGTAACTTAACAGGCTTTGTCGATGTGCCTAACCCTCCAAAGGGGCGCTTAAAGCGGCAGGTTGCATTAGTTGATCAACAACAGCAGCCCTTATTTGCCGCTGGTAGCTATGTGTTTGTACAACAAGTTATTTTTGATTTGAAAATATGGCAACACCTGACGCTGGCTGAGCAAGAGCAGGTAATGGGTATTGATAAGGTAACAGGAAAAGTTCTAGCAGATGAACGGCAGATAGAAGTCAGTCATTGGGCATTAACAGAACAAACCGACACTAATAGTCTTGTATTACGGCAAAATATGCCGTTTGCACAGTTAAAGCAGCAAGGTAATATAGAGGTCAGTTATGCTGCTTGTGCAGAAGTGTTAGTGAATGCATTAACACGACGTTTAGGTGGTAATGCGGCAGGGGCAAGCGATCAACTTTTAGATTATAGTCAGTTTGCGTGTAGCGCCGCATTTTTTGCCCCATCAATTAGTTTCTTAGAGTTGGCGATTAATCATCAGCTATAGCTTAGCTTATACCTTTTCAAATAAGTCGGTTATATTTTGCAGAGTAAAATTTATATTTTTCACACTTTGCGGGGCAATAAAAATAGTATCATCGCCGGCGATAGTGCCAAGTACTCCTTCAGCTTTGCCGATGGAGTCTAATAAGCGGGCAATAAGCTGTGCTGCGCCTGGACTGGTGCGAACAATGATCATGACATCGTTATGTTCTATATCAAGCACCAGTTGCCTTAATGGGCTACGCGTTGTTGGTACACTTAATTCAGCGGGTAAGGTGTAGACCATTTCTTCTTTAGCATTTCGTGTGCGTACTGCACCATACTTGTTCAACATGCGAGAAATTTTTGACTGACTAATGTTGTCAAAACCTTCTTTTTTTAATGCATCAACAATATCGCTTTGTGAGCCGTAGCCTTCAGTTTTAAGCACCGCTTTAAAAGCTTGGATCAAGGCCTCCTGTTTAGCTTGCTTTGTCATACAGTTTGATTACTCCTATAGTAAGCCAGCATAGTAATTAAATTGGCGTAATAAAAAACTTTGTTGGCTAAAGTACACTAAATTTAGGTAAAATGCTTAGACTTTAGGCTGATGTCAATTGTAATTTTTGCGCGGCTTCAGTATTGTTGACGCGTTTTCATAGAACCCTTACTTGGAGAGAATCATGAAAGTTGCCGTTTTAGGTGCCGCCGGTGGTATAGGTCAGGCATTATCTTTGCTATTAAAATTAGACTTACCTGCGGGTACAGATTTGGCATTATATGATCTGGCTCCTGTTACACCCGGTGTGGCAGTAGATTTAAGCCATATACCCACAGCTGTAACTGTAACAGGCTATGGTAAAGAAGATTTAAACAAGGCATTAAAAGATGCTGATATCGTGATGATCCCTGCTGGTATGCCTCGTAAGCCAGGTATGGACCGTTCAGATTTATTTAATATTAATGCGGGTGTAGTTAAAACCTTAGCGGAAGCCATTGTTGAGCAATGTCCAAAAGCGTTAGTAGGTATTATTACTAATCCAGTAAATACCACTGTTGCTATTGCTGCTGATGTATTTAAAAAAGCCGGTACTTACGATCCGCGCCGTCTATTTGGTGTAACTACGCTTGATGTTATTCGTGCTGAAACCTTTATTGGTCAATTAAAAGGTAAAAACCCAACAGAAGTTCAGGTACCAGTAATTGGTGGTCATAGTGGTACGACTATTCTGCCTCTTCTATCTCAAGTTGCAGGCGTAAGTTTCACTGATGAAGAAGTGAGCTCTCTAACTCACCGTATCCAAAATGCGGGTACTGAAGTGGTAGAAGCTAAAGCCGGTGGTGGATCAGCTACTTTATCTATGGGACAAGCAGCTGCGCGTTTTTGCTTATCATTAATGAAAGGCTTACAAGGGGAAGCGGTTACAGAATACGCTTATGTTGAAGGTGAAGGCGAGCATGCTCGTTTCTTTGCTCAACCATTAGTGTTAGGTAAAAATGGTGTAGAAAAACTATTGCCTATCGGTGAGTTAAGTGCATTTGAACAAAAAGCGATGAACGATATGTTACCTACATTACAAGGTGATATTACGCTTGGCGAAGATTTTGTAAAAAATAACTAATCTAGTTAGATTAAGCTTGTAATAAAAAGGCGCTTCAGCGCCTTTTTTATTGCATAAATTAAAACCTAATGGTTTCGTGATACCGCTATATCGGCTAAAGCCAGTAAAGCAGTTTTATATTCAGAGTCAGGAATATCAGCAAGGGCTTGCTGCGCTTTCATTGCTTCTTGCTCTGCCACTTTTCTGGTGTATTCAAAAGCTTTTGTTTCGTTTAAAGCTGTCATTATTTCATCAAAGTGGGTTAAACCATTGCCTTCTGTGATAGCGGCTTTTATTAAACTCTGTTGTTCAGCTGTGCCGTGCTGTAAAGCGTAGATTAAAGGTAAAGTGGGTTTACCTTCAGCTAAGTCATCGCCAAGGTTCTTGCCTAGTTCAGCAGCGTCAGCTTGATAATCTAGTACATCATCAATAAGCTGAAATGCGGTGCCTAAGTGCATACCGTAGCGTTGCATACTAAGTTCAATATGCTTAGGTTGATCTGCTATTACTGCAGCAAGTTGGGTTGCAGCTTCAAATAATTTAGCGGTTTTACAGTATATAACCTGCATATAGCTTTGTTCGGTGGTGTCTGGATCGTTAATATTCATTAACTGTAACACTTCGCCTTCAGCAATAATATTAGTGGCATCAGCTAATATATGCATGACACGCATATTATTAATTTCTACCATCATCTGGAATGAGCGACTATATAAAAAGTCACCTACTAAGACGCTGGCTTGATTGCCAAACAAGGCATTAGCGGTTTGCTTGCCCCGGCGCAAAGTCGATTCATCAACAACATCATCATGTAACAGTGTTGAGGTATGAATAAATTCAATAATAGCTGCAATAGAGAGGTGTTTCTCTCCTTGGTAGCCTAAAGCTCTTGCAGCTAATACTGCTAAAAGTGGCCGTAATCTTTTGCCCCCACTATTAACAATATAAATGCCTAATTGATTAATTAACGCAACGTCGGAATTTAATTGTGAAAAAATATGCCGGTTCACTGCTGCCATATCGGAGGCAGTAAGTTGCTGGATCTGTTGAAGAGACATAAAAAACAACTGCTTAAACCCAAGAATGGCGACAATTCTACACTATTGCTTGCAGAGCCCCAACGTAAAAGTCGATCCTTTTAATGACTAAGTGATCTTTTTTTTATTTCTACTTGCGGCGCTAGAGGAAATTGCGTACAATTCGCGCCCTGTGAATTGAATTAACACGCCCCCTTTAATATGGCTATGGCGTGCTTTGTACGGAGTTAACTATGTACGCGGTTTTCCAAAGTGGCGGTAAACAGCACCGTGTGACGGAAGGTCAAACTCTACGTCTAGAAAAACTAGACTTAGAAACCGGCGCAACAATCGAATTTACACCTTTGATGATCGCCAATGGCGAAGAAATCAACATCGGTGCACCTTTATTAGAAGGTAGTAAAGTGGTAGCGGAAGTGGTCAATCATGGCCGTGGCGATAAAATTAAAATCGTTAAATTCCGCCGTCGTAAGCATTCACGTAATCAGATGGGCCATCGTCAGTGGTTCACTGAAGTGAAAATCACCAGCATCAGCGCGTAACAGGAGTATCGACACATGGCAAGTAAGAAAGGTGTAGGTAGCACTCGTAACGGTCGCGATTCAGAAGCTAAACGCTTAGGTGTTAAGCGTTTTGGTGGTGAGTCGGTTTTAGCTGGTAGCATCATCGTGCGTCAACGCGGAACTAAGTTCCACGCTGGTTCTAACGTTGGTATCGGTAAAGATCACACTTTATTCGCTTTAACTGAAGGTAAAGTGAAGTTTGAAGTGAAAGGCGAGCACAACCGTAGATTCGTCAGCATTGTAAGCGAATAAGCTTATCGCTGTGAAAAAACCCCGCCTTGTGCGGGGTTTTTTATTAAAAAAACATCTTCAGCTAGGTTATTTTCATTTTTAGCCTAAGCTAAGTTATACTTATAGTTCAGCTAGTATTTAGCAACTCATTAACCTCGTTAAGCAGGAAACTCCCATGAAATTTGTAGATGAAGCGATAATCCGTGTTGAAGCCGGTAATGGCGGTAACGGTATTATTAGTTTTTTACGTGAAAAGTTTATTTCAAAGGGTGGCCCCAATGGTGGCGACGGCGGCGATGGTGGTGATGTTTACATCCAAGCAGATGAAAACCTAAATACGCTAGTTGATTATCAATTTGAAAAATTTCATCGTGCAGAAAGCGGTGAAAAGGGCGGTAGTACAAACTGTACCGGTAAACGTGGTGCAGATCTGACTCTAAAAGTCCCAGTTGGTACTCGTGCGGTTGATATTGATACTGATGAAATTATTGGTGATTTAACTGTGCACGGCCAAAAGTTACGTGTGGCTAAAGGTGGTTGGCATGGCTTGGGCAATACCCGATTTGCCAGTAGCACGAATCGTGCGCCCCGTAAAAAAACTAATGGTACTCCAGGCGAAATCCGTAACTTACGCTTAGAGTTGCTTTTATTAGCAGATGTTGGCCTGCTTGGTTTACCGAATGCGGGTAAATCCACACTTATTCGTTCTGTATCAGCTGCTAAACCAAAAGTGGCAGATTATCCTTTTACAACTTTAGTGCCTAATTTAGGTGTTGTTAGAGTTGAATCACATCGTTCATTTGTTATAGCTGACATTCCTGGTTTAATCGAAGGTGCCGCAGATGGTGCAGGTTTAGGGATCCAGTTTTTAAAGCATTTAGAGCGTTGTAGTTTATTATTGCATGTCATTGATGTATTACCTGCTGATGGCTCTGATCCTGCTGAAAATGCTGTAACGATAGTACAAGAATTAGCTAAGTACAGCGCTAAATTAGCGAATAAACCGCGTTGGTTAGTATTCAATAAGCTTGATTTGGTTTTAGATGAAGAATTAGACGAAATTGTAGAAAAAGTGGTCGCTGCACTAGACTGGCAAGGACCAATTTGCAAGATTGCAGCAGCTAGTCGTACTAATACTCAGCGCTTAGCTGCTGATATTTATGATTATATCGAGTCGATGCCAGAAGAAGAATCTGCAGAGCAGGTTGCTGATCCTGTTAACTTTAAATGGGATGATGAAGAGTCACATCAGCAACAAGCGGCAAGTTTTGCTGACGATGACGACGATGATGATTTTGATGATGATGACTATGACGTTGAAGTGATTTACCAGCGTTAAGGTTTAACAATGAAAGTATCTATGATAGCTGCTATGGCAGATAACCGCGTTATTGGTTTAAATAATAAAATGCCATGGCATATGCCTATTGATTTGAAGCATTTTAAACAAATTACTTTAGGTAAACCTGTGGTGATGGGTCGAAAAACATTTGAATCAATAGGTAGGCCTTTACCAGGGCGGCGCAATGTTATTATTAGCCGACAAACTCCAGCAGACACTAAAGGTGCAGATTGGGTTAGTAGTTTAGAACAAGCATTTAGCTTGCTCAGTGCTGCAGAGGAAGTGATGATTATTGGCGGTGGCCAAATTTACCAGCAAGCTTTACCTTTTGCCAATCGTTTGTATTTAACTCAGATTGACTTAAAGACCCAAGGTGATGCGTTTTTTCCTGATTATCAAGCTGAATCTGCTTGGGATATTATTAGCCAAGAAGAGTTTATTGCCGATCAGAACAACCCGTATAACTGCTGTTTTATTACACTAGAGCGTCAATAACCAATAATTTGCTAATTTGCCACTACAACAGCTTATTGTTAATATTGTTCCTGCAGATGATAAAAATAGGCTGCGAAAAGTATTAAGTGATCAACGTTTACGGCTGCGTAATGTTTATGAGGGAATTTTATGCAATGGTGATAGTTTGATCCGTTTTTCGTTTATCAATAATGCAGAAAGTGCAGGTGAATTTATTATCAAACAGCTACCATCATCATTAGTTGCTGACTCAGGCGATATAGCTTGGGCTGAAGCTAACGGTTATGCCGGCTCTGCTTTACTGGAAGTATTAAAAGAACGTGCGCAGTAATTGTAATTAAAATAAAAAAATCCGCTAATAAGCGGATTTTTTTATTTTCGATTAAAGTTAAACTTTAAATTTTGCTACTGATAAGCGTAGCTCTTCAGCTAAACGTGCCACTTCATGGCTAGACTCTGACGTTTGCTCTGCTCCTGAAGCTGTTTCTTCGGCAATAGAGACGATAGATTCTAATAGTTGACTTATTTCATGTGACACTTGGTTTTGCTCTTTAGCGGCATCTGAAATTTGTTCGCTACGATCATGAGCTGAGTGTACAGCTGCTGTGATTGATTCTAAAGCAGTATTAGCAATTTCTGTTTTACTTACACAATGCTCTGCTTGTTTTTTGCCTTTCTCCATTGCTTCTACTGCAGCGTGGGCACCGGTCTGCAATACTTGGATCATAGCTTGTATTTCTTGTGTAGAAGCTTGTGTTTTACTGGCTAGTGAGCGAACTTCATCAGCTACCACTGCAAAGCCCCGGCCGTGCTCTCCCGCTCGAGCGGCTTCTATTGCCGCGTTTAAGGCCAGTAAATTAGTTTGATCAGCTATACTTCGGATTACATCTAGAATACTGCCGATAGAGGCGCTGTCTTTATGTAATTTATTGATAACTTGTGAGGCTTGCTCTACTTCAACAGAAAGCTGTAAAATAGTTGACTTATTTTCTAAAGAAATTCCTTTTACGCGCTCCGTTTCATTATCAGCATTTTTTATTACCTTAACCGCATCATGCGCGCTTTGCAAAACACCTTGGGCAGTGCTGCTCATTTCAGTCGTTGCTGTAGCAGCTTGAGTCACTTGTGATTTTTGCTCACGTATTGCTTGCGTTGTTTGCACTGTAATCGTTGATGTTTGTTCTGAAGCAGCGGCAAGTTGAGTTGAGCGTGAAATAATACCTTGAATCAACTGCTGTAAATTAGAGATTACTTTATTACAGTTAGTGGCTAAAGTACCAAACTCATCTTGCGAGCTATCATCTAGCTTTTGGGTTAAATCGCCTGAAGCGACTACACCTAAAATATGATTAACCTTAGCCAGTGGGTTAGAAATACTGCGCAAAGTAACTGTAGCAATTAAGATTGAAAATAAAATAGACAATAAGACCACAACGAAAATGGTGACAATAGCGCTAGATACGCTTTGCTCTGTTGCCTGCTGAATGTTTTCAGAAACCGTTCTCGCCTGGTTTAATAATAAGTCTAGATTCTGCATAGCAATGATCGTTTTGTCATCTGCTTGCGCTAAAAGTTGAGTAGCTTTCTCAGTATTAGCTAAAAGCTGACTTTTAAGCTGTGGAATACCTTTTTGGCTATTAAGTAAACCATCAATATTTTTAATTACTTCAGCAATGTCATCAATCAAACTAACTTTGCCCGCAGTTTCAGATTTCATTGTTTCAAACTGCTTATTAATATCGTTAAATCGGAAGTTGATTTCATTACTCAGCGTAACAGCTGTAGTAGTTGAGGTTGTACGATTTAGCTCTACAACATTGCTAATTAAGGTATTAATACTCGTTTCAATAGATGTCGCGGCTGTATATGCGTTAGGGAAGCGGTTTTCTACATCTTTAACATCGGTGAAGTCTAAGATTAACATGGCTAGATTATCTGCGTTATCTTCTAAAACGGACATTTTCTGGGCGATGCTTGTATTGGTTTGTAGGCTTACTTTTAGAGTAGAAAATAATTGCGTTGCGATAGGCATATAAGCTTCATAAACTTTGTGTGCGCTATCTGCGGCTGCTTGCAGTTGCGTATTCCCTGCAACGGCGCCAACTAAAGTGGTATAGCTTTTATCATAGGCTTGTTTTTGTTCATTAAACTGATTATTAAAAACAGTCAAATCAGTAAGACTAGTACTATGATAAGCAGATTGATTTAGTTTACTCATAAGAACAAAGCCACTTTTCATGATTGCGCTTTGCTCTAGTGCGGGAATAGAGACCTGATTAACTTCATTAGTTGATTGGCTTATCCTATTTAAACTGAGGTAAGAGGTTACTCCTATGATAAGCAGTAATGCTGCGGTGATTGCAAAACCGCCTATTACTCTTAGTGCTACAGTTAACTTCATAATAACTCCCAATAAATGAACAACAGCTCATTCCGTTAACGACATAAACTTGTTCTATATTGTAAATATACAGCTATTGTTCAGTTGCTGCCACACTATATCTTGTTTGACTCTCAATACAGTAAGCAGTCAAAGCGTTACCCCAGACACAACCTGTATCAAGGGCATGAATATCTTTTATAGGACTATACCCATTTAAAGCTGCCCAGTGGCCAAAAAAGAGTTGGGGTAGCTTTTTTTCTCGTTTAAATTCATACCAAGGTATTAAATCAGGGTGGTTATTAGGATGTCCCTTATGTTTAAGTTCTAAGGCGCCTGATGGCGAACAAAAGCGCATTCTGGTGCAAGCATTAATTATATACCGCCAACGTTGCTCTTGGTTTTTTGCATCAACCAAGCGAGCCGGTTTATTGCCATACATATTTTGGAGCAAATATAAGGGGTTTTGCTGTAATTGTAGCTGTACCTCTTGCGATAGAACCAAGGCGTCAGCGAGCAGACAATCAGGCGCTATGCCCGCATGGACCATCATGGCATTACGATACTCGCATAGATGTATTAAAGGCTGATGACGCAGCCAGTACACTAATTGGTCTAGGTTTTTCGCTTGTAATAATTGGTCCAGTTTATCTTTGGATTTAACCTCACTGACGCCGTAATAGCAGGCAATAAAATGTAAGTCGTGGTTGCCTAACACAACTTGTGCCTTATCGCCAAGATTATAGATAAAATTTAAACACTCTAATGAATGTGGGCCACGGGCTATCAGATCACCGCAAAACCATAGGCTGTCATGTTTTTCTGAAAAATTAATATGTTGCAATAAGCGTTGTAAGGGCTCAAAACAACCTTGTAAATCACCAATAACGTAAGTGGCCATTAATTTAAAATATTAGGCATAGCAAGACGAAATAGTGGAATAGCGGCTGTTACTGCTTCTTTATTCGCTGTAATCATCTCATAGTGGCCCTGCATAGTGCCTACGGGGGTTTCTAATACTGCGCCACTAGTATAACGATAGCTGCTACCTGGGGCTAACTCAGGTTGTTCGCCAACAACACCATCGCCACTAACCTCGGTTTCTTTACCATTAGCGTCTGTTATTAACCAATAACGACGTAACAGCTTTAAGGTGTCACTAGTTAGATTACGAATGGTAATGGTATAAGCAAAAACATAGCGTTCGGCTGCAGGATCAGATTGTGCTGCAATATAGAACGTTTCAACTTCAACCGGGACGTTATAATGCGAACTCATTGTGTTTGCTCCTGCTGATGAAGCCATTGTGCTATTTTTACAAAATCTGCAACTGCTAATTGTTCTGGGCGTAAGCCGGGGTTTAAGCCTAATTGTTCTAAGTCTGCTGCAGTTGAAATATTGCTAAAGCAGTTACGTAAAGTTTTACGTCGTTGATTAAAGGCTTCCAAACAAACTCGATTAAGCACTTCAGCGGGTACATTAGGTCGCTCTGCTATGGGCTTAGGGATTAGTCGAACAACCGCCGAATCCACTTTGGGGGCAGGTTTAAATGCACCTGGGCCTACTTCTACCACTGGCATTGCATGGCAAAAAAACTGCGTCATGACACTTAGTCGGCCAAAGGCTTTGCTCCCATGACGGGCACTCATGCGCATAACCACTTCTTTTTGCAGCATAAAGTGCATATTTTCAATTTGGTCAGCATACTGAAATAAATGAAATAGTAAGGGAGTTGAAATGTTATAAGGTAAATTACCAAATACTTTCATTTTTTTATCTGCAGGCACTAGGTTAGCAAAATCAAACTTCATTGCATCGGCTTGATGGATTGTTAACTTACTCGCTAAGGTTGGGTGCTGCTGTAAGCGTTCGGCTAAATCACGGTCAAGTTCTATAACTGTTAGGTGGCCGGCGGTTTCAGCCACGGGTTCAGTTAATGCGCCTAATCCTGGCCCTATTTCAACAAGAAAATCGCTAGGTTTTGGTGCTATGGCTTTGACTATGCGATCAATAACCTGAGGATCGTGCAGGAAGTTTTGGCCAAAGCGTTTACGGGCTCTATGGCCCTGGTGTACATTATCAGTCATGAGTTAAATTCGTTTTAGTGGCCAAGTGAATGGCTTGATGGACAGCATGGAATAAACTGCCGGTATCGGCTTTGCCTGTAGCAGCTAAATCAAGAGCAGTACCATGATCAACTGAAGTGCGGATTAATGGTAAGCCTAAGCTGATGTTTACCGATTTACCAAAGCCCATAAATTTAAGTACGGGCAGGCCTTGGTCATGATACATGGCGAGTACGGCATCAGCATTATCTAAATATTTGGGTTGGAATAAAGTATCTGCAGGTAGTGGCCCAATTAAGTTCATGCCTTCTGCGCGTAATTCATTTAAAGCTGGGATCATGATATCGATTTCTTCACGGCCTAAATGGCCACCTTCCCCAGCATGAGGGTTTAATCCACAAACATAAATTTTTGGCGCACTAATCGCAAACTTATGTTTTAAATCGTGATGTAAAATACGAGTAACATTAATTAATCGATCACGTGTTATGGCTTTAGCTACATAGGCTAAAGGAATATGAGTCGTAGCTAAAGCAACTCTAAGTCCTTCGGTTGCCAGCATCATAACAACATGAGCTGAATTTGATAAGTGTGCGAAAAATTCAGTATGGCCGCTAAAAGGAATACCTGATTTATTAATTATACCTTTATGAACAGGGCCGGTGACAATGGCACTAAACTCACCATTAATGGCCGCTTCTCCGGCATAAGTTAGGGTATTTACTACATACTGACCATTTGCTGAATTGAGCTCTCCGGCTATTACTGGCTCTTCTAAAGCAAAGTTCGCAATTGTTAAGCTACCGGCAGCCTGTGGTGTCGCAGCTACCGTTTTATCATAAGCTATTAAACGCAGAGGCAGTTTGAGCTGCTCAGCGCGTTGTTGTAATAACTCGGCATTAGCACATACAACTAGCTGTACTGGCCAGCTTTGTTGTGCTAGTGCTATCACTAAATCTGGGCCAATTCCTGCTGGCTCACCCGGTGTAATACCGATCCGTAATGTCATTTAGTCCTCCGACATTACTTCAATGTGGGCATCACTGCGTAATTCGCGTAAGAAGCTAGCCGATTCTTCAGCAAAACGACGGTTAAACAACATTCGATAAATACGCTCATTTTTTTTATCGGCTGTAGCATCAACAGTACGTTTATCTATAACTTGAGCTATATGCCAACCATGCTCGGTACGAAATGGTTCACTAATCTCATTGGGCTGCAATCGCTTTAATGTGTCGCGAAAAGCTGGCACAAAGATAGTAGGCTCGCTCCAGCCTAAATCGCCGCCATTTAATTTTGAGCCAGGATCTTCAGAATGTTCTTTTGCTAACTCGGCAAAATCGGCTTCACCGGCACGAACTTTTCTTGCAAACTCGGCTAACATAGAACGAGCTCTATCTTCACTAAGAATAATTGAAGGTTTAATTAAAATATGACGAGATTTTATTTCCTCTATTTCAGCCACATTTTCACCACGAATATCAAAAATAGTGAGGACATGAAAACCTGCACCTGAACGTAATGGGCCAATAATGTCTGTTTTCTTTCTACCGCGAATAGCTTCTGAAAATAAAGTTGGCATTTCATTAATATTCATCCAACCTAAATCACCACCTTCTAAAGCTTTACTGCCAGATGATGAGGCAATGGCAATACGTTTAAAGTCACTGCCGCTTCGTAAAAGTTCCAAAACTTTATCAGTTCGTTCTTTTGCTGCTTTTATATCATCACTCGTTGCTTGATTTGGAATAGAAATTAAAATATGGCCAATATTGTATTGCTCATTTACAGCACCTTGCTCTTCCATGATTTTCATCAAGGTTTCAACTTCTTTAGGACTGATGTAAATTCGGCGCTGAACATTGGCACGAACAACTTCACCGGTAATCATTTCTTCGCGTAAGCGTTGACGGAACGCTTCATAATTACCTTCATCTTTAGTGACTTTTTGTCTAAAGGCGTCGAAAGATAAGCCTTCATCTTGGGCAATATTTTGAATAGTGGCATCTAATTGAGCGTCACTAATTTGCAGGCCCATGCGCTGTGCAAGTTGTAGTTGCAGGTTGGTCATAATTAGTCTTTCTAGCGCTTGAGTATGAAGCGCAGTATCAGATGGTAAAGTTTGCCCTTGAGCGGCTGCATTACGTTTTACTCTATCAATTATTTCTGTAACTTCACTTTGTAATACTACTCCGTTATCAACGATAGCAGCAATGCGATCAATTTCGCGTTCTTGTGCGTTCATGCTTACACTGGCGAAGCACAATAAGGCTGTGCCAATAATTTTAGATAACTTCATATAATCCTACATCAATTAGTGAGTAAATATGGTCTGCGATAACTAAATATGCCATTAGATAACATATCGCTGACACCAAAGCCGGCATTATCGCCAAAGCCTTTAAGTACAAATTGTAAACCGATACTGCTATCGAGCTTACTGGTCTGAGTGAAATTACCTATAGGTAATTCTAAATCGGTAATAATTTGCCGTTTTGCTATTAGACGAACGGCCCAGCAGCAAGACTCGTATTGCAAGCCAAAACTGGCATCTATCATACGATGATTTGTGACATCACGATAGTAACTCGCAACAAGCTGGACGTTCTCATTAATAGGGGTTGTGCCTAAAACGCCTAACTGCTGGATCTCGAGTCCTGAGACAGCACGGCTATATCTATGGTTCAATTGAAATAAACTTTTGTCACTGGCGCGGTAATCTAAAGAGGCATTACTCTTAATTAACTTTTCGCTATCGATATCATACTGTAAAGCAGTGCTAAAATACCATTTACGGTACCAATGCCAAATTAACTCAGAGGCTAACATAGACTCGGTTGAATTAAGTTCATCTTCATTTTCTGTTGTAATTGTAGGCTGCTCAAGAAAGAATATTTGGCCTAAACTAAATCTGAATAACTCATTATCTGCATTGTCATAAAGACGTGAAGTCCAACCGACGGTGAGTTGATTTGCTTGGTTAATACGGTCTAAACCTGAATAGCGGTTTTCTCTAAATAAGCCATAATAGTCATCTTGTAAGCGCGTAGTATCATATAACCCGATATCAGTTTGATTGCGGTATGGGATATAAAGATATTGTATTTGAGGCTCAAATGTTTGTAATGCAGGCTGACCAAACCAATCATATTCACGCTCTAAGTTAAGCCGGCTATGCAAACGGAATTTAGGTACGGTGCGATTTATACTGCTACGGATATCATGAACACCTTCAGCAGCCGTCTGTTGGTAATAGCTATATAGCAAACTTGCTTGGGCAGTAATTTCTAACGCCGGAGTGATAAAAGGCATTACTAATGTTGGCTCTAAGTGTAAACGATCTGCGCGAGTGATATTAGCAGTGTCATTAATAAAGTGGGCATACTGAGCTTGCCAAGCAAAGTTTAGATTAGGCAGCACGGTAATAGGATCAGCAGACTTTAATTGTAATTCTGGTAAGGCGCTATATGCGGAGTTATAGTTACCTAAAATTTCAAAACCTTGAACTTTAAGTTGCGAGTGAACATTTTCACCATAATAACTAATAGCCGCTTCACGTAGTAATTGGGTGTCACTTTGGTTCGCATAATCTGAGCCTAAATCATTTAAATAAGCATCATCACTAACATCAGTGACATCAATATAGGCTCGAATTTTAGGGGTGAAATCACTTAAGTGGCTAATATGACCCAAGTAACGCGGGCCAAAATCATCTGCTTTCTCATTGTCATCATGTAAATATTCTAATTGAATATTGCCACTATCTTGGCTGGTTAAGTAGCGAAAGTGCGATTTTAGTTGTAAACCACGCTTGCTCATATAACGCGGAGTCAGGGTTAAATCATAATTAGGTGCAAGGTTAAAATAATAAGGTATTTCTAGTTCTAAACCTACCTTTTGTGAGCTGCCTATTTTGGGTAGTAATACACCCGAGCGGCGCTGATCATTTACTGGGAAAGTAAGATAAGGTAAATAAAAGATGGGTATATCGCTAATCTTAAAAACGGCATGATGAGCTTCGCCCCAACCGGCATCAGACTCTATGTTAATTTCTTTGGCATGTAATGCCCAGCTATTATCCTCAGTGGGACAAGTGGTAAAAAGGGCACTTTGTAAGGTTAATTTTTGTTTGCTGGCTTGCAACTGTTGGGCATAACCTCGGCCTGCTTGGCTAATAAATTGATACTGGGCATCGTCTAACTTAGCGCTATCTTTTGCGATAATAGCCTCAAAACTACTGCCATTTACCGTCATATTTGAATTAAAATATGCAATGCCGCCATCGGCGGTTAAGCTTTGTCTCAACTGGCTATAGCTAGCGTTTGGAGCTATTAATAAAGTGTCGCGATGACTTATTTCAACTTGACCACTGAAGTGTGCGGTTTGATTTTGGTTTAAATCAACGGTATTAGAGTTAATATAAATAGCAGGATCATTACTATCTAAATTCGTCAACGTATCTGGTAATAAAATCGGCTGATAGCAAAAGTTAACAGCAGACTGCTCTGCAAATGCCCTGTTGCATGTTGCCATGAGAAATAAATAAAAAAACAGAATAAACCGATGTTTCATGCAGCGACTTTTGCCTTACCTTGGATTATCATCATCATATTACTGATAGTTAACGTGCTATGATAAATCAATTTTAGAAATCCTGCTAATCCGATATAGTGCACAAGTGAATTCATTGATACAAAAGCGCATGTTTGTAGCATCTGGCCAAGAAGGATTTAAGCGTGTGGGGTAAAATTTTAGGCGGTTTATTTGGTTTAGCCTTATTTCGTATACCAGGTTTAGTGCTAGGCATTATGATAGGTCATTGGTTTGACAAGGCCTATAGCCAACAGTTTGAACAAAAAGGCGGCTTTAATAGCTTATTTGGTGAAAAATCAGATGAGCAGGCGCTTTTTCGTTATACGACCTTTGCTACTATGGGCCATATTGCTAAAGCAGCGGGGGTAGTAACTCCTGCTCATATTCAACAAGCAAGCCACTTTATGGCTCAGTTAGATTTAACAACAGAGCAAAAAAAAGAAGCGCAAGCGGCTTTTCGTGATGGTAAATTAGTTAGTTTTCCGCTAAGAAAACAGTTACTAGATTTTTATCAAGTATATCGTCGGCGTAAAGATGTATTACAATTATTTCTTGAAATTCAAATTAACACAGCCTTTGTTCAAGGCAAGATGTCTGATGGCCAGTATCAAATTTTGCACCAGGTCGCAGGCTATTTAAGTATCAGTTCAGTTCAGCTAGAGCAGCTATTACAGGTTTTCACTCATCAACATAAGCAACATCACCATAACCACAAAACAAATGTAAGTGATGCTTATAAGGTGTTAGGAGTTGACGCTTCAGTTAGCGATGCTAGCTTAAAGCGTGCTTATCGTAAGCTAATGTCACAACATCACCCAGATAAGTTGATGGCGCAAGGTGTTCCTGCTGAAATGTTAGAAGTAGCTAAGCGTAGAACCCAAGATATTCAAGCTGCGTATGAGCAAATTAAACGCTCTCGACACTGATATCGCTATAGCCCTATTGAAGTTAACCAGCCATATATTTCTTGTAATACCCAATACTGGTTATCGGCTTCGTAACCAGATCCTGTGATTAAACGCTGGCGATAAATTGCTTTAAATAGCTTGTCTACCAATTGTTGGCGTTGCTTCAACTGGCTTAATGCGAAATGATTATCCAAACTGCTGGTGATATCTAGCGTTGGGATTGCATGGCTTGCAATGGCTTGTGCCTGCTGGTTGTTCAAAGTGACATCAGGAAAATACGCACCTAAAATAATTAATGCTGATACTTCAGTCAGCTGTTGATTCGCATATAACTGATTAATAATTGCTGCGCTGGTGCCTTGTGCAATTATTAATACAGCACCTGGAGCCTGCTGAGCTTCATTAATTGCCGATTGCGTTCGTTGTTTAACTTGTTTTTGGTAAAGATCTACACTAACCGGATCAAAGAGATTGATAACCGGTGGCATGATGGATAATGTATTCCAGCCTAACTCTGGGAGACTCACTCGTAGAAAATTAATATATTTTGCACTGGCGGCATGTTCGTATAAATCCGGGACTAAAACGACAGTACCTTTTTGAAATCCTGTTTGGTAGGGGCGCTTTAATGCTAAAAAAGTAGGGTCTTGTCCAAGCAGCATCTGTTCATGCTCTGGAAACTGACGCTGTAGGTCGGCTTCTATAATAAGTGTACTAGCAAAGCTTGCAGGAAATAAAAAGGTTGCAAGACTAAAAATCAGGAGTAAAACGATACAATAAAACAGTTGCCGCATATCTATTCTTTATTTAAAAAGCCTATTGCAGATATCGGCGGCGTTAATTTTTTCTTTAATCTACTTGCGCCATCTCTGGCTCTTCCTGTGGAGCGCTTAAATACTTATTAAAAGTATATAAGGTTTGAGTTTTATATTTAAACTTTACGTAGGTAGGGTAGGTTTCAAGTATTTGGACATGGCTGTCTGGAGTTAATATAAAGCAATATTTTGTTGCTTTAAATTCGACCAACGCTCTTGCCATCTCTTGAAGCTGTTCATTTTCGGCTAAACGAGCCACTTCAGTTTCAAGATTACAAACATGGGAGTGAGCTAATAGATTGACTGTTGCTAATGGCAGTTGCTCAGCGAGAGTAGCAGGGCTAGATACTAGCGAAAGTAATGATACTAAAAATAATGGGCGTTTAGACTTTAACATTATTACTCCAAGGCTGCCGGCTGTTGTCAGAGTGTTATGACTGACACTGGCAAATAATGATTAATATACTGTAGTAAATCGCTGCTTATTTTTGCAACTGTATTGCATCCTACCATAGCTTTTTAGGCCTGACAGCTCTTATTTCTGGCAAGAAATTCAGAAAATAAAAAAGCCGCTGGAATTCAGCGGCTTTGGTTAATAAAAAATTAATTAACGTAATACTGGCTCTTTAATTTTAGCAGTTACTTTAGCCTCGATACGTTGGTTAGCACGGTGCGCAGCACGAGTGTTTCCTTCAACGCGAGGTTTAGTGACACCATAACCAACAGAGCTGATGCGTGACTCTGCAATGTTAAAGTCTTGCTTTAACATTTTCGCAACAGCGTCAGCACGACGTTGTGATAACTTCATGTTATAAGCTGGGTTACCAATGTTAGAGGCATGACCTTCAATGGCAACGGTAGACTCAGGGAAGCGTTGCATAAATGCACCTAAGCTTTGTACATCAAAACGTTGATCAGCTGGAACAACTGCAGAGTCAAAGCCGAAACGAACTTCGATATCTACATCACCAACAGCAGCCATTTTTTCAACATAAATAGTACAGCCATCTGGTCCAACTTTATGATTAGCGGCCGTATTTGGACACTTATCATCTTTGTCATTAATGCCGTCATTGTCTGAGTCAACAACTTTTACGACTACAGGTTTCTCAACCACTTTAACCGGAGTCGGCGCTGGTGCAGGAGCTGGAGCCGGAGCAGCTTTTTCTGCTACTGAACCAAATAAATAACTAACGCCTAGTTTAATACCAGCATCTGCGTAACTTTCATCAATACCTTGATAGCGGTTAGCTTCTGCAAATAAGGCTACATTTTGATTAAAGAAATGTTTATAGCCAAGACCTAGGTTTACTGCAGTAGTTGTTTGCGCAGCATCAAAACGCTTTAAACCACCGACAATATACACAGATGGCATTTGAGAAATATGATACATAGCATCAAAACCAATACGGTTACCGTTAACATCAGTACCGTCTAATTTAGACTCCATTTCTAAACGAGCATATTCAGCACGTAGTGCCCAAGTCTCATTTAAATAATAACCAAGTTCAATTCCGTAACCCCAATCTTTAGTCATGTAATCCCAAGCCGCTGATTCAGTTTTATCAGTATCAGGCATGTAATATTCTGTAAATATTGAACCAAAAACACGTTTTTCTTTATCAACATCGGCAGCGTTCGCAGCAAAAGAGCCTAACAGAGGCAAAGTGGCGGCAATGGCGACACATAATTTGTTTAGTTTCATCCATATCTCCTTGGGTAGATTTATTATATCGATACTATTATACAGTAAAGATTAAAGTGTTTCTGTAAAAATAGTATAAATCAGATACTTTTCAATAATATTTACAATATTATACTAAGTAAATGAATGCGAGATTAATAAATATCAAGCCTGAGTATTATTTAAATAAAATTTAAAAAGGACAAGGACATGTAAATTGCATTTTTTTATTAGAGCTTGGATGCCTAATAGTTAATGCTTCTGCATGTAATTGGAGCCGATTGGCTTTAGTAAAGGCGGCTTGGTGTGCGTAAAATTTATCGCCTAATATAGGATGACCAAGCCATTGCATATGCACCCTCAATTGATGCGAACGACCCGTTATTGGCGTAAGCAATATTCGACTAGAATCTTGGTTTTGACTGATAACTTGATAATGGGTTAATGAGGGTTTGCCATGCTGGTAGCAGACCTTCTGCTTTGGCCTGTTAGGCCAGTCACATATCAAAGGTAAGTCTATGCTGCCGCTATTTGCGGCGAGTTGGCCCCACACATTGGCAATATAATGCTTTTGGGTTTCACGTAGTTGAAACTGCCAGTTTAGCTGGCGTTGGCTATCGGCAGTTAGTGCCATAATAACTATGCCTGAGGTCGACATATCAAGTCGATGTACTAGCCGTATCTCAGGCCAAACCAAACGAGCACGATATTCTAAGCTATCTTTATGCTCAATGGCTTTACCCGGCACGGTTAATAAGCCGCTAGGTTTATTAAACACCACCAACTGCTGATCTTGGTAAATAATATCCAGATAAGGCTCGGTTGGTGGTGAATAGATAAAGTTCATCAACAATTATTCGCCAGTAACAACAATTAAGCGTAAAGCATCTAGTTTTAAACGCGCCTTGCTAACATAGTCTACTAATTGTTGCTTTTGCTCTAATACCGCATCCACTTCATCAGCTCGTACTGAAGGGTTGAGTTCTCGCAAGGCTGTTAAGCGCTGATGTTGCTGGCTAAGTTGCTCGGTTACTAGCTGCTGCGCTTGTTGTTGTACTTGTGCTAACTGTTGTTCTGCTACCTTATTTGCTTGGTTAATAAGTGGGTGAATTAAGCTTTGTAAGGCATTAACTAATTTAGAGCCGGTTTGCCGACCTACTGGCTTTAATTGCTTATTTAATTGCTCAAAACTGACTTTGTCTGACAAATTATTTGCAGACTTGTCTAATAAAACGCGAATAGGCGTGGCTGGTAAATAGCGGTTTAGCTGTGATTGAGCAGGCGCACTCGCTTCAACGATAAAATTAAACTCGACAAAGTAACTACCTGCAGGGAGTGCTTTATTCACTAATATCGCAACTGAACTATTACCTTGCGGCTCTGTTGTCAGTAAGTCTAAGGTGCCACGAACCATGGGGTGATCCCAAGTGAGTAGCTGAATATCTTCTTGTGCTAAGGCGGTTGCTCTATCGAATGTTACGGTAGTACCATCTTCTGCTAAGCCTGGGTAGTTACACTGCATATGATCGCCTGGCGTCAGTACTATGCTGGTGTCACTGTGATCATCTTGATTAACACCAAACATGTCCCAAGCTTTAAGCATTAACATTGGCAGTTCTGTGGCGTCATCTTGTTTACCTATAGTGCTTGCTAATTGTTGAGCAGCACTGCCACCACCAGAGTTAATTTCAAGCAATAAGTCTCGGCCTTGCTCTAGTTGTAATTTTAACGCTTGGTTCGCTTGAGCTGTTTCTGCAATCAGGATGCTAGCAGCTTGCTGATCAATATTATTACTGGCTAATAAGGCATGGAGTTGGTTGGCAAATTGTTCAAAAATAACCCGACCGGTTTGGCAAGTTTGATTAAAAGCATTTAAGCCTTGATCATACCATTGCATTAATAGCTGTTGGGCTTGGTCGACAAAATAAGGAATATGAATTTGAATATCGGCAGTTTGACCAATACGATCTAAACGGCCAATTCGCTGCTCGAGTAAGTCTGGATTTAAAGGTAAATCAAATAATACTAGATGATGAGCAAATTGGAAGTTTCGACCTTCACTGCCAATTTCTGAACATAACAATAACTGTGCCGCGTAATCATCTTGGGCAAAGTAGGCTGCGGCTTTATCGCGTTCAACAATAGTCATACCTTCATGAAACACTGCTGCTCGAATGCCTTCTTGAGTTCTTACTGCTTCTTCTAAAGCGATTGTTGTCGCTGCATTGGAGCAAATAAGTAAAAACTTTTCATGCTTGTGTGTTTTAAGCAGTTGCAGTAGGTAATCTACTCTTGGGTCAAATTGACACCAGCTAGCGCTTGGATCTAAAGCTTGAAATATATGCTCTGGAAATAAATTAGCTTCTGCTTGCTGCGCTAATGTTAGGTTGCCATTTAGACTATGATGTACCTTTAATGCGGTTGTGTACTGCTCAGGTAGTGTTAAACCTGTTAGTTGCGGTTGCCTCTGTGGGAAGCCTTTAACGCTGGCTCGGCTATTTCTAAATAAAATACGGCCGGTACCGTGCCGGTCAAGTAATTGTTCTAATATTTGCTGGCGCGCTAGCTGCTGTTGCTCGCTATCACTTGCATTTAATTGGTTTAACTCGTTACTAATATCTTGCTCACTAATGCACTGTTTTAATTCTTCAATTTCAGTGGCACTGATGGCTTCATCACCTAATAACGGTTTAGCAATAGTGGCAATATGCTGATAGTTTTTTTCTTCTGTAACAAATTGCTCGTAGCTATGAAAACGATTAGGATCAAGTAGCTTTAAGCGGGCAAAGTGGCTTTGGTGGCCTAACTGATCTGGGGTTGCGGTAAGTAAGATTAACCCTGCTGTTTTTTCTGCTAATTCGCTGATCCGCAAATAATCTTCACTTGGTGCATCTGGTTGCCACTGTAAATGATGCGCCTCATCGACGACTAATAAATCCCACTGACTTTCAAGTGCTTGCTGATGCCATTTTGCAGAATTCTTTAAGAAGTTTAAGCTGCACAGTACCAGTTGCTCGGTATCAAATGGATTAGCGGTGTCTAAACTGGCTTGCTCACAACGCTCTTGATCAAAAATGGCAAAGTGTAAATTAAAACGACGCAGCATTTCTACTAACCATTGGTGCTGTAATGTTTCAGGCACAACAATAAGCACTCTACTTGCTAAACCGCTAATCAGTTGTTGATGGATAATTAAACCTGCTTCAATCGTTTTGCCTAAGCCAACTTCATCGGCAAGTAAAACACGTGGTGCATGACGTTTAGCCACGGTATTGGCAATATGTAATTGGTGCGGGATTAAGCTAATACGAGCGCCAACTAAACCTTGTAGTGGATTTTGTTGTTGTTGATGTATTTGCTGCCATGCTTGATAACGTAAGGTAAACCAGTCAAAGCGATCAATTTGGCCCGCAAATAAACGATCTTGAGGCTTATTAAAGCTAATAAAATGGTCAAGAAAAGTTTCGCGTAACTCAATGTACTCGTCGGTATCGTTGCGCTGACCACAATAAATCAAGTTGTCATGCTGTTGCTTAATGGCGCTGACTAATACTTTAAAACCATCAGCACTACTGACTTCATCGCCAACATTAAAGGCAACACGGGTAAGAGGGGCTTCGGCTTGTGCATAATAGCGTGTTTCGCCACTAGCAGGGAACAGTAAGGTTAACATGCGGCCTTCAAGGGCCACTATGGTGCCTAAGCCTAAATCTGATTCTGTATCACTAATCCAACGCTGACCAAGAGCAAACTTCATTACATACCATATCAACAAAAAATCGGGGCGCTATAGTACTAAAAATACAGCCGAACTGCACCTAGTATTACGCAATAAAAGACTTGCATTTTATTAGATGAAAAGTCATTAAAACTCGCTGTAAAATTGACTTATCAGCCTGTTCAACTAGGCTAATTGAGGAGTTCTCACCTTTGTCTTATATGCATAAGGAGTTGCATGAAAAACCCTGTTTATCTTGAATATCAACGAGCTAAATTGTTAGGCGTTATTCTAATTGTTGGCTTGTCTGTTTTAGGGGCCTTGAGTCATTATTTAAGAGCGGTTGATGACGGTGTAATAAAAACTAAGCAGCAACTTAATACGGCTAGTAGTCAGTTAAATGAAAAGTTTAATGCTCTGCAGAGTTATGCGACAGCATTACAAAGTACGGCTCAGTTAAAATTACTTGCAGTTCGTCCTATCGTAGATGCTGAAGTTGCCGTATTGTCATTCAGTGATGCTCAAACAATTAAGATTGCTTTAGATGATGAGCAAGATCCTTTTTTTATTGAAGCTAATATGTTGCAGCAACTGCAACCTTATTTTGATTTGATTTCGCAAGTGCAGCCTTTTATAAGTAATATTTATTATGTTTCTGAACAAAATGTTGCTTTTAATGGTTTATCACGCTGGCCAGATTATATTGCTGAACAGATGCTAAGTTGGCATAGTGGTTTTGTTAAAAGCCAGTCTTTTAATCGAGAAAATATTTTTCATTCGACATTTATTCAGCAACAGTCGTTATTGCAAGTTCCATTATATGAAAATGATAAAATATTAGGCCGATTTTTATTTGCTTTAGATTTAAAGTCTTTATTAAAACCGGTTTATTCCTTATATCCACAAAATGATTTAATGTTATTAGATCAAGCAGGTAATTTAATTGCTAATTCAACCTCACGAGCTTTACCTGAAATTGAGCAACAGATGATGCATGTGCAAAGATTAACTAATACGCCTTGGTCTTTAGCGATTCTTGCACCTAAAACCAGCTTATTTGCCTCTGGTTTTAAAGTGTTCATTATTCACTTTATCAGTTACTTAGTTTTATTGTCATTATTATTCAGTTTAATGAATTACCGATTTAAACGTAGAGTGGTTTCACCTATTAATAGGCTATTTATTCATATTGAACGCTTAGCCAGCAGTGATACCGATGGCGTAAGGCATATTCCGCTGGGATGGAATGATATTTTTGATAAGGTGTACCGGTTAACTCAGCAGAATAACTCTAAGCAGCAATGATTATAGCTGAAGTTAAAATACCCTATAGTCACTAGGCCCATTTTGAATATAGGTTTTATACTCTGAACTTATTTTACCTACTTGTAGCTGGGCAGGGCCGGTGGCATCGACAAGCACATAAAGCTGACCTGCTATTAACGCTGTTTCGTCTTCGTCTTTTGGCTTAATGGCAACAGCAAGTAGGGCATGGTTAGGCGGATAGATAAAAGCGAGCTTTATTTTGGGAAACATTATCTTAATTAAAGTGGCTAATAATACCGCTTTACTATCACAGTCACCGCGATTCTCAGCTAATAGCTTTAAAGGTACATTAAAACTTGAACCGCTAGAGTGCTGCCTATCGGTTAAGTCTTGATAAGGTATCTGTTGCAACCAATTGCTGATATAAGCCAGCATTTGCCGTGGGGTTAGATCAGGCTGCTGCTGTTTTATTGCTGAGGCTACAGGCGCTAAGTCTGTTAAGCTGTCTAAGACGATTCTTACATGATCAGGTATTATGCTAGGTTGGCCATAAGCGAAACGAAATTGGGTGTAATACATCTGCGCTAAATAGTGAGCTTCTCGTTCAGTAGCTAAGGCTGTGAGTTCATTACTTAGCTGCTTTATTAATTCAGGATCTTGGCCTTTTATTTGGTAGCGCAAAGCCGAGAGAGCATTTAAGCGCTGCAACTTTATACCAGGATAACTCGCTGCATGTTGTTGCAGGTCTCGCCAAATATATTGCTGAATATAAGTAGGTTGATAACGCCTAAATTGACGAAAGTGCTCAGCAACAGTTAGGTTGCTAAGGCTAAACTGTAAGCGTTCTAATTTATTTTGATAATGAAATAAATAACTAAACTGCTGGCTTTGTTCTTGGGATGTTATTTTTATTTGTAAAGGTGCGGTTGCCATAGAGCTAAATGGCAACCAGCAAGCAATAAGACTACTACAGAAAATGCGGCGAGCTAAAATTACATTCATTCAATTTAGACTAGTTTGCGACGTATACATAGCAAGCTTAAGCCGAATAAAGCAACTATGCCAGTGCTACCTGCTGCAACGCCAACACTGACAGAGCTATTAGGAAATCTATTATCTCGTTGGTAATCCTCCAACGGCAATAAATCTAGGTTAATATCGTCATATCCAGAGATTTCCGCGACTAAATAGCCGCTATTCGCATCAAATAGGCGTATGGTGAGTAAGTACTCGTCGCGAGGATAATCTTGCTCTAAAATAGTATCAATCGCTAGCCAATCTTCGCTGCTTTCACCATATAACTCAAAAATTGAGCTGGTATAGAAAATATATTCATCACCATAACTCGATTTTAGACTAAATTCGGCAAACACTTGAGTATATGGCTCGAACGTATCTGCATCTATTTCAACTTCTAAGCGGTGATAAAATCCATTATTATTAATATCACGGCTAAGATATAAGTCTACACTGTGAAACCAAACATAACTCTCATAAGCTTGGCTCACTACTTTTGCTGGACCTTTAGTTGGCTTTTTTAGCTGCATTGCTTGGTTTAATTGGCTTATATCGGGAGCGCCAAACCGTTCTGTTGTGGTCGATTTAGCTTGCTCAGTACTATAGGCTGGTGCCGCTAACACCGTAAACAATACGATAGATAACAGTATGTTTTTCATATCAGTGTCTCCATTTGCTTTGATACTATTACAGGCTAATGGCATGAATATTGGCTGAATTGACTGTAAATAATAGGTAAAGAGATGAAATTAGTACGTTGCTTGACGGCAGAGCAAACCACAACCGCTATCGATTTATTAGCAACAGCATTACCAGAATTATCAAAAGGGCGGATAAAAGATGCTATGGCTAAAGGCGCTGTCTTGCTGAATAGCAAACCTAAAAAACGCTTAAGGCGAGCCCAAACAAAACTACAGCCAGGCCAGAAACTAGACATTCATTATGATGACGTTTTGTTGCAACGCCAATGTGATAATGCTGAATTATTACATGATATGAAAGGCTATAGTATATGGTTTAAACCTGCGGGTATGTTGTCGCAAGGTAATGAATGGGGCGATCATCTCGCCTTGTTGCGTGCAGTAGAGTTGCATTTTCAGCATAAAAGACAGGTATTTTTATTGCATCGCTTAGATAGAGAAGCCAGCGGTATAGTAATACTGGCGCATTCAAAAAAAATGGCTGCCGCCTTTAGTAATATGATTGCTCGCCATGAAATTGATAAATTTTATCAAATCGCGGTTAGAGGGCAGCTAACATTAGAGTTACAGCAACAGGCAAAAATTAATTTGCCGCTAGATGGTAAAGTTTGTGAAACGCAATTTACCGATGTGATATATGAACCAGAATTAAATCAAAGTAAGCTGCAAGTGAAGCTGATATCGGGCCGTAAACACCAAATACGTCGTCATTTTGCTGAAGTTGGCCATCCCGTTATGGGCGACCCTATGTATGGTAGCAATAATAAAGATGGCAATGGCTTAGCCTTACAAGCCGTAGGTGTAGACTTTATTTGTCCGCAATCTAAGCAAAAACAAAGTATTAGATTACCAGAGCAGTTAAAGCATATTTCAGTGTAGCCTTATGCATTATAGCTTAAGTTGAACCGGCCATTTTTGCTCGGCTTAGCCTATTAATGTTAATTCAATTTATTAAAAACGCCGATAAATAATAGCCAAAGCATTGTAATTGGCTCAAGGTGGATATATTAAGGTTAGTTCAGGTGCCGCTCAGTGTTAACTGTTACACTTAAACAACCTAGCCGCCTAATTTAGTCATTAAAGTGTCGTTAAACAGTTTTGATTTTTAGCGGCACATACAAACAGCCGAGGTAATTATGTTTTCATCATCTTTTAAGCGACAGACGAGTCAGTGGCAGCAAGCTTTTGCTCAGCGCCAAGCTGCAGGACCGCTGCAAAAGTTATTCGCTTGGCTAATGTTAGGTGTGCTTTTAGTGCTCGGTGCGGGTTTATTGCTATTTATGTTATTGCTTAGCTGGATAGTGATCCCTGTTATGTTATTTAAACACCGAGCGAAAATGAAAGCCTGGCAACAACGGCAACAGCAAGCCCGAGGCGAACATTCAGCTGATTTCTCAACTGATGACTCAGCTCAGCAGGGACCTACTGTTATTGAAGGTGAAGTGTTAAATAAAAAACAAGATTAGCTATTAACTGCTTTTAGTTTAGCCTGAATATAATCGCTATGGCGAATAAAGAGTAAATCCGCTATTTTGCGCAACATCGCCTCTTCGTTAGGATCTAACTCCTTGTCTATATAGGCCTGCAGCCACAGTTGCTCAATTAAATCTAGCCGAGTATCGTAACTTAATTGTTTTAACTCTTTGGTAAATTCATGCAAAGACACTGCATCATCTGCCCGTTTTATGGCTTGCTGGCAAACTTCTTTTGCCTCTGCTGCGGTTAATGCTAGTTCGGTCTGCAAATAGTGCTCGACAAGGGCGGTTTCTTCATTGCCAAGTGAGAAGTCGGCATTAGCTAACATTAACATTAAAGAGACACTAGCAAATTGTTCGCTACTCAAGCCAGATACCGTCTTGTGCTGATTGCTAGAAGAGGCTTCAGTGCCACTAAGGTTATCAAGTAACGTTTTAAATAATTGCAGCATAAATTTTCCTGTTTTACTACTTTAAGGGCCTGAATTAGAGCCTAGATTATATATTTAGTTACATAAACTCTGCATGAACTTGTATTTACTCCGTTTTAGCCGCATTAACTCTGTAATACGTTAATACTGCATTGGAATAAGCAGCATCTTTAGGGGTAACTTTTGGCTATTTTTATTACCTCAGTAATTGGTTTTGTTATTATTGGCTTTATACTCTTGTTACCGCAATGGCAGCGTTATAAACGCCAGCGTTTAATGGCTCAGCCTTTCCCTGCTGCTTGGCGGAAAATTCTTAAACAACGGGTGCCTTTTTATCACTCACTCCCTACAGATCTTCAATTACAGTTAAAACAGCATATCCAAGTTTTTATTGCTGAAAAGCAATTTATAGGATGTGCAGGGCTTACAGTAACAGATGAAATGAGAGTAACAATAGCGGCGCAAGCCTGTTTGTTGTTATTTAATCGGCCTAATTATTATTACCCTAAGCTAAAGCAAATTTTAATCTATCCCAGTGCCTTTATCGTTAAAGGGCCTCAGCGTGATGGAGCCGGTGTTATGCATCAGCAGCAGCGTTTATTATCAGGCGAGTCGTGGGGGTTAGGTAAAGTGATTTTAAGTTGGTCTGATACCAAGCAAGGTGCGGCAGATCCTAGCGATGGCCGAAATGTAGTTATTCATGAGTTTGCTCATCAGTTAGATCAGGAAAAAGGGATGGCGACAGGTGCGCCATTATTAGAGCGAAGCACAGATTATCAGCAATGGTCAAAGGTGTTAGCAGCAGAATTTAGTCAATTACAACAGCAAGTCGCGTTGGGGGAAGCCAGTTTATTTGATGCCTATGGTGCAACAAATCCTGCCGAGTTTTTTGCCGTGATTTCTGAAGTGTTTTTTGAGCAACCCCAAGCGTTTTTTGCTCAGCATAAAAAGCTATATCAACAGTTAAGTCGGTTTTATCGAATAAACCCTCTTAGCTGGCGCTAGGTTTAGAAACCATCGGGCCAAAATAAAGCACGTAATACCTGTAACGCAACCATCACAATAAGCAAAGGCACAATAAAGGCGCTAATTTTACTGGGCTTAGTCTCGCCTTTGTTAGCAAATTTTTCGGTTAGGCTAACAAGAGCAATTAAGCTAACAAATAAAACCGCTAAAATAATTAATAAAGTCACAATATTCTCAATGTTGCTTTGACAGAAGCTAGGCTATGTAGCTTAGCGGTAAAAAGCTGGCAAAAGCAAGCTATCAAGACTGTGCCATACTTTTGCATCGTGCTATGCTGCGCGCATTTGAGCAAGATAATAGGATGGGTGATGTTATTAGCAATTTTAGCATTAGTTGCTGGGTTAGCGTTATTAGTTTGGAGTGCCGATAAGTTTGTTGATGGGGCGGCTGCAACTGCAGGTTATGCCGGTATGCCACCTTTATTAATTGGTATGGTCGTTGTTGGCTTTGGTACTTCAGCACCTGAGATGGTGGTATCTGCTATTGCTGCTTTAGATGGCAATCCCGCTTTGGCGATTGGTAATGGTTATGGCTCAAATATCACCAATATTGCGTTAATTATTGGCTTAGTTGCGCTAATTAGCCCTATAGCTGTCAATTCTCAAGTGGTTCGCAAAGAGCTACCTATTTTAATGTTAATTACTTTATTTGCCGGTTGGCAGCTGTACGACGGTTACCTAAGTCGAGCTGATGCTTGGGGTTTGTTAGCGGTGTTTTTTGCTGTTATGGGCTGGTCAATATGGCAAGGTATGCGAAATGCAAAAGACGATTATAGCGCCCAGTCTGATGCGGAATTTAGTGAAACTAACTTGTCATTAAAACAAGCTCTCTTTTGGTTGGTTGTCGGCTTAGTTTTATTGGTTGTCGCCTCAAGATTAGTGGTATTTGGCGCCGTATTTATTGCCCAAAGTTTAGGGGTTAGCGATCTTGTTATTGGTTTAACCGTAGTGGCTATTGGCACTTCTTTACCCGAGCTTGCGGCCTCGCTTATAGCAATAAAAAAAGGAGAGCATGACTTAGCCTTAGGTAATGTCATTGGCTCTAATCTTTTTAATACTCTTGCCGTTGTAGGTATTGCAGCAGCAATAAAACCAATGTCACTGGATTCGGTTGTACTTAGCCGAGATTGGGCATTAATGACCGGATTAACAGCAGCGTTATTTATCATGGGCTATGGTTATAAAAAGCAAGGGCGTATTAATCGTTTACATGGGGCGTTATTGCTAATGGTTTATATTGGCTATAGTGGTTATTTAGTGAGTACCGTTATCCTTTAATGTTGTAGTGTACTACAGTGATGTTTAATCTGGTGACTAGTTACTAAGCTGATAGGCTAGTTAGGTTTAATCCTTAAATATGGTAGCGAAACGCCGTTAAAGTCTGTTTAAAGATAGAGGAGTGAAAATGCAACCGACACTTTCAAACTATTTACTACGAAACGGCTCATATATAGGTGGAAACTGGCATAACTCAGATAATTTCTTTGCGGTAATTAACCCCGCGGATGGGCAACAATTGCACCAGGTTGCTAATGCTGGAGTAGAACAAGCAACAGATGCTATAGCTGCTGCGAGTGATGCCTTTACTCGCTGGAGTACGCAGCCTGCCGCTAAGCGATCTGAGATTTTATACGCTTGGTATCAGTTGTTAATTAGCCATACCAAAGATCTCGCTCTGCTACTCACCGCCGAGCAAGGTAAACCATTAGCCGAAGCTGAAACAGAAATTCAATATGGTGCCTCTTATTTGCAGTGGTTTGCCGAACAGGCTAAGCGCATGGATGGCGATACTATTCCTGCGCCCTCTGCCGATAAGCGTATTATTGTCCAGAGGCAAGCGGTAGGCGTGGTTGCCGCTATTACGCCTTGGAACTTTCCCAATGCCATGATGATGCGCAAGGCCGCCGCGGCTTTAGCTGCTGGTTGCACCTTTGTTGTAAAGCCTGCCCAGTTAACTCCTTTGTCTGCCCTTGCTATGGCAGTTTTAGCCGAAGAAGCTGGTATTCCTAAGGGCGTATTTAATGTCGTGGTAGGTACAGATGCTAAAGCTTTAGGTACAGTATTAACTTCTGATCCTCGGGTGGCCAAATTTAGTTTTACCGGCTCAACAGCGGTAGGCAAAGTGTTAGCAGCTCAGTGCGCCCAAGATGTTAAACGAGTCACTATGGAATTAGGTGGCAATGCGCCTTTTATTGTATTTGATGATGCAGACTTAGACGCAGCTGTACAAGGTTTGCTGGTGGCAAAATTTCGCAATGCAGGGCAAACCTGTGTCTGTGCTAATCGTGTTCTTGTGCATCAAGCTGTGTATAGCCGTTTTACCGAAAAGTTAATTACAGCGGTGCAACAGTTACAAGTAGGGTCCGGCCTAGTTGCTGGCTCTGATCTAGGCCCTTTAATTAGTAAAGAGGCCCTAGATAAAGTAGAAACGCTGGTTCAAGAGGCTGTTGAACAAGGGGCTAAGGTTGAACTTGGTGGTCAGCGTCATAGTGCGGGGGCGCAGTTTTACCAGCCGACAATACTGAGTCAGGTGACAGCGGATATGCAAATTAGCCAACAGGAAATCTTTGGCCCTGTAATTGCGTTACAAACCTTTACTGATGAAGCACAAGCCATTGCCTTGGCGAATGATACTAAATACGGCTTAGCAGCTTATTTTTATAGTCGTGATGTTGGTCGAGTTTTTAGGGTAAGCCAAGCCTTACAATTTGGCATGGTGGGGATTAATGACGGCGCTATCTCAAATGCTGCAGCGCCTTTTGGTGGCATAAAGCAGTCGGGATATGGTCGTGAAGGCTCTAAATATGGCCTTGATGACTATACCGATATTAAATATCTGTGCTTAGGCGGCTTGGCTTAAAGCTACATCGCTATAGCTATTACGCGTAAATTAGGCTGGCAAAGTGGTACTGTCAGTATTGTTATCTGTATTTTTGCACGTTTTTTCAACTAACAGTTGACAGCCTCTCTCAAGTCGCGCTATAGTCGCCTTGGCTTGAGGGAAAGCCTAGTTTTATTTAAGTACAATCCGCAGTTTTAGTCATAAACCTTCGTTCTGTTATATCTAAATCTCAGTTTTCTTCTTGCTGAATTGCCTATTCAAGGCTTATATATTTTTTAATTTATTTCAGGATTTTAATTATGTCTAATACTGTTACTGGTACCGTTAAATGGTTCAACGAAGCTAAAGGTTTTGGTTTTATTGAGCAAGCTTCAGGTCCAGACGTATTTGCCCATTTCAGCGCTATCAAAAGCGACGGTTTCAAAACTTTAGCTGAAGGCCAACAAGTACAATTTACTTTAAGCCAAGGTCAAAAAGGCCCACAAGCTGAAAACATCGTTTGCATCTAATTGTTAATTAAGCGCGTTTTGCAATTTAGCCAAACATAGCTTAAACAACGAATGCATATCCTAAGGCCTTATATTAAGGCCTTAGTTGTTTCTGTCCCTGCCTAATTTATTCCATTTGTTTTATCTGCCACTTCGTTAGATCCCGCTTCATTGCTCTGTGCTATAGGCTCAATTAGCATAGATAACCGCTCTGACTCAAAGTCGCGGTGTGACGTCTCTAGTTGAGGTAAGCTTTTACTCACCTTGGCTGAAAGCTGACTAAAGCGATCAACCTTGCCATATAAGCCTTGCTGTCCAGCTAAGGCGGTAACAGTACTATTATAATGATTACTAACCGTGTTTAAGGTTACGCCTAATTTTTGCAAACGCTCTGCAACTAGACAAACTTGATTATAAACTTCGGCTGCCCGTTCACTAATTTCACATGCCTCCGTATTACTGCGTTCTATCATCCATAAATTAGAGACGGTACGTAAAATGGGGATCAAGGTCGTGTGCGAAACAAGCACGATATTTTGTTTATATCCGTATTCAAATAAGTCTTTGTTATGCTTTAAAGCCTCAATATAAGCGGGTTCTATTGGCATAAACATTAAGACAAAACTAGGGCTATGCATGCCAATTAAATTGGTGTAATCCTTGCTGGCTAAGTCATCAATATGCCGCCGTACAGCTTTAATATGTTCAGCCATCGCAAGCTGGTAGGCTTCGTTAGAGTCAGCTGAAATTGCTCTATCGTAGGCAACTAATGAAACTTTGCTATCAATAATAATATGCTTATTATCCGGCAACTTTACTAAAAAATCGGTTTGCTTTTGTTTGCCGTCACGATCTTTAAAACCAGTTTGTACCGAAAAGTGCGCATCTTGTACTAAGCCGCTCATTTCTAGCGTGCGTTGCAGTTGGGCTTCACCCCAGGCTCCTCGTTGTTGTGAATCACCTTTTAATGCTGTGGTTAAATTATTGGCTTCTTTGCTCATGTTAATACCAATATCCAGCACTTTTTGTATTTCAGCGTTTAAATTTGCGCTGCCGCGAGTGGCTGAATCATGAACTTCATTAACGCGCTTTTGAAAAGCTTCAATTTGCTCACGAAAGGGCTTCAACATCCCATCAATGCTTTGTTTGCTGGTATCAGTAAAGGTTTTGCCTTTTTCTTCAAAAATTTTATTGGCTAGGTTTTCAAATTCTTTACTGAGGATTTGTTTGTTTTCGGCTAGTTGAGACAGCTGCTGCTCAAAGTGGCGTTCTCGTTGTTGTAATGAGGTATCTAATTCTGTGTGCTGCTTGGTTAGCTGCAAGTGTTGCTGCTGTAGTTGGCTGAATTTGCTTTGTTGTTGTTCAAGCTGGCTTTTTAACTCAGTAATGTAATCTTTGGCTTGCAAGCTGGATGTTTCAAACATCTTCGCTTTTTTACCTTCTTCACTCAGTTGCTGTTGCAGCTGGTTTAGCGTATTGCGTTCTTGTTGTAATTGCTGTTGCTGTTGCTGTAAATGCTGTTCAATATTGTGCTGGCTAGTTTCGGCTGCAATTAGCTGTTGCGCTAATCGGCTATTATGTAAGGCGCTGTCTTGTAACTGCTGTTGTAACGCGGTCAGTTTGCGCTGGCGCAGGATAAATGTCACTAAAGCAGCAAAAATAGCCGCGATTAAGCATGCCATGCTAAAGAGGCTAATAAGTTCAGTGTTCCATTGCAAAGACGACATGGTTTATCCTGTAGGTTATTAATCGCAATATACAGCAGCTGTTTTCAGGCTAACTGATTAAACTAACATTTTCTGTTACTTATAGTACTGCTAAATCATTGTTAAGCCTACCGTTGCTGTACCTAGTTTCGCTAATTTTCGTCTTGGTATAATAAGTGACTTTCTATTTTTGCCTAGTTGATTCAGAAGTTGGCTTTATAGACTAAAATTACAGAAGTTAATTTTAAGCTTTTTAACGACAATAATTGGCTATGTAACGGATCTTGTATTGATAACATACATGCATGTATGTATATTGCACTGCATTATAATGCCGAAGTTTTCCATGCTAGAAACGGCAGTCTTCTAAAGGATGTTTTTATGACAACAAAGTTAAAATTACTAGTCACCGCTGTAGCCAGCTTAGTGCTAGTTGCTTGTAGTGAGCCGCAGCAGGGGCCTGCACAACAATTTACTCCAGAAGTTGAGGTTATTAGCTTAACTACTTCTAGCGTTGCTTTAAATACTGAGTTACCAGGTAGAACAATCGAGTTTCGCCAAGCAGAAATTAGGCCTCAAGTCAGTGGGATTTTACAGCAGCGTTTATTTCGTGAAGGCCAGTACGTTGAAGCGGGGCAGGTTTTATATCAAATTGATGCGGCCACTTACCAAGCTGCTTTAGCTAGTGCTAAGGCAAATTTAGCTAGCGCTAAAGCGGTGCAACTTAATGCGGTAAATAAGGCTAAGCGGATCCAAGGTTTGTTAGATAGCAAAGTGGTTAGCCAACAAGATTATGATGATGCTAATGCATTAATGATGCAGGCAGATGCAGGCGTAGCAAGTGCAGAGGCCGCACTACAAAGTGCCCAAATTAACCTTGATTATACGAAAATTAAAGCGCCAATTAGTGGCAAAATAGGCCGCTCAGCTGTTACAGAAGGGGCATTATTAACAGCTAACCAGGCGCAAGGTTTAGCGACAATACGTCAACTGGATCCAATTTATGTTGATTTAACTCAGTCTAGTACTGAATTGTTAAAGTTAAAAAGACAAGTCGGTGCTGATATTAATCAAGAGGTGACGGTTGACTTGCTATTAGATGATGGCTCTAAGTACTCTCAGCAAGGTCGTTTAGCGTTCTCAGAAGTGAGTGTCGACCCTAGTACGGGTATGGTGGCGCTTCGGGCCGTTTTTGATAATGAGCAGTCAGATTTATTACCAGGCATGTTTGTTCGAGCCATTTTACATCACGGCACTAATGATAATGCCATTTTAATCCCGCAAGCGGCTATTAGTCGGACACCTAAAGGCGCAGCTTTAGTAATGGTGGTTAATTCAGATAACCAGGTTGAGGCTCGTCCTGTAGAGCTTGGCCAAAGTGTTAATGGTCACTGGGTTGCTAATTCAGGCGTCGCTGTTGGTGAGCGGGTTATTATTTCTGGTTTGCAAAAAGTGCGTCCAGGTGCAATGGTACGTACTGTGAATGCAAGTGATAATTCTACTAACACTGCTGCGCAGTAAACGGAGTAGCAGATGGCTAATTTCTTTATAAATCGTCCTATTTTTGCCTGGGTAATTGCTATTGTTATTATGTTGGCAGGTTTACTGTCGATTAAACAATTACCAATTGAGCAATATCCTAGTATTGCCCCGCCAGCAGTCACGATTACCGCGAGTTATCGTGGTGCTTCAGCGCAGACAGCTGAAGATGCGGTTACTCAAGTTATTGAGCAAGCCATGAATGGCCTAGATAACTTAATGTATATGTCAGCGAATACCGATTCAATTGGTAATGTATCTATTACTTTAACCTTTGAAACCGGGACTGATGGCGATATAGCGCAAGTTCAGGTACAGAACAAATTACAGCAAGCGTTACCTTTATTGCCGCAGGAAGTGCAGCAACAAGGGGTACGTGTTGCTAAGTCTAATGGTAGCTTTTTAATGGTTATCGGCTTTATTTCTAATAATGAGAATATGAGCCGGGATGATATTGCCGACTATGTTGTTGCTAATATTAAAGATCCAATCAGCCGTACTGAAGGCGTAGGTAATGTAACGGTATTTGGTAGTCAGTATGCGATGCGGATTTGGTTAGATGCCGATAAGCTTAATCAGTTTAAAATGACGCCTTCTGATGTTGTCTCCGCTATTCGGGTGCAAAACAACCAAGTGACAGCAGGGCAGTTAGGTGGTACGCCTTCGTTACCCGGACAGCAGTATAGCGCAGCTATTTTAGCCCAAACGCGCTTAACTTCAGCGCAAGAGTTTAGCGATATTCTACTGCGAGTAAATCAAGACGGCTCATTAGTACGTTTAGGTGATGTTGCCAGAGTGGAACTAGGTGGTGAAAGCTACGCGGTAAAAGCGAGATTTAACGGTAATGTCGCCACAGGTATGGCTATTGAGTTAGCCACTGGAGCCAACGCCTTAGATACTGCCGATGCGGTTAGAAAACGGGTGGCTGAATTAGAGCCTTATTTTCCCGATGGCCTAAGTGCGGTTATTCCTTATGACACAACGCCTTTTGTTGAAATTTCAATTAACTCAGTTGTGCAAACCTTAATAGAAGCCATTATTTTAGTCTTTGTTGTAATGTATTTGTTTTTACAAAACTTTAGAGCAACCTTGATCCCAACTTTAGCGGTGCCAGTTGTACTGTTGGGCACCTTTGGCATTATGGCTGCCTTTGGCTTTACCATTAATACCTTAACCATGTTTGGCATGGTGTTGTCTATCGGCTTATTGGTAGATGACGCTATTGTTGTGGTTGAAAACGTTGAGCGGGTAATGACCGAGGAAGGCTTATCAGCAGTTGAGGCCACTCGTAAGTCTATGGGACAAATTACCGGTGCGTTAATTGGTATAGGCTTAGTGTTGTCAGCCGTATTTGTTCCTATGGCATTCTTTGGTGGTGCAACGGGCGCTATTTATAAGCAGTTCTCTATTACTATAGTGTCGGCAATGGCGTTATCTGTACTGGTTGCTATTATTTTCACCCCAGCGCTATGTGCCACTATGTTAAAGCAAAATAAAAATGGCCATGTTAAAAAAGGTGGCTTTTTTGGTTGGTTTAACCGAAGTTTTGACAGGACTAATCATAGCTACCAGCGCGGCGTAGCCGGCATGTTAAAACGACCAGTACGCTCAATGCTGGTTTATGGCGTTATTGTGCTAGTTATGGCGGTTATGTTTTTACGCTTACCGTCATCGTTTTTACCCTCAGAAGACCAAGGTATTTTTATTACTATGGTGCAACTGCCAACGGGTGCTAGCCAAGAGCGGACAGAAGCGGTGATGACCAAGATTGCTGACTACTATAATAGCGAAGAGGCTGTAGAGTCTGCGTTTACAGTATCTGGCTTTAGTTTTAATGGCCAAGGTCAAAACGTTGGTTTAGCCTTTGTTCGCTTAAAAGATTGGTCAGAGCGTGATGCTAGCCAAAGTGTGAATGCTGTTATAGGCCGTGCTATGGGCTACTTTAGTACTGTTAAAGAAGCGCAAATTTTTGCCTTCAACTTGCCACCTATTGCGGCCTTAGGTAATGCAACCGGCTTTACTTTATTCTTGCAAGACCGAGCAGGCTTAGGCCATGAAGCGCTACTGCAAGCCCGTAACCAATTATTGGGAATGGCTGCACAAGATCCCACACTAATGGGTGTGAGACCAAATGGGATGGAAGATGCGGCGCAATTACAGGTTGATGTTGATCAGCTAAAAGCACAAGCCTTAGGTGTATCGCCTGCGGATATTAACCAAACCTTATCTATAGGTTGGGGCTCAAGTTATGTAAATGACTTTGTTGACCGAGGCCGTGTGAAAAAAGTCTTTGTTCAAGCGGATGCAAAATTCCGAATGAAACCTGAAGATATTAATAACTGGTATGTACGCAATAAAGCCGGTGAAATGGTGAGCTTTGCCTCTTTCGCTACCAGCCGTTGGGTATATGGCCCGCAGCGTTTAGAGCGCTATAACGGGGTGTCGGCGATGGAAATTCAAGGTCAGCCTGCGCCAGGTGTTAGTTCAGGTGATGCCATGTTAAAAATGGAGCAGTTAATTGCTAGCCTACCTGACGGAATAAGCTTTGAGTGGACAGGTACCTCGTATCAAGAAAAGCAATCTGGCTCGCAAGCGCCGGCATTATATGCCCTATCTATTTTAGTGGTGTTTTTATGTTTAGCGGCGCTATATGAAAGCTGGTCTATACCTTTTGCCGTTATTCTCGTTGTACCACTTGGTATAGTAGGGGCTTTAGCTGCAACCTTTATGCGTGGCTTAGAAAATGATGTGTACTTCCAAGTTGGTTTGTTAACAACTATGGGCTTAGCCTCTAAGAATGCTATCTTGATTGTTGAATTTGCTAAAGAGTTACAGGAACAAGGTAAAGGCTTAATTGATGCAATTTTAGAAGCGGTTCGCTTACGCTTGCGGCCTATTATTATGACATCAATGGCTTTCTCATTAGGTGTGTTGCCTTTAGTTATCAGCAGTGGTGCAGGCTCTGCAAGCCGTAACGCTATTGGTACTGGTGTGCTTGGCGGTATGATTTCTGCGACTGTATTAGCGGTGTTCTTAGTGCCTATCTTCTATCTTGTTATCATGAAGATTTTTGATAAAAAGCATATTGAAACAGAAGTACAGCAAGTAGCTAAAACCAGAGAGTAGGTTTTCAACCTTGATAAAAAAAGCCGGCTAACAAGCCGGCTTTTTTAATCCTAATAACATCATGTCGACAATGTTTGGTGCATTAGCAGCAAGATCACATTGCGTGGGCTTAAGTAAAAAGTGGCTAATAACGCCGCGAATATACATATGTAATGATAAAGCCGCAAAACGTGGGCTGAGATCGTGGCGTAATAAGCCGGCTTTTTCAGCCCGGCTAAAGGCGCGCTCAATTACTGTGATTGCTCTGGCATCAATGTCATCTTGCTTAGTTACCGCCGGATTAAGCTCATCGATAAACTCGCAGCGGTGAAAAACAATGGTCAGGATCCGGTGATGTTGCTCATTATTAGCGACTAATAATAAACATTTAATCATTAGCTGGCGAATTTGTTGCAAAGGATCACTGCTTTCATCTTTAGCAACATCGGCAAGTAAATGTTCAAAGGGTAAGCGAACTCGTTCTAACATGGCGTTAAATAAGTCGGCTTTATTGTCAAAATGCCAATAAATTGCCCCCCGAGTCACATTCGCTTGTTGGGCTATTTTTGCTAGCGTTGTTTGTGAAACACCCTGTTCGTAAAATAAGTATACGGCAGCATCTAAAATAGCTTCACGTGTACTTTCAGCGTCAGCTTTTGTCCGTCTTGCCATGGCCTATACTTAGTTCCCATTTGCCAAAAATTTAATAAACAAGTTTACCATAAATAGCCCCTGCAGGCACCTATACTAAGGGCTAGTCTTAGCGGATCATAAAGTCGAAATAGGTGTTGGTATAAGCCGGTGGTTGATGAGTAAAGTGCCACCATTCCATGTTATAAACCTTAAAGCCGGCTGCAGTCATAATATCTAATAATTGCTGTCGGTTTGCTTGTTGCTGTTGGCTAATTCCACTTGCCCCAACATTAGAAATAGGATCAAACAAGTCAAAGGGGCTGCCGGTATCTAGCTGCTGCCACTGACCGTTATTATCTTGTTTGGCTAAGGTTAAGTCCACGGTACTGCCACGACTATGGCCAGACTTTTGGGCAATATAGTCACCCACTAAAATGTCTTTGGCTAAATTAGGGTAAAACTCCGCTTTGGTTTTAGTGTTGTTTAAATCTGCGGCCCAACGCATAAAGTGATCAACGGCCCGTTGCGGTCGATAACAATCAAATAGCCATAAGCTATAGCCTTGCTCTGTTGCGATTTGTTGCGCTTTGGCTAAGGCGTGTGCCGCATCGGTATGCAGAATACACTTATTAGCTTTATAGCCATCAATTACAGTACCAACGAAATTATTCGGAGTAAAATAGGCCATATGCACTTGGATAGAAGGCGCAATAGTGGCTACATCTACAAAATCAGCCGGAATAGCTGCAGAACTTTCTGCTGTCGCTGATAGGCTGGCAAGACTACAGCAGGCTGCGGCAAAAAAGCCTGCTAACAGTGGCAATGCTTTTAGAGTGCTCGGCTTCATATCATTATTACTCCTGCAATGACAAAGGCGATTAATGCTAAGGCACCACAGGCTAAAGCATAAGGAAGTTGCGTTTTTACATGCTCGAGTAAATCGCAGCCTGAGGCAACAGAGCTTACAGCTGTACTGTCGGAAATGGGGGAGCAATGATCGCCAAAGACGCCACCACTTAAAATAGCGGCTAGCACTAAAGATGGCGGTAAGCCAAGCAGTTCCACCATTGGCATACCAATAGGGATTAAAATGGCAAAGGTGCCCCAGCTAGTGCCTGTGGTGACTGAAATTAAACCACCGGCTAAAAATAACAAGGCAGGGATCAGGACTAAGGGTAAGTTTTCATTCACAATAGAGGCAATAAAAGTGCCTGTGCCCAGCAGTTTTAAACTGCTACCTAAAGATAACGAAAGCAAAACAATCGTCACTAAAGGCAGTAATTCGGCTATGCCTTTAAAGCCAATATTGACAAGTTGTTGATGGTTAAAACGACGGCTGAATAACATCATACTGTAGGCCACTAAACAGGCCACTGTAGTGGCATATAACACTGACTTTGAGCCAGAGCCTGCAACAAGTTTGCCATCGCCTGTCATCATCATAAAGCCGAGCATCGCTGCCACTAAGGTAAATAGCGGAACCAGCATAAAAGATGGATGTGATGGGGTTTCATTAATTTCAGTTGCTTGGGCTTGGCTGGCTAACTTTTGCTCAGCGCGTCGTAGTGGGCCATGCACTTTACCTGTGATAATAGTGTACAGCACGGCGGCTAAGGCAAATAAAGCATAAAAATTAAAAACAATGGTGCCCATCAGTACAGAAACGGCGTTTTCACCTAAAGAATAATTGCTTAGCAAACCTAAAATATAAGCTCCCCAACCATTTAGTAAAATAATAATACAAATAGGGGCGCTGGTGCTGTCAATAATATAGGCTAGTCGGGCTCGGCTCATTTTAAACTTATCAAAGAGTCCGCGTGAGCTAATACCGGCCGTGAGTGAGCTTAGGTTCGACTCAATAAAAGTAACAGAGCTAATAAAAAAGGTAAGTAAACCCGCTTGTCGCGGCGTTTTAGCGATGCCTTTACGCACCAACATTTCTACCGTAGCTGAAACGCCACCGGAATCACGCATATAGGCTAATAAGCCGCCAACTAATAATGAGAACATTAATATGCGTGCATTGCTGGCATCGGCTGTTACAGCAACTATGCGTTCAATAGTATTAATGCTGCCATGTAAGACTAAACTAGGATCAAGCGAGTTATTGCTAAAGACATAAAGTAATAGCTCTGAGCAACAAAGTGATAATAACAATGCCAAAATAACTTCTTTGCGCCACAGCACAATAATAATAGCAATGAGAGCAGGAATTAAGGTTAGCCAATCAGCCAAAGCGGCCTCCTATAGGGTATGCTTTATAATACTTTATAATGTTATGCATAATTATACTTATATATTTACAATGAATAACGCAGTTAGCTGTTATAACTTAACTTGTTTTATTGATAGTTGCTGTAACAAATAACATAATTTTTGCAAATGCTTAAATATTTGTTTTATAGACTATTCAACGAGTATGACTCTTTGTTAAGTTAACCGCAAAATCTGCGGCTTCTATGCTTTATTCTGCTGTCGTTAACTCTTTTCTTTACCATGGTGTACCTATGAACTTGTCATTGATAACAAATGAATTTTCACTGCAATATCCTCAATATAAGCAGCAGGGTTTAGATAAACCGCAGCTAAACTATGATGATATAGCGCAAATACTAGAGCAGCATAGAAACAATAGCTTATTTAATTTCAGTCAATTAGGCGAGTCAACACTAGGTATCCCTATTTGGCAAATTGAAATAGGCACAGGCGATGAAAGAATTTTAGCTTGGTCACAAATGCATGGTAATGAATCTACCGCTAGCGCAGCATTAATGGACTTTTTAAATTTTTTAGCATCTGAGCAGCAAGCCGCTTGGTGTCAGCAATGGCTAAGTAAAGTTAAGCTACGCATTATTCCGATGCTTAACCCCGATGGTGCCGCACGAGCAAGTCGTTTAAATGCAATGAGCATGGATATTAACCGTGACGCTAGCGCATTACAAACGCCAGAAGGGCAATTATTAATGCAAGCAGCAAAAAACTTTAAGCCAGCATTTGCCTTAAATTTGCATGATCAAAGCCGCTTTTATGCCGTAGGCGACAGTAATAAAACGGCCACTATTTCATTGTTAGCACCGGCTTTTAATGTTGCTAAAGATATTAATGCAATACGAAAAAAAGCCATGCAATTAATTGGCGATATGCACGATTTAATTCAGTATGAGTTACCAGGGCATTTAGCTAAATATAACGATACCTATTCTACTCGTTCATTTGGCGATATTTTCACTGGTATGGGGATAAGCACTATTCTAATTGAGTCGGGAGCTTATCCTAAGGATGATAATAGAAGTGTGGCAAGAAAGCTGAATTATCAGTTATTGATTTTAAGTGTGCAAAGTATTGCAAGCCAAGCTTATAACAAGCAATCGCTCGCTGTGTATGACTCAATTCCTTATAACCGCAAAGAAGCGATTAAAGACGTTTTAATTACTAACCTGAGCATTAACTTGCAACAGCATCAGGCTAAAGTCGATTTAGCTATAGAATTTAAAAAGCAAAACCAAGCAGAGATAGTGGAAGTGGGTGATTTATCTGTATATAGCGCCTTTCATTGCTTTGATGCCTCGGGGTTAGACTATCAATCAGGTAAAGCCTACCCATTAACGACCGCATTAAACTTAGATGATGCTGCTTATATAGCATTATTAAGTCAGGGCTATAGTCATTTCACCGGCGACAGCAATTTATTGCAGGTGAAAACAAGCTTACCGGTTAGTATCAATGGCCCCTCTTCAGGGCCGACGACGCCAGAGCTTAATCAGGCCGCGGTATTTTTAATGGCTTCTAGCGAGGGGGTGCAATTTGCGATGTTAGCTGGCCTGTTAGTAAATTTAACAACGGGCCAGCTGGTTTATCAGCGCGGCACCTAAGACGCTGCTTTAATGAGGTTAAAGGCCGCTAGGCTTGTATTAGCGGTTTAATTGTTTATGCCAACTTAATAAGGCGTCTAATTGCTTAGTAACAAGGCCTTGGATCCTTTCGTCGATTAAATCGCCGTTATTATCAAAGCTACCACTAAAGGCATTAGAAAATACTTCTGGTTGATTTAGCGGGTAGAGGTTTAAAAAGACACATACTTGGCGCAAGTGATATTGCGCTCTAGAAGTACCCATACCACCGCCAGATCCCATAATGGCAACCGCTTTACCGGTTAGCATATGATTATCTGGCTCTCTTGATGCCCAGTCTAAAGCGTTCTTTAAAGCTGGCGCTATAGAATAGTTATATTCTGGGCAAGCAAAAATTAAGGCATCGGCTTGGCTAATTTGCTGTAATAAGGTTTTAACTGCGGCGGGTTTCTCATCTAAATCAGCATTATAAAAAGGGACATCTAATAAGTCAGCTATATGAATTTTCATGCCTTCAGGAGCATGAGCTTGGGCATAACGGATTAAACCGTGGTTGGTTGACTTGGCGCGTAAGCTTCCGCAAATAGCTAGAACATTTATACTCATAAATTACTCCTGTTAATAATCAGCTATCACAACAATAGCTTACTATAAGACATTTTTGTAGTGAAATTAGCAAGGCTATCAGCAATAATTTTATTTAGCTAAAAGCAAATAAGTCACTGAGCTGCAAAGCTTTACTAGGGATACAATAGATAAGGTTGCCGTTGCTGTTTAAATTTAACTAAGTCAGCTTGCCAGCTTTGTCTTATCTGCTCTTCGCTTAACCCTTGTTCTATCTGCAACCGAAGTTTATTGGTGCCAGCGAGCTTATCCATAAAGCTCTCTGAGCTAAAAAATACTGCATTATGCTGTTTAAACAACTGATACCAATTAATAAGATAACTTAAATTCAAACCTTGGCTGTGAACTTGGCGTAAATCTTGGCCTAAAACCGGTGTATTCATTAAAGGCGGCGTTAAAGCTGCACCCGGTGTAGAGACTGGCGTAAAACTAAAATTAGCTAAACTAAATTTGTCGTAGCCAATAACCTGAAAAGGAAAATCAGTGCCACGGCCAATACTTAGCGGCGTAGCCTCAAAAAAGCCAAGCGAGGGGTATAACGCTATGGCTTGATCATTAGGCAAATTAGGGCTGGGTTTAACAGGCAATGAATAGGCCATATCATGGCGATAATTGCTAAGCGGGATCACTGTTAGCTGTAGGTTATCGGCTTGCTTAATCCAGGCTTCACCTTTTATCATTAAGGCTAACTCGCCTACTGTCATACCGTGCAATAAAGGAATAGGGTGCATGCCAACAAAGGACTGATAGGCTAAATCTAACACTGGGCCATCAATAAAGGCTGCATTAGGGTTTGGCCTGTCTAGCACGAGTAACGGAATCTTAGCTGCCGCGGCCGCTTGCATAAAGTAATGTAACGAGCTGATATAAGTGTAATAGCGCACGCCGACATCTTGAATATCAAAAACTAACACATCAATATTGGTTAATTGTGTTGGCGTAGGCGCTTTGTTGGCGCCGTATAACGAGACAATTTTCAGTCCGGTTTTGCTATCTATGCTGTTATTAACCTGAGCGCCTGCATCATAATTACCTCTAAAGCCGTGCTCTGGCGCGAAAATAGTCTCTATATTGATATTCTGTTGCAGCAATAAATCCACTAGATGCAGTTCGTCGACAGTTGCAGTTTGGTTAACTAGTAAACCGACTCTTTTGTTAGCTAATAATGGCAAGTAAAGATCGAGTTGAGCCGCGCCTATAGTTAGCTCTGTGCTAGCAGCTTGGGTTTTTACGCTATCAACCGGCAATGCTTGGCTACAAGCACTAATTAACAGCACCAGTAGTAATATCGCACCTTGGCTAGTTGCTGCCGATAATCTTGCGAAACTCATAACTTAGCAGCCATTAAGGTTTGCCGAATTGAGCCGGAATTTTGCTGCAACTTGTGCTGGCACTGCTCAATAGTGTCGCCAGTTAAAATATGCAAGATCGCTAATTTAGCGCTGTTATTGGCAGCGGTTAAAGCGGCGCGAGCTATATCGGGGCTACATTCGGTTGCTTGCATCACAATACGCACAGCGCGAGCTTGCAGTTTTTCATTGCTGGCGTGTAAGTCGACCATTAAATTTTGATAAACCTTACCGCTGCGGATCATAGCGGCTGTGCTTAGCATATTTAAAATCATCTTTTGCGCTGTACCTGCCTTCATTCGGGTTGAGCCGGTCACTACTTCAGGCCCGACAACGGCACAAATGGCATAATCGGCTTTGCTTAATATAGGCGCTTTAGCATTACAGCTTATCGCAGCGGTAGTTGCGCCTACAGTGCGGGCATAATCTAAACCACCTAAGACATAAGGCGTGCGGCCACTAGCTGCGATGCCAATTAAAATATCGTTGTGGCTAAAGTTAATTTGCTTTAAATCGGCTTTGGCTAAATCAAAATTATCTTCAGCACCTTCTACCGCTTTATAGATGGCTTTATCACCGCCGGCGATTAAACCAATCACTTGTGAAGCTGGCACACTAAAAGTAGGCGGACATTCCACTGCGTCTAAGATCCCTAAACGACCACTGGTGCCGGCGCCCATATAAATTAAGCGGCCGCCTTGGCTAAAGGCAGTAACAATTTTATCAACTACTTGGGCTATTTGTGGCAAGCAAGTGGCAACAGCAGTGGCAATAGTTTGATCTTGTTGATTAATTTTTTCAACAATCTCTAAACTAGACAGCTGATCAAGATCCCAAGTATCAGGGTGTCGCGATTCTGAAGCCATGGCTTCAAGCTGCTGTAATAAAACATCTTGCTGTTGAGACATTAGGGTAAATCCTTGTGCAGATTATCGCGTTGATATAATTGCAGGGCTAAAAAGTGAGCTCCATCTAGAGCCGAGCCTTTTGCTGGCTGTAATATGGCTTGTTCTGATTGCCGTAATAAAGTGCCTGTTAGTTTAGCTAAGCCGCCTAACAGTACAACAGGTAATTCAGTGTCCTCACGGGCAGCATAAATTAACTGACTCACGGCTTGGCCTTGTTGAATTAATAGTTGTCTAGCAATACTACATTGCTGTTGATACTCAAACACTAAAGGCGCCAATTGAGCATAATCTTGGGCTTTAGCATGTTGTAGCCAAGATAATAATGGCGTCGGTTTTGCCGCTGTTTTATCGGCTATAGCTTGCAGTAAGGGGCTGTTAATTCCTGCTAAGCTATCAAGTTGCCATAATAATTTACGCATTGCTAATTTACCTAGCCAAGCGCCACCACCTTCATCACCAATAGCAAAGCCCCAGCCCCCTACTTGATGTTCATGACCATCTGCTTGTAAACGCATAGCAACCGAGCCGGTACCTAAGGCAACGACAATAACAGGCTGACCTAAATTAGCGCCATATAAAGAGGTACGTGCATCTGTTGTAATTAAAAGCTGAGCAAATAAAGGGGCAAGCTCAGTGTTTGCTTGTTGCTGCAGTTGACTATTATTAGCGCCGGCTAAGCCCATGACGGCAATTATCTGGCTAGGCACAGCGCCTGAAGCTTGACATAACTGACTAATCAATAGGTTTATATTGGCCAAGGCTAAGGTAAAGTCATTAGTTAATGATGCGGGGCCTGCTTGTTGCTGCCAGTGTTGGCCTGTTTCTATATTGCTAAGTTTAGCTAACGTTTTACTGCCACCGCCATCTAGGGCTAGAATCCACATAATCACCTCCACCACTTGCTGATCGTAAAGCAAGGTTAACTTTTAAAAGCGCTGCTGCGATCTGAAATAATAATGCTGAACGGTTATTAATGATAAGATTAGGCCGTTAGCAGCCTGTTCACCATCGTCTTTGATTTTACGCCGAAAGTTTTAGAACAGGCTAAAGCTAATCAGAGTCGTAGAGTTTATCACTTAGTAAAAGTTTTCAATAACTTAACCTTACCATAATGTTGAATATTGCAGTAAAGTATTCATTAGATTAGGTTAAGATAAGTTATTTCTTGCAGTTGCTTTTTACATTATAGGAAGCCAAGGTGGCCATATTGCGTATTGGAGTTAATAAGTTATGCCAAGCCTCATTTTTACTACCATTATTAACAACAATAGCAACAGTCTGTGCTTTGTTAAGCAGCAGCTTATTGGCGGACACTATGGCGAATAAACAGGGCTTAAACAATAGTCAGCAAAGCTTAGCTGCAGCAAAAATACCACCAGCGAGCATTAAGCAAATGCTAGGGCAAAAGCTGATGTTAGATTTGCGTTATTATTGCCCATCGGTAAAGCCGCAAGCTAAAGGCAGCTGTAAAACCGCCATGACAACCTTACCTGCCGAGCTCGCACAGTTAATCCGCGATTATGATATTGGCGGTATTATTTTATTCGCAGAGAACCTAGCGGATGTAGAGCAAATTGTGCGTTTAAACCGAGACTTACAGCAAGCCGCTGCTGAGTCTAAGCTTAAGCAACCGCTTTTTATCGCTATTGACCAAGAGGGCGGTCGCGTAGCGCGTTTACCCCGGGCCTTAGCGACCTCTTTTAGTGGCAATATGGCCATAGGGGCAACTTATCCGCAGCAGGGAACTTATTTTGCTTCTGAGGTAGGCAAGGTGTTTGCTGCTGAATTACTGCCGCTGGGTATTAATGTCAATTTTGCGCCTACTGTGGATGTTAATGTTAACCCAGATAACCCGGTGATTAATGTTCGGGCTTTTTCAGAAAGCCCGCAGCAAGTAGCCGAGCTAGGTGCGGCTATGACAGAAGCCATGCAACAACAAGGCATGATAGCGGCGTTAAAGCATTTCCCAGGCCATGGCGATACCTCGGTTGATAGCCATTTTGGTTTACCCCTAGTCAAACATGATGCAAAGCAAATTCGAAAAGTTGACTTATATCCTTATAAACATATTTTTCAGCAGCATAGCCCCGGCATGGTGATGACGGCGCATATCCAATTTCCAGCCTTAGATAATAGTACCTTTGTGGCTAAAAACGGCGAGGAAATGATTAAGCCCGCGACCTTGTCACGCAAAATATTACATGATGTATTGCGTCAAGAATTAGCTTATCAGGGGGTTATAGTAACAGATGCGCTAGATATGGCGGGGATAAGCCAGTTTTTTAGCCAGTCCGAAGCGGTTATTCAAACCTTTGCTGCCGGCGCCGATATTGCCTTAATGCCAGTTAAGTTGCAGCAGCCAGCAGAGCTTACCGCTTTAGGGACTTTATTAGATGAGTTAAGCCAAGCGGTAAGTAAAAATATTATTCCGCAAGCGGAGTTAACCGCGTCTTATCAGCGTATTATTCGTTTAAAGCAGCAATATCCTTTATTGCCTAAAGCAAACTCTATTTCTGAGCAGGTGCAACAAGCACTAAAGGCCTTAGGTAGCCCAGAGCACAGAGCAACAGAGTTAGCCTTGGCTCAAGCGGCTATTAGCCAAGTTAAGCCTGCGACAGCTAACCCTAAACTGCTGAATAAAAAGCAGAATATTTTAATAATTATGCCAGATCAGGCCAAAGCGGCGGCATTAAAAGCAAGCTTGCACCATTATAGCCGGACAGCGCTTAAAATAGAGACCCTAAGCTTGCTGCAGCAGGATATCAGTCGGGCAGCTGAAAAAATTGCTGTAGCAGATGTCGTTATTAGTGGTTTTATTTCGCCGATGCAAAGCCTAGCCGAGATTGGTGGCATGGATGATATGGCCAATATTGGTAATGTATCAGCGGCTTATCAGCGGCAAAAATCACGGTTTGAAGCTTTATTACCACAGATTACTGAGGCTAAAAAAACGCATGTTTATATAAGTTTACGCGCGCCTTATGATATTAGTGAATATGGTCATACAGCAGAGTGGGTATTAGCAACCTATGCTTATAATACAGCTGAAGATCCCACTAATATGGCTGGGGGTAATGCAAGTTACCAAGCCTTAGCGCAAGTCTTGCTAGGGCAAATTAATGCCGTTGGGCAACTACCTGTCACCGTTAAGCCGAGCTCACTGTAATATGTTGCGCGCTTTTAAGCAGCACTGCCAGCAGATCATGGCTCAGTTACCGTCAGAGCGGATGTTGGCCTTAGATGTATTACGTGGCTTAACCATAACGGCGATGATCTTAGTGAATAATCCAGGCAGTTGGCGTTATGTTTATGCGCCACTGCAACATGCCCAGTGGCATGGTTGGACATTAACCGATCTTATTTTCCCATTTTTTATCGTTATAGTAGGCATATCAATTCAACTGAGCTTAGCTAAAAAAACACTTTTACCTAAAAGGCAGCTCTTAAATCAAGGCCTAGTCCGCAGTGCTAAGTTGTATATTTTGGGGCTGTTTTTAGTACTGTTTTACTATAATTTTCGTGATCCTAATTATAGTTATCTAGAACAAAAGCTGCAGACACTGCGAATCTTTGGTGTGCTACAACGTATAGCGGTTGTTTATTTTATTAGTTTAATTATCGCTTTATATTGTGCGACTAGAGGCAGAATTGTTGCAGCGGCTAGCTTAACCATTATTTATTTACTGGCTATGTATAAGCTACCCTATCAATCGGTATATGGCCGCGAGTTTGTAGGCTTATTTGAGTACGGTAATAGCTTTGCTGCTTGGCTTGATCATACCGTGTTAGGCGCTGCACACGTGCATTTTAGTAAAGCGACACCTTTTGCTTTTGATCCCGAAGGACTATGGTCAAGTTTACCGGCTATTGTAAGTTGTATTAGTGGTTTACTTATTGGTCAGTGGCTGCAAACAGAGCGCAACCTAGTGGCTAAAGTACGGGGTTTGGCATTATTCGGTGTAGTGGCTGTCTGGTTAGCCGAGCTGTGGCATTTTAGTTTGCCTATTAACAAAAACCTGTGGACTCCTAGTTTTGTGTTATTAAGTAGTGGCTATTGCGCCTTAGCGCTGGCGGCTTGTCTTTGGTTGTGTGATATCAAGCGCTACCGATTATGGTGTGCACCCTTTATTGTGTTCGGTGCTAACGCCATTTTATTTTTTATATTCGCGGGGGTAATGGCGCGAGTGTTAGGCATGATAAATGTTGGCGGTAGCTCATTACATAGTTGGTTATTTAACAGCCTTTATCAGCCGGCTTTTGGCAATTATAACGGCTCATTGGCTTATGCATTAAGCTTTCTAGTGTTGTCGTATTGCATTATGTATCAGTGTTATCGGCGCGGTTATATTTTTAAAGTCTAGGCTTGAATATCCAGATTAAAATATAACCGCAGCCTGTAGCTTATTAGGTTGATGGTTTAATTGCCATCAAAGTAATTACTCACGCGCTGTGGCCAATTGGGTGAGTTAATTCTACTTAATAAGCTAGCATTAATTTGCTCTCGTATAGGGCTGTTATCAGGCAAAATAAACACATAGTCTTGCCGAGCTAAGGTGATAGGTAATACTTGTAGCTTACCTGAAAACTCTTGCATAATGGTCCAGCGCAATAAAGGCTCATCATAAATAACCGCATCTACCTTGCCATCTTTAAGTTGCTGTAAGGCTTGGCTTAAATTTTCGGCTTTATTGTAGTTTAATTTGCGACCTTCTAACCAATGAGCGCTAGAGCTACCGTGTAAGCTGGCGATATTCATACCTTTTAAATCATTGGCACTACTTAGTTTATTGCTAAGTTGGCCAACGGTTAAAGCACTAGTAATAGAGGCAGTAAAAAAAGAAACGATAATTAGCGCTGTTAGCATCCAAACTAAGCCTAATAAGCGCCCTGCTACAGTGCGAGGGGCAACATCACCATAACCAACCGTTGTCATGGTTACCATGGCCCACCAAAAGCCAGAAAATAAACCTTGGGCCGTACTGCCGCCAAATTGTTCTTGGTTTTTTTTACGCTCAAGTAACCAAACCACAAAGCCTACGGCCAGTAGCAATAACACCAGTAAAGAGATGATCTTTAAAAATGCAGCTGAAGCTAAGGCGGATAACACGGCCATCCAGCCTGAAGCCCATTCACTACGAACTGCAACCGATAAACCTGAGCTTGTTAGGGTGTGAGTAAAGTCCATTTGCAACGCACGCTGCGCTGTCGCGGTAATAGCACCAATGCCAACATCAACTTCACCGCTAGTTGCTGCATCTAATAGCTCAGCTAAGCCATAAGGTTGATACTCAAACTTCCAACCATGTTCATCGGCAATTTCTTGCCATAAATCTATAGATAAGCCGCTGTATTCCGTACCGTCATACATAACAAAAGGCGGTGCTTCTTTAACACCTATACGTAAAACAGTTTGTTCGGGATCAGTTAAATTAACCTCTTGCGCTTGGCTAAGGCCACTAAAACAGATAAACACGAATGCGAATAAGCTGCAAAATACAGAATAAAAAAGGGGCTTTTTTAGCATTAAATTGTCCTTAATAAAGTGAAACCTTTAAATAAGATACTACAGAGCTTTAGCTGTTGGCGACTAAGTTAATTAATAATCAAATTTGTGGGCGCTAAATAACTGCTGAGCAACTAGCCATAAATCGTCAACTTGGCCGCTACCTACAGGCTGGTTGTTGACGGTTAATACTGGTGCTACTTCTTTGCTGGAGCTGGTTAGCCAAATTTCATCAGCGGCTAATACTTCGGCTTGGCTTATCTCGCGTTGCTGTATTTCTATATCAGTATGCTTAGCTAAAATAGCTAATAGTATTTGTCGAGTAATGCCAGGCAGTATTTTGTTGCTTAATGGCGGGGTGGCAATAACGCCATCTTTAATAATAAAGACATTAACAGAGGCACCTTCGGTTAAATTGCCTTGCTCATCAAACAGCAGTATTTCTTGGCCACCTTGGTCGGCTCCTTGCTGATAATGCAGCACATTACCTAGCAGTGACGTCGATTTAATATTACAACGCTGCCAGCGTAAGTCTTGCCCGGTGACTACATGAAAGCCTGTGGTTTTTGCTTTATCAGCGATAGGTTGTGCAGGAATAGCGAAGGCAAAAGCAAATATAGTTGGCGTAATATTAGCGGGAAAAGCATGGCCGCGTTTAGTATCGGTGCCACGACTGACGTGTAAATAAATGCCTAAATTATCGCCTAATTCAGCTCTATTGTCGGCAATTAGCTTATCGGTTATCTGTTGCCAGTTTTTAGCCGTTAACTTGGCATCAATAGACAGTAAGGCTAAGCCATTTTGCATTCGCTCTAGATGCGGAGTAAAACCAACGCAACGGCCGTTATAGCTGGGGATCACCTCATAAATACCATCACCAAATAAAAAGCCTCTATCCATAGGCGAAATTTTGGCTTGGTTGGCGGGAATAAAATCGCCATTTAAATACACTGTTGTCATTGCTGTTCTCGTATTAAAGCAAGTTTGAAATTTGCAACGTTGAACAGACGTGTTCTAAGCCAGCCGTTGCAGCCCTGGACGGGCGGAAACGAGCCTACAGGGATGTATTTACGGCGTGTTGGTGTGGACACGACTGTTCTAAGTTTAGTTAACGCTTTGATATAGAGTGCCTAGAACGTTAATTAGGTTTAAGCCTTCGCTAGGGGGCAAACCGTCTTCGGTTAAGGTGTTTAATCGTGTTACGCCATCTACGCTGCCTTTGGCACTTAGATACTGCAAAATGGATAAGGGATCGGCCTTTGCTAGTAAATCTTGTTTTGTTAGTACTGATACCATAGCAATAAGTCCCCATGCCGCCCAATTAGACACATCCGCCACTATTAATTCATCACACTCAGTTATAGAGGGAATAATATCAAGTTGTGCTAAAGCTTGCTTGAGATTTCCCATACCAATTTCGTTGCCGCCATCGCCTATACCTATAGTTGGGCAAGTGGCTAAATTTAAAAAATGATCAAAGCTTGCGCAGCGCTCTGAAATATCTTCACCACGCATATTGCTATAACGCTGTGCAGCATTAAAACCAGGGCGCTCAATTGCAATTATTAATTCTGGTGCAAGGTGAGTTAAGGCGTGCTGGGCTATATCGGTTAAGGCCTGGTACTGATTTACCTCAAGTTGATAACAATGATAATCAGCTTCTAATTGGCTAAAAAGCGGATCACCACAAACAATAATAGGCTTGGCGCCTAGCTGTTGTAATAATTGATATAAGGCAATAGCGCCAACGGGACCATCGGTTTCAAAGGTGTCTAGTACCGGAAAGCCCGTGCCAATTAATACCGTACCGCGGCATTGTAAAACTAACTGAGCCGCGCGTAAGATATAGCCAGGTTTAAGTAAAGGTTGTAACTGGGCCATTCCGCGCAAATTTTTGCGCACTAATAGCCTTTCAATGTGCTGGCTTAAGGCTAAATGATTTTGGTTTAAGTTCTGATGTAAAGCGTCCATTTAAGCTTGAACCCAAGCTGCAGTGAGCCGCTTAAAATGGGCATCGGCTAAGCATAAAGCATTATGCGCTTGTTCAATAGAAATAGGTGTAAAATAAACTTTAGTGCCAGGGCTAGCTTGGGCGAGTAAAGCGCAATCTAAAGATAATACTGAGCCTATTTTCGGATAGCCGCCCAAGGTTTGGCGGTCATTAAGCAAGACAATAGGTTGGCCATCAGGCGGAATTTGTACCGCACCGTAACTAATACCTTCTGACAATAAGCTTTGTTGCTGGCAATGGATAGCGGCGCCGGTTAATTTGTAACCCATTCTATCCGACTGTGGTGTTACTGTATAAGGCTGTAGATAGAAGCGTTGTCGCTCAGACGTTGAAAATTGCTCAGCTTGATAACCTTCAACTAAACGCAGGGTTAAGCTGTTATTAAATTGCCGCCAATGCTGTTTAGCTAAACTATGCGACGTTGCACGACTGACACTAGTAATAGCTAAAGTATCGCCAACTTGTAATTTATCGCCATTTAAGCCGCCAATTTTTTCCCGTAATACGGTAGCGGTACTAGAAAATTGTGGCTTAACCTTAAAGCCTTGAGCAACCGCTACATAAGCGCGTAAACCGGCACTAGCCATACCTAGTTCAATAATATCTCCTGCACTAACCGCTAGACTCGTCCACATGGCTGCAGCTTGGCCGTTAATCGTTAAACTAAGTTCAGCGCCAGTAACGGCAATAAAGCTGGCGCAATGGGCTTCTAATTGTAAGCCGCCAATACTGCACTCAATTAAGGTTGCGTTGCTATTATTATTTAATAGGGCGTTAGCCATAGCCGCAGAGTAGGGATCAGCCGGGCCACCCGTAGTTAAGCCTAAATCACTTTGGCCAAAACGCCCGCGATCTTGCAATAAGCTAAGAATGCCGGCAGAGCGTACAGTAAAAATATCACTAGAGCTATCATTCAAACTAGCCATTTTGTGACTCATAGCTCACCACCTAAGCGTAGGAATTCGGCTTTATCAATAGCGACAAACTGCACTTCATCGCCTACTGCAACTGGCATAGCGGGTGTTGTTTCTGGTGTAAACATGGGGCTTGGGCATAAGCCTATTAAATTCCAGCCACCGGGTGATACCGCAGGGTAGACAGCGGTTTGTCTATCGGCAATCGCCACCGCACCTTTTGGCACCTTGGCTCTAGGAGAATTTAAACGGGGCATCTGTAAAATGGGATCAATTTGGCCTAAATAAGCAAAACCGGGGGCAAAGCCAATAGCATAAACCCGATATAGTACAGCTTGGTGCAGTTGAATAACTTGACTAATGCTTATTTGTTTAGTTTTAGCAATTAAGGCTAAGTCGGGGCCACTTTCTTCACTGTAATAGACAGGAAGCTCAACTCGCTTGCCGCTGCGGCTTTGTGCGCTAAAAGGCTGAGCTAAACAGCGCTTAATGTTGGCGCTGACCATAAAGTGATTGGTTGTCAGTGGATTAAAAACAACTAATACAGAAGCATAAGAAGGTAATAGATCAATTAAATCATCAGCTAAGGCAAGACGAATTTGCTCAGTGGCCCATTGTACTTGGCCTGATATTTCAGCCGACATTTGCTGCTGAAAATAGACTATAAACGCATTCTCACTGGCAATGTCTAATTGATACTCTAGCTGCTGCGGCTTCATAGTTGCTGACTCATAAAAACTGTCTGCTAGCAGTTATATCTATTTTCATACTAGTAGCTGACGTATTTTGGCTATTTGTAAAATAGCAGCAGAATTATCACCATGCACGCATAGCGTATCTGCTTTTAAGGCTAATTTTTGGCCAGACTGGGTGGTGACAGTGCCCGACTGCACGAGCTGTTGCACTTGTTGCAACATCTCAGCTTCTGATAGCACAGCACCGGCTTGGCTGCGTGGGGTTAGTTTGCCCTCGTCGGTATAGCGGCGATCAGCAAAAGCTTCAAATAATAAGCTAACGCCGGCTTGTTTTGCCAAGTGTTGATAATGATCTTGCTCAGCGGTAGCTAAAATCATTAATTTTAACGGCTGATGGTAACTGGCAATCGCTGTTAATACGGCATTAAAAATCTGCGGGTTACTCATCATATCGTTATACAAAGCACCGTGTGGCTTAACGTATTCAAGGGTTAAGCCTTGTGTTTTAGCCATGCCTTCTAAAGCGGCAATTTGATAATGGATAATATTAATAATTTCACTATCAGATAAAACCATACTACGCCGACCAAACCCCTGTAGATCTGGATAAGCAGGGTGAGCACCAATGCTAACTTGATATTGTTTAGCCAGTGCCAAGGTGCGGGCTATTACATCAGGATCACCGGCATGAAAGCCACAAGCAATATTCGCCATATCGATATGAGGCATGGCGCTGGCATCTAAGCCCATTTGCCAACTGCCAAAACTTTCGCCTAAATCACAGTTTAATTTCATTTTTTTACCTTTTCCAAGCGAGACAAACAGTGTGCGATATGGCCTAAATGAAGTCCAGCCGATCTAGCTTATTGGCTTAGTAATTTGTCGTAATTGCTTAAAATTCTAAAATGGATGTATAGATGGCTCTATATAGCTAATTGGAATCAATAAGCTTTATTTGATCCTTATGGTTATAGTTAATTAAGCCTAATATAGCGACATTATAGAGTAATGTTAGGTGGAAAAATGGCTCAATTAAATTTGCCTGTGTTAGATCTTAGCTTATGGTTCGCAAAAGGACAGTCTCGGCAGCGTTTCTTACAGCAATTAGCAGAAGCATCGCGCGAGGTCGGCTTTTTTTATTTAACCGGCCATGGCATAGCAATAGAGCAGCAACAACATATTCTCGACTTAGCAAAAACATTTTTTGCTTTACCTGATGCCGATAAGCAAGCAGTACAAATGGTTAAATCACCGCACTTTCGTGGTTATACTCGTTTAGGTGGCGAATTAACTCAAGGTCAAATTGATCAACGTGAGCAATTCGACATTATGAATGAGCAACAGGTACTGCCTGCGAGTACTGAAACGCCAGCTTGGCAAGGTTTAGTTGGACCTAATCAATGGCCTGCGGCTTTACCTATGATGCAATCAACCCTACTTAACTGGCAGCAACAATTATCTGATCTTACTGTTACTTTGCTTGAAGCGTTTGCCGCGGTATTACAGCAACCTGAAAATGCCTTTGCTGATACTGTAGCAGATGGCCCTTATACGCATATGAAACTGATTCGTTACCCAGGCTCTGATACAGCACAAAAGCAAGGGGTGGGGGCGCATAAAGATCCGGGTTATTTAACCTTAGTATTGCAAGATCAGCATTCTGGTTTAGAAGTATTAACTGATAAAGGTTGGGTAGGCGCGGCACCTTTAGCTGGGGCATTTGTGGTTAACATAGGTGAGCTGTTAGAATTAGCCTCAAATGGTTATTTAAAGGCCACGCTACATAGAGTTGTTAGCCCGCCAGCGGGTATAGAGCGATTATCCTGTGCTTTTTTTATGGCAGCCCAGCTTGATGCAACAGTGCCTTTATTAAACTTGCCTGAAGCTTTAGCTGCAGAGGCAAAAGGGCCGGCGAGTGATCCTAATAATCCATTATTTTATCAAGTGGGTGAAAATGTACTAAAAGGCCGCTTACGCTCACATCCCGATGTAGCCCAGCAGCATTACGCCACTTTAAAAAAGATAGCCTAACAGCGCGACGATAACGGAGCCCAAAGATGAAGTTTAAAACCCAATTGTTGCATAGCAACGGCGGTGCTGATGCGCAAACCGGCGCCTTAACTACCCCAATCTATCAAAGTAGTACTTTTACTTACGGTACGGCAGAACAAGGCCGGGCCCGTTTTGCCGGTGAACAACCTGGTTTTATTTATAGCCGTATGGGTAACCCGACAGTGCAAGCCTTAGAGCTGCAACTCGCTAAATTAGAAGGTGCTGATGAGGCTCTGGTTGTAGCCAGTGGTATGGCGGCAGTGAGCAGCATTTTTTATGCTTTAGCTAGCCAAGGTGATGAAATTGCATTTATTGATCCAGTCTATGGTGGTACAGCCGCTTTTTTAATAAATACCCTAACCCGAGCTGGCATTAAAGTAAGCCGTTATCAAAGCGATGATGATTTACTAGAGAATATTAATTCAGCCACCAAAGTTATTTTATTTGAGCCTATTACTAACCCTAATCTACGGGTGAATGATTATCGCAAAATTAAGGCCGCAGCAGAAAAATCTGGTGCCATTACCGTGTGTGATAATACCTTTTTAACCCCGTATTTATTTAAGCCTTTAGAGCATGGTATCGATATTGTTATGCACAGCGGTACTAAGTACCTAAGTGGTCATGGTGATATTATTGCTGGTGTAGTGGCGGGGCGCACTGAACTGATGCAACCTATTCGCACTATAGCGTTAAAGCATATAGGGGCGCCAATAGGGCCACAAGAAGCGTATTTGTTACAGCGCGGTATGCGAACACTAGCATTACGAATGGATGCGCATTTAGCTGGCGCTATGCAAGTGGCCGAGTTCTTAGCTAAGCACCCTAAGGTTGATAAGGTTATTTTCCCAGGCTTAGCCAGTGATACCGGCCATTCGGTGTTAGCAGAAACTGTCGGCGCCTTTGGTGGCATGATAAGCATAGAGTTAGAAGGCGGTTTTAGCCGCGCCGCTCGCTTTTTAGATCAATTACAACTATTTACCCAAGCGGTAAGTTTAGGTGATTTAGAGAGTCTAGCTTGCCATCCTGCCAGCACAACGCATGCCGCCATGGATAAGCCTAGCCGCTTGGCCGCAGGTGTTACGGATGACTTAATTCGCTTTAGTATCGGTGTTGAAGATCCGGCCGATTTAATTGCCGATTTAAAACAGGCATTAGAATACTAAATGAGCCGCTAAGTCGCCGTTAAATCTATGTCGTATTTAAAGCAAAGCTGCATTTAAAGCCCTAGGGGCATGGGGCATGGCTAAATTAAACAGCTGCAGTAAGGTTAACAATTCTGTTAATAATAGCTGCAGCTTTTTATTGGCGTTAAAGCAGCGACAACTTACTATTGGCTAAATCGGTTACTAACATATAGCCTGGGCTATGGGTAATGCAAATAGCTAATTTAGCATTAGCAATTGCCACTTGCGGAGTTACACCACAGGCCCAAAATACCGGGACTTCACCGGCTTTAATACTAACAGCATCACCAAAATCGGGTTTATTAATATCCGTAATACCAATAGCGGCAGGATCAGCAAAGTGCACCGGCGCACCATGCACTTGCGGAAAACGTGAACAAATTTGGATAGCCCGTATCGCATCAGCTGGTTTCATCGGCCTCATACTTACAACCATGTTGCCAGAAAATACGCCCGCGGGCTGACAAGCAATATTGGTTTTATACATAGGCACATTAACCTGCTCGGTAATATTACGAATTTCTATGCCATCGGCAATTAACGCTTCTTCAAATGAAAATGAGCAGCCAATGGCAAAGCTAACAAAATCATCCTGCCAAAAAGGCGTAATATCACTCACTTCTTCTGTTAATTGGCCTTGTTTAAATACCCGATATTTAGGGATATCGGTTCTAATATCTAAGTTTGCTGCCAGTTGCGGCATATCGACAGCACCTGCTGTGGCCGACATAGCTAACAGCGGGCAAGGTTTAGGATTAAAATGGCAAAACTGTAAAAAATCTGCCGCATATTGCTTGGGCATAATGGCTAAATTGGCTTGAACAAAGCCCGGTGCTTGGCCAGAGGTATGAGCGGTAAATTGATTTAAGCGAATTTGCTGGCGCAATTGTAATGGCGATAAGATCGGACTTGCAGACATAGCGACACCTTGATAGTTAGTTGATGTTAAGCATTACCGTATATTTCTTTATTAGCCAGCCAGCGCTGGATTAAGCGCTCACATTGATCGGGCGCTTGCTGCCATAGTGTAGTGGCAATTTGTTGTGCTTGAGGTAGCAGTTCAGCGTCACGGTTTAAATCGGCAATTTTAAATTGTAAAACGCCAGTTTGTCTTGTGCCAAGTAACTCGCCAGGGCCGCGTATTTCTAAATCGCGCTGGGCAATAACAAAGCCATCATTGCTGTCACGCAGCACGGCTAAGCGGGCTTGGGCTGTTTTTGATAAAGGCGCATGGTATAGCAAAACACAGTGCGATGCTGTGCTGCCTCTGCCGACTCGGCCACGAAGTTGGTGCAGTTGGGCTAGGCCTAACCGCTCTGGGTTTTCAATAATCATTAAACTGGCATTCGGTACATCAACCCCGACTTCTATTACCGTAGTCGCCACTAGCAGATCTAATTTAGCTTGGCTAAACTGTTCCATTACGGCTTGTTTTTCTGTAGGTTTTAATCGGCCATGAATTAAGCCTACTTTTAAATTAGGTAAGGCTTGTTGCAAGTTTTGCCAAGTATCTTCAGCCGCTTGGCATTGCAAGGTTTCCGATTCTTCAATTAAGGTGCAAACCCAATAGGCTTGACGCTGTTCTTGGCTAACAACATGGTTAACCCGAGCGATAACATCATCACGCCGCGAGTCGGGTAGGGCCACAGTAGTCACGGGGGTTCGTCCCGGTGGTAGCTCATCAATAATAGAAGTATCTAAGTCGGCATAGGCTGTCATGGCTAAGGTGCGAGGAATAGGTGTCGCTGTCATCACGAGTTGATGTGGATAAAGGTTTTTAATACCACCTTTTTCGCGTAGCGCTAAGCGTTGATGAACACCAAAGCGGTGTTGTTCATCAATAATAATTAAACTTAAAGCATGAAATTCAACTTGTTGCTGAAATAAAGCATGGGTGCCCACTACCATTTGGGCGCTGCCATCGGCTATTACTGCTAAGGTGCTTTGTCTTGCTTTACCTTTAGTTTTGCCTCCTAGCCATGCCACACTAATATTCAGCGGGGTAAACCAAGTCGCAAAGTTAGCGGCATGTTGCTCGGCTAGTAATTCAGTCGGGGCCATAAGGGCCACTTGATAGCCATTACTAATAGCGGTTAAAGCAGCAAAAGCAGCAACTAAGGTTTTACCTGAGCCAACATCGCCTTGCACTAGCCTTAGCATAGGTAAAGCTTTAGCCATATCATAACTAATTTCGTCACTAACTCGTTGCTGTGCTTTAGTTGGAGTGAAAGGTAAAGCCGATAAAAATTGCTGTAATAAATTCGGATTCATTTTAAGCGGTAAGCCCTGCTGCTGTTGGCTTTGGCTGCGCAGTTTAATCATACTTATTTGCTGGGCGACTAATTCTTCAATAATTAATCGCTGCTGAGCAGGGTGTTTGCCTTGTTCTAACAAGGCTAAGCTGGCGTCTGGTGGCGGCCGATGAATATAGTGCAGAGCCTCAGATAACGACCAAGTTTGGCCTAAGCCACTAGCACCAAGTAACTCTTCTGGCGCCATGGTGGTTAAATAGCCTAAGGCCGCATCAGTTAAATTACGCCAAGTCGCTTGGCGTAGACCTTCTGTTGTGGGGTACACCGCTGTTAAGGTTTCAGCCACCTCTATTAAGGGTTGCTCCGCTTGTAAACGGTATTCAGGGTGAAGCATTTCTAAGCCGCGAGGGCCGCGTTTAGCTTCCCCAAAGCAGCGTATAATAACGCCTGGTGTTACTGCATTTTTTTGCGCGGCACTAAAATGAAAAAAACGTAAGGTTAAAAAACCACTACTATCTTTTACTTTAACTAACCAGCTGCGTCTTTTACCAAATTGCACCTCACTAGACACAACTTCAGCAACAATAGTGGCATGCATTAAAGGCATAAGATCGGCAATGGCATAGATACGGGTGCGATCTTCATAGCGAAGTGGTAAATGAAACAAAATATCTTGGATGGTAAAGATATTTAATTTTGCTAGCTTTTCAGCCACTTTAGCGCCAACGCCTTTAATTGAGGCGATGGCGACTTGATGTAGTGCCGTGTTAGACATTAGTAAGTTGAGGGTACTTCCAATACGCCATCAATTTCAATTTGGCTGGCTTTAGGTAAGGCGCTAATTTGCACGGCGGCACGGGCTGGATATGGCTCAGCAAAGTACTGACTCATAATCTCATTAACGGTGGCAAATTGGCTTAAATCGGTTAGATAAATATTTACCTTAACCATATCGTTTAAAGTACCGCCTGCTGCTTCACAGACGGCTTGTAAATTTTTAAACACTTGATGGGTTTGTTCAGCAAAGTCTTCTGACACCATCTGCATAGTGCTAGGCACTAAAGGTATTTGCCCAGAAATATAAACTGTATTTTGAATTTTAACTGCTTGGCTATAAGTGCCAATGGCAGCAGGTGCAGCGTCTGTGCGAATAATGACTTTTGACATGTCGCGTTATCTCCTTCTATAAACTTTTTGCACGTCAGGCATGACCCTAATTTTACGCATAACGTTAGCTAAATGAACTCGGTCATTGACCGAAAGTGTAATTTTAATGACGTATTCACCCGTGTCTCGATCTTCAGTAGTCAGATTTTGGATATTTGACCCTTGAGCTGCAATAAGGGTTGTCAGTTTAGCTAATAAGCCGTGGCGGTTTAGAATAATAATGCGAATATCACATAAAAATTGCTGATCGACGGTTTTATCCCATTTAACAGGGAAAAATTTACCCGGCTCTTTATCCCAACTTTTTATATTGCGACAGTCTGAACGATGAACATATAGCCCCTTACCAGGGGTGGCACTAGCGACAATCTCATCGCCATGAATAGGGCGACAGCACTTCGCAAAAGTAATCAACATGCCATCAGAGCCGACGATAAAGGCCTTACTTTTTAGTTTACTATTTTCGCTGTTGTCTACAGTAGATGTTTTCGCGGTAGCTTCGGGATCGGGCGAGTCAAATTCACCCAGTAAGCGTCTAGCAACAGCAATAGCTAGTTGGTTGCCTAAACCAATTTCACTGCATAACTCGTCTAAAGAATGTTGTTTGCTGTTATGCAACACCTGCTCTAAGCGTTCAGGTTCAATCTCTTCAAGCTTTATATCACCCAAAGCTGAGCTAAGTAAGCGCTTACCTAAGGTAATAGCTTCAGCTTGTTTTTGTTTTTTCAAATAATTTCGAATACCTAAAATAGCGCGACTTGTAACAACATAATTTAGCCAGTTGGCATTAGGTTTGCCGCCAGGGCTGGTAATAATTTCTATTGTCTGGCCGGTTTCTAAGGGCTTGTTTAACGGGTAAGGCCGACGGTCAACTTTAGCGCCTACACAGCGATTACCAATATCAGTGTGAACCGCGTAGGCAAAGTCGACACAGGTTGCTCCTATAGGTAACTCAACAATGCGACCTTTAGGTGAGAAAACATAGAGTTCGTCGGGGTAGAGCTCTGATTTTACGTTTTCAACAAACTCAGCACTATTACCAGCATGTTGCTGTAGCTCTAATAGGCTCTGCATCCACCGGCGGGCGCGAATTTGCGCCGTAGTATCTTGGTGTTCGCCATCCGCTTTATACATCCAATGCGCAGCGATACCATTATCCGCTGTTTCATTCATTTCATGAGTACGCATTTGAATTTCAATAGGAATACCGTGAGGCCCAACTAAAGAAGTATGTAAAGACTGGTAGCCATTTTGTTTTGGCATGGCGATATAATCTTTAAAACGAATTTCAATTGGCTTGTATAAGTTATGGACAACACCTAAGGTGCGATAGCATTGATCGATCGTATCGACGACGACCCTAAAGGCATAAATATCCATAACATCGTTAAACATCAGCTCTTTATTTTTCATTTTACAGTAAATGCTGTACAGATGTTTTTCTCGGCCACTTACTTCAGCAATAATGCCAACGGTACTAAGGCGATCTAAAATTTCATGACGAATTTTTTCTAGCAATTCGTGACGATTTCCCCGGGCCTGACGGACAGCGGTTGATAAAGCGCGATAACGCATGGGATATAAGGCTTGAAAGCCGCAATCTTCTAGTTCATTTTTTATATTATGAATACCCAAGCGGTTCGCTATGGGTGCATAGAGCTCTAAGGTTTCTTTGGCTATACGGCGGCGTTTTTCTGGGCGAAGTGCGCCTAAGGTGCGCATATTATGGGTACGATCAGCTAACTTAATTAAGATAACCCGAATATCCTGGGTCATGGCCATAAACATTTTTTGTAAGTTAGTGACTTCGAACTCGTGATAATCTTTAAATTTTACTTTATCTAGCTTACTTACACCTTGAACTAGCTCAGCAACTGTTTCACCAAAGAGTTCCGCTAAGTCTGTTTTATCGTAAGGTGTATCTTCAATAACATCGTGCAGCAAAGCGGCCATTAAGGTTTCATGGTCCATGCGCATTTCTGCCAAGATGCTACTAACAGCAACGGGGTGAGTAATATAAGGCTCGCCACTAGAACGGGTTTGTGGGGCGTGCGCATCCCTTGCCACAATATAGGCTTGCTGCACTAAGGCAACTTGCTCAGGTGGTAGATAAGCACTAATCTGATTTTTTAGACCTTCAAATAAATACACTGGTGCTCCCAAACGGTGACAGCAAACAAGAAACGCCGTAAAGCGCGGGATCTATTATGAATATACGTCTATTTTAGGAAGTTGCCAACGGCTAATGTGCCGTTGGCATACAGATATGCAGGATTTTTTATTGGTCAGAGCCAATAATAGCAGCAACAGCAGCCATTTCAGTTGCTTCTTGCTGAATTTGATCGCGACGCTCTAGAGCATCTAGAGTTGTACTGGTGATCAAACCTTTTTCAATTTCACGTAAAGCAACTACAGTTGGTTTATCATTTTCTAACTCAACTAAAGCTTCTTTACCTTCAACCGCAAGCTGACGAGCACGACGAGATGCTACTAAAATCAAATCAAAGCGGTTACCAATTTTATCTACTGCATCTTGAACTGTTACGCGCGCCATTTACCACTCCAGTGTGTTTTCACAAGACTCATTAGTTTACGCTATTTTGTTGGATTGGCCAACAACTCTGTGACTAAGCTGTGATGTTTACTCAATTGCGACTGAAAACTGTTGCGTTGCGCTAATACAATTTGCTTAAATTCTTGTTCAGCTTGAGCAAAATTATCATTAATAATTAAATACTCATACTCATTGGCATGGCTCATTTCGCTATAGGCTTCAGCCATGCGTTTTGCAATAACTTCAGCACTATCTTGGCCTCGCTTAGTTAATCTTGTTTTTAACTCGGTTAAATTAGGCGGGAAGATAAAAATACCTGTTACAGCCTGAGTTTGCTGGCGAATTTGTCTTGCACCTTGCCAGTCTATGTCTAAGAAAACATCTATACCTTGCTCTAATTGTTGCTGAATGGCTTGTTTAGAGGTGCCATAATAATTGCCAAACACTTCAGCCCACTCAAAAAAAGCATCTTGCTTAATCAGCGCTTTAAATTTATCGACACTAATAAAGTGATAGTGAACACCATCAATTTCACCAGGTCTAGGTGCTCTTGTAGTATGAGATATGCTGACCTGCATATCATTATGTTGTTTTAAAAGCGCTTGGATCAGGCTAGATTTCCCTGCACCGCTAGGCGCAGAGATAATAAATAGATTACCGCTAAGTTGCTGCATAGTTTTCAGTATTAAAGTAGCTAAGAGACTGGCAGATTCTAATCGTTGTCGGCGTTAGGTGCAAACAGCTAGCCTTTGCGTTTTTTGGCCTTTACTGAGAGAGTTAAGGTAAATGTCGCCATAGGCTCAGCACCATGTAAACTGGGGCAAGTGGCTACAACTGAGACTGGACGGTTAATGCGTTCACCGCTAGCTAAGGATTCATCTATCATTTGGTCGATAATGTCACCATCGTGGCTGGTAAAATGCACTTTAGCTTCAGGACGTTTCAAAAATTGGCCTTGAACATCTTTAAAGGCAAAATTAGCGTTAACACCACGGTTTTGCGCCTTAGTAAATACCAAAAAAGCACCTGCTAAGTCGGCACCTATGGCGAGGGCGCCAAAATACACACTGCCTAAATGATTTTTAGTGCGCCAACCGCAAGGAATGGTGACTTCGAGAGACTTCTCGTCCATATGAACAATTTTGGGAGAACAAAAACCAATTAATGGAATATAGCGCCACGAAAAAAATTTCAAACCCCAATTTGCTTTACGTAATGAAACTGCCATTGATGTTATTCCAAAGTATTTACTTTTATAAAGCTTATACTGGTACGACCATTACTGCAAGCGCACCGTTAAAGCAGTAAAAAAGACCGTTCATCGGTGATGATTAACTGTTCAATTCAAACTATAGTAAAGTGGATTAGCAAAAAAGCTTTGGGATAAAGGTGTTAACGCATTGGTTCGATATCAATTTATTTTATTTCTACTTATTTTTAGCTGCTTCTTTTCGGCTCCTACGCATGCTAATGCCCCAGAGCAAAAGGATTATTTATACCGTTTTTGGTCGGTTGAGGCGGGCTTACCTCAGATCTCTGTTACGGCGATTGTTCAGGATGAGTTAGGCTTCCTTTGGGTGGGTACGCAAAATGGTTTAGCCCGTTTTGATGGCGTTAACTTTCGAGTATTTAATACAGCAAATACAGCCCAATTATACTCTAACTTTATTACCGCTTTATATATTGATCGACAGCAAAGGCTTTGGATTGGTACTGCCAATGGTTTAGTTCTTTATCAAAATAATAGTTTTACCGCAGTAGACAACCTGCGTTTAAATAACGGTATCAACAGTATTGCTCAGCGCGAAGATGGTACTGTTTATATCGGTGCTGGGGCACTTTATCGATGGCATGAAGAGAAAAAGGTGTTAGAGCCAGTCTTAACCTATGATGGCAGTGTGGTATCGCTACATCAACAGCAAGATACACTTTATATCGGTGGTATAACTGGGTTTGGTCTACTTAATCAAGATAGCTATCAATGGCATGCCGCACCGGAGGAGCTTGGCGAGCTGCAGGTGCTCCATATCGCTCGCCAGCAAGAAGATTTATATTTAGGCACTACCAAAGGGCTATTCCGTTGGGATCAAGGGCAATGGCAGCTTATTACCCTAGCTGGACACCCAGCTGATAAACCACTTGAAATGTTTTACCTCGATCCGCAGCAACATTTGTGGGTCGCAAGTTACAATAGCTTATACCGAATATATCAAGGTCAGGTATTTAGTGCTGAAAATATTCAAGGGCAGGCTGAAGACTTCTCTTGGATTGAAGCCATGTTGCAAGACAAATTTGGCAATATATGGCTAGGCAGTCATGCGCATGGTTTAAAACGGCTGCGTCTGCCTAAAGCACAGCGTTATAGTACTAAGCAGGGAATAACGGATCCTTTTGTTTGGTCACTGCAGCCGTGGCATCAAGATTTACTGGTTGGCACTAATGATGGTTTATCTTTATTAAAAGAGGGGCAATTTGAACATTTAAAGGCGAATAGTCATATTCCTAACCCATTAATCTATAGCATGATGTTAGATTCTCAACAGCGACTGTGGGTTGGCACTCGAGGTGGATTAAGCCGGTTAGATGGCACAACGTTACAGTGGCAGCAAAACTATGAGGCCATATCGCATTTATTAGTAAGTACCTTTGCTGAAGATAATGACGTAATTTGGGTTGGTACTAATAAAGGATTGTATTATTTAAAAAATAATAAATTAGAGATACTCGCTGAACCAGCCTTATTACGCGATGCTCAAGTACGTATTATTATGCGCGACAGCCAGCAGCGTTTATGGGTTGGCACTGAAACAGGGCTATATTTACGTGATGAAAATGGGCTGTCTAAGCTAGAAAACTTACCAATATCTAATAACTTTATTAGCGCTATAAAAGAGTTTCCAGATGGTAACTTTCTTATTGGCAGCTTGGATTATGGTTTTGTTTTTGGCAAGCCGGGTCAATGGCAATGGTTTAATCAAAGTCATGGCTTGCCCAGTAGCGGTGTAATACATATTGAAAAAGTAAAAGATTACCTTGTTATTAGCAACTTATCGGGTGTTTATCGACTGAATTATCATGAGTTGACCCAAGGTAATCTTGAGCAAGTTTATGTGCTTTTAGACGATAGAAAACCAGAGGCTGCAACGGATTCACGACGCTGTTGTAATGGTGCTGGTAGTAGTAAAGGGGCTCTACATAATGGCAAGTTATGGTATCCAACATTAGATGGCGTCTTGTCCTTTCCTACCGAGTTTGTCGGCCAAGACGGCTTGATACCGCAAGCTGTGCTAGAAAGCTTAACTGCCGATAATGTACAATATTTTAATACCAATGTTACGCTGCCTGCAGAGCAACGTGATTGGCACTTTCGTTTTACCTCTCCTTTTTTCGCTTTAGCTTCAACTATACATTTTCGTTATAAATTAGAGGGCTATGATAATAACTGGGTGGAAGCCGGTGGTCGGCGAGAGGCGTTTTATACTAACTTACCGCCTGGTAATTATCAGTTTAGCGTACAAAGTCGTTTAGCTTCAGATTATCGCTGGAGTGACAAAGTGAGTATAAATATTAGGTTAAAGCCTTTTTGGCATGAAACATATCTAGCTCGAGTTGTAGCCTTGTTGATCTTGTTGCTACTATTTTGGGCTGTATATCGTTGGCGGCTAAAAGCATTGGCTAGATCAAAGCAACATTTAGAACAGCTAGTGAAAGCGCGAACTGGTGAATTACATCAAGCGAATGAAAAGTTAAAACTTTTAAGCATGCAAGATGCCCTTACAGGGGTAAGTAATCGGCATTATTTAAATACAAACATACAACAAATTATCTCTAGGGCTAACCGTAATAAGACCCCTCTTATTTGGCTATTACTGGATTTAGACTACTTTAAACAAGTGAACGATAACTATGGTCATCATGCTGGTGATGAGGTATTAGTTGCTGTTGCCACTATACTGAGGAAAAGCAGCCGTAACACTGATCATCTTATTCGTTGGGGCGGAGAGGAATTTTTACTGTTACTTGAGCAGACAGAAGACCCATTATTAGTATTAGAGCGGATCCAAAGCGCCTTGGCTCAATACCCTTGGCAAGACAAAACTGCTTTACAGCAGCCATTAACCTGCTCTATGGGGGCAGTTATACAACTGACAGATTGTGATTGGCAGCAGAGTTTACGCTTAGCCGATCAAGCATTGTATTGGATAAAAGAGCATGGCCGCAATGGCTATATGTTGCTTGAGCCAAGTGTAATACCTTGTTCAGAATTGGTTGATAACATCAATATTAACCAACTAATAGCTGAGGGTAAATTAAAGGCTAAATCTAATAAAGATCTCACTATTTAGCTTTAACAACAGGTGAAGTAATCAGGTGAGCTGTGAACCTAATAAAGGCTTGTGGTAAAATGGGCTATTCATTTGTTGCAAAAAACAATCTTCAGGAGTTCACGTGTCAGAATTAGCCTCTTTATACCCACAATCTCTGTGGCAGTGGTTCAGTGAAATTTGTGCCATTCCTCACCCCTCTAAACATGAACAAGCATTAAGTTTGCATATCCAAAATTGGGCTAAAGACAAAGGCTTAGCCATTGTTGAAGACAAAGTAGGTAACCTTATTATTAAAAAGCCTGCCACTGCGGGTATGGAAGACCGTAAAACGGTTGTGCTGCAAGCCCACTTAGATATGGTGCCGCAAAAAAATGCTGATAAAGTGCATGATTTCACAACCGATCCTATAGAAGCTTATATCGATGGTGATTGGGTAAAAGCTCGCGGCACAACCTTAGGTGCTGATAACGGTATTGGTATGGCATCTGCTTTAGCTGTGTTAGCAAGCGATACTATTAAACATGGCCCATTAGAAGTGCTACTCACTGTAGATGAAGAAGCTGGGATGACAGGCGCTTTCGGTGTAGAGCCAGGCATGTTAGAAGCTGAGATCTTGATTAATACAGACTCAGAGCAAGAAGGTGAAATTTATATGGGCTGCGCTGGCGGTGTAGACGCTGAGTTTAGCGTTAAAGCTCAATGGCAAGAAAGCGCAGCTGATAGCGAAGCATGGCAACTTAATATATCAGGTTTAAAAGGTGGCCACTCAGGTGTCAATATCCATTTAGGTCGTGGCAATGCAAATAAATTATTGGCGCGCTTTTTAGCAGATAACAGCGCCGAGCTTGGTTTGCAATTAGCCAGCTTTAATGGTGGCTCATTACGTAATGCGATACCGCGTGAAGCCAGCGTAGTGTTGATGGTAGAAAAACAAAAAGTTAGCTTATTACAACAAAAATTGGCTGAATATCAGCAGATTTTACAGCAAGAACTTGCTGCAGTAGAGCCAAGTATCGACCTAAGCTTAACGAGTGTGGCTAAACCAAGTAAAGTGTTAAGCGCAGAGAGGCAACAAAGTTTAATTCATCTTATTAACGCTTGCCCTAATGGCGTAATGCGGATGAGCGATGAAATTGAAGGGGTGACAGAAACCTCATTAAACTTAGGCGTTATTGAGACGACTGAACATAGTATTCAGGTTTTATGTTTAATTCGTTCGTTAATCGACTCAGGCCGTGAGCAAGTGCAAGGTATGTTAACGTCATTAGCTCAGCTAGCGAATGTTAAAGTTGAATTTAGTGGTGCTTATCCAGGCTGGAAGCCAAATCCTGATTCAGCGGTGATGGCAATAGTTAACCAGACTTATCAAGATATTTATCAAAAAAAGCCAGTAGTTATGGTGATCCATGCTGGCTTAGAATGCGGTTTATTTAAAAAGCCTTATCCAGATATGGATATGGTATCTATAGGGCCAACCATTCGTTACCCACATGGCCCAGATGAAATGGTCAATATTAAAACCGTAGGACAATATTGGCAGTTGTTACTAGCTGTATTAGAGCGCATCCCAGCTAAAATGTAGTTATAGCCTAGCTCACAACCCCGCCTTAAAGAGCAGCAAGTTAATTGGCTTATCTTGCTGCTTTAATTTAATGTTGTTTCTGCGTAATAAATACTGTATCTATATCAAATCGTTATTTGAAATATAATCGAATCTATTATAATTTTTCTATTATCACTAGGATGGTGTAAACCAGGTTTTAATGATGTAACTAATTTTATTACCGACAATAAAATTACGACCAAAACAATCTGACTGTTATCATGGAAAGCTAGCATTTTTATAAAGAGTGTGATTAATATTAGTTTATATGCTTTGCGCTAGGAGTCACTATGGTCAAAATTAAGCAACTGTCTATAAAACAAAAATTTCTGTTTAGTATCGCTTCAGTTATTACAGTATTGTCGGTGATGACTTCTTGGTTTACCGTGAATCATCTAAGCGAATTGACTCGTGATAGAGTTAAAACAGAAGTAAGTAGTAAGGTTGAAGCCGGTGCTATAGATGCACTTAAATTTTTTAGCGAATACACCCAAGTATCTCGTACCTTTATTGAAAATCCCCAGTTTATAAAATGGTTTGCTGAGTATCCAGGTCGGGGCGTAGATCTGAATACAGTTCCAGGCTATGAAGATATTAATAATACTTTTAAAAGCATTAGTGAGCGAGATCCGGTTATCTTGTCTGCTTTTTTTGGTTTTGGTCCTTCAGACGAATATTTTCGTGAAGATGAACGCACTGGGGTAGATAAAGAAGGGCCAGATGCAGGCAAGCTTGATAAAGGTTACTTTGTTACTAAGCGTCCTTGGTATCAAGAAATGGTTAAAGAAAATGCTTATGTGGTTCGCTCTCCGCATGAAGATTTTCAAACTGGCCGTATTTCAGGGGTAGTTCAAGGCCCAGTTTATTTCCCTGACGGCACTTTAATGGGTTTTGGTGGTGTTGATCTGCATATGAATAAAATGGGCGAGCAAGTCGACCAAATTCAATATGAAGGTGAAGGTTTTGCATTCTTGCTAGATGAAAAAGGCAATTTAGTGCATTTAGCCACTCGCGCGGGTATTGATCAAATAAAAGTAAATGACAGCTTTAGTAAGTTAAATGATTTACCTGACTCATCAGGCTTTCATTTATTAGTTGAAGCGGCAAAAAAACAAACTTCAGGCTTTATTCCGGTGAGACTTAAAGGCAAAAATTATTATGCCTCATTCCAGCCTGTGGCAGCTGATTTCCCTAAAATAGCTTGGTTAACAGGCTTGTTAGTGCCAGAGCATATGATTGAGGCTCCAATCCAACAGGCAGCAAACTGGGCCATTGTATTTACCGTTATCTTTATTACCGCTATGGTTATCGTGGTATTGCTATTAATTCGTATTATTCTAAAACCACTGTCTGCATTAGAGTTGGCGCTGCGTGGTATTGCTAGTGGTGAAGGTGATTTAACGCGTACTATTCAAATAACCAATGAAGATGAAGTAGGTATTATTGCTAAGCATTTTAATGCGTTTGTCGCAAAACTGCGTCAGTCAATACAAGATACCGCCAGCCAAGCGGATAAAGTGCAGTACTCTAGCCAGCACCTAACCGCAGTCGCAACTGATACCAATAACGAAATTCAAGCAAATAAGCAGCAAATAGACTCTGTCTCTGCAGCGGTAAATGAAATGGCGGCAACTGTTCAAGAAATTAGCCATAACGCCCACGAGACAAGTGATGCTGCTATTGTTGCTCAGCAACAAGTAGATGAAGGCACTAATTTGTCTAATAGCTCAGTGTCAGATATGGGTATGCTAGCTAAAACGATGCTTGATAGTGTAGAAGTTATTGCCGGTTTAGCTAAAGAATCTGAAAATATTGGAACTGTTGTTGATGTAATTAAATCAATTGCTGATCAGACTAACTTACTGGCATTAAATGCTGCTATAGAAGCTGCGCGGGCCGGTGATCAAGGTCGCGGGTTTGCAGTAGTTGCTGACGAAGTAAGATCATTAGCCGGACGGACAAGTGATAGTACTGAGCATATTCGAGTTATGGTCGAAAAGTTACAGCATATTGCTAAAAATGCCGAAAATAAAATGCAGCAAGGTAAGCAACAAACTGAACAGAGCGCTGACAGAGCTAAAGCAATCCAAAGTGCACTGGCTAAAATTAGTGTAGCTATCGATAAAGTGCAGCAGCAAAGTAGTGAAATTGCTGGGGCAACTTCACAGCAGCAAGTGGTGGCTGAAGATATTAATCAGCGTCTAACGGAAGTGAATGACTTAGTGAATAGTACTGCTAAACATGCGGATGCATTATCGTTAGAGGCTATTTCATTAGATAAGTCAGCCACTGAGCTTAATAAAATTGTTCAGCAATTTAAGATTTAATCCCACTTAAACCTAGATGCTGTTAACCGCCACGGTTAGCAGCACCTAGGCAAAACTATTTCACTTTGGAGGCCCTTCCATGCACGCAATGTCTAAAATAATTAGCGTTTCTTTATTAAGCGCCTTGATATCCGCCTGTAGCTCTACAGTCACCAGCCCTGAACAGAGCAATCTAGCTTTAGATCAAAAAATTCGCCAAACAGCACAAGCAAGTTTGCAAGCATTTAATATTCCCGGTATTGCCGTGGTTGCAGTACAAGATGGCAAAGTTGTTTTAGCTGAAGGTTTTGGTATTCGTGATCTTGCCAACCAAGAGCCGGTAACAGCGGATACATTGTTTGGTATCGCTTCTCATACTAAAGCCTTTACCGCTGCGGCTATTGGACAGCTGGTTGCACAAGGGAAAGTGAATTGGGATGATAAAGTTATTCAACATTTACCCGAATTTCGCTTAGCGGATGCAAGCTTAACGGAAAAAGTGACTATTAGAGATTTATTAAGTCATCGCACAGGCTTAGGCTTAGGTGCAGGTGACTTAATGATTTGGCCAAATACAGATAAAACCTCAGAGCAACTCTTAGCGGGTGTTGCTCATATACCGATAGAAAAAGATTTACGCCAAGGGTTTGCCTATAACAACCTAATGTTTGTAACCGCAGGGCTAGTAATAGAACGAGTAACCGGCGTACCTTATGCGCAATATATTGCCGAGCACTTTTTCCAACCGTTACAAATGGAAAACAGCGTTGTAGGCTTTGATAACTTAAAGCCAGATAACAGCAATATTGCTATTGGTAATATCGACTATAAAGGCGAAGTACACCGTTTCCCGCTTGATTATTTACAAGATTTCGCAGCTGCAGGTGCCACCCTATCTAGTGTTGATGATATGGGTAACTGGCTTCTTACGTTATTAAATGAAGGTAAAAGCCCAAGCGGTGAGCAAATAATAGCGCCTGAGCAATTAGCGCAAATGTGGCAGCTAACTACACCATTGCCGGTGCGGCATAAACCGGGCCAGCAAAGCACTCATTTTAGAGGCTACGGCATGGGCTGGTTTGTAAAAGACTACCATGGTGTAAAACATATCTCGCATAGCGGTGGTATCTTAGGCATGTTGTCGTTAACAACGCTAATTCCAGAGAAAAATTTCGCCATTACAGTATTGTCTAATCAACAGGCTTTCCAAGGTTTAACAACAGTAACAGAAGAAGCCTTAGAGCAAGTGCTTAACTTGCCCGACACTGATTGGTTAGCATTGCAAACTAAACAATATCAAGAGTTTATGCAGCATAAAAATAGCTTTGCATTAAAGCCTGCTGATAATAAAGCTGCTGCACTACCGTTAAAACATTATGCCGGCAAATACCAAGATAATTGGTATGGTGAAGTGACAATACAGAAACAAGCTGAACAACTGCATATTCGTTTTGAGCATACTGAAATGTTAAAAGGTGTATTAGAGCACTATGATGGCAATACCTTTGTTGTCCGTTGGAATGAACCTTTATTAGAAGCTGACGCTTTTATCCGCTTTACTGCGGCTGATAACGGTAAAATTAACAGCGCAACAATGGAAGCTATAGCCGACTTTACTGACTTTAGCTTTGATTTTCATAATTTAAACTTAGTTAAAAAGCAGTAACCAATAACTTATGCAGCGGCGTAAGTTTATCCAATTCGCTCTTGCCGTTCCGGTGGCGACCTTATTAGGTACTAAGGTTGTTGCTATGGTGCGGCATTATCCGTTGGCTGATTTGCTGCAACAGCTTAAACGTTATCCAGCAGATAAGTTAATTAACCACGGCGACTGGCCTGTCAGTCAGATATTGCAGCACTTAGCGCAAAGTGTCCGTTATTCTCGCCTTGGTTATCCTGAGCATAAATCAACCTTATTTCATTATACTGCTGGCAGCATTGCATTTAATGCTTTTGCCGCCAGCGGTAGCATGCATCATGCGTTAAATGAACCTATACCTGGGGCACCGAGTTTAGTGAACAAGGTGCCTAATGATGTCGCGCTGGCTGAGTTGATACAAGAGCTAGAAATATTCATTGCTTGGCAAGGTGACTTAGCGGCGCACTTTGCTTATGGCCACCTAACTAAACAGCAATATTACACTGCGCATTATTTGCATATTCAGGATCATCTTAAGCAAATTAGTTTAAGTTAAAATATAAAGTTTAGTGGATCGCTAAAATGAGAGCTGCAATGACGAACCGCTGTACCTATTACACAAAGCAAGAGCATTAAAGTGGCTGAATCATCAAGGTCTTTACAAACCGTGTCATATTTTTTGCCGGGTATGGCTATTGCCTATGGCCAGGCTATTGATACCCATCCGCATCGCCATTCACTATGGCAGCTTTGTTTACCTAGTGATCTTTATTATTTAAATGGTCAGCCATTAACAACGGGTAAAGTTATTCAGCCCAATGAATTGCATCAGCTTTCTATGCCTAATGGCTGGGTTATTTTAGCAGAGCCAGAAAGCTTATTAGGCGAGGCGATTAGCGGCTTACCGCAGCAGTTACCTAGCGTAACTAAAGACGCTAGGTTAGAAGCCTTACTTGGCCAGTTAAGTGGTTTTGATCAGTTAGCTTTTGCGTTAAACCATAATAGCTATCAATGCCGTGATCCGCGCTTATTAGCTTTACTGGCTAAGTTAGATAATTGCCTGCAAGCAGAATGTGTCAAGCCGGAACAATGGCGAGCCAAAGAGATTGCATTTGACTTAGCTCTTTCTGAAAGCCGATTTTTACATTTAGTTAAAGCCGAACTAGGCATAGCGTGGCGGCCATATTTATTATGGCGACGGCTGATCTGTGCGGTGCAGGCCATCAAAAGTGGCCGTAGTGCAACAGATGCAGCCTATTTAGCCGGGTTTAGTGATAGTGCTCATCTTAGCCGGACGATTAAAAGCACCTTTGGCATGACCAGCAAACAATTATTAACGAGCTTCTCAGCAAGATAGCCAGTTTATTCAATTTTCAGCTACAGCCAAAGGTTAAGCTAGCCTCTAAACCTAGGAGGTAAGCATTATGAATCAATTAACAGCAGCAACCCCCATTCTGGATTTTCAACACAAGAGTATTCAGCAATTAATTAAGCAGCGAGGTTGGAACAAACTTGAGCCTGTGCAAGCTGTAACCGCAATATATTATTTTATTCGTGATGAAATTCACTTTGGTTATAACCGTGATGATGCCATTGCCGCCAGTGAGGTGTTAGCCAATGGCTATGGCCAGTGTAATACCAAAGGCTCATTGTTTATGGCGCTTGTGCGAGCCCTTAATATACCTTGTCGCTTGCATGCTTTTACTATTTATAACTCTTTGCAGCAAGGCGCTATTCCGCGCTATTTTATGCCACTGGCACCTAAGCGTATTTTGCATAGTTGGGTAGAGGTGTTATTAGATGGCCAATGGCTTAATGTAGAAGGCTTTATCATTGATAAGGCCTTTTTAAGCCAAGTGCAACGTGGCTTTTCCCAGTGTAATAGCTTTAGTGGTTATGGCATTGCTGTGCCTTGCTTACAACAGCCAAATAATGAATTTAATAACAATCATACTTATATTCAAGCTGAAGGAATTGCCGATGATTTTGGTGTTGTTGCAAGCCCAGATCAGTTTTACGCTAAGCATGGCAGTAATTTGCAAGGCATAAAGAAATTAGCCTACCGTTATGTGTTAAGACATCTTATTAATGTCAATGTAAAACGGATCCGTCAGTATGGCATTTAACAAAAAAGCCCAAGCTAATTGACTTGGGCTTTTAGATAGCTGACTAAGCTCACTAGCTTGCAAAGCGTTGCTGTAAGTATTCAAACACGGCACGAAGACCAAAGGCTTCACCACCTATAGGCCGACCTGGTAGGGCGCGATTATTCCAAGCCATTATATCAAAATGACTCCAGCTAATGCCTTCGTCAACAAAAGCTTCTAGGTATAAAGCGGCTGTTATCGCCCCGCCAAAAGGTGTTTTGCCGCAGTTGGCTAAATCGGCGATATCACTGCCGGTTAGGTCATAATAAGGCTTATAGAGCGGCATGCGCCAAACCGGATCTTCAACCTTTAAACCCGCGGCGGTTATCTCTGCGGCAACGGTATCATCATTACTGAAAAAGCCGGGTAATTCAGTGCCTAAGGCTACCCGCATAGCGCCGGTTAAGGTTGCAAAATCAATCAGTAAGTCAGGCCTATCGTTACTGGCTTCTGCTAAGGCGTCACATAATACTAAGCGGCCTTCGGCGTCGGTATTATCTATTTCAACAGTTAAGCCTTTGCGCGTTTTAATTACATCGCCAGGCCTAAAGGCATTTGCTGACACTGCATTTTCAACCGCAGGCACTAATACCCGCAGGCGCACGGGTAACTTTGCCGCCATAATCTGGTGAGCAAGGCCAATAACATGAGCTGCACCGCCCATGTCTTTTTTCATTAAACGCATGCCAGAGCCTGGCTTTAAATCTAAACCGCCAGAGTCAAAGCAAACACCTTTACCCACTAGGGTGACTTTAGGTGCATTTTCATCGCCCCAGGTTAGGTCAATTAAGCGCGGTAAATTGTCACTAGCACGGCCAACCATATGAATAGTAGGGTAGTTTTGCTTTAATAAATCATCACCAACAATTTGCTGAACCTTGCCACCAAATTCGTCGGCTAATTGCTGCATAACCTCGGCTAAGTGTTGCGGCATCATGTCTGCTGCGGGCGTATTAACAAGATCACGCACTATCGACACCGAGCGAACTAATTGTAAAGTACTGGCTACGATATCGGGGTTATCAATAACCAGTTGCGGGTACTGCTTATCGTTTTTCTTATAACGATCAAACTTATAAGCACCTAAAGCCCAACTAAAAGCAGCAACACGACACTGGGCATCACTGGCTGATAGTAAATATTTGTTTGCCGGCAACTGATTAATAATATCACCACATACCCAATAAGCATCAGGCTTATCGGTAACATAAATAACTTGGCTAATTTGGCCATCGCTATCAGGAATAAGGCTTAAGCCTTTAGCTGAAAATTGAGTGGCCTCAAGCCAGTTTTGTAGCGAAGTGGCTTGTTTAGAAAGCCATTGCTCAAAGTCTTGCTTAGCAATAATAGTTAAAGGAATTCCGGCTGAGCCGTTAATAAGTAATGGGTTCATAAAAATCCACTTAATCAGATAGGTCAGACATAAAATTAACTAAGGTTAGCATTAACCTTGGCTCAATAAGTAATCTAGTGCAGCACAAACAGCAGCAACTTGGGCTTGAATACATTGCTCTGGTGTTGCGGTTGGGCTATCTGGGTAAACCTCTGTTGTGCTAACTAAAGGGGCATTGGTTACGCTGCCACATAGGCCTAGAGAGGCTTTAGCATAGTTGATAACACCAGGTTGTTGTATTGGCTCGCCAATGAGTTTGCCGTTGTCATCTGCAGGGGCGATATGGGTAACCTTTGCTACGGCATCAATAATGGCTTTTTGCAGGGCAGGGCTTGGATGCTCACTGTCGTCTACGGTGTAAAAGCCGTCTGGAATATTCCAATTATGGTTTACGGTGCCATCATGTGCGGCTTTGGCTGGCCTAAATTCGCTGTTGTCGCTATCGGTGGTTTCGTGTAAATCAATGTGTAATGCAAAATTTGTCGCGACTGATTGCACATATTGGCGTGCTGCTATGGCTTCTGCAGCTTTACCCTCTGGGCCAAAGCTGCGGTTAGGATCAATAGCTTCCGGGTTCCAGCGGTTGATGGTTTCATAACCCCAAGGGCTAATACAAGGTAAAACCACTATATTAAAATTGCGGCTATATTCAGCGGCTTTGCTTTGTAAAAAACGCAGTGCGCCATGGACACCACTAGTTTCATAACCATGAACACCACCTGTAACTAGCACAGTTACTTTATTTTGCTGCCAATCGCGGCTTTTAACTGCATATAGAGGGTAAGTTTTTCCACATACGGCTTTGTAATCAAGCTCGCCATATTTAACTAGATTAAACTCTGCAGCTAAGGCTTCTATGTCAGGCAACACTTCAGTAAAAAAACTGCGCTTTATGCTTTGCTCGGCTAACCACTGAGCTTTTTCTGCTGCTGTCCAAGGTTGGCCTGCGGTACCAATGTGATAGGTTTTATTCATATTTAATCCTGTATTCGGCATTCTGAAATCTGGCTACTATAGCATTTATCTGTTATCTAAGCGGTTATAGTCTAATAAGCCGGCTTCTATAGGGTTAAGTTGATTAAAAATAGCATTGAGTTGGTCACTAAACTGCCAAAAGTCGCTGGCGGTTCTGCGCACACCATAATTATTTAATAATTGCTGATAATCTTGTTCATTGGTTAGCTGCTGGGCCATAGCGACTACTTTAGCTAGGTCAGTTTCTTTAACATGCCAAAATACATTGGGATAGCTACCTAATAAACCATTAACAATAGTCATATTATCATTGGCATAGTCACGGTTACTTTCCTCTTTAAATAAACTGTTCACATTGTAGTGGGCGCTATTTCTTATCAAGGTAAATAATTGCGGCGCTAAGTTGCTGTCAGTGGGCTGCAGCATAATCATGGTCAGTTCGGGTAAAAGCGACGCCGCTTTGCCTTTAATTTTGCCCAGCTGCTGCAATAAGGCCTGGCTGTTTGGGCTCAAAGGGCTGTTTTCTAGTTGGTAACGCTTTGGTTGAACTTGGCTTAGTTTGTTGGCAAAAATTTGATAAAGCTCGGCTTTAGGTTGGTCAGTATTAAAAGTGATACCACTAGGCTGAGCAAAGGGGTTAATATCGCCGGCAATAAACTGAGTTAATTCAACCCCCGCTTTTTGATACCAGTCTTTAAATTCAGCGCGGCGTACCTCTGGCGGTAAATAAGCTAGGAAGTTAGACTCGCCTTCCATGCGTAAAAAGTCCATATATAAGCGGGTCATTAATTGGTGGCCATAGTTACCATAGACATCAAAGCCAGCAACTAATAAATAATGAATGCGCTCTAGCAATACATAATCAATAACCCAAGCTGTTTTCGGTGCATCGCCTATTAAGCCTTTTACTACAGTCGCATTATCAAAGTGGCGAAACACAGTAAGGCTAGCGTTATTATTAGTGCCATCCCCATCCCATAGCGCATCAGCGGTTAAATGGCGGCCATCTTTTAATACGCTGTTTAAAAAGTCGCTGCGAGCGCGTAAGTAATCGCCTTGGCGTTTAGCATAAGCCGGCCAATTAATGGCACGAGCCGAGCTTTCGTCTTCAGCTGGCAAGCGTAAGTTATCTTTTTGAGCTAGATAAAAGGCTTCTACCTTGTCGTTAGTAACAAGATCAGGGTCAAGAAAATATACCCAAAAATGATCGTTTATTACGTTTAATGCCACTTGGCCACGACAAACGGGGCCTTTGATATAGCCCATAATTGTATTTTCAGCCCGCTCTAGCATAAAACGATAACGCGCATTAACCGGCAGTTGCACAAAAGCCGTTAGCGGATTAGCAGCAATTTCTGGCTGATAGCTAGGTAGCTCTGCCACCTTATAATCGGCTGCAACAAACCACTGCTGCCACTTAGCTAATAAGTCTTTATTAATTGGATAGGGTTGGTGGGTTTTATTAACAATAGTGGCCCGCACCGGTTGTAAGCGATAATAGACTCTGCTTACCTTAGGATCGTCGTAAGGGCGTCGACTAGCGATTATGTCAATTGCTTGGCCTGGCGGAGTTGTTGAGCGGACTAAGTTATAAAACTGCGGTTGCTGTTGCGCAGTAACCAGTTGCTCAAAATAGAGGTGTGAGGTAAATAAATGCTCATAAATATAACGCGCACTTAGCTGCATTTTTAAGCTATCGTCGTTAAGCCAAGTTTCTAGTTTTTGTATGGCTTGTAATTCGCTATCAGCTAAAGGCGGCTCGGTTGTCATTTTTGCCCCTTGGGCTAACCAAGTGAGTAATTTGCTATGCTCATCAGGAGCTAAAGCGGGCAAACCATAAGGCATGCCAGCTAAAGGCTGGTTACTGGCAAAGCCATCAAATTCTTCTATAGTTGGGCACTGCTGAGCTCTGTTTAAGCTAAAATCAAACTGGTTTGACAAAATAGTCGTATCTGGCAGCGGATGTTGCTGCTTTAACATTAGACTGCGGGCTAATAATGAGGCTTGGGTATTGGCTTCAATATTTTGTTTGCGCTCATTCAGTACAGGAAAAAAGCCACGCTCACGCCATTGCTGAATTTCTAAGGCATCGATAAATAAACGATTTGGCTCCGCTGCATTAAAACGAGTTGCATCATAAACTAAGTCTTTATGGGCACCGCGTTCTATGCCGGCAATAGAGCTTAAATTAAGCTGGCAGGGCGAGTCATAGCAAGCGTGACAGACAACACAGCGCTGTTCTAAAATGGGTTTAACCGTTTGATGATAAACATCATCTTTAGCAGCATTAACTGCAGAGCTTATTGCGCTAGCTCGGTTTGTCGGGGTTGTTTCACCAAATTTTTGATTAAGATCACGCGTTGCAAGTGCGGCACAGCCAGCAATAATAACTAGCATGACTAGTAAAACGGTTTTATTAATACGAAATTTTGCAGCCATGCTGTCTCCGCAGCCTAATTAGAGATGTTGAATAATAACGTTATTTTAGGTTATTTACGAATTATGGCCGGTTAACTTATTACTGCTGTATTTTTTACCAGTGATGTCCATTCTAAAATCTTAGTTGCTGTGCTAATCTGCCAAGATATTGTTTTTGTAGAGAGTTAGCATGCTGCAGCCTGGCTTTGTGGTTATTCATAGTAATCAATTAGAAACCCTACGCGAGTTACTGGTACAGTGGTTAAGTGCTAATCCAGTGCCCGTACTGGGCACAGAAGAGGTGCTAGTACAAAGTAACGGTATTGCTCAGTGGCTAAAAATGGCCTTAGCCGAAACCGCTAATGGTCATCCTGGTATTGCCGCGGGTTTACAGGTTGAATTACCCAATCAATTTGTTTGGCAGCTTTATCGGGCCGTATTAGGCGAGGCCATTCCTAAAAGCTTACCTTATGATAAAAACAACTTAAGCTGGCGCATTTTAGGCTTATTAAACCAGTTATCCGATCCGGTGTTTGCGCCTTTAAACCGCTATTTACAGCAAGACTTAGATGGGCGCAAAAGTTATCAGTTAGCGTTGCGTTTAGCCGACTTATTCGACCAATATCAAGTGTATCGAGCCGACTGGCTACAACATTGGCGTAATGGCGACGATGTTTTAGCTAAAACCCCCCTTAAAACCGTACCCGACGATCAATTATGGCAGCCGGCGCTCTGGCGTTTATTGCAGCAGGATATTGCCAGATCCGCAGGTGATTTAGCCTATTCTAGTCGCGCAGATGTGCATAATCAGGCGTTAGCCGCATTACAGCAGGGCCAATTAGCTAGGCCAGATTTATTGCCTGATCGCATAGTGGTGTTTGGGGTGTCATCGTTAGCTCAGCAAACCATAGAATTGCTGGCGGCTTTGGGATCGCAGCGCCAAGTGTTACTAACGGTACTTAATCCGTGCCGGCATTTTTGGGGCGACATTAGTAGCATTAAAGATGATATGCGAGCTAAGCAAAAGCGTCAGCAGCGTAAGCCAGGCTTGCCCGACGTGCTTGATGCCGATGAACTGTATTTACATGCGCCTGTTTTGCTGGCGAGTTTAGGTAAGCAAGGTCGCGATTACATTAGTTTACTGGATAAGTTTGACCAACCAGAGCAGTATCAGCATTGGTTTAATAATAAAATAGACTTATTCTCTGAGCCGGTAGCAGATATCGCTAAGCTGCCTTTATTGCAACAGCTACAGCAAGATATGTTAGAGCTAAATGCCAGCACAACCGAACCTAGAGTCGTCGCCGCTGACGACAAGAGTATTAGCTTTCATGTTGCCCATAGCCGCCAACGTGAAGTAGAAATTCTGCAAGATAATTTGCTCAGTCAATTTGCCAGTGATAGTAGCTTATTACCGCGTGATATTATTATTATGACGCCAGATATTAGCTTATATCAAAGCCATATTCATGCGGTATTTGGCCGCTTAAACCGCGATGATAAACGCTATTTACCTTATACTTTAGCCGATCAAAGTTTGCGTGGCAGTCAGCCGTTAATGGTGGCGTTAGAATATATTTTACAGCTACCAGAGCAACGCTTTACCTTAACCGAAATGAGTGACTTGCTGGATGTTCCGGCCATTCAGCGCCGTTTTGCTATTAATCCTCAGGCGCTAGGGCAAATTCGCTTATGGCTAAATGAAGCGGGGGTGCGCTGGGGGTTAGATGGCGAACAACGTGCTAGCTTAGGCTTAGATCAACTGGCCGATAATTATAGTTGGATGTTTGGTATAGAGCGGATGCTGCTTGGCTTTGCTCTTGGTGATGTTGAGCAATGGCAGGGCCGGGCACCTTATGCTGAAGTATCAGGCTTAGCCGCCGCAGAAGTGGGGCCTTTACTGCAGTTTATTCAGCAACTTAAACATTGGCAGCAACAACTTGTTGCTCACCCCCAAGCCAGCTTAGCGCAGTGGCAACAAATGCTGTTTGCACAGCCCGGTTTATTAACAGATTTATTCGACTTTAGCAGTGATCAAGATCAGCTTATTTATGGCCGTTTAGCTGATGCTATGCAGCAGTTAGTGGATGCTGGTCTAAGTGGGGATTTTAGCGGTGACATTAGTCTAGCAGTGCTGCGTGAAGCTTGGTTAGACCAAGCCAGTGAATCAGGCTTAAGCCAGCGTTTCTTGGCCGGTAGTTTAACTTTTTCTACCTTAATGCCTATGCGGGCTATTCCGTTTAAACGGGTCTATTTACTGGGTTTAAACGATGGCGAATACCCGCGTACTCGGCAAAGTGATGACTTCGATTTAATGGCCAATGATTATCGCCCTGGTGATCGCTCGCGACGTGATGATGATAGATTTTTATTTTTAGAAGCCATGCTTAGTGCTCGACAAGCATTGTATATAAGCTGGGTAGGCAAGCATATTCGCAATAATAGTGAGCTACCGCCTAGCGTACTGGTAAGTCAATTAGGTGATGTGATAACGCATGGCTGGCAGCATCAGTCTGGTTTACCTGTGCTAAAAGCACTTAGCCAAGAATACCCATTACAGCCTTTTTCACCACGCTATTTTAATGGTGAATACGCAACCTATGCTTATGAATGGCAAGCTGCGCATCAGACTGAGCCAGCATGTAAAGACTCACTTAACAGTACAGAGCAAGAAGCACTTAGCAGTACAGCGCAACAAGAGGCTTTGCCGGTATTAAGTGTGCGTTTATTAGATGACTTTTTAGCCAACCCCTGTCGGCATTATTTAAATCAACGCTTTAAAACCCGCTTTTATCAGTCGGCAATGCAGGCGCAAGATGATGAGCCTTTTGTACTCGACACTCTGCAACTTTATCAATTAAAGCAACAGTTATTGCAACAGCTGTTACATAAACCCGATTTTAATTTATCTGCCGCTGTAGCTCAATTAAGCCAGCAAGCTAAATTACCACTGGCTATATTTGGCAAAAATGTTGCGGCAAGCATAGAGCGTGAAGTGGAGGTAGTTTTTAATCGATATCGCTCTGATGGCATCGCTTGGCAAAAAGCTGCTCAGCCCTTAGCTATTTCCTTGCAGTTTGCTGATGTGGCATTAAACGACAATTTAACTCAGCTCTACCAAGCTGGCTCGTCAGGCATTGAGCAACAAGCACTGATATTATTACGCGCTAGCGCTATTCGTAAAGATGACCAATTGCGTTGGTATACCTTGCGCACTAGTTGGTTACAGCAATTAGTGGCCAATGCGCAAGGCGCTAAGGTAAGCACCTTGCAGTATGGGTTAGATGATAAAGTGCAGCTAATAGCGCAAGCGAAAGACAGCGCTTTTGCGCAGCTACAACAGCTGGTTAACTATTGGCAACAAGGCTTGCAGCAGCCGCTACCTGTAATGCCAAAAACGGCAATATGTTGGCTGCAAACTCAAGATGCAGAAAAGTGTCGGCAAACCTATGAAGGGGGTTACACCTTTGGCGGTGAACGGGATAATAGCCCCGAGCTACAACGCTATTACCCTGATTTTGCGAGTCTAGAGCAAGCAGGCTTTGCAACATGGGCAGAGCAGCTATATCAACCGTTATTAAATGCCAAATTAGCTAAGCAGGAGTCTGATCTTGACTAAACAACAGGTAAATTCAGATCTCAGCGCTGTGATTACGCTTAAGCCATTACAGTTTGAACTGCATGGCAGCCGATTAATAGAGGCGAGTGCCGGTACGGGCAAAACCTATACCTTGGCTGCGTTATATCTGCGTTTAGTGCTGGGCCATGGTGTCGCCGAGCAAACTGCCTTTAATCGGCCTTTATTACCGCCAGAAATATTAGTGGTCACCTTCACTAAAGCGGCAACGGCTGAGCTGCGAGATCGTATTCGGGCTCGCTTAGTGGAAGCGGCTATTGCTTTTCGCCAACACCAAAGTGCGGATAGCTTTATTAAAGATTTATTAGCCGAATACCCGCCAGAGTTGCATTTTCGTTGTGCCGGAGTGTTAGAGCGCGCCGCGCAATGGATGGATGAAGCCGCTGTTTTTACTATTCATGGTTGGTGCCAGCGCATGTTAAGCGAGCATGCCTTTGACTCTGGCGCGGCTTTTGGCGAGAACCTAAGCAATGACAATAAGCAATTATTACATACCTTAGCTTGCGATTATTGGCGCAGTTTTTTATACCCATTACAAGATCCAAATCTATTACAGGCGCTGGGGAATGTCAGTAAGTCTCCTGATGACTTACTGGCAGATATCAAGCCTTGGTTACAAGCCGATGCCGGCAACTTACATTTTACCGTTAAGGGGGCCGATTTACCTGAAGCCTTAAGTCCAGATCAAGTGGCGCAACCTTTAGCTGACTGGGTAAACCTAATTCAGGCCCATTGTCAGCTAATGCAGCAGGCGCTTGATGCTGAAGCCTTAGCGCAGTTAGACGATGCCTATGCTAATAGTTGGTTAAACGGCAATAAGTTTCGCAAAGCAAGCTGGCAAGAGCAGGAGCGCGCATGGTGGCAAAAAATAATAGCAGAGCCAGAGTTGTTACATTGGCAACAAAGCGATTTTGCTAAGAATGTAAAAAAGTTCAGCCTAGAGCATTTAACAGCCGGCACTAAAAAAGGCCAGCCATTAGTGCAACATCCGGTGTTTGCTTTGTTTGATCAGGCTTTGCAGCTATTAGAGCAACAACCTGATATCGCCATTCATGTTCGCCATCATGCGGCCTTATGGTTAACCGCAGAATTTAGGCAACGTAAAAAGCAAGGTGCCGAGCGCGACTTTAACGACTTACTTCTTGATTTACACCAAGCCCTAAATGCCTCAGGCGGAGAAGTGCTTGCCGCGCGTATTCGCCAGCAATATCCGTTTGCTATGGTTGACGAGTTTCAAGACACGGATCCAATACAGTTTGCTATTTTTCAGGCTATTTATCCTGATGTTACTAGCCGCGAAACAGGGCTAGTGTTAGTGGGCGATCCTAAGCAAGCTATTTATAGTTTCCGTGGTGCAGATTTACATACTTACTTGCACGCTAAGCGTTTAACAGAGCAGCGCCATTATAATTTAAGTACAAACTATCGTTCGACTACAGACTTAGTGGCTGCGGTGAATGCGTTATTTAGCCAAGCAGAGCAAAGCCCTCAAGGCGCCTTTGGATTTGGCTCTGCTGCTACTAATACTACGGATGCTAATAGTGATAGCCAGACTCGCACACCGCTGCCTTTTTTAGCTGTTAAAGCACAAGGTAAAGCCGAACACTTTATTTTAGCTAGTCAAGCAAATTCGGCCCAAACTGTGTCTGCGCAAGCTGTGCCGGCTGTTAACTATTGGCTGGCTGATATTACAACCGAGGAGTTAAAAAAAGGCGCTTATCAGCAATTAATGGCAGCTGCCTGTGCCGACCAAATAGCCTTTATTTTAAGCCAAGCACAACAAGCTAAAGCGGGTTTTGTTAAGTCAGACGCGGCTAAGCATGCTGAGTTTATGCAAGTTGAGCTTACGCAAGACGAATTTACGCCAGTACAGCCTTCTGATATTGCTATTTTGGTTCGAGATCGTAATGAAGCCGCTTTGGTAAGAAAACAGCTAAGCCAGCGGCAAATTCGTTCGGTTTATTTGTCTGACAGTGAATCTATTTTTGCCAGTGCCGAAGCCACAGCGTTATTATTTTGGCTGCGGGCCTGCTATGAAATTGAGGATGAAAATGCCCTACGTATGGCCTTAGCGTTACCCTTATCAGGGCAAACGGATGCTAAATTAGACTATTACTTTAATAACGAGCCAGCATGGGAAGCCTTAACAGAGCAAGTGCGCGAGTTTAAATTAGTTTGGCGCTTTAAAGGGGTGCTGGCGCTGGTGCAAGCTTGGTTGCATTACTTTGAACTGCCCAGTTTATGGTTAAGCCAAGAGCAAGGCGAGCGTACTTTAACCAATATATTGCACTTAGCTGAATTATTGCAGCATGAAAGCCAGCAACGAGATGGTGAAACGGGTTTAATTCGCTGGTTAGCCGAGCAAATAGAGCAGCCCGATAGCGCTGAAGAGCAACAACTGCGGCTAGAGAGTGAGCAACAACTAGTGCAAGTGGTGACTATCCATAAAAGTAAGGGCCTACAATACCCGCTGGTATTTTTACCCTTTATTTGTGGCTATAAAGCGGCGACGGCTAAGCAGCCTCAGCGTTATTACGATGGCACTAAAATGGTGCTAGATTTAAGCCCAGATGAAGCTGCGGTTGAGCAAGCCGAACGTGAACGTTTACGTGAAGATATTCGGCTGTTATATGTTGCCTTAACCCGGCCTATTTATGCTTGCTGGTTAGGCTTAGCTGCTTATAGTGAAGGTAATAGTAAAGGCAGTAAAATTGCCCTTAGCGGCATGGGTAATCTATTGCAGTTGGGTGCTGATGTTGATCAGCAAAAACTCGCTGCCGTTTTGGCCGACTTACCTTGGCAGCAACAGCCTATTTTAGAACAACAACCACCATTAGCTGCCACTGCCACCGCAGAATTAAGCCCAGCTTTACGCTTAGCTTCAGCCGTCAACCAGCAACGCTGGTGGATTGCGAGTTACTCGGCGTTACGTAAAGCCGATAGCCACAGTACGAATAGGCTAATAGCAAACAGCCCAGAAACTGAGGCTAGCAGTGACTTAGCTGCCGATACGGCCTTAGATACCCAGCGCTTAGAAGAAGCGTATGAACCCGTCGCAAGCAGTGAGCTACAAGAGTCCATTCATGACTTTCCGCGTGGTGCCGTTGCTGGTACGTTTTTGCACCAATTATTTGAGCAAGCGCAGCAACAGGGGTTTAGCCAATGTGATGCAACAGCTATTAACGCAATTTTAGAGCAAAGCTTGCCACGGCATAACTGGCAGTCATGGCAGCCAGTATTAGCCCCGTGGTTTGCCACTATGCTAAGCACGCCTATTTCAGCCTTAGGGGTAAGTTTATCGGGCTTAGGGCAGCAACGAGCTGAGCTAGAATTCTGGCTAGAAACCCGTCAGGTTGATGTGCTGGCGCTAGATAAGATTATTAGCCAAGCTATTTTGCCAGGCCAAGCTAGGCCAATGTTATTAGCCGATCATCTAAATGGCATGCTTAAAGGTTTTATCGATTTAACCTTGCAAGATAGTCAAGGTCGCTATTGGGTGTTGGATTATAAGTCGAATTGGTTAGGCGATAATAACGAGGCGTATAACCAAGACAGCATGCAACAAATGTTTTTACAACACAGATATGATGTGCAAGCAGCGTTATATATGCTGGCCTTGCATCGGTTGTTAAAACAACGTCAGCCTGGTTATTTAGCTGCACCAGAGCAGTATATTGGCGGTGCTTTATATTGGTTTATTCGAGCCCCTAGCGAGGGTCAGCTAGATATCATGCCAAGCCCAGCATTGCTGCAGGCTTTAGATCAGCTGTTTGCTAATGAAAGCGGCTAATTCTGGCAGCGAAGGTTAGTAATTAATAGCCATGCATAACAATAAGCCATCAGTGTAAAATAAGGCGGGGAACTCATGTCAAATCAGGCTAATTTAACGGCAACAGCGCCAGTGCAAGATCTAGCCGCTATGCAGCAACTTTTGCAACGCTGGGTAGACCGACGCTGGCTGCGAGCACTCGATGCCCAGCTGCCGCTGACCTTAAATCAAGTTGTTGCCGAGCCGCAACCGCTGGTTTGGTTGCTATGTGCTTTGCTTTGCCATCAATATGGTCGTGGCCATAGCTGTATTTTATTGCAAGACTTAATAACCAATCCCGATAGCTTGTTAAGTTTGCCACCACAAAACCAGTATGCGCAATTCTTTTCTGATAGACCTTCGCATATTTTAGCGGCAATCAGCCTAAGCGATATAGAGCAAGCATTGGCCAGTAGCCACTGGCTTAAGCAAGATGAAATATCTCCTTTAGTGTTAGCCGATAACCGCTTGTATTTACATCGCTTATATCAAGCCGAGCAAATAGTTAAGCAGCAAATTAGCCAGCGAGTGCAGCAACAAATAAGTTTAAGCCCAGTGCTTAAGCAGCGTATAGAGCAGTTATTTCCAAGTGCCGAGCCTAGCCAAGATGGCAGCAGCGAGACCGATTGGCAAAAGTTAGCTTGTGCTATGGCATTGCAGCGTCATTTTGCCATTATTACCGGCGGCCCGGGAACCGGTAAAACAACTACAGTGGTTAAGCTATTGGCCTTAATTCAGCACAGTGCGACAGAGCTAACTGAGCCTGAACAAGCTGGCAGTCAGCGTGCTTTAACGATTAAGCTAGCTGCACCTACAGGTAAAGCTGCGGTGCGCTTAACGGAGTCAATCAGTGGTGCTATCAGCAAGCTACCAGCACAGATGCAAGCTGGTATTCCAACTGAAGTGGTAACACTACACCGTTTATTAGGTGCTATGCCCAATCGGCGTCAATTTAAACACAATGCCGAGCAACCGTTAGCGCTAGATGTGCTAGTGATAGATGAAGCCTCTATGGTTGACTTAGAAATGATGGCGGCTTTGTTGCAAGCCTTACCTAGCCATGCTCGGTTAATATTACTCGGCGATAAAGATCAGCTAGCCTCAGTGGAAGCCGGCTCTGTACTAGGCGATTTATGCCGCGGTGCCGAATTAGGCGGTTACTTGCCGCAAACCCTGAGTTTATTGGCGCCCTTTAGCGCAACAGACTTAAGCCCTTGGCAGGGGAATGGCACTGTGCTTAATCAAGCCACTGTTATGTTAAGAAAGTCGCATCGGTTTGATGCTAACTCGGGAATAGGCCAGCTAGCCTTTGCCGTGAACCGCGGTGAAACCAGCGCCGGCAATTTATTTAATCAATATACCGATATTCAATTATTAGCTGGTAATAAGCTAGAAAGCTTAAAGCCTGTTGTTGTAGCGGGGTATCGTCACTATTTACAGCTTGTGCAACAGCAAAGCAGTTATAGTGCTAACACTGCCAGCAGCGACATTAGAGACAGCGATAGCAGCAATAACACTTGGGCTAAAGCTGTGTTAGCTGCCTATAGTCAATTTCAGTTATTGTGCGCCTTGCGTAGTGGGGATTGGGGGATTGAAGGGCTAAACCAACAAATAAGCCGCTGGTTAATGGCCGAAGGCCTGCTGGATTGTTCACAGCAATGGTACAACGGTCGGCCTATTATGATGCAGCGTAATAACTATAGCTTAGGCTTAATGAATGGAGACATTGGTATTACGTTACTTGATGCTAGCAGCGGCAAGCTACGGGTAGTGTTTCTATTAGCCGATGGCAGCTTAAAATGGGTGTTACCCAGCCGGTTAACAGATATTGAAACCGTATTTGCCATGACAGTGCATAAGTCGCAAGGCTCTGAATTTAGCCATTGCTGCTTAGTGTTGCCACCCGATAATAGCCCAATATTAAGCAGGGAATTACTTTATACCGGTATTACCCGAGCCAAAAAGCAATTTACTTTATTGTGTGGCGATAGCCAGATTTTAGCCCAAACCATTACAAAACGGGTTAGCCGTAGTAGTGGTTTGTAGTGATAATCAATAACAGTTTAGCTGCAAGGGGTTTTAAGTGTTATGACCCCTTGAAGCTTGGCTAAATTAGTTAGGCTAGGTTGTCTTCGCCAACGCGGATCACTAGTTTACCGAAGTTTTTACCTTCTAATAAACCAATAAAAGCGTCAGGCGCAGTGGCTAGGCCGTCAACAATTTGCTCTTTATAGTGAATTTTACCTTGCTGCAGCCATTGCACCATATCTTGAGCAAATTCATTATAGCGATGAGCATAATCATCAAAAATAATAAAACCTTTTACTGTCATGCGCTTAACTAAAATGGCGCCCATTAACTGGCCTAAACGATCTGGCCCTGCTGGCAGTTCAGTCGCATTATATTGCGAAATTAAGCCGCAGACTGGAATTCGCGCTCCAGTGTTTAATAAGGGTAATACGCCATCTAGCACTTTGCCGCCCACGTTTTCGTAATAAACATCAATGCCTTGAGGACAGGCCGCCGCTAATTGCTGGGCAAAATCTTCGGCTTTATGATCAATACAGGCATCAACACCCAGTTTTTCTAGAGCATAAGCACATTTTTCTGCACCACCAGCTATGGCTACTACCTTACAACCTTTTAGCTTAGCTATTTGTGCTACTACTGAACCCACTGCACCTGTCGCTGCGGCAACAACGACAGTTTCACCCGCTTGTGGTTTACCGATATCAAGTAAGCCCATATAAGCAGTAAAACCTGGCATACCCATAATGCCTAGGGCATAAGAAGGCGGCATTAGGTTGGGATCGAGCTTAATTAAGCCAGCGCCATCACTTACAGCGTAGTCTTGCCAGCCGTTAAAGCTAAGCACCCAGTCACCGGCTTTAAAATCAGCATGCTTACTTGCATGCACTCGGCTAACGGTGCCGCCAACCATAGGGCTGTCAATAGCAACAGGATCAGCATAAGACTTGGCATCGCTCATACGGCCACGCATATAAGGATCTAGGCTAAGGTAAACCGTGCGTAATAAGAGTTGTCCATCACTAATACTTGGGATTTCAGCGCTGATAAGAGCGAAATTGTCGCTAGTGGGCACACCTTGTGGTCGTGATGCTAAGGTTAATTGACGATTAACAGTATTGCTTTGTTGATTTATTTGGTTTGGCATTGTTATCCCTTATAAAAACGTTCACTGCACTTAAATGGGCTAATTAGTCAAGTCGCTGCAGAGTAAGCAGCTACTTGACTCGCCAGCGCAGTTATAGGCTGGCTTGTAAAATGCTACGGCATAAATCAGGTGTGACATCGCCATGTTCACCTAAGGCCACCATATTATGTTTAGTTAAACTATGGATCAGCGGCTCTATATGTTCAGCGCCAAGCTGATAGTCACTTAAGCGGGTTGCCACGCCAAGAGACTCAAAGAAGCCACGCATTTTTTCAATGGCTGCTTCCGCTTTTTCATCATCAGTACCGTTATCGATATGCCAAACCCGCTGGGCAAACTGAACCAGTTTAGTCATTTTGCTGGCTTTGCGCTGGCGCAACATTTCCGGTAACACTATGGCTAAGGTTTGAGCATGATCTAAGCCATGCTGGGCAGTTAATTCATGGCCTAACATGTGAGTAGCCCAATCTTGCGGCACACCAGCACCAATTAACCCATTTAAGGCTAATGTTGCAGTCCACATTAAGCTGGCGCGTACTTGGTAGTTTTCTGGTTCAGCTAAGGCTTTAGGGCCAATTTCAATTAAGGTTTGCAATAAGCCTTCGGCAAAGCGATCTTGTACTGGCGCGTCAGCGGCATAGGTTAAGTATTGCTCCATTACATGAACAAAAGCATCTACTACGCCATTAGCAATTTGCTTTTGCGGTAAGCTGTAGGTTTTTACCGGATCTAAAATTGAAAACTGGGGAAATAATAATGGGCTACCAAAAGGCAGCTTAGCTTGTAATGATTTACGCGTAATAACAGAGCCACTGTTCATCTCTGATCCTGTTGCCGGTAACGTTAATACCGTAGCAAAGGGCAGGGCTTGTTTTATATGTTTACCGCCGGTAACCAGAATTTGCCAAGCATCTTCTGAGTATAAGGCTGCAGCCGCGACAAATTTAGTACCGTCTATTACCGAGCCACCACCTACAGCCAATAAAAAATCAATATTATGCTGCTTTATTAGCTCTACCGCCTGAATTAAGGTTTCATAGCTAGGGTTTGGCTCTATGCCTGAGAACTGATGCGTTTCGCGCTCACCTAAAGCGCTAAGCACCTCATCTAAGGTACCGTTTTTCTTAGCACTTTCACCGCCAAGTAATACCAGTACTTTGGCATCGGCTGGCACTAGCTGGTTAATTTTGGCAATTTTACCTGCGCCAAATTCAATTCGAGTTGGGTTATAAAAACTAAAATCTTGCATAACATACCTTCTTTATAAAATTAGACCAGTCGACTAGTGGGTTTAGCTAAAAAAGCCCGCACTAAAGCGGGCAAACAGCCTAGTTAAACTTAGTTTACCAGTAGTTGTTGTGTCATTTGCATGGCTAAATCTAGGTGGCGCTGATCACGGTGTAGCTTAGTGAGTAAGCTTGCCCCTAACCATAATTGATATAAGCTAGTGGCAGTAAATTCTGCTTGGCTTACAGCCAAAGAGCCATCAGCAATGCCCGCTTCAATACAAGCGGTTAAACGGTTAATAACGTGATCTGTACCCGTTTTAAGCGTTAAGCGCATCGCCTCAGATAAATCGGCGACTTCTGCACTGAGTTTAACCACTAAGCAGGTACTGGTGCCGTCAGTGGCACAATAGCGCCGTTGCCACTCTGACCAATATTGCATTAATTGCTGCTGGCCGGTTAAATCAGCTTGATTAAAAAGCTGATCAAGTTGGGCTAAATAATGGCTAAAGTAGTCTTCTAATAGGGCTTGGCCAAATTGCTCTTTAGACTTAAAGTAATGATAAAACGAGCCTTTAGGCACTTCAGCCTGTTGCAATATTGCCGCTAGCCCAACCGAGCTAAAGCCCCGTGCTGCTATTATTTGATGGCCAGTGTCTAACAGATGCTGGCGGGTGTCGTGATGTTTTTTCGTCATGGGCTAATACTAAGCTGAATTAGACCGGTCGTCTAGTGATTATTGTAAAGTTTTTTAAGTTAGCCTTGTTGCTTCGGTTTCAGTGTTGATTACTGCTACTCTATTAAATTAAAACGTAATTACAAAGTTAATCGCATGCTTTAGCCAGCCAACCGCATGCTTAGCTTAGCTGTAAATGCTTGTATGCTATGGTTTAACGTTAAGTTTTTTTATTATTTAGGTATTAAAATGAAAAGTCACGGTTTTATTTATAAGGGATTAGTGAGTGCGCTAGTGTTTGCTAGCAGCCAACTATTAGCTAGCCCGCAGCCAATAACGTCGGCAGACTTATGGCAAGCTGCTCGGCCAAGTACGCCGGTAGTGTCGCCAGATGGTAAACAAGCGGTGTTTTCGTTAACGCGCTACGATATGGCAACCGATAAAGGTAATGCGGATTTACATTTATTAGATATCAATAGCGGCGCTATTAGCCAACTTACGCATTTAAAAGAAAGTGAATCTAGCCCAATCTGGAGCCCAGATGGCAAACAATTGGCCTTTGTTGCCCGCCGCGGTAATAGTAAAGGTCAGCTATTTATGCTGCCATTACAAGGTGGTGAAGCTAAGCAACTTACTACCTTGCCTGTATCGGTATCGGCACCGCAATTTACGCCTGATGGCAAAAGCATTATTTTTATGGCTCAAGTGCCAGCAGACTTCAATGGAGACTTTAAGACCCTTGAAGCTGAACTAAAGCAAAACAATAAAGTTAGCGCTAAGGTAACTGAAGATCGGGTTTACCGTTATTGGGATCATTGGCTAACCGATAATCATTTTCCGCGCTTATTTAAGCTAGATTTAGCCAGCAACAATGTAACTGAATTAACTCCAGGCTGGCAGCCTTGGTTTTCAGTCGGTGGTGGTGTGCAATATTCTATTGCCCCTGATAGTAAAAGCTTAGCCTTAAGTGCTATTACTAGTGAAAAGCCTTATAATCAGCTAAACAGTGATGTATTAATGTTAAAACTGGATGGCAGTGGTGACTTTACTAACTTAACTAGCGATAACCCAGCTCGGGATACCAACCCAGTGTTTAGCCCCGATGGTAAGTTTCTGATTTATGGCGCTCAAGAAAGAACCGACTTTTATGCCGATAGAGTGAAGTTAATTCGCCATGATCTTAAAAGCGGTAAAAGAACCGAATTAGCGAAAGAGTTTAGCCATTCGCCAGCTGACTGGCAGTTTAGCCAAAATGGTAAAACCATCTATTTTGTTGCAGGTGATCGAGCTAAACAATCTATTTTTTCAGTGTCGGCATCTGGCGGTAAAGTAAAACAAGTACTGCGTAATCAAAGCAATAGTGGTGTTAGGGTTGCCGCTAACAACCAGTTAGTTTTTGTTCAGCATGGCATTAGCCAGTTTCCTGAGATTTTTAAACTAAAAACCAATGGTAAAAACTTAACAGCGTTAACTCGCTTTAACCAAGAGTTACAGCAAAATATTGCTTGGGGTAAGGTAGAAGAAGCAGAATTTACCGGTGCTGATGGCAATGCGGTTCAAATGTATATTGTTTATCCGCCCAACTTTGATAAAAACAAAAAGTGGCCATTATTAAACTTATTGCACGGCGGTCCACATGGCTTCTTTGGCGATAACTTTAGCTTCCGTTGGAACCCGCAATTATTCGCGGCGCCTGGCTATGTGACTATTATGCCTAACTTCCATGGTTCAACCAGTTTTGGTCAAGACTTTGCCGTTTCTATTCATGGTGAGCATCCAACTAAACCCTTTATTGATAGCCAAGCCGCAGTCGACTTTATGCTGGAAAAAGGCTTTATCGATGAAAACCGCTTAGCCGCAGCTGGTGGTAGTTATGGTGGTTATTTAGTTAGCTGGATTGCCGGCCATACTGATCGCTATAAAGCCTTAATAAACCATGCTGGTGTTTATAACCTAATGGGCCAATTTGCATCAGACAGCACAGCACATCGTGTTCATTCATATAATGGCGCACCTTGGGACGGCTTAGATAAAATGCTGCAATGGAGCCCAGCTATGCATGCCGATAAATTCGTTACGCCCATGCTGGTGATCCACGGTGAAAAAGACTATCGAGTGCCAGTAACACAAGGCTTAGAAGCTTATGGTGTATACAAAGGTAAAGGCATAGATGCCCGTTTAGTTTATTTCCCAGATGAAAACCACTGGATCTTAAAACCGAATAACTCCGTATTTTGGTTCAAAGAATTCCACGGCTGGCTAGAGCGCTACATCGGCAAAGGCCCTTCAAATTAATACTAAATAAACAGCCACTAAAAGGGGTCAGAGTGATTTAATTAATTCACTCTGACCCCTTTTTTATAAACTGACTAACGGTATTTTATCGCCGCCTAAATTGCGAATGTCGCGCAGTAATTTATTTTCATCAGTTAAGCTTACCTGCAACACATGGCTAAAACTTTGCGCTATACGGTGGCTATAATTTAAATCGTTCATCAGTGAGCTAGCTTGTAAGTTATTTAAGTTTTGCATTCGAATAGCACTAAAAATACGGTGTCTAAATTCTTTAACGAAACGCTCTGTTTCGGTGTTAATTTCTGATAACGCGAGCAATGATTGCTCTTCTGTTAATTCGCTGCGATTTAATGAATAGGTTTCACGTAGCACCCAAAATATATGTCGACGCAAATCTAGGTATAAACTGCGGGTGAAAATAGAGTCTTCACGCAGATAACGAAATAGATTTTTTTGTAGATGTTTAGCATTTTTGACGGCATCCACTAACTGCAATGCTAACATCTGGCATGTTATCCAGAACTTTTGTTGCTCTTCATCTAACTCAACGTTTAAGCGGCTCATAAAACCGAGTAAGTCTGAATAAACACCTTTTATATGTTGTTGGTATAAGTCTTTAGCATCTAAGCTGTTGTTATCATTAGGTAGGGTATTAAGCAGCTTTTCATCTAAAATTGGCGAGTTTAATTGCTCTATGGGTTGATATAAAGCATGACAAATTACCTCTAAACTTAAACGGCTTAAATGTTGTAGTTCATGCACTACCGCACTTGCTGCGGTGTCTGCCGAAGCGAGTGCCGCATCGTTCAGGTAGCGGGCTTGGTTAGGTGTCGCTTTTGTTGGCTTGATAATAAGATCAGGCTGTTGCTCTGGTGTTAAAATTAATACTTCAGGCTCAACTGCATCAGGCAATAAACGGCATAACCAATAGGCCATTTTAGTTTGCAGAGGCCAAAATATAATAACGCCGATAAGGTTAAATAAAGTATGGAATAAAGCCAGCTGTAATAAGGTGTTATCGCCTGCGCCTAGCAGCGCCATACTGTGTTGAGAAAACCACAATAAAGGCATTAAAAATAGAAAAGTAACTACAGCGGTAACTATATTGAATAAGGCATGAATTAATACTAAGCGCTGACCACTGCGGTTGCCGCCTAACCAGCCAACAATAGCGGTTGTTACACTGGTGCCGACATTACCACCAATAGCAATAGCCATTGCCTGCCATAGCTCAATTTGACCGCCGGCTAAGGCTGCTAATACTAACATTAAAGTAGCATGGCTAGATTGCAGCACAGCTGTTAATGCTAAGCCAATAAAAATAAAGGCTAACTGGCCCACTAAAGTAGGATCAAATTGTTTGGTTAAATCTAGGCTATTACCAAATTCACTAAAGCCGCCTTTAATTTGATCAATACCTAAGAAAATAAAGGCAATGCCCAGCACGATACGGCCTGCTGCTTTACTTTTCGGGCCATTAAAGCCAGCTAGCACACCAAAGACTAACAAGGGCAAAGCCAAGGGGCTAAGGCTAAAATTATGCCCCGCTGCAGCGAGTAGCCAAATACCGGCACTCGCACCAAGGTTAATACCCAGTAATATAGAAATAGCACTGACAAACTGAATTAACCCTGTGCTAAGAAAGGCGATAGTTAATATCGACATTAAGGTTGTCGATTGCAGCACCATAGTGCCGCCCATGCCCACTAAAAAGCTTTTAACTGGGGTTGCTGTGCTCCGAGCTAGTACTTGTTCTAACTTACCGCCAGCTAATTGTTTTAAACCTTCTTCTAAGCATTGCATACCAAATAAGAATAAAGCTAAACCGGCACATAATTGTAGCCAGCCACTGCTATACCAAAAGCTAATGGCAAGCATAATGAGCATAGCAAGTGGCAACAAAAAGGCTTTAAAAGGATGCATAGATGCCTTACAAAAAGAACAGGGTTTACATAACCTTAGATTAAGACTTAGTAATGATTTTAGCTAGTGGTCGAGTGTGAAATAGTTATCAGACTAACCGCTGTTAGTCTTCGTCGTTGTCTGCTAATCGCGCCTTGCGATCTTCGGCTTCGGCAAAGGCGGCTTTAATTTGCTCTAATACTGAATCAACATCGGCTGCGTCAGTATCGGCAATAAAGTTACCGCTTAGCTCAACCTCAGGGGTAAGCTCGCCAGCTTCATATAAAGCCCAAATCTCTTCGGCGTAATTTGTGGTTAATAGCTCGGGTGCATACAAGCCGTAATAGTCTCGCATATTATTAACATCACGGCAGAACATCCACTTAGCATTATTGTTAGCTGCAGCATCAACGGCTTGTGGTAGGTCGATTATGACAGGGCCTTGATCATCAACTAAGACATTAAATTCAGATAAGTCGCCATGAACTAGCCCTTCGCATAGCATTAAGACAATATAGTGCAGCATAGTGGCGTGATCAGCTAAAGCGAGTTCCGCATCCATGGCAATATCAGCTAAGCGTGGCGCCACCATACCTTCGTCATCACAAACTAATTCCATTAGCAAAACGCCATCGTAACAACCATAAGGTTGTGGCACGCGCACGCCGGCTTTAGCTAGTTTGAATAAGGCATCTACTTCTGCATTTTGCCAGCTTTCTTCTTGTTGCTGGCGGCCAAACTTAGAGCCTTTCTCCATTGCTCTAGCACGGCGAGTACTTCGCACCTTACGGCCTTCTTGATAAAGCACTGCTTGCTTAAAACTGCGTTTATCGGCATCTTTATAAACCTTAGCGCAGCGAATATCCTCGCCACAACGGACGATATAAACAGAGGCTTCTTTACCACTCATTAAAGAGCGGATAACTTCATCTACCAAGCCTTCATCAACAAGAGGCTGGATACGTTTTGGAATTTTCATTGCGCCGTTATACATGAGTTAACAAAGCTTATAAATAGCTATGCGATACAATTGACAGAAAATAGTTTTAACTTAAATATAAGCGGTTAGTCATTATGACATGCTAGTTAAATAGGTTTTAAAATAAAGCTATAGAAAAGAAACATTTGGCTACAGTTAACATTATCGTATATTTTAAATACATTAATAGGTGTTTATTGACTTTGTTGCTGCTAGCATAAGGATTGAATTAATCAAGGGTGATTTATGCGTTGTTTGTTATTGATTGTCTCGCTGTTATTTTGCATTTCACCTTTGGTGTATGGTCAAGAGCAATACTCTGAGGGCGCATGCATTCTGCTGCAACAGCAAATTGATCGCTTTAGTGCTCAAAAGCAAAGCAGCAATTTTCGTGGTGCAACCCGTGAATATGAACAGTTTTGTAAAAATCCCACTTCGTTTATGCCGGTTTACACTAAAAAAGCCGCCAACGTTGAGACTAAGCCAGAAGCAACTAAAGGGCCTGAAAATAAAGCCACAACTGACATTGCTAAGCTAAGCACAGCCGCAAAACCTGTTACTAAATCTAAGCCAACTGAACAGGTTGTTGCGACAATTACAGAGATAACTAAAGAGCAAGTGGCAGCTAATGAAGACGCAAACCTAGCCAAAAATGCAGTTTTAACCACAAGCAAACAAGCTAGCAATTCAGAGCCTGAAGTAGCTATCCCAGAAGTTATTGTTACAGAAGATACAATTGCACAGGCTCCTGTTCGTGAGATAGCTTCAGCAACTGAGGTAAGGTCTGACATAATGGATCGAGATTTAGTGCTAGAGCTGCTAAATGATATTCCCATGATGTCAGCCCATATTGTTGCTTTTTTATTAGCGATATTTTTACTCACTAACTGGCTAGGGCTTAATTTACCTGGCTTTAAAGGTGTATTTGCTGAATATAAGTTAAACCGCTTATTACGTTGGCGTTTATCTAAACACTACAAACACTTTAGAAAATTAAAATTAGTAACAGCAAAAGATGAGCCTGTTGTAATAGACCATTTAGTATTTAGCCCTTTTGGTATTTTTGTAATTACAGTAAAAGGAGACCGGGGCCGTATATCTGGCAGTGAAGCTCAAGCTAACTGGATCCGGCAGTATTTTGGTAGAACCAAACAATTAATGAACCCTTTGCACCAAAACTATAAAAATTTAGAAGCGGTAAAACACCTGTTGCAGCTATCCGGCAGTGATGCCACGCAAATTGTTCACTCAGTGGCTGCATTTAGTCGACTTGCAAAGTTTGAAGCGGATATACCAGAAAACGTCACTTATATTGATAAGGTGCCTGCTTACATTAAACAATTTAAAGAGCCATGTTTAACCGATGAGCAGCAGAACCGTTATCTTGCGCGTTTAAAGCAAGCAAAATCAGAGTAATAATATTTATTATACAGTTTTAGCTTAACTGTAATTTTGAAATGCCTGCTATATTATAACGAACTAAAGCAAATGGTCGTAATTGTGCCGTTTTTAGTGACAAATAACCCTCGTATGTTTAGTAAGTCTTTTTAAAGCAGCAGGTTAGAAAATAATTCCCCGCATTTTTATTCTTGGCTATTAATTTTAGTTAAGTTACTTTAGCTGAAATTAAAACTTGATTACAAATGAGATCTATTATCATTTGTGTTTACATGCTGATTTTCTCTGTTTATAATCGCGCCCTCAAAACACAAAATAAAGGATGCGTTTTCGTTATGTCTGCTAACAAAAATATAATTTCAACCTTAGGATCTCATACGCTTTTAACCACTTTAGCTCTATCTGCCTGCACCGCTTTTGCTGATGATGCGGCTATAACTTGTGATAAAGCAGAAACTAAATGCTCGCAAGAGGCGATAGAGCTGATTGAAGTGCACGGTATTCGTACCTCTATTTATAATGTTAAAAAGTCCGGCGATATTAGACGTGTGGCCGATTTAGTAGACACGCCGCAAACCATTACCGTATTAACTAAAGATCAAATCCAAGAGTCAGGTAAGTCTGATTTAAAAGAAGTGCTGGCAGCTCAGGCAGGTGTCACCTTAGGTACAGGCGAAAATGGTAATGCCTTTGGTGATCGCTATATTATTCGCGGTCATGAGGCTCGCTCAGATGTTTTTGTTGATGGTATTCGTGACCCAGGTATGACAACTCGGGAAAGCTTTGCTACCGACCAAATTGAAATAACCAAAGGCCCAAGCTCAACCTTTGCTGGCCGAGGCTCATCGGGTGGGGCGGTAAATAGCATTACCAAAAAAGCCTCTACCGCTTATGATTTTGGCCGCGTAGATGCCAGCATAGGAACAGATAAGCATCATCGTTTGGTCATCGATTACAATACGCCAATAGCTGAAAATATAGCCACCCGAGTTAACTTATTAAGTACCGCTGAAGATGCGCCTAATAGAGATAATATTGAACGCAGCAGAAAAGGTGCCTTGCTATCTGGCTTGTACGATAATGTTGATGATTTACGTGTTTATGCTGACTTTTATTACCTAGAGGCTAAAGATACGCCAGATTTAGGTAGTTACTTTAATAAAGAGACACGTAAACCAGAAAAAAATATTCCCGTCTATGCCCAAAATAATGACTTTTTAGATTCAGAAATTTTTGCATACACCCTTAGAACCGAATACGACATAAACGAAAATCTTAAGTTTTATAATGCCACCCGTTATGGCGAAACGACTAACGGCTATGTAGCAACCGGCGCTAATAAATCTGTTCGCGCTGACTCTGATCCTATGGCACCAGGTGCCGCCACTATCAAGCTAAGTAACCACCAAGGCTGGCAAGATGTAGAGTATTTTGCTACTCAGTTTAATTTATTTTGGCAGCTAAGCACTGGCAATTTAGACCATACCTTATTATTTGGTCTTGAATTTAGCGACGAAAAAGTTAACAACGGTTTTTATAATCTAAGCTATAACAAAGCGCCTAACTGTGTGACGTCAGGCTGGCGTGGCGACAGTGCTGGCTTTTGTTTGGTAGATGGCAACGGAAACTTATATCCAAACATGGCTAGCATTATGGGTACTGAATATAGCAAGGGCAACTCTGACTCATTATTTTCCGCCAAAACTATAGCCGCTTATGTGATGGACACGGTAAAGATTAACGATCATTGGCAGTTATTCTTTGGCCTGCGCCAAGATACTATCGATTACAGTAACAATGTTGTTAGCCGCGGCAATGCGTTAGATTATAGCTACAAAGATGACTTTTATAATGGTCATTTAGGGCTAGTGTACAGCATTCATGATGACGCTAATATTTATGTTACCTACTCAACAGCAACTAATATTAACGGTGGTGAGTCTGACTTAGGCGCTAACTGTGGTTATGGTGGTTTATGTGGCGATCCTGAACAAGCCGCTATGGCTGATCCAGAAACAGTAGAAAACATTGAAATAGGCACTAAATGGTCTGTATTAGATGAAAAGCTATTTGTGTCATTAGCGTGGTTTCAATTAACCAAGCGCGATGTTATGGAAAGTGTTGGCGATGCTTATTCAACCTTAGGCACACTTAACACGGGTAAAAACCGAGTGGAGGGGGTTGAATTTGCCGTAAATGGTAACTTAACTGACAAACTTAGCATGCAAATTAGTGCTGCTATGATGTCATCAGAAGTGCTAGCTTCTGTAAATGAAGACATTATTGGCTATGAGCTAAGTAACTTTGCTGGTGATAGTTTATATACCCAATTACGCTATCAGTTAACTGAAAACTTTGCCTTTGGTGGCGACTTTACCTACAAAGGTAAAATGTATGGTGGCCAGCCAGATTCTGCTGCGTCTTATGATGCAACGAATGGCTATTACAGCATAGTGGTGCCTAGCTACAAAGTGGTTAACTTATTTGCAAATTATAGTGTTTCAGACAGCACTACACTGCGTTTGAACATAGGTAATGTTACAGATACTGAGTACTGGACAGCCGCTTATCGCTCAGGTGCCTTTATGTACTTAGGCGATGCGCGCTCAGCTAAATTTACCTTAACTTATGAGTTTTAATTAAGCCGCAACTTAACTGTTACCTAACTGAGGAGCCATACAAATGGTTGTTATTGAACAATTACTATCAAAGCAAGAAGTACAAGCCTATCGTGATATTCTAGATAAACAGGCTTGGCAAGATGGTAAGCAAACAGCCATGGGTATGGCCGCCTCAGTTAAAAGTAACGGTCAAGCCGACGCCAGCAATAGCGCTATCAAAGCGTTAACGAATCAGTTGTTGGCTAAGCTTGGCGCTACACCTAAGCTAATTTCCGCAGCATTACCTCATCGCATATTTCCACCTTGTTTTAATCGTTACAGCCAAGGTGAACATTACGGGTTTCATGTCGATGCCGCCATTATGCGCATACCTAATACTAACGACGTAATGCGCTCAGATATGTCAATGACCCTGTTTTTATCAGAACAAGATGAATACCAAGGTGGTGAGCTTATTATTAAAACCGACTTTGGCCAGCAAAAAGTAAAACTTAACGCCGGCGATGCCGTGCTTTATCCCTCTAGCAGCTTGCACCAAGTAAGCCCTGTTAGCCAAGGCAAAAGAGTGGCAGCTATTACTTGGATGCAAAGCCTTATCCCCGATGCCCCTATGCGCGAAACCTTATTTAATCTAGATCAAAGCATACAAGCCTTACTTAGCAACCCCAACATAGCCAGAGAAGAATTAGATAGGCTTCATCATGTTTATCATAATTTAATTCGCCAGCATTCGCAGGTGTAAAGATATATGCTATAGCAAGCTCAAATACTTGATGTATTAGCGCAGTGTTTCGTGACCAATACGCTAGTCAACAGGCTGTATTTGCTCTATATACAAGGTTAGTTCACCGACATAAAAACCAAAATAGGTCATTTTAGTACGGTTAAACATGCGTTTGTTATCTAGTAGATACATCCAGTCATCTAAGCTAATGTCGAGTTCACCATAATCAGTGGGCACGCTAAGCTGGTATTTCCAGTTCAAAGCATTACCGGCGGTAGTGCCTACCGCAGTGCCAATAACATCGCTAGCAGTACCGGTATAACGATTATCAGCCGTTTTAGTCAGATACCAGATACGCTGTTGTTTACGGCCGTCATCCCATATAAAGTCTTCTTCGAGTACACCGCTGTTGCCTTGCCAGCGGCCAACCATATTTACACTGAAGCGGCCAGTTATTTTACCTGAGCGATCTTGTACCATGCCATGGGCTCGTAGTTGGCCGTTAAAAAATTGTTCTAGTTTTAGTTCTGGGCTACTGTCTTTAAAATCGGTAATGCTGGCAGAACAGCCATTTAGCAAGACGACTAAAAATAGGAGTAGGGTGTAGTAGAATTTCATGGTTTTGTTCCAATTAGCTCATTGCGGTTTTTTGGGTAGCTGGAATGCTCACTTAACCAGATAGCTAAAAACTGTTTAGTAAACTGGGCACTGTTTATCGTACCGAGTAAACCGGTATTATTGTAAAAGTTAATAATCTTGCCATCAGGTGTGAACGCCAGTAAACAGTCACCTTTTTTAACGTCGGGCCATAACTGCTTTAACTGCTTAAGCCATTGCTGTTGTAACGCAGTATCGCTATAACCTAACTTCTGCCATTGTTTAGCTGTATTCTCAATTAGCTCTTCTGCTTGAATATCACGAAGATAGTGTAAGTTTAGTGCAACGGTTTCAGCGTCAGGGTAGCGTCCGGTATCTGTGTGTAATATGGCGTCGTATACTCGGAAAAATAATACTTTTAGTTGGCTTTTTCCCACTAGTTGCAGCTGGGATGTTAGCTGTGGTTGGCATTGCTTAACCTCTGCTTGGCTGACAAAAGGTAACAGCAAAGTGCAGCACATTAATAACATAATATTAACTTTATTCATGTTGTTGCCTGCTATTACCTACTGTATCTAGCAGCCGGACAAACAACAGCATAATTATCATCCAGACTAACGCATAGCCCCCTGCTAGTTGCCAGTAGCTAACGCTAGTACTGGCGGCACCAAAGCTCAAACCTGTTAAATAGGTAACAGGACCTAATACGATACCGGCGATTGCTGCTAGCCAGTATCGGCGATGCAATAGGCTACTTAATGATACAAAAGCCATAGCAACGAAACCTGCCCATAGCAGTATCAACCAATTGGGTAGCAGTTGATTACCGCTAAAGCTAATTTGGCTACTGCTAACCATCAGGCTCTCTGCTAGCAAGCCTGCAGCAGCTAATACCAACATGGCGTAACGACGAGGCCATAGGTGTTGCCAACCCGACACAAATAGCAATAAGGTTAAAATGCTGCTTAGCCAAAGCCAATCCTCACGGCCATAAACAGCACTAAACCATAGCGCATTAAATACCACAAAATGAAGCAAACGCATTAACAGCGCGCAACATTTTTCAGAGCCTGTTTCTGCTCAGGCTTAGTGGCAAGAATTTGCACCGCACTGACGCTACGTTCACGAAATCCACCTTCGCAATAGCACAAATAGTAGTTCCAAAAGCGCGAAAAACGTTCATCGTAACCCCAGATTTCCAGTTCATGGCGCTGGCGGTTAAAACGCTGACGCCAATCGGCTAAAGTGCGGGCGTAGTCTAGCCCTATATCATCGAGTTGACGTAATACCATATCGGTTTCGCTAGCAAGCAATTGCGTCATTAGACTAACCGAGGGTAAATAGCCTCCAGGGAAAACGACCTGCTGAATAAAGTCAACATCGCGCTCATAACGGGCAACACGTTGGTCGGCAATGGTAATTGCTTGTAACACCATACGACCATTAGATTTTAACAATTGTCCGCAGCGAGAAAAAAATTCCGGCAACCAGCTTTTACCTACCGCTTCAATCATTTCAATTGAAACCAATTTGTCGTACTGACCTTGTAAATCACGGTAATCTTCGGTCAGTAGTGTTATTTGTTTTGTTAGCCCTAGTTTGGCAACTTTATCACTAGCATATTGATACTGGGCTTGAGAAATTGTCGTTGTTGTAACCTTACACCCATAGTGTTGAGCGGCATATATGGCGAGTCCACCCCAACCGGTGCCAATTTCTAGCAAATGATCACTAGGTTGTAAGTCTAGCAGTTGGCATAGCCGCTCCAACTTATGTTGCTGTGCTTGCTCTAGCGTTGCTTCGTCTGTTGGGTAAACCGCGCTAGAGTATTGCATACGGCTGTCAAGAAACCGAGTGTATAACTCATTGCCAAGATCGTAATGACTAAGAATATTTTGCCGCGCTTTATGTTTTGAATTACGTTTAGCAAAAAATGCCAGTTTCTGCACAGGCCAACTAAGCCAGCTAAAGCGGGTAGCAATTTTATCCATTGCTGTAAGGTTCACTGCAAACAAACGGATAACGGCCAGCAAGTCCGGGGTGTGCCAGTCACCATCAACATAGGACTCCCCAGCACCAATATCACCTTGAAACAAAAAACGCTGATACATGCGTAAATTAATGACGTCTATATGGGCTTTTAACGCTGAGTTTTTATCGCCATACTCGCCAACAATATGGCTATTCTCAGTCAGGATTAAGTAGCCGTGACGCAATGCGGTAAGTGCTTTTAACGCCAGTTTTCGGCTCCATTTTTCCGTTAAACCGGCATCAGCTACCGTGGTAATTACGCGTTCTTGTTCAGACATAATGTGGCATTCCTGTTAATTAATCTTTATTGTTTCCGACTATATAGCGGCACTTTTTTGATTAGTAGCTTCATGGCTTGCCAGTAAATACCAGCAACAATTTTCAGGCTCATCAGCGGATGTGTTTTTAATACGTGATAAATTGCTTTTTGGTTCAGTGGTTGGCGTTTAAGTGCCATAGTAGCGTCAAAAACACATTGTTCACGATGTGCCTCTATGTGCACCAAGGCGCGTTGTTCTGGTGCTCGAATATGCCATTTGTAGTGCATATCCATAGGGTTAAACGGTGACACAAAAAAAGCTTTTAACGTGTCAGCTTGTTCTGATAGATCAACTAAATAGTAATGGCGTTCATTCCAAGGAGTATTACTAACTTCTGCCAGCATATGGCTAAAAATACCGGCTGAATTTTGAATGAAATAACAATTGATAGGGCTGAAAAACAGGCCAAAACAACGCAGATTGCCTAAAAAAAATACCCTACCACTGAGTGTTTTTCCGTTCAGTTGACTACTGGTATCCAGTACCGCTTGCTGCAATGTGGTGGCGTTAGCCCATTTCCCAGGCAAATAATCAGTGCTGTTAAAGCGTAGAATGGCGCGGTTAGGGCCAGTGCTGAACAGCCGGCTTAAACCATTAAGCTGCTCAAGCTCATCAAGCGCTATCCACCATTGCATTACACTGTATTCAAAACGATGTATTTTTGGTGTAAAACGACGGTGGCGTACTTGACCGAAATACAGTGCGCTGTCCATTAGTCTGCCTCCGGTACCTTGGGGGCTAAATTAAAACGCGCCGCCACATCAAAAGCACTGCGCACCCCATCTTCGTGAAAACCGTTGTACCAGTAGGCACCAACAAAATGGCTATTATTATGACCACAAATTTGCTGGCGCTGAGCACGCGCAGCCATTGACGGCAATGAATACATCGGATGATAGTAAGTAAAACGACGCAAAATATGCTCAGGGTTAATTAAATCAGTGTTATTTAGTGTGACACAGTAGGTTTTATTACTATTTAACCCCTGCAATATATTCATATTGTAAGTTACAGAGCTTTGCTTGTGTTGCTTCTGTTCGCCAAGCGGCAGTAAGTAGTTCCAGCTGGCCCAGGCAGCTTTATTTTTAGGTAGTAATGAAATGTCGGTATGTAACACCACATCATTTGCTTGATAGCCAATCGCCCCAAGAACATTTTTTTCAGCATCGGTTGGGTCTGACAATATGGCCAATGCTTGATCGCTATGACAGGCAAAAATAACCTGATCAAATTGTTGCTCACCCTTGCTTGTTGTTAAGGTTATGCCCTGTAAATGGCGCTTTACCTGTAAAACCGGGGTGTTAAGGTGAATTCGCTCTGCGAACGATTGCGTTAATGGCCCAATATACTGTTTTGAACCGCCTTTGATAACAGCCCATTGTGGTCGATCATTAATGTTTAATAGACCGTGGTTCATAAAAAAACGCAAAAAGAAGCCCAGCGGAAAATTAGCCGCGTCTTTCAGGCTGACACTCCAAATTGCGGCGCACATGGGGTATAGATAATTATCCATAAACAAGCTGCCAACACCCGTTTGAGCAACAAATTGCGCTAGCGTTTTATTATCAAGTGCAGTGTCTTTTTTAACTAGCTCAGCTTTGGCTAGTTTATTAAATCGTACAATATCATTAAGCAAACGATAAAAAGACGGGCGCAGCAGGTTACGTTTTTGCGCAAACAGTGTAGCAAGATTACGGCCATTATATTCCAAGCCAGTGTCGGGATTTTGCACACTAAAACTCATTTCAGTATCTTGCCAAGTTACACCTATTTCACGCATTAAATGCCGAAATCTTGGATAGTTACGATCGTTAAAGACGATAAAGCCTGTGTCGATAGCTAAGTCATCTACGTTAACGGTTGCGGTATGGCCACCGATATAATTGTTGGCTTCAAATACATCTACTTGATGCTCGCGGCTTAACAGATATGCGCTGGTTAACCCGGCGATACCACTACCTATTACTGCAATTTTCATTGAAAATCTTACTCCGTTTAGTTTTTTAATTTATCAGCAATACGGCGCTGTATAGCGTCAGGCAGCAGGTGTAACAAACGTAATAGCCAACCAAACAGTCGCGGGAAATAGATGCTTTGTTTGCCAACAGCCAATTGTTTTTGTATTGCTTGTGATGCCTCGGCCACGCTGATACGCGTTGGCATAGCAAAATCGTTGGCGTCGGTCATAGGCGTTTTAACAAACCCAGGTGAAACAGTAACAACATTAATACCACGCGGCGTTAAATCGGTTGCTAGTGAAGAGGCAAAATAGTGTATTGCGGCTTTGCTGGCGCCATAGGCTTGGGCTCGGCTAAAGGGTAATAAACGACTCATGCTATCTATAAACACTAGCTTGCTACCAGCTTGCATCTGCGGTAGCAAGGGCTGGGCGCAATTGAGCATGCCAAAAAAGTTAACTGCAAATACACGTTGCACTAGCTCAAGGTCAAACTGTTGAGCATCGTCGATGTATTCACACACACCAGCGCTTAATATCACCAGATCTAACACAGGCAAACCGGTTAAAAGCTCACGGCACTGCGCCGCATTGCTTACATCAAAGCAAAGTGTTGTAACATTGTTGCTAGCCATAATATCTAGCTGTTGTTGATTGCGGCCACAGGCCCAAATTTGATGTCCGGCAACGGCATAATCTGTTACTAATTGCTGGCCAATACCCGAGGTCGCGCCGGTGATAAGAATATTCATGCCAGTGTTAGCCTTTGTTTTACTTTATGGGTTACCCAACCGAGTAGGGGTATATGTTCATATAGCATAGCTCCCATATCGTAGTAGTCGGTATGGTGTTGAATTTTTCCATCTTGTTGCAGTACCAAGTAGCTAACACCGGGTACAGTTACCTCTTGGCCATTATTTAGCTTAGGATGGGCAAACTGCATGTGCCAATTAAGATAAATTTGCTGGCCACTTATTAGTTCATGCTGAAACACAAAATGGCAATATTTTACGTTTTCTAACGTATGGCTAAAGTATCGCTGTAGTTTGCTAATACCTTGCACCTTTTGAATAGGATCAGCAAAGCTAACATTGTCAGCGTACAACTGCGGTAACATCGACAGCTTGTCTGTCGTCATTGGCTGGTAAAACTGTTTTAGCTGCATTAGCAATTCAGTATTCGTCATCTTTATTCCTATTTTGTGCCTATTTTTTTGTGACCATGCTTGCTAGATGTTCGGTTAATATCGACAGATTTTTAGGCTGAAAATACGTGTCTAATCAGGTGTCGTTATTAGGATTACGCAATCTTTTCTAAATTAGATCAATTATTGCGATCCAAATTTAATTTTGCTGCGTAATCATAGAAACTACTTTAAAACAGGACAGCAAAGTGATGAAAGCCGATGAACCGATCACGCTTGCTCTTTTTCCGCTAACGGTGCACGTGTTGCCCGGAGGCCGTTTACAGCTGCGAATTTTTGAGCCGCGTTATATCCGCATGGTAAAAGAAGCTTTTTCGTTACAAGCAGATTTTGGTATTTGCATGCTTAATCCTGACGGCAATGAACAGCATAATACCCATATTTTACCGCTGGGTACGTTAGTGAAAATTGTTGATTTTGAGCAACTTGAAAACAATATGCTGGGCATTACTGTAGAAGGTATTCAGCTGTTCGAGATATTGCAGATAGCCACCGCTGCCGACGGTTTGCGCACCGGTAAAGTACAACTTCGGCCTAATTGGCAATATAGCCCATTGCAAACGCAAGACCTGATATTAAAACAACGTTTATCTGAAGTGTTTGATACCTACCCCGAGCTGGCTCAGTTGTACCCAGATAAACAGTTACAGGATGAAAGCTGGATCTGTCAGCGTTGGCTAGAAATATTGCCGTTAGAGCCAGAAAAAAAGCAGCAATTGCTGTTAGAGCCACAACTGTTGGCACTGAAACAGTTTATCCTTCAACTGCTGGACTAACAGCCGTTTTCTCTTTCAGAACGAAGCAAAGACGATTAAACTATGATGCATACTGTATTTGAAAAAGTGCAACGCCGCCCTGTGAACTATACCAGTCAACCGCCTGTATCAGGCGACTTTGCTAACATGTTGCTTAAAATTGCCGATCAACGTTGCCGGCACTCTTTTAGCATCTTGTTTAATTACTATGCTCCACGTTTATTATCCTATGGTTTGCGTCACTTAGGTAATGAGCAACTGGCTGCTGACTTAGTGCAGGAGACGATGACAAATGTTTGGCACAAAGCGCGTTTGTTTAACGTAGAAAAAGGTGAGCCAGACATGTGGATTTTCACCATAGCCCGTAATATCCGTTATGACGTGTTGCGGCGTAATCGGCATCGACAAAACGACCTTAGTGCCGACGATTTATGGCCCATACTAACCGAGCAAGGCGAAATGCCAGAATCTGCAGATACGCTGGAAAATGATATTTTGTTGCAGCAACTCAGCCGCTATTGTCAATTATTGCCTGAAGCGCAGCGTAAGGTTATCGAGCCTTTATATATTGAAGGAAAATCGCAGCAGCAAGTATCTGACGAATTAGGCATTCCGCTGGGTACGGTAAAATCGCGCACCCGTTTGGCACTGATTAAGTTAAAAGAGTTGATTGATAAATGATTCATTCTCATCCGACACAAGCTATGTTGCACAATTATATCTGCGGCGATTTATCAGCCGCTGCGGCACTGGTCGTGACAGCCCATCTTGAGTTTTGCTCACACTGTCAAGGTTGTGCTGCGAGACTAGAAGATCAGCAAGCAAGCAAAGAGTTAGCGCAAATAGCGCCAATAACGCATATCAATATGCAACAAATGCTTGAATCAATTATAGACTCAGAGCCGCTACCTCAGTTACAGCCTATAGCAAAAGAGTCACCAGAGTTATTGCTAGAAAACAGGCGTTTTAAATTACCCTCAGTACTGGCCAGACAACAACATAGAATTAAACCCTGGAGCAAAATGCCGGGCAAGCTATGGAAAGCGGGCATAGAGCTGGGAACAACAGAAAATATGAGTCTAATTTATCTCGACAGCCATACCGCTATACCTGAGCACACCCACAAAGGTACTGAGTTGCAACTGGTTTTGCACGGCAGCTTTAGTGATGAGTTTGGCAGTTACAGCGATGGTGATTTAATCTTACTTGATGGCAGTCATCGTCATACCCCCAAAACGAATGATGAAGACTGCCTTATTCTAGCTGTGCTTGACGCTCCACTGCACTTTACCTCAGGGATCAGCCGTTTACTCAACCCCTTTAGTGCATTGTTTTTTCGTTGAGTGTGAACTCTAACATTTGCTTATTTAAGTTGTTACATTAAATAAATAGCATTAGCTATATTTTTAGTGCCGTATCTTATTTAGGAAATTTGACTATATGATACTAGCTGTTTTATTCAAAATTAGTCAGTGGCAATTGCACAGATTTAGCCTTGTGCTTTTTGTTTGTAGCCTGTGGTTATATTCGCCTTATACTTTTTGCGCTAATGACAACACTTTCTCGATAGCGTTTTTATCACAAAGTGAGCGTACTCAGCTGCAAGCGTTACTTGCTGAACATAAAGATGATATAACAATCGTACCCTTTGCAGAGCAAACGGTATCAGAGAATTTAATCAATATAGGCAGTTGGTTGCTAACAAAAGGTTATGCTACTTTAGGTCAAAAGGTGCTAAACCAAGCATTGCGATATGCCGAGAGTTATTCTGATGCAGAGCTAGGATATATATATAATTTATTAGCCAATACAGCAGAAAGTAACCTACCTCAAGCTATTAATTGGTATGAAAAGGCTATTGAATTAGGTAATTTATCGGCTTGTGTAAATTTAGGCGTGTTTTACGAAAAACAACAGCAGTACGACAATGCCGCGAACATTTATAACAAGTGCACAATGGCAGTTGATCAAGTAGACATTGTTGATAAAGAAACCGTTGCATTGGCTTATTTAAATTTAGGCTCTCTTTATTACAACGGTGTACTCAATAAAGATAATAAACATGATCAGCAAGTAGCTGGAAAACTTTGGCAAGCTTCCTATGAATTAAATCCTTATGATCTAGATATCCACTACAACCTTGCTATTTATAATCGTTATGTTTTAAAAAACTTTACACAAGCACGCTATCATTTAACTGTGTGTGCATGGAGCCTTACTGAATGTTTAGCTGGGTTAAATGATTATAAATTAGCAGCTTTGTCGAGTGAACAACAACACCTACTAGATTTACTTAAGGCTCAAGGCGCAAAAAAAGAGCATATATTATCCGATAGAGCTAAATATTGGTTACCTGAATTAGCCTATCTCAATTTTAGAATGCCTTATGGCGAAATGAATACGATTACCAATGAAGATGAGATCATAGGTATTAAAATTAGTTTTACAAATGCGCATTCGCAAAAAGCAATTGCAACGATCAATAGGCTTGTTTTCGTTGATATGTTTAGTGAGATAAACGCATTAACTTACTCATGGTCAATTGCATTAAAACCCCGACAAATGGAATATTTAGGCCAGAAAATTAAATTAGAAGCCAAATCTGGGCAATGGATATATCAGATACTATTTAAGGAATGAAATTGCACAAAGTCTCAAATGTATTTTTATGTATTGCTTTATTTGTATGCTTACAAGTATTTAAGCCGATAGTTTTTATGGAAATATACCGTTACGTCTTCAGTTTTGACCCTCACCTTTATAGTAATTGGCAACTGTATAAGATGGTTTGGTTTACTATTACAAAGGGTAGTTTAGCAGCAAAAGTTACTTTACCTTTTTTACTAGCTGAAGTGCTTTGGGTTTTAATACCAATAGGTGTTTATCAGCTATTGCGAGATAAAAGCGTTGTTAAACGCTAATTAGCAACTCGCAGAAATTAATGCAATGGTTAGGTTTCATGAGCTGGTCTTGCTTTTTCTTTAGCTTTCATTTTTTGTGCAGCAGCCAAATAATATTCAAAACGTTAACCGCTATAGTTATGTACTGAATAACCCGCTGAATAAAACCGACCCATCGGGCTACTTCTTCCAGATGTTGGTTGTGTGGGCAGTGCAGTATGTCGCCGCTGCAACCGCCACAACAGCGATAGGTGCTGCACTAAGTGCTGCACTAACAGCTTATAGTTACTACGGCTATGCCCAAATGGCGATAGGTGCAGTAAAAGCCATAGAAGGCGGCGGCACCGCCATGGCCAACTTCGCCGGTGGCATGGCGAAAGGGTTTGCCAAAGGAGCGATATTCCAAGCTGTTATGGGGGATGCGTCAGAGCTTGGTGCAGCGCATGCGGCAGAACGCAGTGGCGGTGCTGCAGGCAAGACCGCAGCGAAGCCTGTTCAAAGTGCTCAAGGCTCTACTGAAACTGATGGGCACAGTCATACTGCAAGTGGTCAGAGCTCTTCGGCGGCAGGTGGATATAATCAAACCTCTTCGTTAGTTGATTCGGATGGTTGGCAGTATGCTGGTGGCGCTGATGGCGGGCTCAATCATGGGCGTTATGTTACTGTGGGACAAAGACTTCCGCAGAGTAATTTTTTGTTAGATTTTGCTGCCGGACTCGCGGATAACTATACGTGGGGTTTATCAGAGGACTATACGTCAGCTAATAGCAATGTTAATAAAGGTTCTTCAGCCTACCAGCTCGGCAATCTAATTGGTCTTAAAGGTGCAGGAAAGGCTGTATCGCGTAAAGTAACGAATGAAGTACGAAAAAGAACATTTAAGGATGCTCAGGAATTAGTCAAAAAGAAGCGTGGGCCAAAAGGAATTTCCCGCATTTATGAACCCGAGCAAAGTGTTATAGGTTCTCAGTGGGAGGCGCATGTGGGTGGCCGAGGTAGTCCAGCTTTGAAGCAAGATGGAACATGGAAGCATGTTAAGTCTGGTCAGAATCCACCTAAGCTACCTAGAAGGACGGTGGAATGGCTTCGAGAAAGTGGTTGGAATATATGAGTGCTATTAATTATTTGTCGAAGTTAGATGAGATTTTACTTGAGGAAGGGTTAACAGATTTTTCTTGGATTGAAAACCTAACAGATTACCAGAGCTATGCAGTTTTTGAATCTAAGGAAGCTTGTTCATTTTTTGATTCGGTTCCTAGAGATTTGTTGCTTGAATTCTTTTTATATGGGGTTATAAAGGTAATGGACGGTGCAAAAGACTATGTGGTTTCAAATCATAGTTGTAATGGTTTTTTTGTGGCTATCCATTTTGATAGTTTAATTCTCAACCCCAAGGTTGTAATAGATCCTAAAGCTGGTGGTAGCTTTATTAATGATTTTAGATTGCAGCGAGATGGCTTTGAGATCATTTCAGATGTTGATGAATTTTTAAAGGAAGTTGGGAGGTATGATATTCTTGCTGGAGCTTTTGTTCGTGGTGAGCTTCATCAAATTTGGCTAGGTTATGCCGATAATAAAAATATTAAAGGTATCTCGAAATATTTAAGTTAAAGTTGGTGTCATCACTTATTTATAGTAAATGGTGGTAGCGAGAAATTAAACCAGATTGTTTCTGGTGGGGTATGTTCGCATCCGCGCCATGATTGAAGTAGGGCTGGTGTGCTTGATATGTAAATGAAAATGTTTGCGTCATAGTGACATTAAGTTCTATCTAGTTATCAATCCTTGGCTGACAGCTAACCCATGAAGTTATTCGAATAAACAGCATCATGCAGTGTGTGGAAATATAAAGGACGTTTATGAAAAACAACATAATAATAGTACTGGCTTTGTTGGTGCTGCAAGCCTGTAGCGCTGTGCCAGTTTATACGCCTGGCCAGCCGTTGAAATCGAACGAAGGCTTGCTGTTAGTCAACTTCCATATTTCCGGTAATATTGCACGCGCTAATTTTTTACCAGAATTGAAGTTGCCGCATTCATTTGTAATAGATGCACCCGGAGCATTGGTGCTGCGCCCGGTAAAAGCAGGCACCTACCGGTTTAACGATGTTCTGTATATGCAGGGTGTTAAATTTTTACAACCTGATATTGAATGTATGGGTGAATTTACTGTACAGCCTGGCGTGGTAAATTATATTGGCGATATTTACTTTCATGCCGGTGGTAGCAAAGAATATATCATTTTCTCAAGCCACGCTTACCAATTACAGTTAATTGATAACCTTGACAGCACACTGAAGCTGGCAGGTAAACAATATCCGCAGTTGCAGCAGGATTACAAAGTGGAAAACCAGCTTATCGGTCCTTTTACTTGTGGTGACTGACCGTCTATTACGAAAGGTGATACGGGGTCAAGTCTTGCCTTTTGCCTATTATTCAGCGACTAAGTAGCGCAAAAGCCCAAGGAAAGTCTGGCCCCATAGTCCCTCAGCAGCATGAGCCTGCACGGGTTCATCGGCCGACCCTTTTGTGCAGCAGCCGAATAATATTCAAAACTTTAACCGCTATAGTTATGTACTGAACAACCCACTAAATAAAACCGATCCGTCGGGCTACTTCTTCCAGATGTTGGTGGTATGGGCAGTGCAGTATGTCGCCGCTGCAACCGCCACAACAGCGATAGGTGCTGCACTAAGTGCTGCACTAACAGCTTATAGTTACTACGGCTATGCCCAAATGGCGATAGGTGCAGTAAAAGCCATAGAAGGCGGCGGCACGGCCATGGCCAACTTTGCCGGGGGGATGGCGAAAGGCTATGCCAAAGGGGCGATATTTAATACGGTTATGGCTGGTGCATCTTATCTGGCATCTGGTGCAGGACAGCAACCAGCAGGCGAGGTTGAAGGTGAACAAGGTAGCGATACTACTGATGGACACAAGAAGCTCAAAGTCGACGGTGATGAACCGAAATACAATGGGTACAGAAAGACCCAACACGATTTAAAAATGGTAAACGGCAAACTAACTGGTACATTGCGATGGTTATGTAATGGTTCTAGTCAGGAATGCAGTTCCGCCATCTCAGAAATGAATGAGCTTGTAAGCGAAAATGCTGATTTCTTAGATATAAAAAACGAATTAAGTGATGGGACAGGTAAAGCTATTCGACTCAATTTCGCAAAAGAAATACCCAGTGCAGGCAGAGGTCAAACTGGTGGGTACTTTGATGAAGCAAACAATGAGCTTCGTTTATCTCGGAGAGTCTTAAATGATAATAATTTTAGCCGGATTATGAAACATGAATTTGGCCATGCGCTAGGTTTAGATCATATGGGTAATGTAACAAATAATTTTATGAGTTACAGTCAGCTAGGTCCTGATGGAAACCCAAGCAATGTTAAGTATCAGCTAACTAATTACCAAAAAGAAAGTATTGCGAACGCATATAAAGAAAAAAGCTTTTGGGAGAGGTTATGGTAACAATGAGATTATTAATCTTGCTTATAACAATGCTCTTCGCTAGAGGAGCTCATTCAGCAATTGTCGAGTGTGACAGAGTGGAAAGTTCTTTAGGTGGTTTTAAGTTTTATAATTTTAAATTTAATTATGAATTTAATAATATTCGTTTTGTTAATAAGTGTGGTAGTGGTTATGTTGTCGGTGATATTGTAAATTTTCCTGGTGGGTTGAATGTAGAGGCGAATTTTGATTTTACGAGTGATGCTGATGGGTATGTTTTGCATGATATCGATGGATTTAGTATTTGCTTGCACCAGGGGGATTGTGAAAATTCTATTCATGTGGATAAATCAATTTTTGAAAGGTATGGTGAATATTTTGTAGTTGACATGTATAGGGTTGTTAAGGAAGCTTACCTTAATGATGGTGTGGGCCTTATTGGGATGTTTTCTCCCGGTATGTCTGGTGTTTGGCTTTATTTTAATAAAGACTACCGAGTAATGATTGATAGTTTAAAAAAGCTTTTGTCTAAAGATATATATCATCTTAGTTTGGCTGAAAAAGAAGTTTATGACGAGAGTGGAGCTGTTCTAGCGGTGTATTTGTCTTTAGGGATTTATGTTGAAGGACGCATTTATTTTGTTTATTTCAGTGTGAGTGGTAGTGACTTTGATCCCATTTTCGAGAAGTTCAGTGTTGCAATAGTTTGAATAAACGAATAAACGAATAAACGAATAAATGGATAAATGGATAAATGGATAAATGGAGCCAGGTCAAAATTAAATAACTATCTAAGTTTGATAAGATAAAAGAATAAAAAATTAGAGCGGTTTTGACTGCTTTGATTATGTTAATTTATTGCAGTGTGCAAACTGATACGACTGCCAAGATTGATAAAATACTAATGTATGAAGGCGGCAACCTGGTTTATATCTACCCGGTGGGTGGCGTGCAAAATAAACCGGCTTGTCATGGCTCTAACGGTGATTATTTATCATTTAGCATGGCCCGGCCAATGGCGAAAGACTATTTAAGCGTGTTGATGATGGCATTTGCCATGCAGAAAACGGTGAGTTTTAGAACCTACCGGGATTGTGTGGACCAGCCAATGTCGGACACTATCAACTGGTTTACGGTAATAAACTGAATGTGATTTATTCGTTTCATAGTAAATGAAACGGCGTTGCTCTTTAACAAACAGAACATAGCAGAACCACCGATACCTTATATATTGGCGGCTTATACGAGCGGGTAAGCTTACCCACAGCCGTTACCGAGCATAAGTTTTATGTTGGCAATGCGGTAATTACCAAGCGTAGCAATAACGCGCATGACGAATATTACCTGCACAAAGATGGCCAGGGCTCTACCACCAGCATAACGAACAAAGATGGGGCGCTGCGTCAGCAGTTTATCTATGATCCCTGGGGCAAGCAGTACAGCGTAAGCAGCAACAGCCTGTTTACCACTTACAGCAACCCGGGTGACAGTAAAGGTTATACCGGCCATAAGATGATTAACGACTTTGACGTTATTCATATGGGCGGCCGTACCTATAACCCGACACTCGGCTGTTTTATGCAAGCCGACCCTTTTGTACAGCAGCCAAATAATATTCAAAACGTTAACCGTTATAGTTATGTACTGAATAACCCGCTAAATAAAACCGACCCGTTGAGCTATTTTTTTCAAACGCAGAGATTGCATACGCTATATACAGCCAAGGTGGAGTTTCGGCAAAAGAAGTAACTTCGCTTACTGTTGATGCAGTATATTCAGGTCTATCTTTTTACGCTCTAAATGCGTTGATACTATTACTGTCTTTTGTTATTAACGTCATCAATCGTGGGTGTAAAAAGAATTTTTCCTTACCGGAATTTATTTCTGCATCCATTTCGGAGTGTTTTAATGTACTGTATACTTCAAATAGCAGTCGCTGTGCAAAGCGGCTTACTTTCAAGCTGCATATGGCCTTGATATAACGCTGTTCTGTAGCGTAAAGCTTCTTTTGTTGCATGATCAGCGCCTTTATCTTCAAGCCATACTGAAAAAGCTTATCGGTAGTGGTGTCAATATTTTCAATTTCTGAACTGTCTTTTGCTTCTCGCAAATGCAATAAGTTATTCACAAACTCAGTACACCCAGCACGTCAGGAGCGGATTTTTCGCTTGCCCGAAGTAAAGGCCAAAACAGGCTTTGGTCGCAGCACCAATCCCGTTACCTGCCTGCGAGATAAATAACAACGTGCCAACATTACCGGCTGGTTTTGCCTATAACGCGCAAAACTGGCAGGTGATGCAAACGGCAGTGCAAGAAGTGCAGCATGTGATGGAACAAACACATATGGAGGTGTTTGGTGTCAGTATTGCACAGCGGAAGCCTAGTGAGCTGGCGCGCAGGCAACAGGCATTAAAGTTGGGTATTTATGACTACTTTGACGAGCCGGCATTTAATAGGTTGCAGTGATAGTAGTTATTACATATTGCAAACAAAATCAGCTTACACTAAAGTCGGTACAATTCGCTTGTTGTAGTTAAGGATAACTAAGTTGAAAGATAAGGAAAAAATTGCTGTTTTCATCGATGCTGATAATGCCCCAGCATGCAGCTGGCGCTTTTGTGAGCACTTGAAGCAGCTAATTAAACTCAGCTATTTCAGTGCAATTTCCTACAGCAGCCTGCACTTAAGCGCAACCTATCTAATTTAGGCCTAAGCATTAAAGCTTGCTAAATCAGCTTTAGGCTAATTTGATTCTATAGTCTTCGCAGTTGATCTTTTTAGGTTCATTTGAGTTAATGAGTTTTAAAGGAAAACGGTTACTGCTTAATGCAACTTATGCAAAAGATTAACTTAAAGGGAACTTATGCAACAAATTGGAATTTATGAACAGCTTATTACTCAGCTGGTTGCTTCTAGATTAAATTCTCAAAAGTTCTATGTAGGTGATAGGGCGCTAGAGCCTGCAGAAGCATCAGTTTGGTTATCACGATTTTTAAGTAACATCCTAGAGTATGCTATCGCTTCTATTCCAACAGGTGACAATCAGCTACAAGCACAAATTGAGTTGGCTAATCAGCTTTTGTTGTGGCTTAAGGCCCAGTTAAATGAAGTGCTTAGCTTATTAGTTAATCGAATTCATCACGAGCAGCTTAGGTTAGAAATCTTAGCACTTAATCCATTAAAGGTTCATGCGCGTTATACCAGAGGGCAAATACTAGCCGGTTTTGCTGCAACAACTTTTGTTTATCAAAAGCCAGCTCGTGAAGGAGTTTTGGTGATTGAAGAACAAAATATAGAACTACTTTTTGTTACATTAAATAAGAATGAAAAGCAGTTTTCACCAACAACTATGTATCATGATTACGCCATAAATGAGCGGTTATTTCATTGGCAATCACAGAATAGTGCAAGGCCAGATCGAGGCAAAGGTTTAAGTTATATTCAGCACAAACAAACAGGTAAAAGAGTATTTTTATTCGTTCGCGAACAAGCTAAAGATGAATATGGCAATACTATGGGGTTTGTTAATTTTGGTGAGGTGGAATACATATCACACCATGGCAGTCAGCCGATGAGTATAACTTGGCAACTTAAAACGCCTATACCGAATTTTATGTGGCAACAAGCAGCTAAATTGGCAATTGGCTGATATAAAACGAGATGGGATCGTTAACATAAAATTAATGTGCTACGACCCCATATTAGGTGTTACTCCACGTTTTGAATCTGCTCATTGAGCAGCGGACTAGATCCTAACAAACTCAATGATTTACCGAAAAGAAACCGTTCAAAAATGCCTGTTTGCCCACCAAACTGCCCACCACTTGCCTATGGCTTTTACTAAATCTTAGTGGTGCTTCTTGGCTAAAACTACGGAAAAACAGTGCCGTTTTTATGCTGCTGTTAGAGCTAAAACATAGCAGTTTTGAAGGGCTTTATCGAGTAATTTTTTCAACACCTCATTTAATAATGGATACAATAATATCCACTTTCTATTTTATTTGACTATAATGGATATAACTGTATCCACTTGGTCTGTGCGGATGAAATTTACCTTACTTGATGATACCGATGTAAGCCAAGCCTATGCGGCTTATTTACGCGAGTTACGAAAGCAGGCAAAGCTGTCACGAGCGGCGCTTGCTGAGCGCAGCTGTGTGCCTGCGGCCACCATTAAGAAGTTTGAGTTAACTGGGCAAATTTCATTTCGCCAATTGCTGTTGCTTTGGCAAACACTTGATTCGCTAGAGAGGCTTTATCAGCTCACACAACCTAGCAAAGAGCGCGCTGCTGTACCCGCGAGTATTGATGAGGTGCTAAAAGATGAGTTTTAAACCCATTCAAAAACTCGCCGTAACTCGAACGCTAAGCTCAGGTGAGCAGGTTGCTGTAGGGATCTTGGCGCAGAATCGGCAAGGCGTTTTTTTTCAATATGCAGACAGCTATTTGCAGCAGTTTGGCAATTTATCTCCTTTTACCTTGCATGCGAACGCGCAAGTTCAAGTCGCTCCTAAAGCGCCGCACCAAGGTGTACATGGCGTATTTGGAGATTGTTTGCCCGATGGCTGGGGCATGCTGTTACAAGATCGTATTTTCCGGCAAAAGGGCATACTGCCTAATCAATTAACGGCGATGGATAGACTGGCCTTTGTCGGTGATAAAGGCATGGGAGCATTGTCTTTTTCTCCGGTGTCTGAGTTTTCAGCCACCACGCACGCGGATATTGATTTAGCGACGTTAGGCTTAGAAGCACAAACGCTGTTCGATTCTTCGATGTCAGATTATATGGATGATAATCACGATGAGTTAGATGGGCATACGCAACAGGTGTTGGCCGCATTAGTCGCCGGAGGTAGTTCGGGTGGGGCAAGGCCTAAGGCACAAATTTATATGCCTGCTGGGGAAGCTCAGCATTGTCGAACCTTCGCTCAGCTTGGAGATGAGGCTTGGTTGGTGAAGTTTACCTCTAAAAATCTCGCGCTCGGCCATGAAGAAGGTTTGTGTGAGGCGGTTTATTTACAAATGGCAAAACTTGCTAAGTGTCAACCGCCGCAATGGCAACTCATTGAAGCACCACCTACAAGCGGTGCGTCTGCTTGGTTGGCGCTTAAGCGTTTTGATTATGTCACTGAACGGGCCAACTTAGACAGAAAGCGGAGTGCAGGTCGGTTGCATATGCACAGCGCTTGCGGGCTGCTGGATGCAGACTTTCGAACGCCAAGTTTAGATTACATTGATTTAATTAAAGCCAGTCGCCAGTTGTGTAAATCGCCAGCCGCCGGACAGCTGCAATTTCGCCGCGCAATGTTTAACCTGCTGTCGTCTTACCAAGACGACCACAGTAAAAACTGGGCGTTTTTGCAAGCGGATGACGGTCAATGGGATCCTGCCCCTTTTTACGATGTTACCTATAGCCCACATCCATTCAACGAACACGCCACTACTTTCGCAGGTTATGGTAAAGCGCCACCGCTTAAAGTGATGCAAAAACTTGCTACCAGCGCTGGCTTTGCGAATTGGAATGATGCAAGGCAAGTCATTGAAGAAGTCGCAGAAGCCATCAGCCAATTTACGTATCTGGCACGGCAGCAAGGTATCAGTAAAACAACAGTGTCTGCGATTGCTAAGACATTGGATCAGCGCAAACAGGAAAATGCAGCGCTTTTTCTATAACAATAAGAAGGAGTAATAATGAAGCTCGGCCGAAATGATCCCTGCCATTGTGGCAGTGGTAAAAAATTTAAACGTTGTTGTATGAGCAGCGTTTCCAAGCAACATGCCCAAGTTTTCGATGATGTTGAAACCATGCTGGCAATGAACCCAAATTTGAGCCTTGATGAACTCAACGCTGCTTTACAACACAAAGCGCAAGATCGCAATAATCAGCCTCATCCCGATTTTTGTGGCATGACGCCAACGCAAATGGCCAATTGGCTTTATGCGCCTTTTGATCAATTACAGTGGGTGACAATCAGCACTCCCGACTCTCTTTCTGCCAGCCCTGTGATGCGTTATCTAGCGCTCATTCTTGATGAGGCCATGGCGCAAGAAGGCTCCTTCAAAGCCACAACTAAAGGCAACTTACCGACTAAATTAGTCAAACAGGCCAGTGAGTTATTGCCTGAGTTTGCCGTTGCTCAATTCGAACGTAATATAAGCATCAGCGAGTTTGCCGGCAGCAACGAAGACAAATTCAATGCCTTGCACTATACCCGCGTGCTGGCCGAAATTAGTGGCATTATTTATCGACGAAGCGGTCGCTACCATGTAAAAAAATCAGCGCAAAAGCAGTATCAGGTGCTAGGTGTGCAAGCATTTTTTGCACCTATGTTAGAAGCCGCCGTCAGCAAATATAACTGGGGCTATTTAGACGGTTTTGAGTTTGATGCCGACTTGCGAACCTTTTGGCTGTTTATGCTGTGGCGTATTCAAAGCCACAGTAGTGTAGATCTGCTGGTTGAAGAGGTGAAAGTGGCTTTCCCAGATTTACTACAGGGTTTCCCAGCAGATGATTACTTCTCGCCGGAAAGAAACTTAAGCATACTCATCGAATCACGGTTTATTGAGCGATTTTTACAGTTTTGGGGATTTGTGACCCTTGATCCAAGAAGTTTTTTAAACACGGAATCTGTTGGTAGGACGGTACAGGTACTGCCTTTATTGAAACAAACTTTTCAATTCACAATAAATACATAACAAGGTCATCGTGAGCGAATATCAATACTATAAATTTGAGCGTCTGGATGGGTATTTAGATGCTAAAGCACGTCAAGCACTCCGATCAATTTCAAGCCGTGCCGAGATCAGCGCTACGTCCTTTGAGGTGTATTACAACTACGGCGACCTAAAGGCAGACCCTTTTAAGCTGATGTTAAAATACTTTGATATCGGTTTTTACTATGCTGATTGGGGCTCAATCGATGTCTACATCAAGCTACCAGCAGGAACGCTCCCTGAAGCTTTACTTGGCTTTTCAAGTGATGGGCTTCATGTTCACGAAAACGATGAGTGGCAGTTGCTGATTTTTTCCCTTGAGGAGTATGACGAATATTTTGACGATGAGCATGCCGACCAATTTTTCCAGCATTTAGCTGGGTTACGCAGCGGGTTAATGCAAGGGGATTGGCGCCTTGTGTACTTCATGTGGCTTAAAGCGTTTGATTTTAATGATGACGTTGAACGAGTGCCGTTAGTTCAATTCGATTTTGAGCACCTCAGTGAAGAGGAGCAGGCGTTTGCAGCGCTGTATGATATTCCTTTAGCATTGGTTAAGGCTCTGTCCATGGTGCTGAAGGAGCAACCCGGCCATCAAGCCAAACAAGCCCAGTTTCAGTTTGATACGTGGCTAAACAATCTCACGGAAGTTGAGAAAGACACGCTATTACGCGCACTGTTTGAGCAAGGCCAGTTAACCCGTCACCAAGCTTTAGCGCTGACGCGAAAAGAACCTGTCAACACAGACGAGAACTATCAATACTGGTTAACCCCCGAGGTAATTTCCCCTTTCATTGAGCAAGCCCAAGGCCAATTACAGCAAGAGCAAGCCGCAGCACTCGCAAAAAAATTAGCCATCGAAAAAGCAGAAAAAGAAAAAGCGTTGACGGATGTTTACAATCGGCGTGAGCACTACTGGCAGCAAGCACAAGAGTAAGCGGATCGCACTTGCGCCAGTGGTTACGATGCGGCATTACGCTATTTGCATCAGCTGTGTGAGGCCTATCAGTTCAAAGCGGATGAAGCGGCGTTTGAACAATGCTTTAAGCGCTTTGTAGTGGCGAATAATAGCCGTAAAGCACTGTTAAATCGGTTGAGTGATTTGCTTAAACGAGGAAGCTATAGGTCGGCCAAATGACGTGAGTAAAAAATATCATTCAGTTTTGATTGGTTGAAAGCTGGAATCTTCGTTCAGGTATACAAATTGTTACCTATGAAGTCACTGTGTGTAAACCTCTAACTGCTGAATTTCCCCGTTCGGTAAAACGCATAGAGGAGTACTTAACTTGCATTGCACACTTTTACGCGCAGAAAAGTGCAGAGTTTTACATTTTTATGCGCCGAAAAGTGTAGTTTGGTGGCCTTTGGCATTCAGGGATCCACATCATCGCCTTGGCCAACGCGCAAGCTAAACCTAAAGGTGGGATATAAATCCAATTATATTGAGTAAAGTGGGAATATAGTCCCACATGTAAGCTGTTGGAGTTGCTTGGGATTCCAAGTTGGACTATATTCCCATTAACGGTTAAATAGTGGGAATATAGTCCCTTTGGTTGGTGATATGGCTAAGCGTGGCTTACACAATGTATTGTTTCCAAAGCAGCGCAAAATCCTGACGCAGTTTGGTGAAGACTTGCTGTTGGCGATGAAACGACGTGGTTTTACAAAAAAGCTACTGTGTGAACGTACTGGTTTTGATCATAAAACCGTGAATAAAGTCTTCGCCGGTGATCCGGGCGTTGCCATAGGCACTTACTTAAAAGTGATGGCTGTTCTTGGCATGGAAAGCAACTTTGCAGAAATGGCCGCTCATGATGAAGTGGGTATCAAGCTGCAAAACATAAAATTGCTGGAAGGTTCAAAATGAGCCGTGAAATCGTCGAAGTCTATGCCGACTGGCAGCCAATTGAAGCGCCTTTGCTAATTGGGCTGCTAGCTTACAGTGATTCAAGCCGAGGTGGCGTATTTAGTTTTGCCTACGATAAAGCATTTTTAACCTCAGCCTATCGCTTGCAAATTGATCCAATCCTAACGCTTCACTCCGGTGAACTCTACAACGATGAAGCCGATAAAAACTTTCGTGCATTTCTCGATTCATCGCCTGATAGGTGGGGACGTATTTTAATGCAGCGGCGTGCAGCCATTGAAGCGCGCAAAGGCATTCGAGCAACAAGTCGATTAAACGAATTGGATTACTTGTTGGGCGTGCACGACTCTTACCGGATGGGTGGCATTCGATTTAAGCGAGCAGGCTCGAATGCTTTTTTGGACGCCAATTCTGAATTTGCTGCGCCGCCAATAGCTTCTTTGCGAGAACTAGAGCACGCAGCAATGCAGATTGAAAAAGACGATAATATCGACAGTGACGAGTATTATCGCTGGTTGAAAATGTTGATTTCTCCAGGTTCATCATTAGGTGGTGCAAGGCCCAAGGCTTGTGTCACAGATGAACAAGGCCACTTGTGGATTGCTAAGTTTCCCAATTTAAACGATACCCATGACGTGGGGGCGTGGGAGATGGCCTGTTATGAATTGGCGTTGGCAGCAGGTGTTGACATGTTTCCAAGTGAGATCAGGCAGTTTTCGTCACAGCACCATACCTTTTTAACCAAACGGTTTGACCGCGACGGTGAAAAGCGGCTGCATTTTTCATCGGCCATGACACAGCTTCAATACTATGATGGTGAACAATCTCAAGGTGCTAGCTACTTAGAGATTGCTGAATTTATTTCCAATTGTGGTGCACAAACCACAGCCGATTTAGCTCAGTTATGGCGACGTATCGTGTTTAATATTGCGGTGTCTAACACGGATGATCATCTGCGTAACCATGGATTTTTATTAACAAAAAATGGCTGGAAGTTATCACCGGCTTATGATTTAAACCCGATAGTGGGTAAGCATGGCCTGCATCTGAATATAACCGATGCAGACAACACTTTAGACTACCAATTAGCCTTTGACGTAAAAGACTTCTTCCGACTTTCGCAAACCCAAGCCACGCAAATTTACGATGAAGTATTAATTGCGGTTAAGCAATGGCAAACCGTTGCTAAGCGGCTAGGAATCAGCCGAGCGGAGCAAGCCATGAAACAATCAGCGTTTAACGTTTAATGAGTCAGTGAAACTATATTTTCATTTTTAATCAGATAAAGAAGTTTTAGTTTCACTTTATGCTTTGCCTCATACTCCATGTGTTTTAACACTTCGCTCATCCGTTGGGCACCTGGGGCAGCTTGGGCAAAGCCTTAGTTCACGCCACTTAGGCACACACTAACCCTGCCCACAGAGCATTTATTGTTTTGGGCACTATCTACAAACTGGGGCAAGTAGCTACCTGTACCCTCAGAAAGCTGCACGATCTGGGCATTTATCTACCTACTGCGTCCGTTTAACTCTTTAATACTAGTGGGGACAAACGCCTAAGAGAACTTAACAGAACAGTGAGGAAGCAAACGATGAACCCAACTACACAATCACCCACAAACTCAGTGCACCCTGCGCGTCAGCAGCGGATTTTGCGCTTGCCCGAGGTAAAGGCCAAAACAGGCTTTGGCCGCAGCACCAATCCCGTTACCTGCCTGCGAGATAAATAACAACGTGCCAACATTACCGGCTGGTTTTGCCTATAACGCGCAAAACTGGCTGGTGATGCAAACGGCAGTGCAAGAAGTGCAGCATGTGATGGAACAAACACAAATTGAGTTGGCTAATCAGCTTTTGTTGTGGCTTAAGACCCAGTTAAATGAAGTGCTTAGCTTATTAGTTAATCGAATTCATCACGAGCAGCTTAGGTTAGAAAACTTAGCACTTAATCCATTAAAGGTTCATGCGCGTTATACCAGAGGGCAAATACTAGCCGGTTTTGCTGCAACAACTTTTGTTTATCAAAAGCCAGCTCGTGAAGGAGTTTTGGTGATTGAAGAACAAAATATAGAACTACTTTTTGTTACATTAAATAAGAATGAAAAGCAGTTTTCACCAACAACTATGTATCATGATTACGCCATAAATGAGCGGTTATTTCATTGGCAATCACAGAATAGTGCAAGGCCAGATCGAGGCAAAGGTTTAAGTTATATTCAGCACAAACAAACAGGTAAAAGAGTATTTTTATTCGTTCGCGAACAAGCTAAAGATGAATATGGCAATACTATGGGGTTTGTTAATTTTGGTGAGGTGGAATACATATCACACCATGGCAGTCAGCCGATGAGTATAACTTGGCAACTTAAAACGCCTATCCCGAATTTTATGTGGCAACAAGCAGCTAAATTGGCAATAGGCTGATATAAGACGAGATGGGATCGTTAACATAAAATTAATGTGCTACGACCCCATATTAGGTGTTATTCCACGTTTTGGATTGTTTCACTTATCTTATTTCTGATTTTACCTATCACTTTTTGTTCGCTTTAAATGCTCATTAACTGCTTATATTCGAAAGCGGGTCATCAAATTGTTGCTCTGCATAATCTAATACGTCATTCGATAACTTTACAAAAACCGCCAACGCGTCTTGCCATATAACGGGATTGGCAGCATATACCATGGGGCTAACATAACTGTTATAACGCTCAGAGAATATTGGATCATCTAATAAAAGTTGTAACCCAAAGCGCAGTTCGTTAAATGGTGACTGGACCATCTGTGAATGTTGATTACCATATCGCTGAACATCAGTTTTGATAGCTCTGGCTACTAGTGAGCCAAGTTGTGCGATATTAGAAGGCTGGGCAAGCTGAATATGGTAAGTATCGTAGACATGTCGTATCAAAGTTTCGTCATCATCACGTTCGCTGTTGCGTGCCACACTAGCCGTTCTACGCATCATTGACAGCAGTTTTTCTGCTTGAGTTTCAATAATTGCAGCGCAGGGCAATTTTTTAATCTCAACATCACTTTTTAGCATTTGCGCAAAAATAGACTGTACACTCCGTGACTCTGCTGCGCTTAATAAAGCAGATTCGATGAATTCCAGCTTGATAAATGGGCGTAAGCAGGGTGCTTGTTGGTACTCTTGTGGATAGCGGATGTCGAAGCTAAAGTATCTATATTCGTCTAGTACAGTAGCTGCTTTTTCAATTGAAAAAATTATACTCTTTGCAATTACTGACTCAACTAGCTGCTTTGCTTCCTTACGTGCGTTTCTCTTTGCACTTCTTGAGGCAAGCATAGAGAAGGCCGGCTTTGGGACTAGTTTTAAGTCAACGTCTTCTGACATGCGATACGTTTTAATAGCCGACTTTGCCAAAGCTGTTCCGCCAGAAAATACGATTTGATGATATTCAAGTTCAAGTGCGGATATATGCTGCAGCAACTGTACAACGTAATAGTCTTTTTCCACAATAGCCGGGTTACCAAGGCCTAAAGCATCAGCAATATCGACAAAGAGTGTGCTATCGAACTTCATTGACACGCTGTTTCCCTATTACGATTTTACGGGTAAAGCGTGAACTCTTAGGAGTAATTTTAACGTTTGCTGGAATTTGAGTGCTTTCGCCCGACAGGTTTTTAAGGGACAAGTCATCAAGCTTATAATCAACGCCTAACCTGTCCATGGCTTCAATAATCACACCATCGTTGCCCGCAGGATTATCAGGCATTAACTGGCCAGTGATACGATTAACTCTAGCGCGCACATAGAGCCCGTAACCAATTTTTAGCAGTAAACCTTTTTGTATCATGTTTCTGAGGCCTCGGCCTACCTGATCATAATCAGCGATATCAGCAAAATCAGAACGCAGGAAAACAGAACGCTTAGAGCGCTTCACTCTGGTTTGTAGTCTGTCTTGTATCGTCATCTGATACCTCCTGCAAATAATGCTTATAGCATATGCAAAAATACGACATTTATCAAGTGCAAAAATACGACATTTAAATGTCAATTTACTCAATGTCAATAATGCTTTGGCGAAGAATGAAATTCAGTTGAATTTGCCTGATTGTGTTAGTTAACAACCCAAACCTAATTGCATTTACTGAGGTGATTAGCCATGCTATTCACCTCACTGAATGAGTAGATTAGCTAATATATTCTCTTCAACACGGTAAGTCTGTCGACTACCAGCCAGCATTTGGCCCAGTTGGTTGAAATGGGGGGCCAATAGCAGGTACCTGATTGAACCTGCTATTTTAATCAGTGGCAGTGTAACGTTATTCCACGTTTTGGATCTGCTCTCGCATTTGCTCTATTAGCACTTTAAGCTCTACTGCTGCATTGGTGATTTCTGTGCTGATGGCTTTGGATGATAGCGTATTGGCTTCGCGGTTGAATTCTTGCATCATAAAGTCTAGGCGTCGGCCACAGGCGCCGCCTTTTTTTAGGATGTGTTGGGTTTCTTTAATGTGGGCGTCTAGGCGGTCTAGCTCTTCTGCTACGTCTGATTTAGAGGCAATAAAGGCCATTTCTTGCTCTAGGCGGCTTTGGTCGAGTTCGGCTTTAATTTCGGTTAAGCGGTTTACAATGCGATCACGTTGCCATTGCATGGCTTGCGGTAGGTGGCTGCGAACAAAAGATACTTGTTCTGTAATGCCGGTTAAGCGTTGCGTAATCATTTGTTCTATGGCGTCGCCTTCGCGGCCACGGCCGGCTAAGAAGTCTTGCAAGGCGGCATCAAAACCAGCGAGTAGTTCTTTTTGAATGGCATCGATGTCGTCATTCGGTGTTTCCATTACGCCTGGCCAGCGCATAATGTCGGCGATATTAAGCTGGGCTTGTGGTGCTTTGGCTAGTAATAATTGCGCTTGCTGTAGCAGTTGCTCGGCAAAGCTATGATTAATGTTAAGCTCGCCGGCGGCTTGGTTTGCATGAAAGCGAAGGTTTACTTCTACTTTACCGCGATTCAATTTAGCCCGTAGTTTGTCACGTAATAGGTTTTCTAAGCCTCGAAATTGCTCTGGTAGGCGAAAATAGGTTTCTAAATAACGCTGGTTAACTGAGCGAATTTCCCATTGGGCGCTGCCCCAGTTAGCGTTGGTTTCGTGGCGGGCGAAAGCGGTCATGCTATGGATCATAATTTAGTACTCTGGCTACAAATAATGCCTGAGTATACCTTAGCTTAATCGATTTTGGCGAATTGATAGCCCTCGCCGCGGTTAGCCTTTATAATAAGCGCTAAATTAATTATAGGAGTGCAGCTATGCGTCCAAGTGGCAGAACCGCCAGTCAGATCCGTCCCCTTACTTTTACTCGCCAGTTTACGGCTCATGCTGAGGGCTCAGTATTAGTTGAATTTGGTAATACTAAAGTGATTTGTACCGCTAGTGTTGTTGAAGGTGTACCACGCTTTATGAAAGGCCAAGGTAAAGGTTGGGTTACAGCTGAATATGGCATGTTACCACGTGCGACTCATACCCGTAATGACCGTGAAGCAGCACGCGGTAAACAAGGTGGGCGTACTATGGAAATTCAGCGCTTAATAGGCCGAGCTTTACGGGCAGCGGTGAATTTAAAGTTATTAGGTGAAAACACTATCACTATTGACTGTGATGTAATTCAAGCCGATGGCGGTACTCGTACTGCTTCTATTACCGGCGCTTGTGTTGCTTTAGTGGATGCGCTTAATTTTATGCGCGCTAAAGGCACCATTAAAACTAATCCATTAAACTTTATGGTAGCAGCGGTTTCTGTTGGTATTTATAAAGGTACGGCCGTTGCAGATTTAGATTATGCAGAAGATTCTAATGCTGATACTGATATGAATATTGTTATGACCGAAACCGGTAAGGTAATTGAAATTCAAGGTACGGCTGAAGAGGCGCCATTTAGCTTTGAAGAAATGCAACAAATGTTCGACTTAGGCAAGCATGCTATTCGCGAAATTTGTGATGAGCAAAAACGTGCTTTAGCATAAAGCCATTTTGTTGAACGCTAATTTAAATAGGTATTTATTGCATGAAACAGTTTCAACGTGACTTTATTGAATTTGCCTTAGCGCGTCAGGTGTTAAAATTTGGCAGCTTTACCTTAAAGTCGGGCCGCACTAGCCCGTACTTTTTTAATGCAGGTTTATTTAATACAGGTAGTGATTTAGCTAAATTAGGTCGCTTTTATGCCGCTGCATTAGATGATGCAGGTTTAGAGTTCGATGTGCTATTTGGCCCTGCTTATAAAGGTATTCCTATAGCCACGACAACAGCTGTAGCGCTGGCGGATCACTATAATCGTGATGTGCCTTATTGCTTTAATCGCAAAGAAGCTAAAGCCCATGGTGAAGGGGGCAATTTAGTTGGCTCTCCTTTAGCTGGGCGCATTATGTTGGTGGATGATGTGATTACTGCAGGTACAGCTATTCGTGAGTCTATGCAGCTTATTCAAGCCCAAGGCGCAAGTTTAACTGGCGTATTAATTGCGTTAGATAGACAAGAACGCGGTAAGGGTGAGTTGTCGGCTATTCAAGAAGTGGAACGTGACTTTGCCACTAAAGTTATTTCAATTATTAGCTTACCAGATTTAATTAACTACTTAGCTGATAAGCCAGAAATGGCTGAGCATTTAGACGCAGTTAAAGCCTACCGCGCCGAATATGGTGTTGAAGCTTAGATTGGTATCTAAGTAGTGACTAGCTTGCTTTGCAAGCAGTAACAAGTTCGCACGCGAACGGTCACTGTTGCCAAAGGCAACTAGTCACTCTTGTTTTTACACGGTAACAAGTTCGCACAGCGAACGGTCACTAGCGCTTACAGCGCGGTCACTGTTGCCGAAGGCAACTAGTCACTCTTGTTTTTACAGCGGTAACTAGTTCGCACAGCGAACGGTCACTAGCGCTTACAGCGCGGTCACTGTTGCCGAAGGCAACTAGTCACTATTATTATTTACACTCAACACTCAACACTCAACACTCAACACTCAACACTCAACACTCAACACTCAACACTCAACACTCAACACTCAACACTCACCACTCAACACTCACCACTCAAGCTTGCTCAAACAGGCTCTGTTGCATCAACTGCCACTGTGCTGGCCAGTGTTGAGTAGGTAGGCGTTTAAAGCCTGAGCGAACAAATTGGTTTAATTTGCCTTCTACTGTGGCTAATAGCAGGTTAGCTAATTCGCCTTCATCAATAGTAAAGCTTTTGCCTTCACGCAGTTTACGTTCGCGTAAGCACTGCTTTAATTGAGTTTCTAGCTTTTCAAATAAAGTCGCTACGCGCTCTTGTAAGCGTTCCTGTTCACCTTGTAGTGCATCGCCAGTAAGAATGCGGCAAATGCCTGGGTTACGTTCGGCAAAGACTAAAATAAGCTGTAGCAGTAACTCGGTGCGAGTCGCGGTGTCTTTGTGTTCATCTAAGATGCCATTGATCCGCGATAATAAGGTATCTTCAATAAATTCAATTAAGCCTTCAAACATTCGCGCTTTACTGGGAAAGTGACGATATAAAGCGGCTTCGGATACACCTACTTTAGCCGCGAGAGCCGCGGTGGTGATCCTTTGGCCATTATTGCTTTGTAACATAGCGGCTAAGGCCTGCAAAATGTCTTCTTTACGATTACTACGACGTGGTGCTGGCATTGATTATCCTGTTAAAATCTAAAATAGGGTTCTGTGCAGGCATCTACAGCAGAAAATGCTTATTTCACCGCCTGCAAGGAGCACATCCCTGTGTCCTTTCCGGCTACGCGGCATCCATGCCGCTGCGAAATAAGTACATCTGCTTCCGATGCTTGTTAGATTCTATATATTTACTAAGCTTTGCCTGAATGGCCAAAACCACCTTCGCCGCGCTGGGTTTGCTCAAAGCTGTCTACCAGATTAAATTCAGCTTGCACTACCGGCATAAACACCAGCTGGGCAATGCGATCACCTGGCTCAATGCTGAAACTGTTTTGGCCACGGTTCCACATCGACACCATTAAGGGGCCTTGATAGTCTGAATCAATTAAACCGACTAAGTTACCTAGCACTATGCCGTGTTTATGGCCAAGGCCAGAGCGAGGTAAAATAGTGGCACATAAATTAGCATCGCCAATGTAAATAGATAAACCAGTTGGTATTAACTTGGTTTCACCTGGCGCTAATTCTAAGCGAGTGTCAATGCAAGCGCGTAAGTCTAAACCGGCTGAGCCAGGGGTGGCGTAAGCAGGTAAAGGAAACTCATTTCCAATTCTTGGATCAAGAATTTTTAAATCAATGGCTTTTTTCATTTAAGGCTTAACTCTATGTTGTTTTCTATATAAGTTGTTGGTTAAGTATCAGTACTACGTTTAAGCTTTAGTTTGCAACGTAAACTGCTGTAACACATGATGCAAAATTTGCTGGGCTAATGCCGTTTTACTTTGCGCGGGCAGGGCTTGCTCGCCTTGAGGCCAAATAAGGGTGACGGCATTTTGGTCGCTATTAAAACCTTGCTCAGGATCTGACACATCATTAGCGCAAATCATATCGAGCTTTTTAGAGGCTAATTTACCTCTGGCATAATCTAGCAAGTTGTGGGTTTCTGCAGCAAAGCCAACAGTAAAGGGCCGCTGTTGGCTTAAGCTTGCTACACTGGCAATAATGTCTGGGTTTTTAACTAGTTGTAGGTTTAAGTCGTCGTTGCCAGTTTTCTTCAACTTTTGCTCTGCCACTTTAGCCATTCGATAATCCGCTACTGCAGCACAGCCTATAAACACTTGGCTGTTTTGGGCGGCAGCTATTGCTGCTTGGTGCATTTGCTCGGCACTTATAACGTCAATGCGTTTAACTCCAGCTGGCGTGGCTAAAGATACTGGACCGGCAATTAGTGTGACAGTAGCGCCTTGCTGTGCTGCTATTGCAGCTAAGGCAAAGCCCATTTTACCCGAGCTATGGTTAGAAATATAACGCACCGGATCGATCGCTTCGCGGGTTGGGCCCGCGGTAATGGTTAGTGAGATACCTTGCCAGTGTTGCTGGTAAGCCGGCTTTGCAGCCATAAATTGCTCAATGGCGGCAACAATGTTTAGTGGCTCTTCCATACGGCCTAAACCAACATCACCACAGGCTTGCTCACCTGAGGCTGGACCAATGATGTGAAAATTATGTTCTTTTAATGTTGCTATATTTTTTCTAGTAGCTATGTTTTTATACATCTGCTGATTCATTGCTGGGGCAACAAATACGTTTGCGGTAGTGGCCAATACGCAGGTTGTTAGCAAGTCATCGGCCATGCCTTGGGCCAGTTTAGCAATAACATTTGCTGTAGCTGGGGCAATAATAAAGATATCGGCCCATTTTGCTAGCTCTATATGGCCCATAGCGGCTTCAGCGCTAGGGTCTAATAAGCTTGTGCTAACCGGATTACCCGACACCGCCTGCATGGTTAGAGGCGTAATAAATTGTTGAGCAGAGTCGGTAAGAATAACTCGCACCTCTGCGCCTCGCTCGGCTAAACGCCGAGTTAAATCAGCACTCTTATAAGCGGCGATACCGCCACTGACGGCGAGTAAAATACGTTTGTTTGCCAAAGTCTGTTGCATATTAGGCTTACCAAGACCAAAAAAACTGGGGCTAAGATAGCATGAAAAGCAGATTTCGGCATCAATTCAGGGAGGATTCAGATGAGTATTCGTCATTGGCCAGCAACAGAGCGGCCTCGGGAAAAATTGTTACAACAAGGTGCTGCTGCACTTTCAGATGCCGAGCTATTGGCCATTTTTTTACGCACCGGCATAGCCGGTATTGATGCAGTAACCTTAGCGCGGCAGTTATTAACACAATTTGGTAGCTTAAAAAATTTATTATCGGCTAACCAACAACAATTCTGTACAGGTAAAGGCTTAGGTGCAGCTAAGTATGTTCAGCTACAAGCCGTACTAGAACTTAGTAAGCGATATTTAGAGCAAGAAATTCAAAGAGATACGGTTTTTACTGATCCTGCTACAGTAAAGCGGTATTTGCAGCACACTATTAGTAATAAGCTACGAGAAGAGTTTTTATTGTTATATTTAGACAGTCAACACCGTCTAATTAAGACCGAATCGCTATTTAGTGGCACAATAGACGCCTCTCCGGTGTATCCGCGTATTGTAGTTCAGCATGCATTAGCGCATAATGCGGCCGCTGTTATTCTGGCGCATAACCATCCATCGGGTGTTGCTGAGCCTAGTCGAGCGGATCGAAGCATTACCGAACGACTAGTTCAGGCATTAATGCTGGTAGATATCAAGGTATTAGATCATTTTGTGGTTGGCGACACTGATGTCATCTCCTTCGCTGAACGAGGCTGGTTATAATACTTGGCTGGTGCTTATGCGTAAAACCTAGTGCTAGAGTGAAGAATTAGCTTGAATAGCGAGCTTAATTCGTGTATAAATTGCGCCCTCTTTGTTTTGAGGTAACCTTCTTGGCCAGAAGGGTGACGACAGCTCGAGCTGATGTAATTTTGGAGAACAATTGACATGTCTAAAGTGTGCCAAGTAACTGGTAAGGGACCTATGGTTGGTAACAACCGCTCTCACGCCAAAAACGCTACTAAGCGCCGTTTCCTGCCTAACCTACAAACTCACCGTTTTTGGGTTGAAAGCGAAAACCGTTTTGTTACATTACGTACTTCTACCCGTGGTATGCGCATCATCGATAAGAAAGGTATCGATGCAGTCTTAGTTGACGTGCGTGCTAACGGTCATAAGGTGTAAGGAATTAAATAATGCGCGATAAAATCCGTTTAGTTTCTTCTGCTGGTACTGGTTTCTTCTATACAACTACGAAGAACAAACGTACTATGCCAGAAAAGATGGAAATCAAAAAATTCGATCCTAAAGTGCGTAAGCACGTGATTTTCAAAGAAGCGAAAATCAAGTAATCGAAAATAAAACCCGACGTAAGTCGGGTTTTTGCTTTTTAACACCCGCCTAAGTTACTATGCCGCTGCAACTAACCATGTGGATTTGCAGACAGGTAGCAATATGATCAAACTCTCTCGCCGTAATTGGAATAACGTACTTATTTTTGTAGTACTTATTTTAATGTTCTTTTTATATGGCATTCCCCAGCGTTTATTACAGTCTGAGCCTGAGCACTCTAGGTTAGTGCCCGAACAAAGCCAGTTATTAATGGTAAGTTTTGGCCAGCACCGTTTAACTCAAGCGGGCAGCCAGTGGCGTATTCAGCCAGCGGTAACCAGTAATAACACAGCTATTGATGCGACTAAGTTAGCTCTCGCTTGGCAGCACACGTTATTAGTCGCTGCAGACAGTCAGTCATTACAAACAAAGGTGCCAATCGCCCAAGCTAGTGTGCAGCTTGTTGGCCAATTTGAACCTATGATTTGGCTTTTATATCCAACAGAGCAAGGCTATTTATTGCAACAAGCCGGTGCAACACAACTGTTTGCATTAAGCGCCGAGCAAGCTAGCCAGTTATTTTTATTACCCTAGCTATTTATGAGAGCTGTTTTATGCCAGAGTTGCCAGAAGTTGAAGTATCCCGTCAGGGAATTAGCCCTTATTTACAAGGACAAACCTTAATTAAGGTTGTGGCCAGACAACGACAGCTGCGCTGGTGGATCCCTGATCAAGTTGTTGAGCAAAAGCAGCAACCGATATTGTCTGTTACACGTAGGGCTAAGTATTTATTAATTGAATTAGCTAAAGGCGACATTATTGTCCACTTAGGAATGTCGGGTCATTTAAAGGTTTTACCTGCTAGTACTCCGGCTATAAAGCATGATCATATCGACTTTGTTTTATCGGGCGATAAAATTTTACGCTTAAACGACACCCGTCGATTTGGCGCAGTGCTATGGCAAGATCGCGGCCAAGTGCACCCTTTGCTAGCATCGCTTGGCCCTGAGCCTTTAAGCGATAACTTTAATGCGGTTTATTTAAGTCAAGCCTTGGCTAAAAGACGTAGTGCGGTTAAGCAAGTGCTAATGGATAACCAAGTGGTAGTGGGGGTAGGTAATATTTATGCTAATGAAGCATTATTTACTGCGGGTATTTTGCCAACTAAAGCGGCAAATCAAGTAACAGTCGCGCAGATTGAACGTTTAGTTAAGCAGATTAAATTAATTCTAGCCGCGGCAATTAAGCAAGGCGGCACAACATTGAAAGACTTTAGTGCCGTCGATGGCAAACCAGGTTATTTTGCGCAGAAATTGCTGGTGTATGGTCGGGGTGGTCAACATTGTTTTAATTGTCAGTCGGTTTTAAGCGATATTAAAATTGGTCAGCGTCGCACGGTGTTTTGCCCTAACTGCCAGCAATAATCAGCAATAAGTGGTGGTTGGGGAGTGTGTAGCTAAAAACTACGGCTTGCCATTAGCCTAAATTCAACACCATTTAGGTTTTCGTTATCAGTGAGCGCTTTGGTAATATCGATATGGATCATAGCGCCACGGCTAGAGTGACTAGATAACAAACGTAAACCGCCACCAACCCCGACTAACGTTGAGCTGCTAGTGTTAGTCACTTGAGGCTGCTTGTCTGCCCAGACTTTACCTACATCTAAATAGCTAACAAAGGCGACATCCAGTAACTGCCATAAAGACCAATCAGTATAACGGCGGTATTCAACCGTATTGATGATACGAGCTTTGCCGCTGCGAAAATATTCAGGGTAGGCACGCATATTTTCTTCACCGCCAATATACAGTGGCTCATCTCGGAATAAGTTATTGCCTTTATCAATATGCAGTTTGGTTACTAAGCTGCTGTAATCGGTTAGGTGTTTCACTAATTGCCAATGACTAGTAAAAAGAAATTGCTGCTGCTCAAACTGACGCTGGAGCCATGAAGTTTCAGATAGCAACCAAACATCGCTCGCGAGTTGCCAGTTTTTCTGGCCTGAAATTTTCCAGAACAAGGCGTTGTTATCAGCACCTAAGCCTTTATTATATTGACCTAGCAAAACATTAAGTTGCCAGCCAAAGTTAAAGTCTTCGGTGCGATTAAAAGAATTGATGTTATATAATTTACGGTAATCGGCAACAATATATTCATACTCCAGCCAAAAACCGGATAAGTTTCTATCTGCAGGTAAAGGTAAGTAGGTGCCTTGCTCGGCGAAGTCAAAATTAAAATCATTTAACTCTAGTGCTAATTTCAAGCGATGGATGTTATTGCCTGCTATTGGTAACTTATAGCCAAATTTGACATCAAATAGATTGTTTTGGCGCTGAAAACGGTTCACTTCTTCGCCGGCTTCGTATTCGCTAACTTCTTCTGAGTCGCGCTGTAAGTTGAAAAGCAAAGACCAAGGTGAAGAGAGGCGATAAAATGGTCGGTCTAATTGCAGTTGATAGTTTGCACCATCAGAGTTATCGAAATAGCGTAATGAGCCATTCCAGAAGCTGCCAAACATATTAGGTGAGTTAAAAGCAAAACCATAACCGGTGCGTTCTGTTTCATGTTTGTATTCAATACTTAGTTTGTTACCACTGCCCAGTAAGTTGTCTTCTTCAAAGCCTAAAGCGCTTTTACTGCGGCCACCTTCACTAGAAAAATCGACTGTGGGTAATAAAGACCAGTTATCCCAAGTTTCAACCGCAACAATAACGCTATTGTCGTTAGCGCAATAATGACTAATTCGAACTTTAGCCTCTCGTAAGTAGCTACGACTACGTAGCAAACGTTCAGTTTCAGCGAGCTCTTTTTCGTTTAATGGGCCACCTATTGCAAATAAAACATCGTCTGCAAGCACTGATTCGCGAGTAATAGTATGGGTATAGTTAGCAAACTCATGCAGCCAAAAGGTATTTTTATTATTTAAGTCAAAAACGTTATTAGGATGGTAACTAATGTCTTTAATGCGGATAGTAGAGGAGTCGACTAAAAAGCGATTTTCTGCCACCGGTTGGCAGTCAGCCAATGCAAAGCTGCTAACAACAGATCCCAATATCAGGCAAAGTGCAACCCGCATAATAACTCCCTATAAGACTTCCTAACTAATATAATGCCGCTTTATGAAGCTAACATTAACCCTCTTATTTATCACTACCTTGTGGCTTTGGCCATAATTCTATTTATATCATGGCCCAAGCCCATGTACAGTGATTATTGTTTTTCGTTAGCCTGAGTTAAAATAACACTGCGTTGCGGGAAAGGAATTTCTATATCAGCGGCATCAAAGGCCACTTTTATATCTTCTTGCAAGGTGTTGCGTAACTCACGAAAGTTCTCACGTTTGGCCCAAACTGAAAATTGAATATCCAATGATGATTCACCAAAACCTAAAAACATAAAAATAGGCGCTGGTTCATCTAAGCTTAACGGGTTGTTATCGGCAATCTTTAATAATAAGGCCTTAACTTGGCTTATATTCTCTTTGTAGGCGACGCCTAACTTAAGATCAAAGCGGCGAATAGGAAACCGAGTTAGGTTAGTCACTTCGCTTTTAATAAGGCTTTCATTAGGGATACGAACAAAAAGGTTATCAAAGGTACGTAACTTCACCGATAACAAGTCGATAGATAACACTTCACCGGTTGTGCCGCCTACTTTAATAGTGTCACCTAATTGAAAAGGTTTTTCGCCAATTAGAAATAAGCCGCTAATAATATTTGAAGCTGAGGTTTGAGAAGCAAAACCTAAGGCAACAGATAAAACCCCTGCCGCACCTAAGATAACACTTAGCGAAAAGCCCATCTGGTTTAATGCAGAGGCAATAAATAAGGCTAATACTAACCAATAGATTAAGCGTTTAAATAGCACGATATGATGCTGAGAAAAGTTACCTTTAAACAATTTCTCAACGGCTCTAGCACCTAAAGTGGCAATTAAAAAACCGAGTAAAATAGAGAGAATAGCTAAAACAACATTACGAAATTGTTCGTGTTGTAGCCAAGTTAAAATTGAATCAGACATTGTTGCCTCGTTAATCAGAAAGCATATTGGTAAAGGCGCGAATTAAGCTATGTTTTTCAGCTGCATTTCGCGGCGGACTAAGTAAAGTAGCTGATTGCGGCTTACTGGTTGCTAATTTGCCAATTTTAAAACTGGCTAAGCTTTGTAGGCTCTTATGCTGAATAGTTAAACTGTCGGTCCATAAGCTGCCATCTAGATCACCGAATAAAGTTAAAAAAGGTACCGGAATACTAATTTTATCAATAGCCAACATTTGCTCTGACTGATTATGAATATGCACCGGTGTAATAGCTCGATAAGGCCGCAGCTTTAAGTCGGCTTTACTGTGTCGAGCATGGGTTTTATCAGCGTAACATAATTCGCCTACTTGAGTTGAAGGGCCAAACCAGGTGTCAGATAAACGCTGCACAGCAATATCGGTAAGGGTAAGCTCCGTTTTTAAATTAACGCTAGGCGCTAAGCTGACACGAATGCACACAGGTGAACTAATATAAAAGGTGGCCTGTTCACCGGCAGGAATACGAACTGGCTGTAGGGTTTTTACCACAACCGGCCGGTCTAATAGCTGCGGTACTAAGCGACAGATATCAGGGCTTTTGGCAAACATAAAGCGCTGAGGCTGCAAATGGCCTGGGATCATTTCAACATGATGCTGTTGTACGGCTAATTTTTCGTCGTCAATGCCGGCTAAAGTTTCAGTAGCAATAAGCCACTGTTTGGCTTGGCGTTGAATAAACATCTGTAAATTACCTATACGAAAGCCTTTGCATTCATTATTGGCAAAGGTTGTTGGTTGCCACCAAAGTGAGCTAGAGGTTGATGTCACGGTCTTAGTTGCTCCAAAAAATACGTATTATGGCTATCTTAGCAAGAAGCCAGTTAACTTAGCATGGTTAAGTGCGTATATTCAGTTGTTATTCAAGACTATACTTTATAAAATAGCCACAATTATTGGAATGTTAACTCTTCCTGATTAAACCATCGGAGCATTAAAATTTTATGGACGTACCGGGTAGCAGGCGAAGCCTGATAATCGACTTTGCCATTAATATGAATTCTGCTGAGTAAGCCTGCCTCATCGCATCCATAGCCTTATTCAGCCTGTCCTGTAAGAGGTTGCTATGGAACTACCTGTGTTAATTAACACCCTTCGTGCTGCATTAGAAACAGATACTGTACACTTAACGCGTGAACAGCTAGAAGACATTCATCCCGCCGACTATGCCAGCGCTATTGTTGAATTTCCAATAAATGATTTATGGACGCTATTAAGCGTACTGCCACGCGCCGAGCAAGCTAAAGTGTTTGGCTATTTACCGGCAGAAGTACAAGTAGAATTGTCGATTAGAATTAGCCGCCGCCGACTGTCACCTATTATTCGGCAAATGTCGTCTGATGAGCGAGCAGATTTATTTAATCGGTTAAGTGAAGAACAACGTGAAACCTTATTACCCGCTTTAGCCTTAGCAGAGCGTGAAGATTTATTGCACTTATCTTCACACGAAGAAGGTACCGCTGGTGCCATAATGACATCTGATTACGCTATGCTAGCAGCCGAAATTACCGTAGCCCAAGCGATGGACGTGTTGCGCAGAGAAGCGCCAGATAAAGAAACAATTTACTCGGCCTATGTAGTCGATCACGATCGGCACCTTATTGGTGTGGTGTCATTACGAGATTTAATTTTAGCGCCTGTGACTATGCGTATTGATGAACTAATGAACCATGTGCCCATTTTTGCCAGTGTAGATACCTTGCAAGAAGAAGTGGCGGCATTAATCTCTAAATATGACTTACTCGCGCTACCTATTATTAATAAAAATAACCAAATGGTCGGGATTGTTACCTACGATGATGCTATGGACGTAGTAGCAGAAGAGGCGACAGAAGACTTCCATAAAACCGCGACCATTGGTAAGTTAGAAATCAGTGTTAAAGATGCGGGTATTCTGCTGCTGTATCGTAAGCGGGTATTTTGGCTGGTTATTTTAGTCTTTGGCAATATTTTCTCTGGGGCAGGTATTGCCTTTTATGAAAGCACGATATCTGAACATATCGCTTTATTATTCTTTTTACCGCTGTTAATCGGCAGTAGTGGTAATGCTGGGGCGCAGTCGGGGACCTTGATGGTAAGGGCATTGGCTACCGGTGAGATTAAACTGCGTGACTGGGGCGCTTTACTGGGCAAAGAGTGTCTAGTTGCTGGCTTACTTGGTTTTACTATGGCAGCGGCTGTAGTGGGTTTAGGCTGGTGGCGAGGCGGTTATGATATTGCAATGGTAGTTTCAATAACCATGATGCTGGTTGTATTAGCAGGTAGTTTAATTGGTTTATCATTACCTTTTTTACTCAGTAAATTTAAACTAGACCCAGCAACAGCAAGCGGCCCATTAATTACCTCTATTGCCGACGTAGCCGGTGTCGTATTGTATTTCTCTATCGCCACTTGGTATTTAGGGTTATAACGTTGTCTGATCTATAGGGCCATGCGCATTGTGTGGCTCTATATGCACCGCTAATTCTATTCCTATTGCTTGTAACGCTTGTTCGGCTTCATCTGCTACTTGGTGAGCGCGTTGTACTGTCCACTCTTTAGGCACCTGCATATCGGCCTGGGCAAACTGTAAGGTGGCGGCAGCGCGGGTTCTTAAGTTAATAAAAAAGACGTTATGACAGCTAAATTGGCTAAGAACTTGCTCTATTTCTGCAATACGCTTATCTGATAAGGCTTGGTCCATAAGGCCATTGCTGGCTTTATATAAAATTTGCCAGCCTTCATGCAAAATATGCAAGGCAACGCCAATGGCAACAACAGGATCTAACCAAGTATAGCCTGTTAGCATGGCTAAACTCACGCCTACTACAACGCCTACCGTCGTCCAGACGTCGGTCATTAAATGCTTGCCATCGCCCTCTAAAGCCGGTGAGTTATGCACCTTGCCGCCACGCAATAGCAATAAGCCGACCACTAAATTTAATAAGCTGGCTAAGACAATAAGCACTGTGCCTATACCCAAATCTGCAATAGGTTGGGGGTTAATTAACCGCTCGATGGCCGTTACCGCAATGGCTAAAGCCGCGAGCAATATCATGCCGCCTTCAAAAGCAGCAGATAAATATTCAGCTTTGCTATGGCCATATGGGTGATTATTATCAGCAGGACGCTGGGCTAATGTCACCATAAATAAAGCGAAACCCGCGCCAGCAACATTAACTAATGATTCTACTGCATCGGATAAAAAACCTACTGAATCAGTTAAATACCAAGCAACACCTTTTAAGGCCATAGTGGCAAAGGCGGCTACTAATGATAAAAGCAATAATTGGCGAGGCGATAAATTAAGCATAGATGGCCGTGATTATTTAACCGATATTTATAGTCTAAATTAGCCTAAGGTGTATGTTATAGCTAGGGCTAAACCTGATGGTTGATATTTCTGGCAAAATTTCTGCTGTATGGCTAGGTTTTAACAATCTTTGTCATACAAGTGTCATATAATAGTTATAAAGTTTCTTCCAGATTTTACTAGTTACAGCTAGGCAGTCTGCTTAGCGTATTTATTACGACCAATATAGGTATTACATATGACCACAAAAAAAACCTTAGCTAGTTGTATTGCTAGTTTGCTTTCAGTTGCCACATTCAGCGGTGTTGCTCAAGCAGAGCCACTAGCGTTTTATGGCAAGGTAGATGTGTCGCTGCAAGCAAGTGACGAAGGTGAAGGCCGCTTTACAGAATTAAAAAGTAACGCGTCACGGTTTGGTGTCAAAGGTGATTATGCTTTAGAGGATGGCTTAAGCATTGTTTATAAACTGGAATGGCAAGTGGATGTTTCTGATGAGAGCAGCGAGAAAAATTTTAAATCTCGTAATCAGTATATTGGCTTAAAAGGCAACTTCGGTGAACTAAGATTAGGCCGTCATGATACCGCTTTAAAGGTATCACAAGGCAAGACAGACTTATTTAATGATTACGAAGCGGATGTTAAGCATTTATGGAAGGGCGAAAACCGCGTTAATGATTCTATTAGCTATTTAACGCCTAGTTTTTCTGGTTTTGGTGCTCAAATAACCTATATCGTTGCAGATTCAGCGGATGCTGATGATGCGTTTTCTGTTGCTGTTCACTATGGTGACCAAGCATTAAAAGAAAGTAATTTTTATACGGCCTTAGCTTATGATAGCGAAGTAAAAGGTTACGATATTATTCGTGCTACAGCTCAATTTAAATTAGCTGATTTGACAATTAATACAATGTATCAGAACCAAGAAGAGCTAGAAACGCAATTAGATAAAAACGGATATTTACTGGGTGCAGCTTATCCTTGGCAGAAGATGACCTTTAAAGCTCAGTATCAAGTTATGGGTGATGATAATGGCGCTAGCTTAGGTGTGGATTATAAACTGGGTAAAAATAGTAAGGTCTATGCTTGGTATTCAAGTTTTGACTTTGACCAAACAGAAAATACTGACTATCTTGCAGTAGGTATTTCGCATAAATTTTAAGCTTATCTAATCTAGCTGCAACGGATTGCAGTTAGATTAAAAAGTCTATACACTTGCCGCGCAACCAAGGGGTGCAATTGCTGAGATGCCAAGAGGCGAACCCTAAGAACCTGATCCGGATCATACCGGCGGAGGGATGGTGCTGACTCCTCATGCTGGTATGGTCTCTCTCTTTATGGAGATCTATACAAAAAATGCGCTTAATACCTAGTTTACTCACCTTAACACTGACTATTCCTGCAGTATCTATTGCTAATGAAACTCATTCTGATACCACAGCGTCGCTAGAACGAATAGAAGTGCAAGGTGACTTTCGTCGTCATTCAGTGCAACAAATCTCTGGTAGCGTAGCTGTAATTTCGGATGAAGATGCTAAGCGCACTTCTGCTCAACACTTAGATGACTTACTACATCAATTTGCCAATATTAACTTTACCGCTGGCGCATCGCGCGGACGCTACTTACAAGTACGTGGCGTGGGCGAGCGAAGTGAATATGTTGATACCATTAATCCCTCTGTAGGCATTTTAATAGATGGTATCGATTATTCAGGTATGGGTATTACCGGTATTCATGATTTAGCACAATTAGAATTATTTCGTGGCCCTGAAGCAACGCGATTTGGTGCTAATGCCTTAGCGGGTATGTTGAACTTAACGACTAAGGGCCCGACAGACATAGCCGAAGGTAAATTTAGCGCCACTATAGCTGATTATAATAGCTACCAAGTTGCAGGACTTTACAGTAACGCCATTAATAATCAGCTTGGTTACAGTATTTCATTAGAACAGCAGTCTTCTGACGGTTTTATGAAAAATGCCTATTTAAACCGTGAAGATACTAATAATATTGACGAATTTACTGGTCGTTTTAAATTGCGCATGCAAGCAACTGATCACTTAATGCTGCAATTAGTCAGTCATTTTGTTGATCAAGACAATGGCTTCGACGCTTTCTCGCTAGATCAAAACCGCACTACGTTATCTGATAATCCGGGCCAAGATATTATTCGTAGTAAAGCTTTAGCATTACAAGCTGAATATACTGGTGTTAAATACTTTACCGCTTTTGGTCAAGTTAGTTGGTTAACCTCAGATAGTGATTACGGTTTTGATGAAGACTGGAGCTATGAAGGGATACATCCTGACGAATACGCCACTACAGATCGTTATTTACGTGATCGTGAGCAAGTAAGTGTTGACTATCGATTAGTGTCAACGCCAGCAGGTAAATTAGGTAATAGCGATTGGGTATTTGGCATTTATGCTACTAATAAAAACTTTCGTTTAACTCGCGAGTTTTGGGATTGGGATTTATGGCAACCCGCACAGTTTTCAAATCAGCTAAAACGTAAAAATATGGCTGCTTATGGTGAAATAACGACACCATTAAATGATGTTTGGAGTATGGTTTCGGGTTTACGTATCGAGCGCTATGACGATGAATATGCTGATACCAGTGCTAATGATATTCGTAACCACGATACGATGTGGGGCGCTAAGGTTAGTTTTAATTATCAGGTAAACCAACAAGCGTTAATTTATTTATTAGCATCTCGCGGTTATAAAGTAGGCGGTGTAAATGGTGATGCCTTAGCTAAAGCTAGTGGCGGCAATTTACCTGAATTAAACAGCAAAGCGAGTTTTGCCCCTGAAACCTTATATAACGCAGAATTTGGCGTTAAAGGCAGTGCGTTAGACCAAAGCATTATTGCTCGTGTAGCAGCATTTTATATGTGGCGTAAAGATATGCAGGTTAAAGGCTGGTTAAACCCAGATAGCGGCCCGCAATTCGCAGGTTTTATTGATAATGCCGGTAGTGGCCGTAACTACGGTATTGAAGTAGAAAACCGGCTACAGCTGCATTCACAGCTGGCGCTTTTTGTTAGCGCCAGTTGGTTAAAAACCAAACTAGGTGATTACACTACTTTAGCAGGTGATTTATTTACCGGTCGCGAGCAAGCACAGTCGCCGCGGTTTCAGTATAGTGTGGCAGCAGATTGGTATATTTCTGAACCACTTACTTTCAATATTAGCCTGCAAGGCAAAGACAGCTACTTCTATTCTGACGGCCATAATGCGCGTTCTTCTCGTTATGAGTTAGTTAATTTACGTTTAAGTTATCAGCTACCGCACTGGAATATTGCGTTGTGGAGCCGTAATGCGCTAGATAAAGATATTGGCGTTCGAGGTTTTTACTTTGGTAATGATCCGCGAGACGGCTACGAGCCACACACTTATGAGCAGTTTGCCGAACCTCGCCGTGTTGGTGTTACTGCCAGTTATCAATTTTAATAGGGGCTAAAGATGAAATTAACCGTAGAAATAAGCAGCTACCCATTAGCAGATGATTACCTAACGCCAATTAAAGGCTTTATTGAGCAGTTAAATGGTTATCCTTCTATTTTGGTGTTAACCAATACCTTAAGCACCCAAATGTTTGGTGATTATGATGAAGTGATGCAGGCCTTACAGGAATGTATTAAATGGTCGTTTGAAAAATACGGCAAGGTTATCTTTGTTTGTAAGTTTTTACATGGTGATTTAAGGCCATGAGTGAGTTGCTAAGTAAAGCTATTGCCGATTGGCAGTTAATGCAAAGTGTTGAACTAATAGCAACTTTACTGGCGCTGGCTTATGTGATCCTAGCTTTAAAGCAAAGCTTATGGTGTTGGCCTGCGGCTTTACTTAGTACGATTTTATTTACTCAAGTAATGTGGCATTCGGCGTTATTGTCGGATGCTATTTTGCAACTCTATTACGCTGGTATGGCCATTTATGGTTGGTGGCGTTGGCAACAGCTAAAACAAAGTGTTAAAGCCGGTGCCGCAGGTGATAAACAAGCGCCTGTATATGAGTGGTCATGGCAGCGCCATGGACTATTAATTAGCCTAACTGCAGTAATAGGTTTAGGGCTTGGCTATTTTATGGCGGGTTATACACAAGCTGATTTTGCTTACTTAGACGCCCAAACAACGGCCTTTAGTGTTATGGCTACTTGGCTTGTAACACGCAAACTGGTTTCTAATTGGCTGTACTGGGTGGTTATTGATGCCGTCTCTATTTTTGTTTATGCGCAAAAGCACCTGTATTTTCTTACTGGCTTGTTTATGCTATATACCATTATCGCTCTAGCAGGATATTTTGTGTGGCGTCATCATTTTGTACAACAGCAGCAACAGAGCCTAACAGTCAACGCATAGCGCAGCTTTGTAAGCAATTAGAGTTTTTTGCTAATCAGCAAGTGCAACATATTCAGCCATTATCACATGGTCAAAGTAACCAGAGTTATCATATTATTACTGATAGAGCTGAATATGTTCTACGCAGCTACCCAGCGCAACATAAGCAATGCCGCCAGCAAGAGTTAACCATACAACACGCGGCGGCTGTGCATGGTTTAGCACCAGCACCCTTATGCTTGAATAACCATCAACAAATTATGATCAGTGACTTTGTTTCAGGTGGCGAAGCCTTTAATTATCAGCGTCATGATACTAAGCAGCTAATAACTCATATTGCTACCTTACATAAGCTAAAGGTGATGACATCAGTATTGCAACTAGAGGATTATTTGCAATTACTTGTTGATAAAGTGCAAGGTAATTCACAGCTTGATATCTCGCTGGTTAATCAGCTTTTTATAGCGGCTAAACAATTAATGACACTGCCAGCCGACACTGTGCTATGCCATCTTGATTTACATGCCGACAACCTACTGTGGGCTGATAATAGGTTGTGGCTGCTTGATTTTGAATATAGTCAACAAGCAGATAGTAGCCTAGATTTAGCCGCTCTTAGCTTGCATTATCAATTAAATACGCAGCAAGAGCAGCAGTTGCTAACTGCTTATGCGCAACAACGAAACCAAGCCAACTTAGAACAAGGTTTAACGATAAAAATACCATTAGCGAAACAGCTCTATTCAGGTTTTTGCTGGTTATGGTACTTGGCTAACCCAAGTTATTCAGCTCAGGCTAGCCATTGGCTGAAGTTAATTAAAAAATAGTTTAAAGCGAAGTATCTTAGGTCGCTTTAGCTATTCGCGGGAATCGTCGCTGTCTTATTTCTAATAAATAATATACTTAGTTACATATTTAAAAAGAGTATTAATGGGCTAACTATGGGTTTTATGTTAAATTTTGTGGCTGATTTCTCTGGAGAATAAATCATGTATAAACAGCCACTTTTCTTGCTAGGTATTAGTGCATTAAGTAGTTTTTGGGTATCGGCAGCTGAATTAACTGCGCCTATAGCGGTGCAACAGCCTTATACAGTTAGCTCACCTAATGGTGATAGACAAGATCCTTATTATTGGTTGCGCGATGACAGTCGAACCTCTGCTACCGTTTTAGATTATTTGTATCGTGAAAATAGTTATTTTGATCAATATAGCGCTAAATACCAGTCGCTAACGGATACATTAACAGACGAAATTATTGGCCGAATTAAACAAGATGATAGCTCAGTTCCTTATACTAAGGGCGATTACAGTTATTATAACCGTTTTGATGCTGGCAAAGAGTATCCGATCTATTTACGTAAATCGTTAAAAGACGGTACCGAGCAAGTGATGTTAGACGTCAACATTCTTGCTGCTGATAAAGACTTTTATCAGATAGCGAATATGAAGGTGAGCCCAGATCAAAATCTATTAGCCTATATGGAAGATGATAACGGACGGCGACAATATACGCTGAAAATACGTGATCTTCGCACCGGCCAAGACTTAACCGATGTTGTGGAGGGTTTATCTGGCAGCATTGCGTGGAGTAAAGACAGCAAAACCTTGTACTTTGTAAAAAATGATCCTGTTACCTTACTCAGCACTAAAGTGTTTCAGCATACCTTAGGCAATGATGTCGCTAAGGCTCGCCAAGTTTACGAAGAAAAAGACAACAGCTTTTATATGGGCGTAGGTAACAGCGGTGATAATAACTATGTGGTTATTTATCTTAGCAGCACTGTTTCAACCGAAATGCGAGTGCAAGATGCCACTAAACCTAACAGTGAATTTAAGGTGCTAGCACCACGGCAACGTGATTTTAAGTACTCAGCCGGCCATATCAATAACAAATGGGTTATTAGCACTGACTGGGATGCGCCAAATTTTCGCTTAATGACAGTTGATGCCGACAAAATAGGTGATCGTAATCAGTGGCAACCATTAATTAAACACGATAAAAACGTTTTTATTGAAGACTTCGAATTATTTAACGATTATTTAGTTATTAACGAAAGAAGTAATGGCTTATTGCGCTTAAAAGTCATGCCATGGGCAGCAGCGGATAAAGCCTTTTATATTGAGTATGATGAAGCCGCTTATGTTGCACAGCTAGAAACTAATTCAGAGCCAGATACCCATTGGCTGCGTTATAGCTATAGCTCATTAACTACACCTAATAGTGTTTTTGAGCACAATATGAAAACCGGTGAAAAGCGCTTATTAAAGCAGACCGAAGTATTAGGTGGCTTTGATAAAGCCAACTATGCCACTGACAGGGTGTGGGCAACGGCCGCCGATGGAGTAAAAGTGCCGGTTTCGTTGTTATATCGTAAGGGTATTCAGCGCGATGGCACAGCTCCTTTGTATCAGTATGCCTATGGCTCTTATGGTAGCTCTACAGATCCTTATTTTCGCTCTGTAGTGTTATCGCTAGTAGATCGTGGTTTTGTTTATGCCTTAGCGCATATTCGTGGTGGCCAAGAAATGGGCCGCCAGTGGTATGAAGACGGTAAGTTGCTTAATAAGAAGAATACCTTCACAGACTTTATTGCGGTGACCGATTATTTAGTTGCGAATAACTATGTTGCTAAAGATAAAGTGTTCGCCATGGGCGGCAGTGCAGGTGGATTATTAATGGGCGCTATAGCGAATATGGCACCAGAAAAATACCGTGGTTTAGTGGCACATGTTCCTTTTGTCGATGTTGTAACAACCATGTTAGACGAAAGTATTCCGTTAACCACTAACGAATTTGATGAATGGGGTAATCCGAAACAAAAAGCTTACTATGATTATATGCTGTCGTACTCGCCTTATGATCAAGTAAAAAAACAAGCCTATCCAGCCATGTTAGTGACAACCGGGTTACATGACTCGCAAGTTCAATACTTTGAACCAGCAAAATGGGTAGCTAAGTTGCGTACCCACAAAACAAATGATCAGCCTTTAATGTTTAAAGTAAACATGGAAGCTGGCCATGGTGGTAAATCTGGGCGCTTCTCACGCTTGGCAGAATATGCCCAGGAATATGCTTTTATACTTAATTTATTAGAGCAATCTAAGTAGTGGTAATAAAACAACTGTGACTAAGCCGCTGCGACTCAGTCATAGTTAAATAAAAAAGCCGAGCTAGATTAATCCAGCTCGGCTTTTTACTAAACACTAAACACTAAGCATTCACCCCTCAACATTAAGCACTCAGCACTCAATACTATGCACTCACTAGTATTTAGCTGCAACGCCTTCAGCAGGAATAGCCTCTAAAATAAATTGGCGTAAGTCATTATTCGACTTTTCTAAATCAGCACGACGTAAATACATCATATGGCCACTGCGATAGCCTTTAAAGCTTAAGCGATCTTTCATTTTACCGCTTGGATCAAGTTGCCACATATTGTATTTAGCATCAAAGTAATTGGTTGCTCCGTCATAATAACCTGACTGAGTTAATACTTTTAAATAGGGGTTTTGTGCCATCGCTTGGCGCAGGTTTTCTCCGGTGTTGTCACCTGAGCGATCCCAAGGGTGTACAGGGCCAAACATATTATATTTAATATCGGTTTTATAATTTAATTCGGCGCGTAAGTAATAATTAATAGCCGGTGTAAAAGAGTGCAACCAAGAGGTTAGCTCGGCATTGTAATCAGGGCGACTACCGGCTTCTTTTTTGTCGATACCTAAATAACGTGAATCTAACCGGCCCACGGTTTGGCCACGCTCGCGTAACAAGTCTTTCCAAAAATAAGCTGGGTTAATATCTAAGTTGTTTTGTAAGACTGTTTTTACCGATAAACCAGAATAAGCAGCAACTTTAGCGGCAATCTGCTGTTTTTCTTGTTCAGAAATAAAGGCGCCTTTTGCTAAAGCGGGTAAATATTGATTAATAGTGAAGTCTTCTACTTCAGGCAAAATATCGTATAAGTCTTTCTGTTGTAATTCAGGACTGAGTGCTTGGTGATACCAAGCGGTTGCCGCAAAGTAAGGCAGACGATTTGCCGCATCAACAGGGCCGTCACGCTTAATGCCAAGATCAGTAGGTGATACTAGCACTACGCCGTTTAAATACATCCATTGCTGATTTTGTAAGGCTAAGGCTAAACCTGATACACGGGTTGTGCCATAGCTTTCACCAATTAAAAACTTAGGTGACTGCCAGCGTTCATTACGAGTAACAAAAGTATTTAACCATTCAGCTAAATATTTCACATCGGCATTGACGCCAAAGAACATCTTTTGCTGTTGCTCTTTGGTTGGCATTTTACCTTCTTTATTAGGTAATACGCGTGAGTAACCCGTGTTAACAGGGTTAATAAAGACAATATCGGCAACATCTAATACTGAATAAGGGTTGGTTTTTACACCATAAGGCTGCACAGGGTAGCCTTCGTCATCAATATTTAATGTTTTAGGTCCAGTATAAGCAACATGCATCCACACAGAAGCCGAACCAGGGCCGCCGTTAAAAGACATTAATAAAGGGCGCTTACTGCGATCTTTAATATCTGAACGTTGGTAATACGTATAAAATAAAGTGGCAGTTGGTTCGCCGTCTTCATTCCATACCGGCTGTGTACCTGTAGTGGCGGTATACTCAAAGCGTTTACCATTTACGCTGGTTTTATGTTTAGTGACAACACTGTGATCAATTTCAATTTGGCGCTCTGTTGCTAACACAGAGTTGCTGGATAACAGCAACACTAGCAATAGCGCCTTAAAGATGGCCAGTGAATTTAAAGACATCGCTTTTAAAGACATAGTATTTCCTAAGGGTTAAATAAATCCTATAGTTAGGTTTACCGTAAAATTAAGCAAAATACAAAAGGCTTGAGACTAAAGCCGTGAAAACTAAGTTAATGTAAATACGCAGTATTTTCAGTCTAACTGCTTTATGCTAATAGTGATGCTAATACGAATTGATATCAATAATATAGTATTGATAAATAAAGGGTTTTTGCTTTAGTGCCTATTTTGCACTAGACTGTAAGCCATACCCTACTTATTAATTAAAAGGTGAGATTATGCAAGGCAACCCTAAGGTTCTGGCTAAATTAAATGAGGTGCTCACCAGTGAGCTAACGTCTATTAATCAGTATTTTTTACATGCTCGGATTTATAAAAATTGGGGGCTAAATGCTTTAAACGATAAATGCTATAAGAAATCGATTAAAGATATGAAGCAAGCCGATAAGCTTATTGAGCGAATATTAATGCTAGAAGGGCTGCCTAATTTACAAGCCCTAGGTAAATTGCGTATTGGTGAAGATACACCAGAAATGATGCAATGTGATTTTGACTTTCAGTTAGCACAATTTCCTTTATTACGTGAAGCGATAGCCTTGTGTGAAGTTGAGCAAGATTATGTTAGCCGCGATATTTTAACCGAAATACTCGAATACGAAGAAGGCCATTTAGACTGGTTAGAAACGCAGCAGCATCAAATTGAAGCACTAGGCTTAGCTAACTACCTACAAGCACAATTAGGAGATGAATAATATGAAAGGCAACACTAAGATTATTTCAGCACTAAATACATTATTAGCTAATGAGTTAGCGGCAATGGATCAATACTTTATTCACTCGCGTATGTATGAAGATTGGGGCTTGCAAAAGTTATTTGCTCGAATTGATCATGAATTTGAAGACGAAAAGGGCCATGCTTCAGCATTAATTGAGCGAATATTGTTTTTAGAAGGAACGCCTGATTTAACTAAACGTGATGCTATTCATGTTGGTAAAGACGTGCCAGAAATGCTGCAAAATGACTTAAATGTAGAATACGCAGTAGCCAAGCTATTAAAAGAAACTATGGCATTGTGTGAGCAAGAACAAGACTATGTGACACGTAATATTCTACAAACCTTATTAGATGATACCGAAATAGACCACGCCCATTGGTTAGAGCAGCAACTAAAATTGATTAAAGTATTAGGCTTGCCTAATTATTTACAATCACAAATCTAAGTTATAACCAAACTATGCACTAGTATGCCAGTGCTTATAATAAGTTATCTTAGGTAACAAGCCAGCTAAAATGCTGGCTTTTTTATGTAAGGTGTAAAGCAAGATGTAAAGTCGACTTTGAACACATTTCATTACAAAGCAAAACTACAGCAAGCTAACACTTCATTTACAGCATAGGGTAAAGTATAGGGTATTGATATTTTCTATTCGCATAACAAATTGGTATTTCAATGAAAAAAATTCTTCTTATTAGTGCAGTGTCACTGGCTGTTTTGGCTGGTTGTACTGCTATAAATAATGTTGCTGAAAGTCCAAGAGTGCAGTTAGAACAGCAACAAGTTATTACCAGCCCGAATGATCAGCGTGCCTATAAGGTTTTAACATTAAATAATAAATTAGAAGTAATCTTAGTGTCTGATCCTGCTGCAGAAAAGTCGGCAGCAGCGTTAAGCGTGGGTGTTGGCTTGTTACAAGATCCGATGACGCAACAAGGTATGGCGCATTATCTAGAACATATGCTGTTTTTAGGTACCGAACGCTACCCTGATACCAAAGGTTATAGTGAATTTATGACCAAAAACGGTGGAGCACAAAATGCGTACACTTGGCTAGATGTTACTAACTATATGTTTAAAGTGAATAATGACGCGTTTGATGAAGCGCTAGATCGCTTTTCAGACTTTTTTAAAGCCCCTAAGCTTTATCCTGAATATACAGATAAAGAGAAAAATGCCGTTAATGCCGAGTGGTCTATGCGCCGTGAAATGGATTTCTTTGGCCAGTATAAGTTAGCTAGGGCTATGATGGGCGATCATGCAGCAAACCGGTTTTTAATTGGTAACTTAGAGACATTAGGAGATAAAGAAAATAGTCAATTACATGCTGAAACTGTGGCATTTTATGAAAAATATTATTCTGCAAACATTATGAAAGTGGCGCTTATTAGCCATTTACCTTTAGCAGAAATGGAAAAATTAGCGCAAAAGCACTTTGCGAGTATTGAAAATAAAAATATCAAAAAACCTGAAATTTCTGACACACTCGACTTTAGCCTGTTAGGCGCTAAACGTATTCATTATGTACCTAATGAAGATGTTAAACAGTTACGAATTGATTTCACGATAGACAATAATGCCGACCAATTTGCCGTTAAACCTAATGAGTTTATTAGTTACTTATTAGGCTCAGAAATGCCGGGTAGCCCTGCGCAAAAATTAAAAGACATGGGCCTTATTTCGCAATTGAATGTTAGCGCAACACCTGACTTATATGGCAATTATGGCGCTTTAAGTGTTGATATTGACTTAACCGACATGGGAATGCAAAACCGTGAAGGTATTGTTGCTGTAGTAATGCAATATATTAATTTAATTCGGCAACAAGGTGTTGATAGTAAGTACTTTAAAGAAATTCAAACTAGCTTAAATAATAAGTTTCGCTTTTTAGAAAAAGGTGATGAGTTTGGCTATGCTTCTAGTTTAGCGGGTGCGATGCAAAAAGTGCCAGCTAAACATGCAATTAACGCGAATTATTTTTATCAGCAATTTGATGCCGAAGCTGTGCAGCAGGTGTTGCAACAATTAACGCCTGAGCGTTTACGAGTTTGGTATATTAGCCAGCAAGAGCCAAGCGATAGCGAGCTACACTTTTATAATGGTAAATATAAAATTAGCGATATTAGCCAAGAAGAGCAACAAAGCTGGCAGAAGTCGCCTTCTTTAGCGTTAAACTTACCCGCTGTAAACCGTTTATTACCTGAGCACTTTGCAATTAAACAAAATGCTAAACAAAACAAACCTAAGTTAATGCTTAGCGAAAATAACATTCAAGCTTGGTTTTACCCTAGCCAGCAATTTAGTCATCAACCTAAAGGTAGTTTAACTTTATTATTGAATATTAATAATAAGCAACAAGACATTAAGTCAGAGGTGATGCTGGCATTATGGCGTGATTTATATAACTTAACATATAGCGCCTTAGCAACAGAGGCCTCTATTGCCGGTATGCAAATGGGCTTAAATGAAGCCAATGGCTTAATTTTAACCCTGGCTGGCTTTACTGATAAGCAACCTGAGTTGCTGCAACAAGCCCTAGCCGGTTTAGCGGTAGAAGTTGATGAGCAAAGTTTTAATCAGGCAATAGATCGCTATGTGCGGGCTTTACAAAACAAATCAAAGCAGTTCCCGTATTATCAAGCCTTTAGTGCCTATAATAAGCTTATTCGTAATGGCAATTATGAAGCTGAGCAGTTAGCGGCGACAGCGCAAGTTTTAACATTAAATCAGCTACAGCAATTTATGCAGCAAACCTTGGCAAATAACCATGTCCGGCTATTTGCGTTTGGTAATTACGATAAAGCAGATTTGCAACAAATTGTGGATCAAGTAGATAAAGCCTTACCTGAAGATAGACAAACTCAGCCTTACCAAGCGACAACCTATTGGCAACCACAAACAGGTGAAACCTTAGTTATTCAGCGTGATGTTAATGTAGCCGATGTTGGATTAATGGATGTACACATTCACCCTGAACCTTCGTATCGTCAATTAGCCAGTGCAACAGTGTTAAGCAGCCACTTTAGTAATATAGCTTTTGATAAGCTGCGTACAGAAGAGCAACTCGCTTATGCCGTAGGCGGTACAGCAACAAAAGTGGATAACTATGTCGGTTTTGCCATGTTTATTCAAACACCGGTAAAAAGTGTTACTGAAATACAGGCACGCTTTGATCAGTTTAAACATCAGTATGCTGCTGAGTTAAGTGCTTTAACAGAAGAGCAATTTACTCAGTTAAAAGCCAGTACTTTAATTACCTTAAAACAGCCAGAAAAAAACCTACAGCAAGAAGTTGCTCCGCTATTACGTGATTGGTATCAAGAGAAGTTTGACTTTGATAGTAAGCAAAAGTTAATTGCCGCAGTCAAGCAAGTCACGTTAGCTGATGTAACAGCGTTTTATCAACAAACCATGTTAAACCCTGACGCTGCTAGGGTGTCGGTGCAAATTCGTGGTACTAAGTTTAAGCAAAAGCCTTTTGCTGACTTACCTAATCAGACACTCGTGTTAGATCTTGCCGAGTATCAACGCATGATGGCAAAACAATAATAGATTGTTGCGAAAACTCAGCATGCATTAGCTTAAGCTTTTGTTAGCTTAGGTTTAGGCTAAACAGCAAAGCCCAAAAGACCAAACGGCATTTACTGCGTTTGGTCTTTTTTTGATAAAAAAATTCTATTTTATATTGCTTGGCAGTTAAAAAATGTTATAACATCACATATATTGAGTTGTGATAATATCACATTGATATTGTTGATTTGAAAGTAAGTGCTATTAATAGGAATAAAGATGTTTACTAAAACGGCTATAGCGAGTTTGTTAGTTGCTTCTATGTGTGCTGCGCCGCTTTTGGCGCAAACGGTGTCAGGTGTTGTAACTGACACTAAAGGTGAGCCACTCAAAGGAGCAGAAGTGTCTATTATTGGCGAAAATATTCGTGTTAAAACAGATAGTTCAGGCCGCTTTGTTATTGAGAACTTACATGGCTTAGAGGCTGAGCTACATGTTGAAGCCAAAGGTTTTGCTCATCGCAATTTTCATTTTACTGTGCCAGAAGCGGGGTTAACCGATGTGCAACTTGCATTATTAACCTCTGCGATTGAAGTGATTGATGTTAAAGCGAGTCCGTTTCATGCATCGGCCAATGAGTCGGCTTTACCTGTTAGCGTGCTTGCTGGTGATAATTTAAAAATGCGTCAAGCTGCCACTTTGGGTGACACCTTAAAAAATGAAGTTGGCGTACATAGTAGCTTCTACGGTGGCGTTGCAAGTAGTCCTATTATTCGCGGTTTAGATGGCCCACGAGTATTAATTACGCAAAATGGTTTAGGTTCAGGCGATGCCTCGCGCGTGGGCCCTGATCATAGTGTTGCTGCAGAGGCCAGTACGGCGACACAAATTGAAGTGTTACGCGGCCCTGCCACCTTATTTTATGGTAGCGGAGCTATTGGTGGTGTCGTTAATGTTGTTGATCAGCGAGTACCTACCGATAACCTGCCAAGGGCAGAGTGGATGCTAGAGCATGGCTCGGTAAATAATGAAAAGCTAGCCAGTGGCTCTGTTAGCACAGGGGGCGATAACTTTGCTGTTTATGCCGATGCTTTTATTCGTGACAATGATGCTTACAAAGTACCGCACAATCAAGTTGCGCATGCAGAACATGAGCACGAACATGAGGATGAAGCCGATACTGCTGGATTAAATAAAGTAGACAATACTCAAGCTAAGGCGACAGGCTTTACACTGGGGACGAGTTATTTACTCGATAATGGTTTTATTGGCATGTCTTATGGGCGCTTAGATCGTGAATATGGTGTACCAGGCCATAGCCATGCTGGCCATGATCACGATGAAAGCGAAGTACTGCCAGAGGTATTTGCCGATTTAAAGCAAAATCGTTGGCAGCTACTTAGCGAATTAAACTTACAACATGACTTTATTCGGCAAATTAATAGTCGCTTTGCTTATACAGACTACATACATAAAGAAATTGAAGGCAGCGAAGTCGGAACGGTATTTAGCAATGATAGCTATGAGGCAAGGCTAGAAATATTGCACCGCCCACGTAATGAATGGCTAGGCGGTATCAGCTTACATTATAAATATAGTGACTTTTCTGCCGTTGGCGCTGAAGCCTTTACTCCGCCGTCACAAAGTGAAATGTTCGGTTTAGCTTGGATGGAAGAGCGTCATTTTGGGCCTGTGCTAATGCAATTAGGAGCGCGGATAGAGCAAGTGACGATAGAAGCGAAAAATGTTGCTTTGCCTAGCGTAGATTTGCACCAGCATGATGGCGGGCATGAAACTCTGCCTGAAGAAGACCATGACCATAGTACTGAAGTCTTTGCCGTAAAAGAGCGGTTTACGCCTTATAGCGTGTCGGCGGGTGCCGTTTGGGATTTTGCTAGTGGCTATAATTTAGGCTTGTCGTTGTCACGTTCACAGCGGGCGCCTTCCGCGGCTGAGTTATTCGCATTTGGTCCTCATATTGGCACGAGCTCTTATGAAGTGGGTGGCTTGTTTCAGCTAGATAATGATGGTGATGGTTTTATCTTGTCTCAGCAACCAATACAGCTAGAAGTGGCCAATAATATAGATTTATCATTGCGCAAATTTAGCGGCGATGTCGGCTTTGTTTTAAATGCATTTTATAACCAAGTTGATGACTATTATTACCAGCAGCACACAGGGTTATATATTGAATCAGGCCATGACGAGGGGGGAAACGGCGGAGAAGCTGAGCATCAGCATGACGATGAGTTACCAGTTTATCTGTTTACACCAGCTGATGTGAAGTTGCACGGTTTTGAAGGCCAGTTTGTTTGGCGTATGGCAGATCCGTATACATTAACCTTACAGGCCGATTATATTAGGGCACGCTTAGCCCAAGGAGGTGATTTGCCGCGTACGCCGCCTCTGCGATTAGCTGCTGAACTTGCTTATGATTTTGGTGATATGAGTGCTGATATCAGGGCTACTCATTACTTAAAACAAGATAAAGTTGCAGCGCAAGAGTCGGCAACATCTGGCTATACCTTAATTGATGCGAATGTAAATTATCGCTTTTATTTAGCGCAGCAAGAACTAGCGCTTTATGTTAAAGGACAAAATTTAGCGAATGAGTATGCAAGAGTGCATACGTCATTTTTAAAAGAGATTGCGCCTTTGCCAGGACGCTCTATTGCTTTAGGTATTCGCGGTAGTTTTTAAGCACACTTTTAAGTACTCTTTAGCGCTCTATTAGCGATAAAATTCACTAGCAGAGTGCCAATTAGTATTGAGAACTATTCTTGTTTGTGTTCTAATCACGGCATTATTTTCCAGTCCGCCTTAGGAGCAACAAGATGAAATTTGTTTCAGTTATCAGCTTAGTCAGTGCCAGTATATTAAGTAGTCTTGTGCCAATAGCCCATGCTGCTGAAGTTAATATCTACTCAGGTCGCCAAGAAGAGCTAGTTAAACCTTTATTAGATAAGTTTTCTGCTCAAACGGGTATTAAAGTAAACTTAATTACCGGTAAAGCGGATGAGCTTATTAGTAGAATGGTAAGTGAAGGTCGTAATAGTCCTGCTGATGTTTTAATTAGCTCAGATGTTGGCCGTTTATATCGGGCGAAGCAGCAACAAGTATTACAGTCTGTTCAATCAGATACCTTAACGAGCACTATCCCAAGTGCGCTGCGTGATCCTAACGGTTATTGGTATGGTTTAACTATGCGAGCTCGGCCCATTATGTATGTTACAGGTAAGGTAGATCCTGCCGAGTTATCAACTTATGCCGATTTAGCTAGCCCGAAGTGGAAAGGTCGAATTTGTGTTCGTTCATCTAATAACATTTATAATCAGTCATTAACGGCTAGCTTTATTGCCCACGATGGCGCTGAAGCGACTGCAAAATGGGCACAAGGTTTTGTTGCTAATTTTGCTCAACCTCCGCGCGGGGGGGACCGAGACCAAATTAAAGCAGCAGCGGCTGGAGTTTGTGATATTGCTATCGCCAATACTTACTATTTAGCGGGTATGTTAGCCGACGATAGCCAAAAGCAAATTGCCCAAAAAGTAAGTGTTTTTTGGCCAAACCAAACTACAGATGGCGTACATGTAAATATTTCTGGTGCCGGCGTAGCTAAATATGCACCAAATAAAACAGAAGCGATTAAGTTGCTAGAGTTTATGACCACAGCTGAAGCACAGCAATGGTACGCTGAAGCTAATCATGAGTATTCTATTCGTGACGATGTGCCAGCGAGCGAAATTTTACAACGCTTTGGTGACTTTAAAGCCGATACCTTACAACTTGAAAATTTAGGCGAATTAAATGCAGATGCTATTCGTTTAATGGATCGCGCAGGCTGGAAGTAATTGCTAGATGGCATCGCCAAAATTTGACTACTGGCGCGGGTTAGTTTTACTACCCGCGTTAATTTTAGCCCTTCCTGTACTGGTTGTTTTTGCCAGTGTTTTCACACCTCAATACGAAACGTGGCAACATCTACGACAAACCGTTTTATCTGACTATGTTATTAACTCGCTGTTATTGGCTGTTGGCACCGGACTGGGTGCGGTAGTTATAGGCACAACAAGTGCTTGGTTAATTAGCCAGTATAACTTTTTTGGCCGCCGGTTATTACAGTGGTTGTTATTGCTACCCTTAGCCATGCCGGCTTATATTATTGCTTACACTTATACTGGCTTGCTGGATTTTTCAGGCCCTATTCAAAGCGGGCTTCGAGCGAGTTTTTCTTGGTCATACGGCGACTATTGGTTTCCTGAAATCCGCTCATTAGGCGGCGCTATCATCATGTTAATGTTAGTGTTGTATCCTTATGTTTATATGCTAGCTCGTAGTGCATTCACTGAACAAAGTGGCTCTTTAGCTGAATCAAGCAGAAGCTTAGGTTTAAATACTCGTCAGCACTTTTTTCGAGTGGCTTTGCCGTTAGCAAGACCAGCCATTTTAACTGGTACGGCTTTAGCCATGATGGAAGCCTTTGCTGACTATGGCACTGTGCAATACTTTGGTGTTTCTACCTTTACAACGGGTATTTTTCGTACTTGGTTTGGTTTAGGTAATCAGCCTGCAGCAGCTCAACTCGCGGCGATGCTAACAAGTTTTGTGCTGATTTTATTATTATTAGAGCAGTGGTCTAGACGAAAAATTCGTTATTATAATCAAGGCCAACGAACTAAACCTGCCACTCGAAAATCATTAAGTTTAGCTAAGCAAGTTCTGGTTTTTAGCTTGTGTTTTGCCCCAGTGTTATTTGGTTTTATTCTCCCCGCGAGTCAACTTGCATTATGGGCTTCTGATCACTACAGCATGTTGTTTAACCCTAATTTTACTGACTTAGTGTGGAACAGCTTTTCATTAGCGGCTATAGCTGCTGTGGTTTCAGTGATGCTGGCGCTGACTTTTGCTTATGCTAAGCGGCTGCGTAATAGTTTATTTGTTCGTTTGCCAGTACAAATGGCCGCTTTAGGTTATGCCATTCCCGGAACTGTTATCGCCATAGGGGTGATGATCCCGCTTGCGTGGCTAGATAACCGTATCGATTTATTAGCCGAAACCTGGTTTGGCATTCGTACCGGTTTATTATTTTCTGGTAGTTTATTTGCGTTAGTTTTAGCCTATAGTGTGCGTTTTTTAGCGGTATCATTACACAGTGTTGAGTCTGGATTATCACGCATTAAACCGAATATGGATAATGCTGCTCGCTCATTAGGGGCAACAAGTAGTGAGGTATTAACTCGAATTCATCTACCCTTATTGCGCGGTAGTGTATTAACGGCGTTATTATTGGTGTTTGTTGATGCGTTAAAAGAGCTGCCAGCGACGTTAATTTTACGGCCATTTAATTTTAATACCTTAGCTGTGCGCACCTATGAGTTGGCATCGGACGAGCGTTTAGCGGATGCCGCCTTACCGGCACTTTCTATAGTACTGGTGAGTCTACTACCCGTTATTATATTGGCCCGTGGCCTTGATACAGATTTAAAAGGGTAAGCCATGTTAACTTTGCAGCATGTTGTAATTGCTTATAATGCCTATACAGTGGTTAAAGACGTTAACTTTGCTTTAATGCCAGGCCAAATTGGCTGTTTGTTGGGCCCTTCTGGCTGTGGCAAAACCACTTTATTGCGGGCTATTGCTGGTTTTGAACAGCTAAAGTCGGGCAGTATTTCACTGCAGCAAAAACAGGTGAGTAGCGCACAAAAACATCTTAATCCAGAGCTGCGCCAAGTCGGCATGGTGTTTCAAGACTTTGCGTTATTTCCTCATTTATCGGTTGCTGATAATATTAGCTTTGGTTTAAAGCGAGCGAGTAAAGCTGAAAAAGCGGACAAAGTACGAGAGTTATTACAACTTGTTGGCTTGCCCAACTTAGGTAATCGCTTTATGCATCAGCTTTCTGGCGGGCAGTTACAGCGTGTTGCTTTAGCCAGAGCCTTAGCTCCCGAGCCAAAAGTCTTATTATTAGATGAACCTTTTTCTAGCCTAGATGCTGATTTACGGGAAAGTTTAGCGCGTGATATTAGAGCTATTTTAAAGAAACTAAAGATCACCGCTTTATTAGTGACGCATGATCAACATGAAGCCTTTGCCATGGCCGATATTATTGGTGTTATGTCTGACGGTGCTTTGCAGCAATGGGCAACACCTTATGAGTTATATCATAAACCGGCGAATCGCTTTGTTGCTGACTTTATTGGCCGTGGCGTCTTATTACCCGGCACTGTACTTGCCGATAATAAAGTGGCAATAAGTTTAGGTGCGTTTAGCCAAAGTTATAATACAACCTTAGCGCAAGGCTCTCGAGTCGATGTGTTAATTAGGCCTGATGACATTGTTCATGATGACGATAGCCCTATCGCTGCCAAAATTATTGAGAAAACCTTTCGCGGCTCGCATATCTTATATCAATTAAAGTTAAAAAGTGGTGAGCAGGTTCAGTGTTTAGCGTTAAGTCACCATAACCATGCCATAGGTGAAGATTTAGGCATTCGCTTAGACTTAGATCACTTAGTGGTTTTTCCGGCATAAATAGTCGTTTATACGTGGTTACAGCACCCTTGAGCAGAGTCAAGGGTGCTAGCATAGCTAAGTTAGCTTAATTGCTATCTTTAGGTTGTTCTAATGGCAGCGAGGCGCTCGCTTCTGCATCAGCTTGCGGGCTGGCCAGTGTGGCTTGGTCCGGTGTAACTGGCATAGCACGAGATTGCTGATTAATCTGATGGATTTGGTTTGTATTTGCCAAATCTTGCTCATTCTTAATGCTAGCGATGGTTTCCCTATCAGAAAAGAAGCTACGAATATCATCGATAATAGACTGCATTTCTTGTGGGTTCTCTTTCATCTCTAAAATATGTCTTGGATGCTCAACATTTTTAGCACCACTGTCTGCAAAGGTGCTGGTCATAATGCGTGAGGTAATAACCCAAGGCGTTAATGACGAACGCATAACATAGTTTTCAGAAGCGGTAGAGTCGTAAATTCCTTTACCTGTGGTTAGCTTACTTTCAGTATAAGTTCCTTCACACTTTAAATAGACTAATAAAGAATTAAAGTTTAATTCGGCCCAAAAAGTATGACTGTAATTTTGTAATAAACGACCAAAGCTATGGCAAATTAACCAGCTAAATAACAGGCTTAAAATAAACTGGCTTTGATTAAATAATTGAATGACAATTTGTTCCGCTTCTGCACTGTTGTTTCTGCTGTGAGTTAAAGCATTGACTAAGGCTAATACGTCTTTCACTTCAAACAGCAAATAAAATAAGATAAGTGGCCCAATTAATAACAATACCTGACCTATGGCAGTGGCAACAATGCGTAATTGCTTAAATAAAGCGGTGTGTGGCAAAGGAGCATATTCAGGCTGGGTTTCAATCATTACTTCGCCATTAAAATTACCTTTACTTTCAGACTGCTCATTAAGGTTAGGATTTAGCTCACGGTAAACGCGGTTGGGGATCTCTTTATACCTGCGGTTTGCCATAACAATATTATCGATATTAACAAATAGCTCGCGTGGATGAATATTTTCTTGCCAGTTGGCTCTAAATTCAGCAACTTTAGTTTGGGCTTCAACTTGTGCAGTACGTTGCTTTAATAGAATAAAAATTAAACTACCGCTAATGGCGGCAAAGAAAAGTACTAATAATAACTGAGGCAAAACAGCGAAACTCTCAATGTTAGAACTTTCTAAGCGACTAATTAATTGGGCAACGTCAGGTTGTTGTAATAAAAAATTTATAACTAAACCTAAGACAACGGGAGCCAAAATAGCAAAGGTCATAATTTTGGCTAGTTTAAGTGTGCCTTGAGTTTCTATAGCCCGTTCAGCGTGGCGATAAACGGTACTAGCTGCTCGCCAAGTTAAAATTAAATAGACCACTAAAACAAATGAAAAAATAGGCAGTAAAATATCACCCGTAGTGCCAACTAAGCCAGTTAAGCAAACAAAAGCGGTTAAGGCATAAGCAATTAATGCGACAGCTGTAGCGATAAGAGCGCCTGAAAAGCGCTGAGCAAGATTGCGCAGTGGGTAAGGTAAAAAGATCAGTTTAGTGACTAAGGTGTGCACAAAGCGAGAAATAAAACCATCTGGCTCAACAAAGGTTTTATTTTTCCGGCCCATCAGCATTTCTTCTAAATCAATACTTTTATAGTGAGGCGTTTCTAACTTAGCTGTTTCACGTTCAGATTTACTGTAGTTAGGTGCAAGTGAGGTAGGGACACTGCGACCAACAAAAAAACGAAACATTTGAAAGATGCCACCACCTAAAGCGCGCAAGCCACCGGCTAATAAGACAAAACCTACCCCAGCATAAATCCAAGCTAGGGTTTTATCTTCTTGTACTAAATTGATGACTTGGAGTAACGGGTAAATACCTAAAAGGCTAACCAGCAACCCCCTAACTGCTCTAAACAGTCCTTCAACTTTAAAGGGATTGCGGATCCCTAAAGATTCACTGCCGTAATCATAGGCCATTACTACTTCCTTTTTTATTAATATTATCGTTAGGTATTTTGCAGTAATGGACTCATATTGCAATGGTTTTTGTTAACAATTATATAGATCACAAAGCTTACTTTTAGTACAGCAGTAGCTAAGCGGTTTAGATTTTTATTAACGATGAACGATTAAGTAATATTCAGATTGTTGTGATAAAAACCGAAATTATCACTGATGAAATGATTTAGTTTAGTTAGCATCTTAGCTAGAACTAACAAAGGCACTTTAAAGTAGTTGTAGTTATTACTCAGTTATAGCTGTTTCTGTAAGATAACCGATAAAAAAGTAGCTTTTAGCTTTTTAGGTCTAGTGATTTATGCTAAGTTTCGTGCGCTTAAAAAAGTTACCTTAGTTGAAAAGGGCTTTTAAATAACAATTAATCTGTTTTATTGCCAGCTAGTTAGATAAATAGTGCCTAAAGTAGTTAAAGCTAAGGCTTTGCTAAAAGCACTCTGTTAGCTGCACTATTTGAGGAATTTACATGTCAGCACCTGATAATAATCAGCTGGTTGCTAACGGTAAAAAAAGTGTTTTTACACGCTTTTTAGATACGGTTGAGTGGCTAGGTAATTTACTTCCCCATCCGGTCACTTTATTTGCCATGTTTGCGGTTGCAGTGGTTTTAGGCAGTGGTATTGCTTCTTACTTTGATGTTAATGCTATTGATCCTAGGCCAGAAGGAGCTGCCGGACGCGCCGCAGATGGTGTTATTCGCGTAGTTAACTTAGTTAGCGTTGATGGTTTGCAGCGCATAATTTCTAACTTAGTGACAAACTTTACTAGCTTCCCGCCGTTAGGTGTAGTGTTAGTTGCCTTATTAGGTGTGAGTATTGCCGAGCACTCAGGGCTTATTTCTGCGGCTATGCGTGGCCTAGTGATGGGCGCTTCAAAACGTGCTGTTACTGTAACAATCGTTTTTGCCGGTATTATCTCTAATACGGCTTCAGAGCTAGGTTATGTTGTTTTAATTCCGATGGCGGCGGTGATTTTTCACTCTTTAGGTCGTCACCCGTTAGCTGGTTTAGCCGCTGCTTTTGCTGGTGTGTCTGGCGGCTATAGTGCTAATTTATTTATTGGTACTGTTGATCCTTTATTAGCGGGCTTTACGCAACAAGCGGCTAATTTAATCGACCCAGGTTATACCGTAGGTCCTGAAGCGAACTGGTTTTTTATGATCCTAAGTACCTTTGTCATTTCTTTATTAGGCGCTTTTGTTACCGAGAAAATAGTAGAGCCTAAACTGGGTAAGTATGATGCTAATGAAGCGGCTGTTGATTTAGGCAATCCAAGTTTAGAAGCACTGACTAAAGATGAAAAGTTAGGCTTAAAAATGGCAGGCTTAGCCTTTTTAGGTTTAGGTATTTTATTAGTGTTAAGCGTATTGCCAGAGTGGGGGCCATTACGTCACCCTGAAACCGGCGAGGTAGCAGGTTCACCCTTCTTAAAAGGCATAGTGGTATTTATTTTTATTACCTTTGCTATTCCTGGTTTTGTGTATGGTCGTATCGTGGGTACTATGCGAAATGATCGTGATGTTATTGATGCTATGGCCAAAAGCATTAGCTCTATGGGCTTGTATATTGTATTAGTATTTTTCGCTGCGCAATTTGTCGCCTTTTTTGGTTGGTCAAATCTTGGTGCTATTATCGCCGTTAAAGGCGCAACAGCATTGCAGGAAATTGGTTTAACCGGGCCTGAGCTGTTTTTCTTCTTTATCGCTATGTGTGCCACTATCAATTTATCATTAGGCTCTGCCTCAGCACAGTGGGCGATATTTGCGCCTATTTTTGTGCCAATGTTGATGATCGTGGGTTATTCACCTGAGGTAATTCAAGCGGCTTATCGTATCGGCGATTCAGTGACTAACTTAATTACGCCTATGATGAGTTATTTTGGTTTAATTCTCGCTGTGGCTGCGCGCTATAAAAAAGATCTTGGTATAGGCACTCTCATTGCTACTATGCTGCCCTATACCTTAGTGTTCTTTATTGGCTGGACAGTATTATTTTATGTGTGGGTATTCTTGTTAGGAATGCCAGTTGGACCAGGTTCACCCACTTACTATGAATTTACTGGTTAAATAATAAAATTGTTTTGAAGTCAGTTAGGGAGTTGATCCGCTAGCTGACTTAGCGCATGATAAGTGCGAAACTGCTGCCTGATAGACATTAGCAGCCCAATATTATGATAGTAAAAGAGCGATTTATGACTTCAACTCCAAAAATTACGCCGTTAAACAAAGATGCGCATGCTGCCTTTAGAATAAATCAAGATAACGATTATGGTCATGTAGCCGAAGAGCATTTATTGCCAGTTACCGCCCATGAGTTTATTGTTGCTGGTGCTGAATATCCGATTGTGTTTATTAAAAATGAAGAAAAAAATGTTTATCACGCTGTTGTGATGCTCGGATTTGCTGATAGACAAAACTTATTTGTTCAAGACGCTAAGTGGCAAGGTATGTATGTACCTGTAGCTGCACGTAGCCATCCATTTGCATTAGTAAAAGAAAGCGAAGAAAGTGAGCGGCTATTAGTTGCTCTAGATGAAAATTCACCATTAGTAGGTACTGAAGAAGGTGAAGCCTTATTTAATGAAGATGGTACTGAAAGTGAATATTTAGCTAAACGTAAAGAGCATATGGCTGAATATTTAGAACTTAGTAAAATTACAACTACAATGATTGCTAAATTACAAAGTTTAGATTTATTTAAACAGCAAGTTCTTACCCTCAAAGTGCAGGGAGAGGATCGCCGAATTAATGGTATCTATTTAGTTGATGAGCAAAAACTAGCTGAATTAGACGATGCTGTAGTTGTTGAACTACATAAAAACGGCTATTTAAAAGTGATTTATGCTCATTTGTTATCGTTACAGCACACCGCAAAATTAGCACAGAAGGTTGCCAAAATCAGTTAATCGTTATAAGTAGAAGTTGCCACAATAAACTAAAAACCAGCTAATATATTTTAGCTGGTTTTTTTTATTGTTTTTATATCGCAACTACCTATATCACTACTTATTGTTATTAGCTTTTATATATCGTACAAATATTTTCAAAAGTTGACTCAACAATTAATCGTAAGACGATAATTGGTCGAAAGAGCAATCAAAGCTTTACATAAAAATTGCCCTTAATGCTATAACTGAAGCATAACAATATTGATAGGAGCAAGTATGACGCAGCAAATAAATGTTAGCCGATTGTTTGATGGCGAGCATTGGTTAGAAAATATCACTGTGACAATTGTCGCAGGTAAAATTCAAGCCATTACTCCTGCTAAAGCAACAGTTACGGCTGGAACTTTAGTACCAGGCTTTATTGATATTCAAGTTAATGGCGGTGGCGGAGTCTTATTTAATGCAGCTCCAACCTTAGCAACATTACACACCATGCTGCTAGCTCATGCTCAGTTTGGTACTAGTGCCTTCTTAGCAACCTTGATCACTGATCGCTTAGATATTATGCAACAAGCGGCCGATGTAATTGCCCAAGCAATAGCTAATCAACAAGCTGGCGTCTTAGGTATTCACTTTGAAGGCCCGCATATTTCTAGCCCCAAAAAAGGCGTTCATGCTGAACAATATATAAGGCCTATTTCTGAAGCCGAAATGGCCATTTATCGGCGCACTGATTTAGGCATTAAAATGCTTACTGTCGCCCCAGAAGCGGTAAGTTCAGAGCAAATAGCCGAGTTAGTTGCTGCTGGTGTCATTGTCTGTTTAGGCCACTCTAATGCTGATGCAGATACTACTCTAGCTGCATTGGCAGCAGGCGCTAGCGGCTTTACCCATTTATATAATGCGATGTCAGCGTTAAATTCACGGGCGCCGGGTATGGTAGGAGCAGCGCTGGCTGATCCTATTAGTTGGTGTGGCTTAATTTTAGATGGCCATCATGTCGATCCCATTGCAGCCAAAGTGGCATTAGCCGCTAAACCTCAAGGTAAAATTATTATTGTTACCGATGCTATGGCACCGGTAGGGACTGATGAAACTGAGTTTCGTTTATTGGATGATCTAGTATGCCGTAATGGTAATAAGCTGACTAATGCAGCAGGTCAATTAGCTGGCTCGGTATTAAATATGCAAGAAGCCGTTAATTACGCGGTAGCTGAATTAGGCTTAGCGTTAGAAGAAGCGCTTCGAATGGCGTCGTTATACCCCGCTCAGTTTATTAACAGTAAACAGCTAGGGCGGATTGAGGTTGGTTATCAGGCTGACTTGGTGTTGTTAGATGAGCAAAATCATGTGTTAGCGAATTGGGTTAACGGTAACTTGGTTTATCAAAAGGCGTAAATACTGCGTTGTAGCGGTATTTACGCAAGTTAACTAAGCCGGATTTATGCTGACAGTAAACGGGCTTTTAATGCTACCTCGACGTGAGCAGGTACAAAGCTAGAAACATCACCAGCGTGACGGCAAACTTCTTTTACTAATGTAGAAGAGATAAAGGTATTTTTCTCTGATGGCGTCATAAATAAACTATCTAAAGCTGGGTTTAACTGACGATTCATACTGGCTAATTGAAATTCATACTCAAAGTCCGCTACAGCTCTGACACCGCGTAATAAGACTTGGGCGTTTTGTTCATGAGCAAATTGGGCTAATAAACCGGAAAAGCCAATAACAGAAACATTGCTAATATTGGCAAACTCTTGCTCTGCTAAGGCAACACGTTCTTCTAAGCTGAAAAGGGGCTGTTTGCTTGGGTTTGATGCAACACCGACAATCACTTGATCAAACATACGGGCGGCTCGTTGCACTATATCGGCATGGCCATTCGTTAGGGGATCAAAGGTGCCTGGATAAATAGCTTTAACATTCATGCGGTTTAATTTTCCTTAGCGCTTTAGCACCAGCTTCATTCTGCTACTAGAGTTTATAGTCTATTTAGCGTTACTATAGCAAAATAACAATATAATAAGTAAGTCTGTTTATCTGATGGAAAAAAAGTTGAGAACAAAAGATAAAATTTTGCAAGCTAGCATTGAGCTTTTTAATCAAGTGGGTGAGCGGCAAGTGACAACTAATCATATTGCAGCGCATTTAGGTATTAGCCCGGGTAACTTGTATTACCATTTTAGAAATAAAGAAGACATTATTCGGCAAATTTTTAAAGAATATGCCAAATTATTAGAGCAGCGTATTCAGCCACCACAAGCAGATCAGCCGGCATTAGATGCCCTGGCTTCGTATCTCGATGTGGTATTTGAACTCATGTGGCGTTTTCATTTTTTCTACGCCAATTTACCCGATATTTTGGCGCGCGACCCTGCGCTGCAACAAGATTATCTGCGGGTGCAGCAAGGTGTACTAGCTAGAGTGACACTAGTACTATCAGCACTTAAAAAGTCAGATATTATTGCCATAGAAGATGCAGATATCGTTAATTTAGCCCATAGTATTAAATTACTGGTGACGTTTTGGATTAGTTATTTAAAAACTCAAGCCCCTGATAAACCGATAGACCAGTCAAGTGTTTATCAAGGTGTGTTAAAGGTCATTACGTTATTTAAACCTTATGCTACGCCATCAGCCTTGTTGCAAATTCAACAATTACAGCAGCATTATCAAATATTGGCTGGTGAAATATAAGCTAGCTTATAGTAGTAAATTTATAATTTGAGTCATTAACATACTGCGGTGCGTTAAAAAGCGCTGCAGTTGTTATTCAGAAGCTTTACAATGAGTCATTTGATTCTTCCCCCGTTATTTTACATTAGGAGGCGTTATGCGCAGCAACCGTTATCTGCAACATATCCAACAACAAATCGATGAAGTAAAAGCAGAAGGTTTATATAAAGCGGAGCGCGTTATTACGTCTCAGCAGCAAGCCGATGTTACTGTAGGCGGTGAGCAAGTTTTAAACTTTTGTGCCAATAACTACTTAGGTTTAGCTAACCATCCTGATTTAATTGCCGCTGCTCAAAAAGGCTTAGATAGTCATGGTTTTGGTGTGGCTTCCGTGCGCTTTATTTGTGGTACTCAAGATATTCATAAAACCTTAGAACAAAAAATAAGTGCTTTTTTAGGCACAGAAGACACAATTTTATATTCTTCTTGTTTTGATGCTAATACCGGTTTATTTGAAACTTTATTAGGCGCAGAAGATGCCATTATTTCTGATGCGTTAAACCACGCATCTATTATTGATGGTGTGCGTTTATGTAAAGCTAAGCGTTACCGTTATGCCAATAATGATATGGCGGCTTTAGAAGCACAATTAAAGCAAGCTGACGCTGATGGCGCGCGCTTTAAATTAATTGCCACAGATGGCGTGTTCTCAATGGATGGTGTTATTGCCGATTTAAAAACTATCTGTGATTTAGCTGACAAATACGATGCCATGGTGATGGTAGATGATAGTCATGCTGTTGGTTTTGTAGGTGAAAATGGCCGCGGCACGCATGAGTATTGTGATGTTATTGAAAGAGTAGACATTATAACAGGCACTTTAGGTAAAGCCTTAGGTGGTGCATCAGGTGGTTACACTTCAGGTAAGAAAGAAGTTGTTGAGTGGTTACGTCAGCGTTCACGTCCTTATTTGTTTTCTAACTCTTTAGCACCTTCAATTGTTGCAGCGTCTATCAGTGTGTTAGATAAGCTGCAAAATGGCGCGGAGTTAAGAGCTAAATTATGGCAAAACGCCAATTATTTTAGAGAAAAAATGACGGCAGCAGGTTTTACCTTAGCAGGTAAAGATCATGCCATTATTCCAGTAATGTTAGGTGATGCTAAAGTCGCCGCAGAAATGGCTAAGCGTATGTTAGCTGAAGGTATTTATGTGGTTGGTTTTTCTTTCCCTGTTGTACCTAAAGGCCAAGCTCGGATCCGTACCCAAATTTCAGCTGCTCATACTACAGAGCAATTAGATAAAGCCATTGCCGCCTTTATTCGCATTGGTAAAGATATGGGCGTGATCGCATAACTATAAAACCGTACTAAACTAGATTACAGCAAGCGTTAAGCGAGATCGAAAAATGAAAGCATTAGCAAAATTAAAAGCCGAGCCGGGTATTTGGCAAACTGACGTCGACAAGCCAGAAGTGGGCCCGAATGATGTTTTGATCCGGATTAAGAAAACCGCGATTTGTGGCACCGATGTCCATATTTATAAATGGGATGATTGGGCTAAAGCAACTATTCCAAATGGCATGGTTGTTGGCCATGAGTATGTGGGCATTGTTGAGGGCATGGGCTCTGAGGTGAAAGGCTTTAAAGTAGGCGACCGTGTTTCTGGTGAAGGCCATATTACTTGCGGCCATTGCCGAAATTGCCGTGCTGGCCGAGTACACTTATGTCGTAATACCTTTGGTGTAGGTGTTAACCGCGCTGGTGCCTTTGCTGAGTATTTAGTGATCCCAGCTTATAACGCCTTTAAAATTGCCGATAATATTCCAGATAATATTGCGGCTATTTTTGATCCCTTTGGTAATGCTGTGCATACCGCGTTATCTTTTGATCTAGTCGGTGAAGATGTGTTAATTACAGGTGCTGGCCCCATTGGCATTATGGCCGCAGCGGTAGCTCGCCATGTAGGCGCTCGTCATGTTGTGATTACTGATGTTAACCCCTACCGTTTAGAGCTGGCCTTAAAAATGGGAGCAACCCGTGCGGTAGACGTGAGTAAGCAAGACTTAAAACAAGTAATGAAAGAGCTAGGCATGACCGAGGGCTTTGACGTTGGTTTAGAAATGTCGGGCGTTCCTGCGGCCTTTAATAGCATGCTAGAAACCATTAATCATGGTGGTAAAATTGCTATGCTAGGTATTCCACCTAGTGATATGGCAGTAGATTGGAATAAAGTTATTTTCAAAGGCTTAGTGATAAAAGGCATTTATGGCCGTGAAATGTTTGAAACTTGGTACAAAATGGCCAGTTTAATTCAATCAGGACTCGACTTAACGCCAATGATCACTCATGAAATGCCGGTAGAGAAATTCCAAGAAGGCTTTGATATTATGTGTTCAGGTCAGTCAGGAAAAGTTATCTTAAACTGGTCTTAACGTACTGATATATAAGCTGGTTGTAACTATCTTATATAGTAAAAATAGTTATAACATCGTGATTAAATAGCTGTATGCCTACTAAGGGATATGGCTATTTTTTTAATTAAAATGCCATTGTCATATCATTGTCATAAACAGCCAGCATACTGCAACTGTTACTTCATTAACAGTTGGAAACTTGATATGACATTGCAAACATTTTCTAAAATAGCTTTAGCCGCTTCACTTGCTGTAGTTAGCATTAATACTGCACAGGCAGCAAGCCGAGATACCATTCAAATTGCTGGTTCATCAACCGTACTGCCTTTCTCATCAATAGTGGCTGAAGAATTTGGCCAAAGTTTTGCTCAGTTTCGTACTCCGGTAGTGGGCTCAGGTGGTTCATCAGGTGGTTTACGCCAGTTTTGCCAAGGAGTCGGGGCTAATACCATTGATATTGCAAACTCTTCACGAAAAATTCGGTCAAGCGAAATTAGCGCTTGTCATAGCAATGGCGTAAAACAAATTATTGAAGTGAAAATTGGCTATGATGGCATTGTTTTCGCTTCTCGCAACGATGCGGCAGTTTTTGCATTACAGCCCCAGCATGTATTTTTAGCCCAAGCAGCAAAAGTGCCTGTAAACGGTAAAATGGTAGCCAACCCTTATAGCCGTTGGTCACAAATAGATAAAGCCTTACCCGATCAAGATATTTTATTAGCCATACCGGGTTCTAATCATGGTACCCGTGAAGTGTATGAAGAAAAAGTTGTATTACCAGGTTGTAAAACCTTACCTGCAGTAAAATCCTTAGCAAAATCAGAACAAAAAAGTTTTTGTACCGCTATGCGCACGGATGGCAAGGTAGTAGAAATTGCTGGCGATTACACTGAAACCTTAGCCAGATTAACTGCGCAAAAAGATGCACTAGGTGTCTTTGGTTTAAGTTTCTATGAAGCCAACCGTGACCGGATTAAAGTGGCAACAGTATCTGGCGTTGAGCCTAATTTAGATAGCATTCTAAGCGGTGAGTATCCAGTATCACGGCCTTTATATTTTTATATTAAAGGTGAGCATATAGGGGTTATTCCAGGTTTAGAACAATTTGCTCAGTACTTTGTTAGTGATGCTGTCTCTGGCTTTGATAGCCAATTAGAGCAAGCGGGTTTAATACCACTATCTGATGAAGAGCGCAGAACAATTAGCCGTAATATTAAACAAAAAGTAGCCTTATAATTTAAAGTAAGTCTACTTAGTCAACAGTTAACAAACAGGCTCAGCTTCATGCTGGGCCTGTTTTGTTTTAACAGCTTGAGTCAGGCTAAAAAACGCTGTCATAAAACTGAAATAATTGCGTTATATACTGCCGCTACAGACAACTAATCAGGTGCAGACTTTTAACTACTGGCAATCTAAATGATCAGTACGCATTGAGTTTAGCCTGCTAAGGTACAGAGTATTAATGAGTAACCTTACACTACTTACGCTGTTGTTAATTTTAATGGCGATAGGCTACCAGCTGGGCATCACGCGCAGTAAAAGAGTGGCAACTGGCCAGCAAACAATAAAAATGCACTCTCGCCATCATCACTATGGTGTCATGGTAGGGCTGTGGGCTGTGCTGCCGGCTTTTATATTGCTGTTGTTGTGGTTGTGGCTTGCGCCAATGGCCATAAACGGGCTAATGCTGGCGCAGTTGCCTGCTGAAATTGCCAGCTTACCGGCTGATCAGCTAAAGGTGGTGTCGCAGCGCATTAGCAATTTAGCCAGCAACTTTGCTATTGCTGGTAATGCCCTAGAATGGGAACTAAAGGCGGCTAGCCATTTACAGCAATTGCGCACCAATAGCGCCTTGGTGCTAACTGCCCTTATTGCGATTATTGCCGCTATGGGCTTATTGCTTAGCTTATATAAAATAACACCTAAATTACAGGCGAGGCAGCAAGTTGAGTCTGTAGTTAAAGTGTTACTTATTTTGTGCTCGGCCGTAGCGGTATTAACTACCATAGGCATAGTGTTATCTATGGTGGGTGAAACCCTTAAATTCTTTAGCTTTATTAATCCGGTCGACTTCTTCTTTGGCACTACTTGGAACCCGCGCTTCTCTACTGTGGGCTCGGCTGATCAAGGCAGCTTTGGTATTTTGCCGTTATTATCGGGCACTTTTTTAATCGCTATTATTGCCATGTTAGTGGCTATTCCATTGGGCTTATTGGTCGCGGTGTATTTAGCTGAATATGCGCCCTTAAAGTTACGCAATACAGCTAAACCATTAATCGAAGTGCTAGCGGGGATCCCCACTATTGTTTATGGCTTTTTTGCTTTAGTAACCGTAGGGCCATTTTTAAACCAACTCGGTAACCTGATAGGCCTAGATATTCGTGCAACCTCAGCCCTGACTGCTGGTGTAGTGATGGGAATTATGATTATTCCGTTTATTTCATCACTTACTGACGACATTATTGTGCAAATACCAAAATCGTTGCGCGATGCCTCTTTAGGCTTAGGCGCAACTAAATCTGAAACTATTATTAAGGTTGTTCTGCCCGCGGCCTTGCCAGGCATTGTTGGTGCTGTGTTGTTAGCTGCCAGTCGTGCCATTGGCGAAACAATGATAGTGGTACTAGCGGCGGGTAATAGCCCAGCGTTAACGGCAGATCCTTTTCAAGCCGTCTCCACCGTGACTGTGACTATTGTTAACCAGTTAACCGGAGATAATGACTTTTCTAGCCCGCAATCGTTAGTTGCTTTCGCCTTAGGTTTAACCCTATTCGTGATTACGCTACTACTAAATATCTTCGCCTTAATTATTGTGCGTAAGTACCGTGAACAATACGAGTAAGTGATGACTATGCCTTCAGCCAATACTACAGCCGCAAGCAGCAATGCTGCTAAACAGCAGCACCTAAAGCAATTAAAAGCGCAGCAGCTTGTGCAGCAAAAAGTACAAGCTTCGTTAGCCAAACGGCATTTTAAAGAAAAGCTATTTCGCCGCTTAGGTTTATCAGCGGTGCTTATTAGCCTAGCCTTAGTGGCGATTTTATTTATTAATATTTTTGCTAAAGGCTTACCGGCTTTTTGGCAATCTAGTATTACCTTAGATATCTACTTTGATCCTGCTATTGTTAGTATTAGCAAAATGCCAGAGCGGCAAAAAGAGGAAACAGAGCAAGCCTTTGCTCAGCGTTATCTAGAATGGCAAACAGAGCTGGGTTTTATTAACTTTAATCGGTTAATTACTAATAGCTTAAAACAAGTATTGCCTGATGCGAATAAACACAGACGAGAACTCAGTCGCATTGTGACGTCAGGTGAGCGGTATGCCCTGCGAGACTTAGTTATGGCCGATCCCTCTATAATAGGCCAAACCAAGCAGCTTACTTTGTTAACCGATGCCAATATTGATGTCTGGTTAAAGGGCAATATTGACCGCAGCTTACCCGACGAGCAGCAACAGCTAAGCCCAGTATTACAGCGTTGGGCCGAGCAGCTAGCAGAGCAGGGCATTATTGAAAATCGTTTTAGTTTTGCCTTATTTATGAACCCAGACTCTCGCAGCTCTTTGGCTTCAGCCGGTTTAGCCGGTGCCTTTATGGGCTCATTTTATATGCTGTTAGTGGTGATATTACTGGCAGTCCCCATGGGCGTGGCCGCGGCGATTTATTTAGAAGAGTTTGCACCGCAAAACCGCTTTACCGACTTAGTTGAAGTGAATATTAATAACTTAGCCGCCGTGCCTTCTATTGTATTTGGCTTGCTTGGCGCATCGGTATTAATAGGTTGGTTTAACCTGCCTATGTCGGCGCCGATTGTCGGCGGTATTGTGTTGTCATTAATGACCTTGCCCACGGTCATCATTGCTACGCGCTCTACCTTAAAAGCCATTCCGGCTTCTATTAGGCAAGCTGCGCTTGGGCTAGGTGCCTCAAAAATGCAGTCGGTGTTTCATCATGTGCTGCCTCTGGCTATTCCTGGCATTTTAACTGGCGCTATTTTAGGTGTTGCCCAAGCCTTAGGTGAAACTGCGCCCTTGTTATTAATTGGTATGAAGTCGTTTGTCGCTTCGGTGCCAGCCTCACCTTTTGAGCAGTCGACAGCCTTGCCAGTACAAATTTTCTTATGGCAGGGTAATGAGCTACGTAACTTTTTTGAAGCCCGAACCTCTGCTGCCATTATAGTGTTGTTAGTGATGATGCTAAGTTTAAACGGCATTGCGATTTACTTACGAAAAAAATTCCAACGCAATTGGTAATGTTTTGCCAAAACGCAGTTAATTGTAAAAATGGATAGCCTAATGATTAAAAATGCACTTAAAAACGAAGATAAGCCCGCTAACGTAAAAATAGCCACTAAAGACGTTAAAGTGTTTTATGGCCAAAACCAAGTGCTGCATGGCATTGATATGGATATTTATGCTAACGAGGTTATTTCGTTTATTGGCCCTTCAGGTTGCGGTAAGTCGAGCTTCTTACGCTGTATGAACCGAATGAATGACACTATTGAACATTGCCGTGTTGAAGGGCAAATTATGCTAGAGCAGCGTGATATTAATGCCGCCAACATTGATGTGGTGCAATTAAGAGCTCAAGTGGGCATGGTGTTTCAAAAGCCCAATCCTTTTCCTAAGTCTATTTACGAAAATATTGCTTATGGCCCTAAGTTGCATGGCTTGGCCGAGCGTAAAGCCGACTTAGACGATATTGTTGAATCAAGTCTGCGTCGCGCAGGTTTATGGGATGAAGTGAAAGATCGTTTAGATCAACCCGGTACTGGCTTATCTGGCGGCCAACAACAACGCTTGTGTATTGCTCGCAGTATTGCCGTTAGCCCAGAAGTGATTTTAATGGACGAACCTTGCTCGGCGCTTGATCCTATCGCGACTTCGATAGTGGAAGAGCTAATTGATGAGCTAAAGCAAAATTTTACTATTGTGATAGTCACCCACAATATGCAACAAGCCGCTAGGGTATCAGATCGCACAGCATTTTTTCATTTAGGCCAAGTTGTTGAAATCGGCAAAACCAATGAATTATTTACTAACCCTAAACAAAAGCGCACAGAAGACTATATCACTGGTCGCTACGGTTAATGGTTTAGCTGTCGCAATATAAACTCGTGTTTATCCGTTATAGTTGCAGTGCAGATAGGAGATCAACGTTATGCCCTATACAAAAATTGGTGGTCATTATTCACAAGCATTCGATGCTGAGTTACAGCGGGTAGTGGACCGTTTGTTACAAATGACCGAATTAACTCAGCAACAGCTTAGTGATGCCTTAGCGGCCTTTGTTAATGCTGATTATGATCTTGCAGAGCAAGTGGTCACTAGTGATCATAAAGTCAATAATTTTGAAGTAGATATTGACGAGCTATGCGTTGATATATTGGCGCGTCGCCAGCCGGCAGCGAGTGATTTACGCCTAGTTTTAGCCATTTTAAAAAGTATTAATGATATTGAACGCATTGGTGATCGGGCTAAACGTTTAGCTAAAACCTTATTAGAGCAAAAAGAAAATACGCGCCCTAATCAAGCGCAACTTAATGATATTGATATGATGGGGCACAGAGTATTACAGATGTTACAACGTGCTAGTGCCAGTTTTGAGCGTATGGATGCAACAGCAGCTTTAGCTGTATTACGTGAAGATAAAGCGATAGATCAAGACTATGATCGCATAGTTAGTCAAAGCATAAAGACAATGAGTGATGACAGTAGCCAAGTTGGCGTTAATATGCAGTTATTTATAGTGGCGCGGGCTTTAGAGCGTATTGGTGATCACAGCCGAAATGTCTGCCAGCATGTTATTTTTATGTGTAAAGGCCATAATGTAGCGCATTTTTCTGATGCTGAATTACAGCAAATAGTAGATACAAAAAGAAACTAGAGTTTAGCACTAATACCGCTAGCAATAGCGTACTCTGTTCTAGTCTGTTTTAGCTTTGTCTTATACTTGTAATAGTATTGTCATAAAGCAGAGTAATACTAAGTTATACCAATTAAGTAATATAAGTGGCTGAGGAATCGAATGTCGAGACGCATTTTGATCGTGGAAGATGAAGCGCCAATCCGTGATATGTTAAGTTTTGTGCTAGAGCAAAATGGTTATCAAGCTAATACCGCTGCCGATTATGACGCAGCGCTGCAAGCACTAGTAGAGCCTTATCCTGAGCTTATTTTATTAGACTGGATGTTACCCGGTGGCAGCGGTATACAAATAGCTAAAAAAATGAAGCAGCATGAAATTACCCGTAATATTCCCATTATTATGATCACAGCGCGCGGTGAAGAAGAAGACAAAGTGCGTGGGTTAGAAGTAGGGGCCGATGATTATGTCACTAAGCCTTTTTCACCAAAAGAGTTAATGGCAAGGATTAAAGCAGTTATTCGCCGGGTGTCGCCAACCAGCTTAGACGATATTATAAATGTGCAAGGCCTAACCTTAGATCCGGTGTCACACCGAGTAACGGCTAACGATACCGCGCTAGAAATGGGACCAACTGAGTTTAGGTTACTCCATTTCTTTATGACTCACACCGAGCGAGTATACAGCCGAGAGCAGCTACTTGATCAAGTATGGGGTACCAATGTTTATGTGGAAGATCGCACCGTAGATGTGCATATTCGTCGTTTACGAAAAGCCATTTCTGCATCTGGCCATGATACACTTATTCAAACCGTACGGGGCTCGGGCTACCGTTTTTCAGTTAAATAAGGTTAAAGACGCCAATGCGCCAGTTGCTGTCTAAAAAGAAAGTTTACAGCAAAGTTATTTTGTTATTTTGCTGTATTGGCATCGTTGGTTATCTTTCCAATAGTGTTTTGGCCGCTTTGTTAATACTCAGTGTGGCCTTACTGTTGTGGCATTACCATCACCTATTTTTGTTAGATCAATGGCTGTGGCGTGACCGTAAATTATCACCACCATTAAGTGAAGGCATTTGGAGCCACTTATTTGAAGGTATTTATTATCATCAACGTAAAGATAGACGTAAACAACGCGCGTTACGAAATGTAGTTAGACGCTTTCGAGATGGTGCTGAAGCCTTACCTCAAGCGGTGGTTGTGCTAACAACCGACTGGAGTATTATTTGGTGTAATCAGTTGGCGCAAAAATTAATAGGACTACACTGGCCAGACGACGAAGGCCAACGCTTAGATAATCTTATTCGTCACCCCAATTTTTTGGCTTTTTTGCAACAACAACATCAACTAGCTTCAACAGACATTAGCCCGTCACTAGAGCTGGTTTCGCCAGTAAATAATCAGCTGATGCTGGAATTTAATATAGTGCCTTACGGTGCAGAGCAATATTTATTAACTGTGCGTGATATAAGCCAATTAAAACAACTTGAACAGGTACGCAAAGACTTTGTGGCCAATGTGTCGCACGAGCTGCGAACACCGCTGACTGTTTTACAAGGTTATTTAGAGTTAATGGATGACGATAATTTGCCTGATCCTAAAGTGTGGCATAAAGCCCATACTGTTATGCTAGAGCAAACTAAACGCATGGATGGCTTAGTGCAGCAGTTACTTACACTGTCGCGGATAGAAGCCTCAGCAAAAGTCACTTTTGAAAGCCAAGTTGATGTGCCAGCAATGCTAACGCAACTAAAATTAGAAACGCAAAGTGTGAATAAAGCTAAGCAACACCAAATAAACTTTGCTATTGATAGCAGCTTAAAGGTGGCAGGTGTTAGTGAAGAGCTACGCAGTGTTTTTACTAATCTAGTGATTAATGCCATTAAATACACCCCAGCGAAGGGTGATATAGCCGTAAGTTGGCAACGCCAAGGTGCAAATGCTGTTTTTACCGTAACCGATAACGGTGAGGGCATAGCACCGCAACATGTAAAACGGTTAACCGAACGGTTTTATCGGGTTGATCAAGCCAGAGCTAGAAATACCGGCGGTACAGGCTTAGGGCTGGCTATTGTTAAACACGTCTTATCGCGCCACAATAGCCACTTAAGGATAAGCAGCGAACCTGGCAAAGGCAGCAGCTTCAGCTTCAGCCTACCGGCTGAGTGAGTTCTGAGTGCTTAATGGTAAGTGCTAAATGCTTAGTGTTGAGTCTTTAGTGAAGCTAACAACTTAACATTCATAACTAAACACTCAACATTAAAAATGCGTAGTTCCCTCATCTGGCATTTGTATAGAGGTTTAAGGCGCTACTTTGTTGCTTGGTTAATACAATCATCTGCGTCTTGCTAAGTTGATCTTGCAAGGCTAAGCCTTTGCCCCAGCGGATTAATAGCCATAAATTACCTAAACCGAATAAAGCGGTACTAGCACGTATCGCCGCTTGTTTTAGGCTTACCGGTTTGCCATTTTGCTGTACTAACAAAATGCGCCAACTGCGCATCCCCAAGGTTTGGCCACCTTTGCACCAAAAATACAAATAAAAGCCAATAAATAAAGCTAAAGAATAGAGTTGAAACCAAATTTTATGAGCAGCAACATAAGCGGCAGGATCAGCATAGCCAGCAAAAGAAATTAGCCCCGCGCTATTTAGTAATGCCACTACGCCAAGCCCTAAAGCCATGGCTAGCATCCATAAGGCAATTAAAATTAACCAATCATAAAATAAAGCCGCTAAACGGCGCCATAAGCCGGCTCGTGGCGCAGTAGCAAATTCAGAACTAGGCTGTGAAAGTGTTTCAGAGTTAGACATAGCAAAATCCATATTAAAAAGCGCGGCAAGTGTAACACTAAGCCCAGCCATTTCGAAGCTGCTGTAATTTTATGCAAATAAAAAAATAAGCCAAGAAATTATCTTGCGCTGCGCCAGATGCATCGTATAATGCCAGCGTTTACTGCAAAAATCCCTCAATGCCTGGGTGGCGAAATTGGTAGACGCAGTGGATTCAAAATGCAATGCGCTTAGCGAAGTAGTAGACATAACATGTTGAATAGTCTACGATTCAACAGTTATTAAAAGAGCAAAATGTTTGCAAAGTTTTGCTAAGTTTTTAAAAGACCTCTCAATGCCTGGGTGGCGAAATTGGTAGACGCAGTGGATTCAAAATCCACCGTTGGCAACAACGTGCCGGTTCGAGTCCGGCCCTAGGCACCATAACGTCGAAAAGTTTATCTAAAATCAATTATTTATCCTAACTTATTTTTTAAACAGTAAATTTATGAGCCTTAAAAATTCATTGATTCGCTACCAAAATCATTAAATAACGCTTCAAGATTTCTCATCTATATTTATGTGTCTGCACTACCTTTAATGATTAAGCCAAGTCATGAGTTTCCTTGAATAGAGCGCTGGTAAATAAACTGATTTTTTTATGACCGTCAACGTAGGGCAATGATATATCTACCGGATGAATCTTATGCCACAATACATAGAGTTAAGGGGTTAGCTCGAGTCTCACCATCGGCAACATTTTAAAAATCGCCTTATGAGGTTTATCGCTATCTAGCTGGATAAATCAGCCTACTATAGGTTGATTAAATCTACTTACCTCGTACAAACTGATATGATAGTATTTCACCTTAAGCATGTGAATATTTTTTCCTACCTTTACCGGTATTCGCCTGCTTGTATTTAAAGAAGATAACTACTTAAAGATGAATGATGTAGCTAAACAAGTTGTCATAGACTTACCAACAAACAGAAAACCTTCATTTAAAAAAGCTGACTTGCCGCTAACTATGCAGTATTTGGGAGGTAAGGCTCGAATTGTTGATGCAATATTGGAGTCTGTTCAAGGCGAATTCGGTGGCTGTTCTCGATTTGTTGACTTATTCTCTGGATCTGGAGTAGTTGCCTACACTGCAGCCAAAAACGGATATTTTGTAGATGCTAATGACATTCAGCCATATTCTGCAACACTTCTTCGGTCTTTGCTCAGAAGTTCACCCCTCGGCATAGATCAGTTGATATCAGATCTGGCTCAGGCAGATTTGAATGATCTCTTTGGTGGAGAGAGACAGGTTTACTTTGCAGAGTATTTGGAAGAGCAAAAATTCTTCTTATCTGTACATTCGGAAGATTTTGAGTGGCAAAGTTACAAATTATTTTGTGAGAATACCTGTTTGATCGGCGGTTCAGAGGCCGAGACACGACAGGCGAAATTTAGTAGTCCTTGGACATTATTCTTAGCCTACTATCGGAATACGTATTTCGGCGTAAAACAATGTGCTGAGATAGATTTTTTGAAGCAGTTTTCGTTTCAACATAATGTAGCGTTGAGAGGTTTAGTTGATGCATGTGTTGTATCAGTAATGACCGACTTAGTTTCCAGTACAACACATCTTGCACAGTACCTTAAGCCTAGAACGAGCGTTACTGCTAAAGCCCTTATTAACAAAAGGGCTAAAAGTATTATTGAATTGGTTGTAAAACGACTCAATTCCCTGAAAGAGCATGCGTTTGAAAGGGATGCTAATGTCTTTAACTTGAGTTACGAGGACGTCTTTGAGGCAGCTGATATTGACAGTTCGACAATAGTTTACGCAGACCCACCTTACTTTAAAGAACACTATTCTCGATATTATCATGTACTTGATACTTATGTTTTGTATGATTACCCTGAGCTAACCTTTAATAAATTACTGGGAAAAACAACGGTTGGCCGATACAGAGAGAATCGTATTGTTTCTCCTTTCGGAAAGCGGAGCACTGCTAAAGCTGCCTTTGAAAATTTACTATGCTTATGTATATCAAAACGAGCAAAATTGGCGATAAGTTATGCTTGCTCCTCAATAGTAAGCATTGAATTTTTCAAAGATTTAGCGATTAAATACGGAATCGATCTAATTATTGACGAATTTCATTTAAAACACTCAGGTCAAGGGCAATCACGGCACAAAGAAGTGATAGAATATCTACTAAAGTACAAAGTCACATGAAGCTCTTATCAGAATTAAGAAAAATAACACCAAATCACGATTATGCGGCAGGATTAATCCATCCTTATTGGGCCAGAAAGCCAATAAATGTTGTAGAGAAAATAATCGAACTTCTCTCTAAAAAAAATGATGTGATTTATGATCCTTTCATGGGGTCAGGAACTACACTGCTAGCAGCTCTTAAGCTTGATAGAAGGGCGATAGGTTCAGATCTCAATCCACTTGCTTGCTCGATTGTAGATGCAATTCTTTTAAGTTGTGAAGATACAGAAGAAATTAAGCGTGAGTTCAAACGAACTTGTGACGACTTTCGGGCAAAAGCTCTTAGTCTTTTCGAGTTAGACTCTGGCATGTTTGTTGAACGCGAAACGTTTGACGTGGAAGGCCAATATGAAAATGGTCAATTTAGTCTGCATCCGAGCATTTATAAAATTAAGCCTGTAAAAGATGGATATTTGAAGGGTAAGATTTTTTATCAGGACGTGGTAGCTTATAAGCACACTATTCGTATTGTCGACCTAATAGAGCCAATCGATTTTGAATCGATTAAATTTGTGGAGAACACAAGAATAGCTGTGCATGGCGGGGTTACTGCTAAGCACTTTTTTACAGATAGAAATATAACATTTATAAATTATGCTTCGAAATACATTGATGAGAATATTTCATCGGACTCAATAAAAAAAATTCTGAAAGTCTTTCTATCGTCGCTCCTACCAATGTTACGATTGAGTGATAAGAAGGCAAGTAGCCAATGGCCTTATTGGAGACCCAAAAGCTCACTCACGTCACGAAATCCAATAATTGCGATTAATAAAAGAGAAAAAGCATTTCTTGAAATGTTCGACTGGGTTAAAAAGAATATTCCAAAGCCGCAAAACGGTATAGTCAAACAAGGTTCTGCATCAAAAGCAGCGTTGTTTATTGATACTAAAGTTGACCTTATTCTTACAGATCCCCCCTATGCGGATCATGCACCCTATCTTGAATATTCAGATCTGTTCTGGTCGATTCTTTCTGGTGAATCTACAAAAAAATATTGGGCTGAAGAGATAGTAAAAACGAATGCGGTTGGTCGTATACTTGATGCTGATGCTTATGAAGTGAGAATGAAGCAAACCTTTGTGGAGGTTTTGAAACTTTTAAAAACTAAAGGAAACTTCGTTTTCTTCTATGTTGATAAAAACATTAACCATTGGCGAGCGATAAAAGAAGCTTTGGGAGAGTCCTTATGTGAAGTGACCGAAGTCATTGGGCTCCCAAAGCAACGAAGATCAATGAAGACAGTTGCTTCACCAGGCAAAACTTTGGATGGTGATCTTGTGATTGTCTGTCAGAAACATTTTTCTGAAGCTGACTTTAGGTTAAAAAAGAAGCTTAGAATGGAGGACGCGTTAAGAGTGATTCCTAACGATGGTTCTTATTTTGAGCGTTTTGCAGCGTTCATTGATATTTACTTAAAAAACGACATTGTTGACCAGAATGATTGGCAAATAAAAGATATCGCAAGGATTCTATGAATGTATTGGCTATTCGATAAAAACAAACAGAAAGCAATAAGGCAACAGATTGACGAACTTGTACTTAAGTTATCGATAGTCGCATACAAACCTCCTCACGCTGATCAAATCTTTCCGTTCCAAGGTAGAAAGGCAATTGAACACGCGAAAACAGTGATATGTGCTTTAAGTGAGCCAGGAGAAGTTATTTGCGATCCGTTTGTTGGCTCTGGAAGTTTTGGTTATGCAGCAGGCCAACTAGAGAGGCAGGTCTATGTTAATGAGTATGAGCCTTTCACGTTTAGGATGATGGTATCAGCCTTTCAGGCTCCAGAAGAATGGAAAATTGATGAGAATTTTAAAGCATTTGTAGATATCGTAGCTCCAATAACGGACTACTATTATCGGAGCAAATGTGTGTGTGGTCATGAGATAGTAGTGGATTCGTTGTTCTATGACAGGGAGCCATTAAGCTACAGAAACATTACTGGACATGAACGGTTGGGCCCTAATGGTGAAAATGTTATCTACCGAGGGAAATGTAAGTGTCAGAAATGTGGTAGAACTGAGAAATTCTTTGATGATTACGATCAACAGGTTTTAGATTTAATTAATGAAGAGGCATTCGAATTCTTTGATTTTCGATTTATTGAAAACTCTCGGATAAATTTGAGCAAAAAATTTCTAGATTATAAAGCGCTTTTCTCAAAAAGAAGCCAAATAGTGGCAAGTAAAATTTGGGCTGAAATTCAATATTGGAATGTGGATGTTCAGGTTAAAAGGTTCTATGAGGATCTATTTTTATCGATTGTTCCATTATTGAAATACAAAGACTACAGAAGCAAAAGTCAGGACTTACATTGTCCGAGAAATATGTTGAGGGAAAACAATCCTCTTAATATGCTTGTCAAGCAATATGCAAAGAGAAAAAAAGCAATTTACTCATACGGTCTTGTCGGTGCACAGAATGTCAAATGTAGTAATTTAGATTTTCGAACCTTTCTGAAAAACTTGGAGCCTAATTCAGTAAACTTGGTCGTTACTGATCCACCATGGCAAGATGGCAGTGCATATTTTGAAAGAGCGCAACTTTTTCATCCTTGGATTGGCTATGATCTCAAGAAAGATTTAGAACGTCTTGAAAAAGAAGTAGTAGTAAGTAACTCACCCGAAAGACCATCGAAGAACAATGATATATCTTGGTGGAGTGATATCAACGAATTGTTTTTTGAAAGTCGCAGAACTCTTGAAGTCGGTAGGTTTCTTGTACTTTATTTCAGGCCTGTGCCAGCTAAAGCTTGGATCAGTAATTTTAACCGACTGAAGCTCATAGCTCGTAAGAATGGGTTTGAGCCACTACTTACTATAGATTTATCTAACAATGATCCTTCTATGCGTATTCAACAAAGCGCTCACTACGCTTTTAGTAGCGATTTGATCTTAACATTTATCAAACTTTCTGAAGACGAAAGGCGTTACTATTTTAAAGATTATGATATTGATGAATTAGGGTTTAGAGCTGCTGTTTCCTTGCAGGATAAGCTTATGAGATCCTTTAGTAAAAGAGAGTGGCTTGAGGAGAGCTTCGAATCTTTCAAAGCCAAGGGTTTAGTTGAGTTGCATCTTCCTCGCAATAAGGATTTTGTGGACCGGACATTCCAACGTGTCTGCGAATCGAACAGAGACGGTTTTTTCTTACCTAAAGCTTCAACACCATATGCTGATGAAATTTTTAACGTTCCCTATATTGAACGTGTTTCATTATATGTACCTTATGTAATTGAAGAACTCTTAGCTCGCTCTGACACTTTTACATTCGACCAGTTTTTGTTGAAAATCGCTGAGTTTGTTGAGAACGGAACAAGGGCGATTATTGAGGATATATTAGGTGATGGAGAAGATAATATATCCTCATTGTTAGAATTATACGCTGAACCTATTGCTGGTGGTAAATATTTTACTAAACGTCCACTTCCCCAAATTCCAGCTAATATCGCTAACCTCTTAGAACTTGACCCTTATGAGTTTGAAAGTTTTATCGCAAAATTATTAGAGTTGGAAGGATACAAAAATGTAGCAGTGTCTGGTCGTGCTGGTGACCGTGGTGTGGATGTGCGTTGCAACGATTCCGTCGGTAATTTGGTGATAGTACAATGTAAAAGGTATACCAAAAGCAACATTGGCTCGACACCAATACAAAGACTTCATAGTTTTGGGATGACAAGAAAAGCTAGTAAGATGATTTGTATTACTACTACGGACTATACCCCTGATGGGATTGACGAGGCCAGAATTACTGGCGTAGAACTAATCAATCGAGACGGATTAGAGATTTTAGTGCATAAACATAGGATGTTCGATAAAGATTAAGCTTTCGTATAGAAAGTCTATTGGCATCACTGTTTAATAAGTCAAGGCTTTGAATCATGCATTCTTTTCATTAGAGATGCAATTATACAACCCTTTGGACTTTTTTACTCAATGATTTTTCATAGGTATTGTAAAGCATAGCACTAACCGGTTGATTGAGTTACTACCACATGCGAGTTAAACATGATACGAGAATAAGTTAATCTTCGTCTTAAAGTAAATTGTCTTTAAACACTTTGGCGAACCAATTTTATTTTACTCCTAATTTGGATTTACAGTTATAAAACAGTAAGGCTTTCCGTCCGTAAGCCTTACTTATGGTTGTTGTTGCTAAAGCTTTTGTAATTGCGTGATTGCTGAGCTGACGACAATTTCCATCCACTTACACAACTCAATAAACTCCAGAACATCTAACCCACGCTGCGCTTGTTCCATTTTACCAAAGTAACTATGCGGCTTGCCACTTATGGCACTTAAATCACGCATGGTTAATCCTTTGGCCTCACGCTGTTGGCGCAACCATTGACCAAGGGCAACCCGTTTTGGGCTGTTGGCTAAGTTTGATTTACTCCGACTAGGTTTATGATCCCTCATTATGTTACCTCGATATCAAATACATTCATTACCAACCAATACTCTAAAAAGTTTTCTTCCCAGATAGGGTAAATCATGGCGGCGGTCTCAATAGGGTAATAACCGGATAGGTCTTGAAACATACCCGCCTGAAAATCAAAATCTAATGATTTAGCTAGCTCAACATCTTGGCCTTGGCCGACATAGCCAAAGTCGGTGATATAACAAATGGTCCAACTATGGCCTGAGCGTTCAAGCCTTATTTCTACTGGATGATAACCACCCCCTTTTGCACTGTAGTGAGGGCTGCTAAAGTTAATGGTGGCTTCACGGGGTTGTTGGTTTACACGATTGATGAGTAACTGTGATAGTTGCTCACAAAAGCCTTTAGTTACAGGCAGGGGTAAGTCTTCGTAAAGAATACGCATCGATATAATCTCCAATGAATGTGTTGTTGAATTAGTTAAAAATGTGCGGGTGGGTCTGCTTTAAACTGGTATAGCTGTTTAGGCCAATGATCACATGATCAAGCACAGTGATATCTAATAGCTTGGCGGCCTCACTAATACGCTGGGTAAACTGAATGTCGGCCGTGCTTGGGTCAGCGTTACCTGATGGGTGGTTATGAATGAGGATGACCACTTTTAAATTTAGGATCACCGCAGTTCGTAGTACTTCAGCAGGGCGCATACTCACTGAATCTGCACTGCCTGTTGCGACAACTTCAAAGCAATTTATGTCATGTTGTTTGGTGAGGTTAACAACAATAAACACCTCCTTAGTTTCGTACTTTAGATAATCAAATAAGCGGGCGATTGATTCAGGTGCGGTAATCGATTGCTCGGTGATGGCACAATCAATATTGGTATAACGGTACTTCACATCAATTTCACGTAGGGTAGGCATCGTCACCTCGATAACGTTTAAAATGAAAATGGCCAGTGTGTTACCAGCCATTAGTCAGGTGGTGAGTCTAGGCTTTACTGGCCTTAGCTGCTTTTGCGGGTTTGGCTGGTGAGAGTTGTAAGATGTGTGTATCTAGCTCACCCTTTTCTACGGCCTTAATCAAGGTTTCAATCACGTTAGGTAAGTCTTCTTTTTTACCCACATCAATTGCGGCCTTACCCTTATCTAGCTCTAATGTTTTTAAGCCGACCTTAAGTTCAAAGTAATAGTGTTCGTTATCATCAAAGTACCAAGCCCGAACTGCTTTGCGTTTACGTACTGTTTTACGCTCGCCCGTATCCGGATCACGTATAGTTTTATCTTTGTATGCTTCGAAAGGTTGGTTTTGTAATAGGCATTGCACCATTGCTAGCTGCTCATCTAACTTATCAATTAGCTTGAGGCGCTTGGCTAAAATGGGTGGCTTGGGCTCAATTTTTGGCCGAGCGATAACCTTGAGTGAACTCAATAATGTTGTCATGGGTATGTCCTTTATAATTACGGTGGCAATGCGCTTAGCGAGAACTAGCGTACAAAGCCGATGGTGGGTGTGGGTTGCTTTCTTTTGTTTTCATCCATCAGCACATTAAGTGCCAATGGGCGGTGTTCTTTAACCGGACTGAATCGCAAACGACGTGACAGCAGGGCAAAATCGCCTGGGGTTAATCTGTCTAATGTCGTGAGCTGAGTAGTCTCATCTTTAGTGATGTTTGTTGCGCTTACAGTGCGCTTGTATAGCGTTATAACTTGCGGTGCAGTCAAGTAGTTACATTGCAGCTTAAAATCGAAGCGGCGCAATACGGCGCTGTCTAATGCTGTTTCGAAATTAGTCGCAGCAAACAAGGGTTGAGTAAAACACTCAAGTTGCGCCAGCAGTTCGTTAACCACTTGCCGTTCATGTTGGGCGTTTAATCGCTCACGGCTGGTGAGTAAGCTATCCACCTCATCTAACAACATGACATGGTTATCTCTATGCGCGCTTTGGAATAAGGCGGCTATCTGCCTTTCTGAATCACCGACATACTTACTTAAAATATCCGAGCTAAGTACCCGCTTAATCTGTCGGTTATGCTGCTCGGCCATGTAGTGCGCCAAGGCCGTTTTACCCGTACCTGATGGTCCACTAAGTAATACCCGTATTGGTGCGTTAATGGCGATAGCATGGCTTATTTGTTTAAGTACCGAGGCAGGCTGCTGAATGTTAAGCATGGCCATATCAAACGGTAGCTCACTTTGATAACGCATACTGTCATCCCATAAATCACAGGCCGTCAGTGTGTTTTGCACCACATCCTCAATGACTCCTTGAGCCAAACTACGCTTTAACCCTAAGGTGTGGGTGACATGGCCTGCGTTTGCTATCAAGGCGGGTGTTAGGTTAGGTATTTTACTTAACCGTGTTTGAAACTCAGTTGAAACAGCTAAACCTTTAAACTCGGCTTTACTGATGGTTTGCAATATCTGCTCTTGGGGTGAGTTAACGGCCATCACCAGCTTAAAACGTCTAATGAAGCTGGGCTCAAGCTGCTGGACATGGTTGGTGATCCAAATAGCAGGCACCGCGTTTTGTTCCAGTAACCGATGCACCGACTCTTTGGAATAATGGATATCGGCACTGTAAAACAGGCTTTCACACTCATCGACTAATAGCAGCATATTGCTATCGGCCATTAAGCTTTGCACCATAGTGATATACTGCAAACGCTGCGTATCAGCGCTTTTAGCGCCAAACTCACCGGACAAATAACCCTCATCAATTCGCATGTTACGGGCTTCAAATAGCTTAAGTGCCAAGGTACGGGCTAGCACTTTTGCTAATTCTGTTTTACCGCTTCCGGCCTCACCGTACAGAAGAATATTTACGCCAGTATGCTGCTGCATCATGGCTTGACTGAGGTAGCCCAATAGCAACTCAGTATCCACATAACTAAAGTCATCCGCTTTAAGCTTGGTGGGTAGGCACGGGCATAACACATGCTTTAAAAGCTGGGTTTTACTTTGTACTCGCTCGGTAGTGATTACGTTTAACAGGCTAGGGGTGATGATGATGTCCTGTGGCTCATCAAGCCAGCGGTCGATAATAAGTAAGCCACTTTGTTGTAACTGCATTAAGCAATCCGTCACCTCATCACTGTTCATGCTGGCTAAATCACACAGCAACCACTCCAATGCCTTTTCTTCTAAATGACCCCCTAATAAATCGACCATCCGGTTTAACCCTTGGTTGATATTCATCAGAGCAATAAAGCCCAAGGCTGGCGCAAAGTCAGGGTTAACACTAAACAGCTGGCACAGCGTTACCATGTTTAGGCGTACGCGCTCACTAAGAGCAGGGGTATCATCGTGAATGTCTAAAAACGCCAACACCTGCTTATTTGCGAGTTCTTTATCATCACTAAAGGGACGGCCAGTAATGCCTCGTAATGTAGTACGGTTAACATTGGTATAGCTGATATCCGTATCCACTAAAGCCAATACCCGTTTAGCATAAAAGGCCGCGAGATAATGACAAGGAATAGGGGATTTAAGGTGCGTCTTCATAACCCACCCCTGTTGATTTATAACACAGTGTTAAGGCCGCTTTTTTCATAAACTGATGGTCGCGCTTGTCATACACTGTTGTGGTACTGATATCCGCATGTCCCGCCATCTGACGCACAGTATTGATATCCACATTTTGCTCCAAAAGGCGGGTGATAAACGTACGCCGCATGTCGTGTGGCGACACATTTGGCACACCTATGGCGGTCAGTTTGCTTTTGGTGAGTCTATATACAGCTGAAACGGTTAACCCAACATCGGTGACTATCTTGCCGTTGGTATAGGTTTTACACAGTAAATACCCATCTTCTAGCTTACGTATACGTAGCCATTCGGCCATATGCTCTTGGCACCATTTGGGCATAAATAACACACGGCTTTTATTACCCTTACCATGGCGTACAAGCAGGGTATGGTTACGCCTGTCGTAGTCACTTAAAATCAGGGATACCAACTCACTGCGACGTAAGCCAGTACCTAGCAGCAGCGCGAAGACCGTGATATTACGTTTTGATACGGCAGAGTTGCCGTTCGCTAACATATCGAATAGCTGGTTAACTTGCTTAGCGGTTAAAGGTGTACCTTGATGCTCAGGGTGCTTAAGATTATTAATGGTTGCAATGTGGGCTGCATCTTTCTGATCTGCCACTCCTGTCATCACCGCCACTTTAACAATCCCGCGTATTGCAATCATGGCGCGATTAATAGAGCGCGGTTGCCAACCCGCACTCGTTAAAACAGCGCGGATCATTAGTGCTTGTTGGTAATCAATTTTAGCAAAGTAGGGGGCATAATCGTCAGGCCAGCCCATCAGCTTAGCAATGCTTTTAAGCTGTGATGCGATAGAGCTACGACTGGTAGGCGATAGTCTGCCTAAATACAGCGCGCAGGGGCATACTGTACTCATAAGAGCACCTCGATATATTTAGTAGTTTGGGGAGTAAATGTGCGCGAAAGAGGGTAGCGCTACACTATGGTAGCGCTGGTTTGGGTGGAATGGCTAGCGGTATTTTTGACACGGTTAATCGGGGATGGGTAGGCGCAAATTACTTGTACAGTGAGTGATGAATGTCGTGCAAAATGTTAATCACGCTTGCCTTTTTACTTTGACCCTTTGATGTATCGTAGTAAGGCAAACGATTTGGGTTGTAGAACACTTTTAGGCTGCGTTTTGCTCGCGAACAAGCCACATAAAGATTACACATTTCTTGCTTTCGTGTAGAAAGTTTGCCGTTGCCAAGTGACGTGTCAAAAATAAGCGTAATGTCGGCTTCCAACCCTTTACCTTGGTGAGTGTTTGTAAAGATAATTGCCATTCCGCTAGATATTTCATCTGCGGCCTCCTTAAGTTCAGTGATGATTTTTTTATAATTTGATAAAACAAGAACGCTTGGATTAGAGTTGAGTTCTTTAATCTTTTTTAGATCTCGAAGCAGCTCTGCTTTAGCTTGCGTAAAGTCAGCGAAAGGTTTTAATCGAGGCAGATACTGACTTTTATCTTGTGATATTGCTAACGTCAACGTACCGCTAATACCTTGACGAATAGCATTACAAAAATTAACGATGCCGTGATTGGATCGATAACACTTCCGCAGTGCGAACTTCTTCGCGTTGTGAAACATCATTGTGAAATTTTCTAACGCTGCAACCTTTGCGCCACGAAAGCCATATATCGACTGTGCTGGATCTCCGACGCAGAAGATATTGGCTTTCTGTCGGCTCAATGATTTTAGAATTTCCCACTGCACTTCACTTGAGTCTTGTGCTTCATCAACAAATATATATTTCAGTTGTTGCGCGAGAAATTTCGCGTTCCCGGTGTCGTCCAGCATCGTTTTCATGTTTAGCAAGATGTCATTGAAATCTTGCAGACGCCTATCCTCCTTATGTTTGCGATACAGCCGAAAAACCCTACAAACCGATTTCTCATAATCCACGAGTTCCGGCGCGAGTTTCTTAATTGAAGTTGGAATATGTGGTTTGACAAAGTTCGTACTGTGATTGATTACACGCACCACCTTTTTGCGTAATGAAGCACTACTACAGATCTCCTGATTACCTACGCGATTAATGAAGCGATTAATTAATGCTTCTGAATCATCAGCGCTGAGTACAGTTAGAAAATTGAACTTCGTGACTGTCTGATTACACCAACGACTGAATGTGCTTACTGATACTCGTTCTGCATCAGGGCACTTTTTTAGCAGTTGCTTTTTAAAGTGATTCGCTGCTTTTTTAGTGAAGGCAAGCACACAGATTTCTTCTGGTTCTGCTTTTTTTTGCTCTATGAGGTAACAGACACGCTTGATCATTGTCGTTGTTTTGCCAGAGCCAGGCGTACCCTCAACATAAATATTCTGCACATCAGATGTGATTATTTCATCCTGATCTGAGCAGCGTTCATGCAGTATTTCCTGAAATGGCACAAGTGAATCTCGCGCTTCATTAACTACCTGTGTGTAGTTGAAGTTCGATATAAAACCAACTTTCTGTGGCGTCAATATGCTCGACTGCAGTTGAGTTAAATGCGGTAAAAATGCAGCCAGTACTTTCTCTTCATCAAGCTTTAGGTAAGCGTCTTCCGCATTGAACAGCTCCCTTAGCTTTTTCATTTCGTCAACCGACTTGTCACGAACTAACTTTTTTAGTGTGCGGGGCGATACATGCTGTAGTGCTGATGGTTTAACAAATATCGTATTACCAAACTCAGGCTTTAGTAGCGCCAACTGGTGAAGGCGAAGTGTGACTTTCTTCCCATTACCCGATTTATTATCCTCAGTTAAGTAAAACTCATCTTCATGTTTAAACTCATAGCGTGCGATAGGAAGTAGTTCACTAAACGCTTTGTCATACCCACCGATTTCTTCTAGTAAGTCGTTAATATTTTCTTGAAGTCCTACCACAACTTCTTCAAATTGTTTGGTCAGTTCTTTTGCCAGTTTGTCATACACAGATGCACGTGAATTATCTTCACTCCCAAGGTTTGTTGTCATGGCCAGGCAGTTTTGATCTTCTGGATAACATGAGCCTGCGCTGACTTTTTTGTTAATGGTATCGATAAAGCAAAACAGCTGTGATACGCCAAACATGTTCATGCCTAAATCAACTCGAAGCACCCGTGAGTTGTTCATCAGCTGGGGATAACGATTGGCTTTTAACACAGACTTTAGATGTGAAAACACAAGATCTATCATCCCCGGCGCGAAACGTGAGGGAATAAACTCAATTTCTAGATTGTGAGGTAGGGGGCGGCCCAAATTTCTTGGATGCGATTTGTCTGCGAAATATATGTTCACATATTTATACGCATCACCATCAACTTTAAGTTCGAAGCACCTAGTGAAAAAAGGCTTGGTATCACCCTCTTTAAAACCCTTATTTTTATTTTTAGCGGCGAGACTGGTAACAGTCAGGTGGCTATTTCTGTTCTTAGTTTTTACTTTAAAGATCCCATCTTCTTTAGATAGGAATGAGCAGATGTCTTTCTCTGTCAGATCCACTGCGAGGGTTAGATAGTCGATATCAACCAATTCAGCACTGATATTCTGAACGTAGTTAGCTAAAAGCTGTTCCTGTTCTATTGCAATATTATGGTTGGTTATGACATCTATAACCTGTGCAGTGTTATTGACATGTTGGAACTGTGGCACAGTAGTACATGCATTAATTTTGCGCTGATGCGCTGTTTTAATAGCATTCGTTAACTTATTTTTTTTGAAAAAATCATTCAAAAATTCATTGTTAAAAAGTGAGGTCAGCGCAAAAGCGCGATTTGGCTCATCTATTGGTGGTTTAATTAGCATGGAATATCACTTCCTTAAAAACAGTAATTAATTAAATTTGCATGACATTTAAGAGAAAATTATCAAGCGGTTATGCTGTTGAAAGAGGTAGTTAGTTATTACCAACTACCTCTCAGTCCTTGCCTAAGAAGTGATATGTTGAGGAAGATGAAACCCTAAAGATTTGGCATGATCATGAACATGTTTTGCCTTAACGTTTTCGGGATTATTCATACCAATCTGCTCTGCTATTTTCAGCAAAATAATCTTTCGTGTTAGGGGAGGATAGAACTCCAATGCGAGAATAGTGGTAGTTTGAAATTGCGCGAATACAGCAATGTCTTCTGAAAATGATTTCAGAATTTCATAGCACTTTTGTTTCTCAACGAGAAGTGGATAAATTTCAGGGCAGTGGTTTAAACAAATTGTCTCCAGCGGATTAAAGTTGGATGCAGAGTGTATCGTGATGTATTGATGCAGTAGCTCGAAGTTATTAGTAACTTCAGTAATTAGATTTCTTGCACAAGAGTTGTTCATGAGTATCTCCAAAAATAAAAAAGAGCTCCTAATAACTGGGAGCTCTTTGGGATTTACAGATTTAAATAGTGTAAGAAACCGCTAGATTTTTAGACTGCAGTTCGTACTCTTTTGAATGTGATTTTTGACTTTCTAAGTGACTAATTTTGGACGCTGTCTTCAGCGACAATGCTATTCAGTGCGGTGAGGAGTTTCTTGAGCTTTTTCTCCTTTAACGTCTCTTTTAAGAACGTAGCAAGTTTTTTTGGTGTGCCATTCTTGACGAACTCTGCAATTAGTTGAGAAGAAATTTTATCCAATTTTGTTTTCTCAACGGGTGCATCGATATAACCTAATTCAATTGCTTTCTTTTTGACGCTTGAAGATGTTACATCGCAGAATTTTTTTTCATCATAATTGTCAGTCAGTTCTGAAATAATATGTTTGCGAGCCTTGATCTTTAGATCCCGCAGTAAACTTAGAGAGTTTGGAGTAAAACTCGCATAGTCGACCGGATTTAAACGCAGCGAGTAAGTGATTTCATAATGATGGCATTTACGGAGAACTGTTGTGTAATGACAATCATAGTGCATCTCGATAAATGCTTTTAAGTCTTTATATCCGAATTTATCCCAAAATTTTTCTACTGTTAGTAAATGCATAGCAGCTACATCATGTTTTGTATTACTTTTGAGAACTTTTACTATTGATTCTTCAGACACTTCGTTATCTGGAATATTGAGAATCCGGCAGGCCTGCGTAAACTGATTGTGTTTCCGTATTTTCTTTTTATCTGCAGAATTTTTATTGATGGATTTTGGGGTTGTACTTGTCATAAAAAACTTCCTATTTAATTAAAGCAAAAAGCCTGAAGACTAAGTCTTCAGGCTATGTTGGGTGTTGAGTTAATTTTGAAATTTAAAGGTGTTTTGTAACTGCAAGTTTGCAGCTGTTACAGATCAGGTAATCTGTCTTTTTACGGTAATTTATCTGACGATTAAGATCAGATTTTTTCCGTGAGATGCTCGACATGCAAATTTGTGCAAACTAAAAAAATTGTGCCGCGATATGGTGCTACTGTATTTCACCTATCGAACTCGACAAAACGATTTCAGTTTGAGCGTGGGCTATCGAGCTTGCTCAAGTTCTATTTCACTTGGCAATGTATTTACAGAATTTTAGGAGAGTTAAGTGCATAGAGACATGGTAAAGTTTGGTATGCAAGCTAAGGTTACCAAAATAAGGTTTTGGTTTCCATCGCTATTTCTGACACGGTTAAATTCTGAATTTTGATTTTTCATTATTTAAATCAGTGCTTTATGTGTTGCATAAATATTTTCGATAAAATGCATCGAACCGCCACCAGTTAAGGGCGCCTGAAAATCATCAGCCGAAACGAAACAACAGCGATTCGCTTGATAGAAACCACAGTTAATGAGTTCAGATTAATTATGGAGCGATGGTCGGTAGTTAGCTTGTTGCAGCCATTACTTGGCCACTGGAAGCTCCTGCCAGGCGGTGGTGTAAGCAGGTGATAATAGTTCCCGTTTCATGCTCCAGTTCTGTTTAGTGCCTTGGCTGGCAAACCATATGGTATTAGCGTGTTTGGTGTTCAGTTTATCCATAAGTAGCATTAGTGCTTGGTCTGATTTTCTTTGCACAATAGGGTCATCGAACAGGCTAGGCTGATATACGCCCGGGTCATAAAAATCGGCCAGCATCACTCCGGCTTTAGCATAGCGGTAGCCGGTAACCCAGAGGCTATCAAGTAACTGCATCGCCTTAGCTAGAAATATGCGGGTATCACTACTAGGTCTATCCAGCGCGATACTTTTGCTGGTGCTGTAAGGAGCGTCTTTTTCACTAAAAGGGCTGGTGCGTAAGAACACAGTTAGGTGCTTTGCTTCTTGCAGTTCGGTACGCAGTTTCTTGCAAGCGCGGCTTATGTATTACCCTCTCGCGAATCAGTCTTTCTAAGTATCAATGATTCAGACGTTTAAACTAGGGAGTGTTGTTGCATAATTGTGATTTTTATCGAAAGTAGTGACAACTTAATTGAAATTAACTATGTTAGTGACAAGGCATGCACTTTGTCGCTGATCTAGTTAAAAATCTGCACTTTAATAGATGTTAAAGTGCGAATCTAAATTCTGCAGCGAATATCTCTCAATACTACGAGGAAGTAACATTTATGGCGCATGAAGTATCGATTAATTTGCACACGAAGCTGGTACAACACAAAGATATTGAAATCGAGATTAAAAAGGATGGTGCCAAGTTAGGTGATTTACTAATTAGTAAGGGTAACATCGAGTGGCTACCTGCTGGGAACAGCGTTAACAAGTACCGTATGAGTTGGTCGACATTTGCTGAGTTCATGGAAGAGCATGGAAAGAATGTCCGTAAGGATTGAGAGATTTTGAGAACGTAATATTGTCAGGGTGGCAAAAGTAGTTAGAAGTGTGGTCATAAAACAGACACTTGAATATCTGAAAGATCGTTACATTGAAGAGCAGGCAAGATTTGATCACTTTGAAAATAAGTGCTCGAGATTCCTTACTTTTGTGACAGTAATTATTGCAGCATTGACAGCTATTTCGGGGATGAAAGATGGTGCAATTTTTCACCCAAAAACAAATTTATCTTGGTTAGTTCTTCTTTTGTTCCTATTAGGTGGCTTTTCCATTTTGTGTTCTTGGGGGCATGCTTTAATGGCAATTCGTATAAGTGAATGCTCAGTAATGCCGAAAAGTAGAGCTACTGCAGAATATCTTTTAGATGCTTCAGAAGAGCAATCACTTAAGCATATTTATAATTGTTACGTGGATACATTAGAAATACTAAGTTCACAGATCGAAGAAAAGTCGAAGAATCTTGAACTAGCCTATGGCGAGCTTACACTTAGTGCATGGTGCCTAAGTTCTGTTGCTGTGCTTACGATAGCACTGGAGATTTTGAAATGACCGAAGAAAAAAAGCCCCAAAATAATAACCAAAAGCCAGTAACTCCTCCACCAACTACTGAGAGTGTAAAGAAAAGTAGGGAGCCAAGTAATAATCAAAGAAAACGCTAAAGCAGCGGATGTGATAGGAGAAGCATATGTCACGAAGCAAGGAGTATGAAGAAGGATTTTCATCAAGAAAGTATGCTAACCCTTACCAACCCGGTACGCAGGAATATAATGATTTTGAGCGGGGTTGGGTGCAGCGATTAAAACGAAATATGCCTGTAGAGCTTACGTGGAAAGATGAAAACGAATATTGCGCACTGAATCGTAGTGCAAGTAAATCTGGGCTTAATCGCTTGCCACAACCAAAGCTTGGTTTTAAATCGTTACTTAAAAAATACGGTATTGATTAATGCTGATGCTCTGAATTACTAAGGAAAGATGAAATATGTGGTTGGTAGAGTTTATGGCCTTTGTAAGTGTGCCGCTCTTTTTAGCTCTGATTTTTACAAAAACTAGGGCTAATGAATTAAAAGAAGAACTATGGGAACTACGTGATAAATATCAGAGACATTTATTTCCACACAGGCATATATCAGGCCGTGGAGATTACGCTGTAAAGTACTTTTTAGATGGCATCGAGTATATAGAACACATAGTTAGTGTAAAAGAACAGAATGATTTGATAAATCGGCTAATTAATGAACCTGGTATCGGTAAGATTGTCGGTTACAAAATTGGGTATAAAGACTGGGAATCGTGGAAGTAGGCTTAATATTTTTATGAAAAATAGTGAAGATGTAGAAGATCCTTTGAAATCTTTAAATGAAATCTGCTCACCAGACCCACGACAAAAAAACTTTTCCGGTAGCCTTTCTGATAGGCATAGTATTTTAAGTGAAATTAATTTACATGTAGGCGTTCCAGTTGATGTTCGACAATTATTTGAAACGGCCAAAAACTTATGTCTGTATACTTGGTTTGTTTACAGATTTCATCAAGTCGCTGAATTACAGGCATATGTCACATTAGAAATGGCACTTAAGACCAAATTTATTTCTCAGTATCCAGACGAAAAAGTGCCTACCTTAGCAAAGTTGTTAAAGACTGCTGACGATGAGAGATGGATTAATAATGAGCGATTTCCCAGCTTAATGTTTCGAGCAAAGAGAAATGCATGGAGCAAGAAAAATTTGGAATTGGCTCAGGAACATGATTTTGATTCTTGTCCCGAATTGGTTTGCCAGGAACCTACAGAAATTGAGGTAGCTGAAGCATTAGCTGACTTGGATATTGTACGAGGTATAACAAGCACCGCTAATAAACTTCGTAATAACTTAGCTCATGGTTCAACCACTTTGCACCCAAATAGCATGTCAACATTGAAGATCGTCTCAGAAGTGATCAATCAGCTCTTTGAAGATAGATAAGTGATTTGTTTCCCCTAAAGAAACGATAGGTAAACCTGAAAAATTTGATAACAGTTTTTAGGTTGGCAAGTACGGTTTAGGTATGAATAATTGGCAAGCAATCGACGAAGTGATGATGCATCTTTCTGACCGGCTCCATGACTTCCTCATATCCAGTCAGAATTGACAGCATTTGCATATTTATAGCAGCAACAGCGTTGCAGTTTCGAAGTGAATCATAGATAACTTTGGGTTCATAACCTATGCCATTGCTGACAAGTGCAGCAAGACCACTGTGTGTAAAGCTATTAAACGCTGAATTGTTAATGCCTCTAAAGTCATTCAACTGACCGAGGATATGCGCTGGTGCTTCTGAATTATCAAGCGCTTTAAGCATATCTGCTATTAGTGGCGTTTCTAGCTTCTTGATTTGGTCTGGACCAACTTTACCTGCAGTTGCGAGTTTATTAAACCAAGCCTCAGTATCAGCGTACATGAGCCAAAATCCACGAATCAGGCTTTCGTATTGGGGGCGCATCAATGCAAAGCCCGATGATGTAAAACCATCAGCAATTAACTTAAGAGAAGAGAGGCCATGTTCAAATGATAAAATACCTGAGTGAAAGGCCATTTGCCATTTAAGCTCCGGCATCGCTCCAAGATGTTGTAACTGCTCAACATGCTCGGCCATAAAGTCGTACATTTCAAAGCAGCGTGGTAATAGTTCATCTAATTCCTTTTCGAACACAACTAATCCTTTAAAATTGATAAAACAGAATTTTTGTAAACACACGTACAACAGAATAAACATAACTGACGTGAAAGTAGAGTTGTTGTAGTACTAACAGCGCCAACAGAATTAAGTTATACACATATGTGAAAAACTGAGCTACTACATAAGGTTAAGCTTTATAATAACTTACTGTGTTGCAAAAATGTAACTATTATCTAAAGTAGTGACAAAGTTAGCAGAATTCACTAAGTTAGTAACAGATAATGCTATTTGTCACTAAGCTAGTGAAAATAGTGCGCTTTAATAAGTATTAAAGTGCACTATTGGCGATATTAAGTACGGAGCGAATTATTTGAAGATTTACAATTTCGGGGAGTTGTTCAAGCACTACCGCGCTACATCTTAAATGGATTAGAGAAAGCGGGTTCGGTCCTTACTCGCCAAGTCAGTTAAGGAGTGCCGACTATCAGATTTGACTGCGCTCAGTTACTTTCGGGTATCAGATACACCATAAAATATGGGACATCCGTGTCCACATCTTTTATCTGGTGTGGAGACTGAACTAGAAGGTGCCTGAAAGAACCAGTTGAACTGCTAGTTTGTTTCTGCGTCTTGACACTTGGCTTCCGACAAATTCGCCACCACGGTCATCATTGTAAAACAGCCTGGCCCTGTCGTTTTTTGCGGTGTTGGCGTTGTTTACCTCAAGACGGGTTTTGAACCCAAAAAATCGCGTGGTTTCAGCGAAAAGATGAAACACATCTTCATTATTGTAGATTTGTAGCTCGTCTACTAAAAAGCGGCGCTCAACATAACTGTTGTTGAAGTCGATGCCCCATGAGAACTGTTGCTTAGTCAAATCTTGTCTAAGTTTAACTGTTAACTCTTTTGGAATATCACCATTGACGGGTCTTGAGCGTTGCACTATCGGATCATCGAAGTCTGATTGATTATAAGCGTATGACACTTCCAATAAACCATTAGAAAGTATCATGTCGATAGGTAAGCTTAAGTCAGTTTTAATTCCCCAAACGGTGGCTTCACCCGCGTTACCCAAGCCCTGACTTCCGTCTGATAAGGTGATCTGCTCTAAGATACCTGAGCGCCATTGGTGATATAAGTTGAATTTAAAGCTGCCACGCTCGCTAAAGTTGTAGTCATAAGTCGCTGAAAACTCGGTGACTCTATCGGGTGCTAGGTCTGGGTTACCTGAGGTTGTTCGACCATCAAGGGCTTGGGTACTGGCGGCAAAGTCGTCAAATTCTAACTGATTAACACGGCGGTCAATCTCCACAATCACCCGTTGGTCTTGCTCAATGCGGTAAGTTGCAGATAATCGCGGCTTTAAATATATGAAAGATTGCTCCTGTTGAGCGTTACCAGATACTTCAATTTTAGAAAACTCAGCGGTCAGTCCGCCTTCCATGTTAAGTGTTTTGGCAACATGCCAGTTAAAACTTGAAAACGCTTCCATACGCAACTCTTGTACGGTTACGTCACTGCCGGCAAGTGACAGGGGGATACCGTTTTCTGTGAAGCTTAATTCACTATCGAGCTTATTATTTGCAACCTCTACACCAAACTCAGGTTTAAAATCCATGTTGCCTGCTTTTTTCACTGTGGTGCGGGCTATAAGCTCTGATTTCAGTTTGCTTTGATTAAATTTGCTGGCGAAAATGTCGTTAGCATCTAAGTTATTGAGCGAGTATTTATTGTCATAAGTATAGTCTTTAACAAGGCCCAGCCCCATGGTGCGCCAGTTCCAACCGTTAAGGTTCATATTCCAGTTTATACCGAGCTCGGCGATATCATCTTGGGTTTCATCATAGAGTTTCATCAAAGCATCGGCTGAACCTTCATAAGGTAAACTATTGCTGAAGATGTCTCGGGTTGTATCACCGCTCCATTTATCGCTGCCAAGGCGCGCTTTTAAAGTCAAAGCACCGGTGTCAAATTGACGAGCCAGCTCACCGTTAATAAACGCCCAAGTAGAGTGAGAGGGGAATTTCTCAAAAGCGCTAGAAATCAATTGATTGGTGGCGTTGCGATTTTCTATGGTTGCTTCACGGTAGGACGGGCTTTGGCCTATATCAAAGTCAAAGGCACTACTCCAACTCGCTAAGTTGGTGGTTAGCGCCATCGCAAGGCTTGGAAGCGCGTCACCGTCTGGCGATCGGTTATATTTCAGCGTCCAAGTCGTGTTGGTGCCACTGTGTTTGCGCAGGACATTGGCGACTATGGTTTGCCCAGCTGCTTCACCACCACCGACACCGCCACGAATGATTTCAATTCTGTCTACTTGGTCAGCAGGAATGCGTTTCAACTCGCCACTTAACCCACCCGATTTGGCGGTAGGTCTTGCGCCATCTATAAGCACATTGCCAGCATTTGCACCAAAACCTCTATTGCTACTACCTTCATCAAAAGTAAAGCCGGGTAAGCGCTCTATCATTTGCAGGGCATTTTGCGGACGGTATTGTTCAAAAAATTGCGCGGGGAAATCCTGACGTCCTGAATGTTCTGTGGTGTTTTGCTGTTCGCCAGCCTGTGAAAATGGAGTCAAAGTAATTAGCACTAATGGGCAGATAAAAGCGCGGCAGAACTGGGATAATTTCGTGGCTCTAGTTCTTTGATTATGTATGAGCATGTCTGTGTTCCTTTAAATTGTATGCACATCAGTCCGATTAAAAATGCCAAAAATGGGTTTCGTTAAGGAATTTCTACAAAATGTGAATCATGATAATAAAAAAAGTGGGTTGTCCGCCAAGATTCGCGCAACTAATACAATTTTTGACTTATTGTAAAGGAAAAGTGTGGTTATGTGTGTAAAGTTAAACGTAAATAAATATTTTGTTTTATTTATTAAAATTTTATCTGTGTAATGTATGGACAATGCTAATTATAATGTATAACATTATTTTGACATTTGCCATATCACTATGTTAATGGTGTTTTTAAACTAAGGAAGGTAAGCACAAGTACCAGATGTAAGATCTTGGTATTGTGACCTGAACCATGGATGAGCAACCGAATGAGCCAGCAACTGACTTTTTCCGACAGTGAATTTCAAGCCAAGTGCCACAGGCCCAATCCACTGCAAACATGCTGCGTATTCACTGCATGCAGTAGAGGTACAAGTTGAGCGGCGAGAACATGGACGACGCCTTCTATCAGATCGCCTCTATGCGCCAGTTTACCTGCCTCTCAATGGATAAGGGCATTTCTGACCGAACCATCATCATGAACTTCCGGCATTTGTTGGTGAAACATAGACTGGCCTGGAAAATTTTCGCTACCGTCACCCAGTGGCTTGCTGACTGTGGCGTCATGATGACTCAGAGCACATTGGTGGATGCCACCATCATCCAAGCGTCTAGCTTCACCAAGAACAAAGATAATGCCCGCGATAAAGACATGCATCAGACTAAGAAAGGCAATCAGTGGTATTTCGGCATGAAAGCGCACATTGGCGTGGGTATTAAAAGTGGCCTGACTCAAAGTCTGGTGACCACAGCAGCCAATGAGCACGACCTCAATCAGGAAGGGCACTTGTTCCAAGGTAACGAAGCCTTTATTTCGGCAGACTCATGCTGTCTGAGGATCTGGCAGTGCGAAGAGTTGAACCATGTCAGTGCAGACTGGCTTATTGCCAAGCGCACTAGCAAGGTGAAAGGACTGAAAAAGAAGCGAAGAAAGGACAAGTTTCTCATCCGTTTCGGATCATCAAATGTCAGTTTGGCTTTATAAAAGCTAGGTACAAGGGCTGCTCAAGAACGACAGTCAACTGGCGATATTATTCACCTTGGCAAACTTGGGGCGGGTTGACTGATTGATACGGGCACAGGCAAGAACTACCTAAAATTGGAAAATCGGCCTAAAAAAGCACCGCAGAGGCAAAATTTGGAAAAATCGAGCCTCATAGCGCCAAAATGATGATTTTGGGCATTCAGTAGGAAGAAGTGAGCGACTTATTAGCTCCTTCCCTAATTATGTTTTCAGCGTTGTTTTTTAGTTTATTTCTTAAAGCGTAGCGTTAAGTAAACCTGTCAAATCGACTGTTATGGAGTTGTTTGTAATAGGGAAAAGCTTCGATTGTTGGAGTCGTGAACAGGTGTATTTCAAAATTAATTGTTAAACAACAGCCCTTATCAACAGGGGCTACGGGTTCCTGTTGCCCTGTGCTGTTGTTTTTTTGGGAGACGGTCAAATTTTTAAAGACCACTCTTTTTCTTTTTATGGACTGTGATTGCAGTATATCGGTATAGAGGATAAAAAAGTATGAAAGAATTAACTGCGGTTAAAAAGAAAGATTATTCACCTGTATTGACTGGTAAAGGTAATGATGATTACGCAAGGTATATGGGGACCGACACGTTACTGAGCCTACAACGTACTGCCGAAGAGAGATTACATCGCGATGAGATGCTATTTCAGGTGGTGCATCAATCAACAGAATTATGGTTGAAATTAGGCTGCCACGAATTAGCTGACGTCATCGAGTTTATCGAAGGTCGTGTTTATGCCGATGCTACCGCGCTGTTACGCCGCGCGTCTTTTGGTATCGAGTTAATTATGAATCAATTGGAAATGCTCAAGTTCATGACCCCTTGGGATTTTCAAGGTGTTCGTCCGGCGCTGGGCAACGGCTCTGGCTTTGAATCTCCTGGTTGGAGAAACATTCAAAAAAATGGCGAGCTGATCAATCAAGCCTTTGAAAACCTCATCGCAGAGCGCAAGATTGACTTGATATTGCTGTATAAAGACCAGCGTAATTCACCTCTTTTTGAGTTGTGTGAAGCTTTGATTGATTGGGATGAAAAAGTCAGTTTGTGGCGAACCCGTCATTACAAGATCGCAGTGCGTACCATCGGATTGAACACCATTGGGACCAAAGGCACCCCCATTGAAAAATTGACTCGTCTATTGAACACCCATTATTTCCCAACTTTGTGGGATCTACGCACACAATTGACTAAAGACGACGCTGCCTATTAATCATTCAACGGAAATCAGGTTATGACACCTCAAAGCTTCAGAGCAAAGCACCTTTGCCTTGACCAAAAGATGGTTTATCTAGCGAGCTGTAGTTTAGCGGCTAGAACCCATTCATTGAACCAAGCCATTGCCACAATGCTTGATGATATGAGTACCAAAGCCCTTGGTTGGCATGCTTTTGAGTCTTATGTCGTTCAAGCTAGAGCACTTTTTTCTCAGCTCATTGGCGCTGACGAAAAACAGATCGCACTATTACCAAACGCCAGTGTAGGGGCCTATCAGGTTGCCTCTACAATGAGTTGGGATAACCGCGATGGCATTATATTTTCGTTGAATGAGTTTCCCTCTATCGCACATGTTTGGAATGCCCAAAAGGCTCGCGGTGCGGCCTGTCATGGGTTACAGGTAGCTGATAGTCAAGGAGAAATCTATCGGTCTTATGGCGAGACAATAAGCCATAGGACCAAACTGGTTTCTATTCCTTATACCAGTTATCTCGATGGACGCTTGATGCCAGTTAAGGCGGTAACGGGAGTGGCTCATGAGGCGGGCGCTAAAGTGTTTGTGGATGCCTATCAAGCGATTGGTGTCGAACCTGTTGATGTTATAGCACTCGATTGTGATTACCTAGTGGCAGGCTCAATGAAATATATGATGGGCTTGCCGGGGCTGGCTTTTTTGTATGTTAAAGCAGGTGTCAATGATGACATTTTACCGCAAATGACCGGCTGGTTTGGTCGCAAAAATCCTTTTGAATTTGACCCTTTGAATGTCGATTATCCGCCAACTGCCACGCGGTATGAAACAGGCACGGTTTCTGTGCCTGCTGTATATAGCGCCACCGCCGGAATAAGACTGTTGTTAGAGGTGGGTGTTGAGCAAATCAAATCACAGGTAGAAGGGCTAGTCACCTATGCCGCCGAGCGTTTGAAACAAACTCAACAGCTAGCCCACATACCGGTTAGAGGCGAGCATGGGGCGATTGTGGCTATTCGCGTCGATGATGTGGCAGGTTTGGAAGCGTTTTTAACCGAACATAAAGTAATCACCAGCCCTCGTGGCTCACTTTTAAGGTTGTCATTTCATTATTTTAATTCTCGCGAGGATGTTGATAAGGCATGTGATCTTATCGAGCAATTTTGCGGCATTGGTCCAACGGAAGTATCAACTAGAGGCGATTGACGCCACCAATTGCTCAATATTTTTTAACTAACTCAGAAGTCATTGAGCATCTGCAAATGGTTTAACTGATAACGCGATTTTTTCAGTTGCAGTCAAGCGAAAGCGAGCGGTTTATACAGATGATTGATTATACAAAAGCAATACTAAAGGAGCAGATTGATGGAAAAAGAAAATGTTGCTTTAAAGGTTCAGTCTGAAAGTGGTAACAACAAAAGTGAAGATGAGCTATTTTTAAACAGCTTTACCGAGGGCACTGTTTATACCAATAATGAGCGTGCGGTAAAAATGCTTAAGAAATGGAGTGAAAAGAAAGTCATCACTTCCTTTCCATATCATGTCGTTGTTAGCGCCTATCATGAGGTAGGTAAGCACTTTGTTACTAAAAAGTTGCTTGCTCAGATCGACCACGTCAGAGCGAGCTTGATCGAGCTGCAAGATTTTGAGTATCAAAAGATAATCAACTTCTTAGATGTGAGCTTAGACAAATACGATGAGGTTTATGACTATCGTACTTATCTTGCGCTCAGCTTGTTGAACCTGCCTAAAACAGAATCAGTTGACTGTTACCCAACTGGGGCTGAAAGTGCCATTGACCAAGCCATATGCTTACTTATCGTTGATATCTTAGAGTATGAGTTAGACGCGCTGGAAAGACCTTCATGGTTGCCTATGATCCTAGCTGATGAAAAGCTGGTAACCAAGCGATGTTTCTTAGCGCTTAAAGCGTTGCAACCTTATTTGCATCGTTTGCATTTTGCCTGCGATATTGACCTAAAGAAACCGATAGAATCAGCTCGTTATCTGATTGAAAGTGTTGCCTATCGCATGAGCGGTGACCAAAGACGCATGTTGCACAGCTCAATCCTGCCAGTTTACTTAGTTCATGATGAATATATGTTCATCCGAGTGTTACAGAGCTTTGAATCGGTATTTTCTTGGATGACATTAGAGCTAACTGCTGCAATCAAAGCCTTTGCAGGTGATAGCCCGCGCGTCATCAAACACATTAGTAATTGCGACCAAATGCTCACCGAAGCCGTGTTGTTTTTCCAACTACTGGCAACCATGCGACCTGAAGCCTTTAAAGTATTTAGAGAATACACCGAAGGGGCGAGCGCAATACAGTCTCGTAGTTACAAAAAGGTAGAGTCACTGTGTCGTGTGCCTGATGAAGACCGCTTAAATTCTTTGGCCTACGACTCTGTTCCTGAAGTCAAAGAACGATTACTTAAGGGCCATGCCAATTTGGATGATGAATATCGTTTTGCCGTCGCAAATGAGGTATTCAGCCGCGAACAATTAGAAGAGATAAAACAGTGTATGGATAGCTTTGCTGCCAAAATGGTACGTTGGCGCCAATCTCATTATGGTATCGCGATGATCATGTTGGGCATGGAGAAGGGCACCGGCAGCACTAAGGGGACTCCCTATCTCAAAGAAGTTAGATGTATACCCATCTTTAAAGCAACGAAAGAATTAACTGGAGAGAAGTGTTGTGATTAATAGAGCGGAGAATAGTTGCATTGGCATCATCGGAGCCGGTCCTATTGGTTTGGCGCTAGCAGCAAGGTTAGCTGGCTTTGGCATTAAAAGTGTGATCTTGGATCGCTCGGCGCATTTGTTACCAAAAGGTTCTAAAGCTTGTTTGATCCAAGGGGATGCTTTAGAAGTTCTTGATAAAATAGGTTGTGCTGATCCTATTGCTGAGGAAGGTATTCACTGGCGAACGGCTAGAACCTATATTCGTAATGTCGAGCGTATTACCCAAGAGTTTCCAGAAAGAGCAGGTTACGGTGAGTTTGTTAATATTTCACAATATCGCATAGAGCAAGAGCTTTTAGCATGGGTTGAAAACCACTCTCTAGTCCAAGTTTGCTGGTCACATGAGGTTATTGGTTATAACCAAGGCAAAAATCAAGTCACAGTGACAGCTAAAACGCCTAGTATTGAAAAAGACTTTAACTTTGATTACCTCGTGGCCTGTGATGGTGTCGGCAGTACCATGCGCAAGCTAACTGGGGTTAAATTCAATGGTTATACCCACAAAGATCGCTTTTTGATCACCGATATCAAAGCGAATATCCCATTGACTAAAGAAAGACACTTTCACTTCGACCCTGACTTCAATCGTGGTCGTCAATTAGTTATGCATCCACAGCCTAACAATATTTGGCGTATTGATTGGCAGCTGTCTCCTGATGCTGATATTGAGGCAGAAAAAGCCAATGGCAAATTGGACGCAAGAATTAAAGCTGTAATAGGGGATATTCCTTATAACATTGAATGGTTAAGCACTTACCGCTTTAATCAGTGTGTTATTGAGAAATTTAAGATCGGCAACATATTCTTTGCTGGTGATGCTGCTCACTCATTCCCGCCTTATGGCTCACGCGGTATGAATAGCGGGCTTGCAGATGCCGATAACTTAGCATGGAAGATGGCGGCTGTGCTAAAAGGTCATGCCGATGAATCTTTGCTTGATAGCTATCACACCGAACGTTTTGACGCAGCACAAGAGAACTTAAGGGTGACAGAGGCCACCATCAAGTTTATGGTGCCACCAACGCCGTTGAAACGTTTGGTTCGTAATATCAAATTGTCTCTATCTGTGCTGTGGAAAGGCATGAGAGGTCAGGTTGACCACGGTAAGATGACCCAACCATATACTTATAAGCAGTCTGCTTTAATTGATACCTCAGACAGTCGCTTCGTAGGGCAGTTTTCGCCAGATGTGGCAATATTCGTCGATGGCAAAAAGACCCGTTTAAGAAAACTCATGGGGCAGTCTTTCCTCTGTTTTTATGTTGGCGAGCTACAAGGGCTAGCTGAGTTCTCTAAACAGGCTGAGCTGCTCAATAACTATGCCAATGTCACCTTTGTTGCTGCTTTCCCGGTGGGCGATGAGATTGGTCAAGTGCCAGATAATATTGACGTTGTTCGATACGACGACATTCTGTTTTTTGAGACCCTCAAGTGTGGCGACCGTTCAATGTACGTATTCCGTCCGGATAGCCATATCGCTTCGCACAATCAAGTGTCATCTGGCATGGATATCAACCAAATAATTGCGTGTGCCAGCGGCTGTGAAGCAATCCCAGTTGATATGGCTAAAGCCTCTTAAAAAGATAATAGTTAAAGGAAAAGAAGCAATATGAGCTTGAATAAACCGAAATATGCGTGGCTAAACGGTGAAAAGGTTGCGTGGGATAACTGTGTTGTTCATGTTAGAACACAAGGCGCGTTCTGGGGGGCAAATGTATTTGAGGGCGTGCGTGGCTATTGGAATGCCCAGCAGCAACAAATATTCATGTATCGTATTCAAGAGCACATTGACCGTCTGCGTGGGTCAATGAAATGTGTTGATATGCCAGTAACTTACACAGATGAAGAGATCATTGAAGCTAGTGTAGGCTTATTACAGGCTAACGAGTATCAAGAAGACGTGCATATTGTTATTGCGCCTTATTTCGCAATGGGGCCTAACTTTGATCCTTTGTGTCATACCGAAGATACTGGTATGCACATTACTGCCATTCCTATGCCCCGTTCGCCTAAATATGACAGTGGTGCGGCGGCTACCGTTTCTACTTGGCGCAGAATTAGCGATGATTCAATGCCACCGAGGATCAAAACAGGCGCGAACTATCACAATAGTCGTTTGGCCCAGCATGAGGCGGTGCGAAATGGGTTTGATACCGCATTATTTTTAAACCAAAGAGGCACTATCTCAGAAGGTCCGGGTTCATGCTTAATGATGTTTAATCGTGGCGTGCTAACCACCCCACCGGGTACTAGCGGTGTATTAGAAGGCATAACCGTCGACAGCGTTGCTCAAATTGCTATGCAGCAAATGGGCTTAAAGTTTGAAAGAAGAGAAATCGACCGAACAGAGCTATACACCGCCGAAGAAGTCTTTACCGTGGGCACTTTATCAGAAATAACTCCTTTGATTAGTGTTGACCGCAAAGTCATAGGCAACGGTCAGCGCGGACCAATAGTGCAAGAGCTGCAACGTTTATATGAACTAGAAGTGCGACTTGAGCCTAAAGCGCAGTTATCGACACCAATTTATTATAAAGGTTTATAAGGAACGAACTTATGGATAATTCAACCTCAACTTTGATGAGCTTGGCCCAGCAACTGGTTAGCAAAAAGGTAGAAGTTATTGACTTGACTGCGCCTTTATCGAGTGAAACCCCAGTGATTCGCCTACCAGCAGATCGCGGTCAGCCTTGGCCTTTCGAGCGTCAAGTTATCAGCCGCTATGATGAAAACGGTGAAGAGGTTTATTGGAACAACATTCGAATGTCAGAGCACACAGGGACGCACTTTGATGCGCCTATTCACTGGATCTCTGGTAAAGACTTCACCGATGTTTCGCAAGTGCCTGTACAACAATTGGTCGCTCCGGCTGTGGTTGTGGATGTATCTGATCAGGTTGATGATCCAGACTTTTTACTAGAAAGACATCATGTAGAAGCTTGGATAGAGCAACACGGCCCGTTACCAGAAGGCGGCTGGTTGTTATATCGCAGTGGTTGGGATGCGCGCGGTGAAAATGCCGATACCTTCTTAAATGACAGCCATACACCTGGGGTAAGTCCTGAGTGTGCTAAGTGGTTAGCCGAGCAAACGCCGATTGTTGGTATCGGGGTTGAAACTGTGGGCACAGACGCAGGCCAAGCGTTCACCTTTGAGCCGCAATTTCCAGTGCATTGGTATTTTCAAGGTGCCTGTAAATATGGTTTGACCCAGCTCAAAAACTTAGCGAAGTTGCCGCCTGTAGGCGCTGTACTGGTGGTTGCGCCATTGCCGATAGTGGGCGGTTCAGGCAGTCCGTGTCGTGCTTTTGCCTTAATAGAAAGCTAGTGGCAAAGCACTTAAGTAAAATTGAATTAACAGATAAAAACAGAACATATGGGTAATAGTAATGAAGCAAAGTAAGTACTGTTTATTGTTGGGCGTAGAAAAAAATCGCTTTCGTAGCATAGTCGCTGGCGCACGTATGACCGATATGCCGATTGCGATCATGCAAAAGGAAGGATTTATTGACGGCAACCGTTATGCAGAGGTTGTTATTGAGGGTAATTTTGACAACCCGGATGAAGCATTAAAGGCAGTGCAACAGTTTGCGGAAAAAACAGGTATGTTACCAGGGGCCGTCGTGCCTTTGTCTGAAATGGCTATTATGGTTGGGGCAAAAATTGCTGCTGAATATGGTTTGCCATACCTGAGCGAAGGCGCTTTAAACAAAGCCCGTGATAAATATGAAATGCGCAAAGTGGCGCAAGAAAACGGCATAAAGGTGCCAAAGTTTGCAAAATTCTCAGACAGAGATCAGCTACAAGCGCTAAGCAAAGAGTTTAGTTTTCCTGTAGTCATCAAGCCAGCGAATGCTGGTGGCAGTGAAGGGGTGGCTTTTGTCAATACCCCAGAGGAACTTGACCAAGCCTTTGATTACCTACAAGGGGCAGTTTCTGGTCATAAGATCAAGTATGGCTTAAAAGAAAACGACTATCAGATAGAAGAGTTTGTTAAAGCTGAGATCGAATTGTCGGTAGAAGTCATTAACAGCAAAAGTGGCCGTGAAGTTTTGTGTGTAACCGATAAAGAACTTACGCCGCTACCTTACTTCGTAGAGATAGGCCACTCAATCCCAAGTGTTGCCTCTGATAACCAAGCGTTAAAGGACGCCGCCTTGCGTATATGTGATCTGATGCACATAGAGCATGGCTTAGCCCATGTTGAGTTTTTCATCACCGCACAAGGAGAGCCAGTATTATTAGAGGTTAATGCGAGAACCGCAGGGGGTGGTATTCCTGAGGTATTTGAAAAAGTCACTGGCGTAAACATGTTTGAATTACACATTGGTTCTTATTTGTACGATTCAGTCGAAGTGCCAGAGATAAATATTAAAGGGTTAGGGGCTATCGGATTTATGAAAGCTGCTCCGGGTGTAGTAGAGAAAATCAACCTGCCAACCTCTGCGGAGTTACCCGAAAGTGTCATTGGCATTCAGTTGTGGGCCAAAGAAGGCAAAGTGGTTAATCCTAGCTTTAATAATGGCGAACTCGAAGGCTTTGTAGAGTTTTACTGGCCTGAATATCAACTCGATGGCAAGCCTAAAGAGTATTTAACGCTAACAGAGCAATTAACTGAATCCATATTCGAATTAAAGGCCGTTTGCTAATGAATATATTAGTATTACATCGTGTGCGCTACTTGGATATTTTGTACCACAAAGCCATAGACCATCAAGCCAATGATGTTTATTACATCGGCATCGAAGAGAAAATTGCTGAGTTGCCAGAGGATTTGCGTTGCACCAAAATCGTTCGTCCGGGGATTGAAGCGCCATATAAAGAGGTTATAGCCGCCGTTGAACCTTTAGGGGTTAAGTTCGATCATGTTATTTCGGTCAACGAATTTGAACTGATAGATGCAGCCTATATTCGCCAGCACTTTGATATTGCAGGGCCAAGACCTGAACAGGTTGAAAAAGTCAGAAACAAAGTGGTGATGAAATCTTGTGTGGAACGGCACAACATCAAAGTGCCGCAATATATGTCTCTAAGTCAATTTGTCGAAGGACAATCTCTGGCGGTGGATGCAGAGCAAAGCATCATTCTTAAGCCACTTGATGGCGCTTCATCTGTTGATGTTGTGCACTTTAGCAGTCAACAGGCGCTGCGTGATGCGCTACAAAGCAAAACAACAGGCGTAGAGAGCTTAGATAAAGCCGAGCAGATAGACCCCAGTGGTTTCCAAGTGGAAACTTATATTGAAGGACCTATCTTGCATATTGACGGCATGGTTCGCGATGGTGTCATCGAAATGTTGGTGCCCAGTGAATACATTAATACACCGCTGGATTTTGCTAACGGCATTCCTTTAGGTTCGATTCAGTTTGAGTCTACTGCCGAATTAACTGCATGGGTTGGAATAATCTTAAAAGCAGTTGAAATTAGCTTAGGCGCGTTTCATCTTGAAGCCATTCGTTCGTCGCAAGGTTTGGTCTTTCTTGAAATCGCCCATCGCGTTGGTGGTGGCGGAATCACCGAATGTCTTGCAAGGCGCACCGGAATGCACCCAGCGACAGCTGAACTGGGCTTATTGACCGATGCTAACTTCTCGCTAGACAGCCAGTGGGATAAGCAGCACCTTTATGGTTTTGTGATAGTGCCGGGTCATCAACTAGCCGGGGATTATTGCCAAGTGAGCGGTCATGAGTTCTTACATGACAGTGGTAATTTAATCTCAATGCACCAACTTGTCACAGACAGCAAAGTCTCGCGTGTGGTCACCTATAAAGAGAATGAATTGCCCTTAGCCTGTTTGTTAAAAGCCAAAGATACACAAAGGCTGCGCGATGTGGTTGGCCGATTGTTTGAACAGCTGGAAATTCGTACCAGCAAAACGCCGTTTTAATGTGAAACTCGCCTTAGGGTGAGAGCACGATTAAAAGAATGAATAGGAAAAAAGATGAGTTCAGATACAAAGCATGCATTGGTAGTAGGCAACGTTCGTGCACCTCATGTGATTTTAGAGAAGTTAGGTTATCGCATTTCTTGGTTGTGCAAGCGTTCTTTGAACTACATGCACTCAATGGCCGATAACAATCGCTGTCAGAATATTTTTAACTACAGCGGCGACAACCAAGAGCAAATAATTGAACTGGCTCAATTAATTAATAAGTATGACAAAGTAGATGTCGTCGTGGCCTTTCATGATGCCGCGCAGCTTGATGCCATTGCCATTGCTGAGTGTTTAGGATTGCCGTTTAACTACCAGCCAAACACACTGCACTATACCCGCAACAAAGATACCATGCGCGAAGTGCTAAAAGCCCATCAACTGACAGAGCTTAAGCAGTCAATGGTGGCAGATGTTGAACAGTTAGAGACATTTTATCAAACCTACCCAGAGATAGATAAAATCATCTTAAAGCCAGTTGAGGGCACAGGCAGTGAAGGCGTCAGCATTTTTGCCCGCGCACAGTTAGCCGAGCAAAGTACCTCACCTTTGGAATTTCCCTTGTTGGCCGAAGAGTATTTCTCTGGTCAAGAGTTTAGTGTTGAAGGCTTCTCACAGAAAGGTAAACACTACATTATAGGCATCACCGAAAAGTTTAAAGGCGAGGGCACTTTTGTCGAGTCAGGCCATCTGTTTCCAGCGCGCTTAACGGATGAAGACGTAAAGCTTGTTCAAGAGTATGTGGTCAATTGCTTAATCGCATTAGAAGTGACAGAAGGTATCACTCACAGCGAAGTGTTACTCAATGAAGGGAGATTGGAAATGATAGAAACCCATACCCGCGTAGGTGGCGATAACATCAGCGAATTGGTCAAGCTAACTACTGGTGTCGATCTCTATTACTTGCAAACCCATAATGCCCTTGGTGAGATCATAGCAGAGGATAAAATCTTACCTAAGCCTACTGGCAAACATGCTTGTATTAAATTCCAGTTTAATATCGACGTACAGGGCAAGATCAAAGCCATTGAAGGGATTGATGAGGTTAAATCGTGGGACAACGTAATAGAGGCTGATGCCAACTATGCCGTGGGTGCCATTTTGCCTTTAACAACGCAAAGTCTCGATCGCAGTGCATATGCCATGGTTGAAGCACAAGACGCCCACTCAGCGTTAGCGTTAGCCGATAAAGCGATTTCTACCATCAAGTATACGCTTGAGTAGGAGGCGGTTTTGAAGCACTTGGCAATAGCGGAATACTTTATCAATATAGGCAAAGCGATTTTGATCCTGGCTTTTGCTAAGTTTATGTATGACGAAACCGGGCAAATCTGGCAGATCAGTTTAACCTTTCTAGCTGAAGTGGTGACATCTTCACTTTTACCGTTAATCATCGGTAAAGCGGTTGATGAGCATGGCGTGCGCAGAATATTAGTGGGCTCAGCGGCTGGTCATGTGCTGTTTTGTCTGATCGGGGTTGGCCTTATCTATAAGTATGGCGCAACCGCTTCGTTGTTATTGATGATCTCAGTTTCATTAAGTTTGCTGTGGCCGATATCTAGAATGGCGCTCTTTAGCATTACCCCACAGCTATCTAGTGAAGCAGCTTTAGAAAAAGACAATGGCAAATTGACCACTGCATTCCAAGCTGGGCAGTTTACTGGCATGGTCGCAGCGGCATGGCTGTTAGATCAGTTTGGTTTTATCGTTATTTTGGGTTTAACAACGGTCATCTACTTTATTGCCACCGTGTTCTACATCACTGCCACACAAGCGTTGAAGGTCAAAGAAAGTAGTAAAGTCCAAAAACAAGATGATGCTGCCAATCACGTTAGCTTTATTGAATTAGTAAAACAGAGTAAGCCCTTTATACCAGCGTTTTTTCTCAGTAACTTTGATTTTGTCACAGTAGCTATATTCAATATATTGTTGGTCTCTGTAGTGGCAATTAACTTTGATGGTAGCACCTACTGGTTAGCAGGACTTGATGCCGCTTACGCCATTGGCGCTATGTTCGGCGGACTGGTAGTGGCAAGACAATTTAGAGGAAAGAAAACCAGTATTAGAGATGTGATGCTCATACAGTTTTTGTTCTTGGGCTATTTGATCATAAGTGTCAACTCATCGGCTAAATACCTGATGATACTGGCGATAGTATTGGTTGGTGGCTTTCAAAGTTTCTCAGGGATTTACTGGAGAACTTACCTACAGACCCATATGCCCTCACACATAATTGGGCGTTTGACTGGGATAAAATACATTATTTCTTCATTTCATATTGGCCTGATAGTGATGATAGTTTCATTCGCCCATGAGATAAGTTTCGATATGGCGATATTTATTTCAATAGCGCTGACTGCTTTTCAGATAGTGATGTTGATCATACACAAGCAAAATAGCGACAAGAAAAAGGCGCTGGTGCAAGCACAGAAGATTGGCATTGTTGTCGACCCTGTGGTGGCAAAAGAATAGTGTTATATATTGCTCAGAGCACAATTCGGGCCCTTTGTAATTAGGCCGCAGATGAATTGTATATAGGCAATGTAGAAGAAAATGCCTTTAAATATTTTATTAGACCTCAAAAATAACTTTAATATGCTTTACTGGACCTAAACTAGGGAATTATGCGATGTTTGACTTATCGAAAGTCGTAAGAAAAGAAGTTGCCGATCATCCAAGAGAAATACTTAGAGCTTATTTGGATGATAGAACAAGCTACTTAATGTTGGATAAGAATGAAAATCTTCATCCAATGAGCGATGAGCAATTCGAAGTTTTCAAAAGTACTTTGACACCGGAAAAAATCTGTCAGTATCCGGTTTTAGACGGGCTTTATAAAAAGATAGCTAAACTAACAGGTGTTAAAGAAGAACAAGTTTACATAGGCCACGGCTCAGATGTGGTCATTAAGTCAATATTTGATGCCTGTATTGAAAAGGGGGACCATATCGTTTTACATCAGCCTTGCTATTTTCAATTTGAGAACTACGCCAAATACGCAGGCTGTGATTACACCAGCGTGCCCGTAGATACAGACTGGAAGCCAGACGTTGAAACCATGTTAGCGGCCGTTACAGACAAAACAAAAATGATGGTCATAGAAGATCCGAGTGGTTTTGTCGGCACCCGTTTAAGTCATGATGATATGGCGCTTTTAGCTCGTCGCTTGTATGAAAAAAATGTTTTGTTGTTGATTGATGAAGCCTACCTTTATGTACTTCACAACACCAGTGAGAATCTAGATTTAATAAATCAATACGAAAACGTGATCATCACTCATACCATGTCAAAAGCCCACGCTTTAGCGGGTGCACGGGTCGGTTACATGTTAGGCAATGCAGAGATTATCGACATGATAAGCCGCGTCCGTCCTTTGTACGAAATTAGTGCATTGTCTGCTTGGGCTGCTGAATGGCAACTAGACCACCCAGAGCAACTCGCCAATTTTCAAAAGACCATTGCTGATTGTAAAAAATATCTGATAAGCGAGTTCGAGCAATTAGATATTCAATATAAAGACTCTTGTGGCAACTTCGTTTTAATCAAGCTGACTAATGAAAATGACCACATAGTAGAGGCCATGTTCAAAGAGCTGGGCATTTTAATTCGCAGACCGTTTGTAGAAAATCAATTGGTCGGTTGGTATCGAATTTCTATTACAGGCATGGAAGAAAGTAAGCAATTTGCCGAAGCGCTGAAAATTGTTGTGTCACACTTGGCATAACCTATCAGTAATAGAGTTCTCGATAAACTAAATAGAGGAATGTTATGAATGACTACAAAGCGAGAGCTGTTGGCATTAACCATGTATCAATTTCAGTAGGCGATATCAAAGCTGCGGTTGAGTTTTACGGCAAACTATTATCTATCAAGATAGGCCCTCTTTGCGCTGAGGAGGGCTCAATCGAGATGGGCGATCAGTTTTTGGCATTCACCAAAAGTGGCGAGACAGACCGTAAGCTGGGTCACTTTGGTTTTGTTGTCGATGACAGAGAAAAGGTTCGTGAAGCGTTAAAAACCGTAGGCATTGAGCCGCTACCAGGCAGATTTTTAGGCTTTATTGACCCTTGGGGCAATCACATTGAAGTTGTGAGCTATGAAAACATCAAATTCAGCAAAACAGACAACGTGCTAAAGGGTATGGGACTTGGTGATTTGGAAAAAAATGAAAATGCCAAAAAGTCCTTGGTAGCCGATGGTTTGGCTGGTGACGTTGAAGCTTAATTGCTGATACAGCCATTACAATTTGAGTGTAAACATGTATATAAACAGAATGTTTGAAGAGCGTCGGGTTGATGTGATGCATAATCTGATCAAGTCACATCCTCTAGGTGCTATTACAGTTCACGGTAGTAACGGCATTACCGCCGATCATATTCCACTTTTGCTTGATACTGAGGCTGGGCCTTATGGTACTTTGACCGCGCATGTGGCGCGCACCAATCGTTTTTATGAAGGAGTGCCTAGTGACCAACAAGTGTTGGTGGTGTTTAAAGGTGCTGATGCTTATGTTTCACCAACATGGCTTGCCAATCGTAAAACCCATGGTCGCGTCCAGCCAAGTTGGGCTTATGCGGTGGTACACGCCTACTGTACGATGAGCGTCATCAATGGCAGGCAATGGATGGAAGAGCATTTAGAGAAGTCGGTGGACTTCTTTGAGCAAGATATGGCCGAGCCTTGGTCGTTGTCTGAGCCGCCAGCAGAATTTGTCAATCAACTTTATAACCATTTGACGGGCATTGAGTTAAAGATAAATTCTCTCGTTGGGAAGTGGCAGTTGATGCAACAGCGCCTGCCAAATGACAGGCTATCTATAGCCAATGGTATGCGCGAGCAAAACTTGCCACAATCGCACCAAGTTGCCGACTTAATTGAACAAACTATAAATTCTTAAGATTTAACTTAACAATGGAGATTTAAAATGAGTAAACCAACAATAAATTACTTGGCAGAAACTTGTGCAGGCATCGTCGCTCAAGGCGCGGATGCACGTTTTGTATCAGACATGCTAGATGAAGCCATTCCTGATGGTAACAACCTGGTGGGTCAACATTTCGCCCTGTATTGTTGTGTTCGTACCGTTGTCACAAATATCAAAGATGAAGCGATAAGAGACAAATTTTCCGAATTGGTTGCCCAAAGAGGTTTTACTTGCGTCTCTATCGAGCAAGTGCATAAGCTAAAAGAATTGTATCCTTACCACTGGTTCTTAGTATTTAATGAAGACGGCAGCGGTTCAATCAGCGACCCTAAAGTAGACTTCCACAAAGAATATAGGCACTTAAGCGAGATTCTTTAAGGCGAGCTAACAGGCTAATTGTATTGGGTGCTAATCATACAGCCCCAATAGAACTCAACGGCCGCAACTGTTGCAAATTTATCAGCATTGACCAGAAAACTTAGATTAAAGGCTTATTTTAAGTTAATACGTGCGGGCTTAGCTCATTAAATAAAGGATACTAAGTTGGAATTTTCAGTGTGGCTTAGCTTTATAGGCATATCTTTAGTTATTTTAATAACACCCGGAGTAACCGTTGCCTATCTCATTAGTCAAACCTTAGCTCATGGTAAAAAAGCCACTTTGCCATTGTCAGCTGGCGTAGTGTTAGGCGATAGCGCGTGTTTTATTGCCTCTGTTGCCGGCCTAGGCGCTTTGTTAATCGCCTTTCCGAGCTTGGCCTCAGTGGTGAAATTTGTCGGGGCTGGCTACTTGGTTTATATCGGCATCACCAGCTGGTTGGCTAAAAGCAAAAAGGGAGTGATCCCATCGGCTCAAGGCCAATATAATGCAGTAGCCTTGTTTAGAGGCACATCCATTATTACCTTTTTCAATCCAAAAGGTATTTTGTTTTTTGGCGCTTTTTTACCGCAGTTTATCAATGACGATAAATCTTTCATGCTGCAAAGCAGTATCTTAGGTTTAACCTTCGTGACCCTAGCCATGTTAACCAGTTTCAGCTATTGCTGCGTATTTTCGTCAATTCAATCATTACCCATCGCCCAGTCTTTTAAATCATACTTTCATTATTTCAGTGGAGCGGTGTTGATACTACTTGGTGTGTTTAGTTTACTGTCTTAAATCAAGATGTAGTGCAAGAATTCAATCTGTAACTACCCCGTAAAATAATACAGATTACTCGTAGAATTTCTTTTAAGCTAAAGCAAAGGAGTTTTACGATGAGCAAACGCAAAACAGAAAGCCAAATTGTGGCGATTTTGAAAGAAGCCGAAGTGGGCGTGCCCATTAAAGATATCTGCCGTAAGTATGGCATTGGCAATTCCACCTTTTATAAGTGGCGTGAAAAATATGGCAGTATGGAAGCGTCCGATGTACGGCGCTTAAAAGAGCTTGAAGAAGAAAAACGGCAACTCAAGCAGATGTATGCCGAGTTGAGCCTGAAATCACAAATGTAAGAGGATATTATAAAAAAGCTTTAGCACCTGTGGCAGAACGAAAAATCTGGGTACGGGAGCTACAGGTGCAGTATAACGCGAGTATTGTAAAGTGCTGTATTGTGGTCGGCATCAGCCGTACCGCCTACTACTACTACTACGAGCCTAAGCTGGCCGATGATGATGAAATCATTGATGCCTTAAATGCGTTAATTGAAAGGCATCATCGGTGGGGTTTCCCTAAATGCTTTAAACGCCTTCGAAAGCTAGGTCATCGTTGGAATCACAAGCGCGTCTATCGTGTTTATACACAACTAAAACTGAACCTACGACGCAAAGGAAAGCAACGGCTGCCCAACCGTAATCCGGAACCCTTGGTTGCACCTAGTGCACTGGGTAAGTGCTGGTCAATGGATTTTATGAGCGATATCTTGCACAACAAAGTCCGGTTTCGGACATTTAACGTTATTGATGACTTTAACCGCGAAGTACTAGGGATTGATATCGCGACCAGCATGCCATCATTGCGTGTGATACGTTATCTGGATCAACTTGCTGAATGGCATGGCTACCCTGAAAAAATCCGAGTTGATAACGGCAGCGAGTTCACCCCAGAAGCCTTCGTCAACTGGGCAGAAGCACATGGAATTACGATTGACTACATCAAACCGGGTTGCCCATACCAAAACGCATATATTGAACGATTTAACCGAACGTATCGTGATGATGTACTGGATTTATACATATTCAACAACCTGAATGAAGTGAAGCAAATAACCGCAGACTGGATTGAGTTGTATAACACTGAACGACCGCACGATTCACTTAATGACATGACGCCGCTAGAGTACCGTAATGCGGCATAAATACTCTACGAGATGACTGTGTTATAAAAGGGGTATTTACAGTACACAAACTCAATATTATATTTATGGCAGAAAGATTCTACATCGATAATTTATTGGGGGGATTACCCCTGCAAGTCGTTAATGGTTGGCATCCACTAACCTGTTAACATATGTACCTGAACGGTTAGGTATTAAACAAGTAAGGTTTAGCGAAATTAATATATTTTTATTTCTAGATGTAAATTGTCATTTAACAATGAAAGTAGGTTAGGCGTAACCTCTTGGAAATATACGCCTTAGTACACCCCCAATTAGATACAGCCTCTACGTGCGATATTTTTTTCCCACTTAATATACCGCTCGGCCCAAATTTTATTTAATTTTTCACGGACTTCCCATCTTGATTCAATTTCTTGCTTTTGCGGGAGATTTACACCTGATAACTGCTGACTAAACATGCGTGGTATAACATGGCTATAGTGTCGCTCTATCATCTCTATACTAGTACCACACTGGCGCGCTATAACGTCAATTGTTACTTTCTGGGCAATTAGCTCCCATGTGATAAAAGAGTGACGTAAAGAGTACAAGCTCCTTTTGCCTTGTGGTGAGTTATCAAGGTTGATCTCTTTTAATGCGGCATTAAAGGTACGGCTAATTTCATTTGTGATTTCGCCATTTGGTAAACGAAATATTAAATCGTTCGCCTGACGTTTGGGAAAACGCTTTGCAATCCGGAATATGATTTGTTGTATGGCGCGCTTACAAACAACTTCACGGGTGCCTGTATGTAGAGTCGTTTTACCTTTGCGAACACTGATAAAAAAGGTGGCTTTGTCATCCTGACGCTCCATGTGTATATCACCCCACGTCAGGTTATCTAATTCAGTGCCAGGGCGGATACCTGTATGGATAACAAACTCAGCGTAGTCTTGTGTTAACTCACGGATTTGACGGGTTACTTCCTTGCGGCTGCTCAGCTCCATTTCATACAATTGGTCTTGTATCCGTTCGTATTCGGCTGGAGTAAAAGCTGCGCGTCTAGCGGAGGTAGTGCCATTAGTGGTTAAAGTCGGTACTTGGACTGCTAACATCCATTTACTATCCACAGCTTCTTTGAATACGATTTGCATTGCTGCGTTATGAGTCATGAGAGTAGAGCGGGCGGGTTTACGTTTAAGTAGATTTTCACGCCATATATCAAACTCACGTAGTTTGTCATTATCGATAGAGGTAACAAAGGTTCGGTCAAAGAATGGAATATGGTATTTTTCAAGGGCGGCAATATAATCAGAATAAATAGCCTTACCTGCGCCACGTTCAATGTCATGTTTCATGGTAGCAATAGCTTTGGTAGCAACGTCCTTGAAACGTTTGCTGGTAGTCAGTGTGTTGGTTTTAGCACGAATTTCATATTCCATTAGGATACGATGGGCCATGGCAATGGCGCGATCTTTATCTACCTCTTTGGTAGTTCGAGATAACCATTTACCATTCAGCGAGAACCGAGCATACCAACGTTTGCTATTACTCTGTAAGAAGATATAAAGACCAGCGGTAATGTCATGTCGCTCTAATTGACTAGTCATGGTTAAGCACCTTGCTTGTGCCTATAATAGCATTAAACAAAATGTGAGTGCTTATACTGCTGTTGCATCTGTTATATGTCATGTTGCGCATGGGTTTTGTCCGAATAGAGTTTGCTAAGTTTTTGCTAAGCGTCTACTTTGCTAGATTAACTTATTGTTTTATAAAATACTATTCTAGACGCGTTTTATTCAAAATCCACCGTTGGCGACAACGTGCCGGTTCGAGTCCGGCCCTAGGCACCAAAATAAGATATTCTCTTGTTAGTACCTATTCAAATGTATCAATGAGAGTTTAAAATCGTAAAGCTCAGAATTTATTAGCATTTCCTCACAGTACTGTCCAAACCAAACATCGTTGTTGTGTTTTGCTGACATAGATGTCATCTGAAGAAAAATAGTTTCTGAAGCAAGTGACTTTTCAGGAACAGGGATTGGTTGCCTATTAGATGTTTTGAGATAAAATCCCGATTTATATGCTGATTGACTTGATCTAGCCCACAGTACAAATCCATCTCTTGAAACGACCAAAACTGATTTGCTTTCTGTATACTCAAGCCACCTGAGTATTGCCGCGACAAGTGAAACTCCATAGCGGTTTGCACACTGGCTAATTAATTCGATGCTGGCTTTTATATTTGCAGGAACTTGTAATCTATAGTCATCCAACGGCATTAATAAGTTTGCGGCAAATACATTCGCCTCATGTTCCATCTGACGATACTCTGAATCCCATCTCACTAGATCCTGTTCACCACATTGAATTCCATCTGGATGTTCAAGGCGATGAATGAGATAGTGACCAAACTCATGAGCAAGCGTAAAGTTAAGACGACCTGGGGAACTAATGTCCTTATTATAAATTATTCCCCAACCTTTTTTATGAGCTGGCGCTTTAAACAAGCCAGCTTCAAAAGATGGCAATGAAGCCCCTTTTATCATAGATATTGGGTCATCAGGATAAAGGTTCCTAGATATCTCTTCAGCTGTAAGCTTAACGTCAACTGGAAATCTTGATAATCCTGGAACAGCATTGAGAATGTTAGTTAATTTGTAAGCCCATTTATAGGGACTTTGTTGTTTAGTCAGAATCGTCATCCCATAGTTCTGCTATTGAACGAATTTTTGCTTTAGCTTTATCGTCCATCTGTTTATATTTTCTATAGAACCGAGCATCCGCTGCATCTTCAATTGTTAAGCTTCCATCAGTATCTAATAAATACTCTATAGTAACTCCAAGTTGTTCGGCAATTTTTCCAAGCTTTTCTGCTGATGGTCGTGGGGGTGTTTTATTTTCTAGTTCCCATATATAACTTTTACTTGAGCCTGTAAGTTCAGCCAATTTTTCCAAAGTAAAACCTTTAGACTTTCTAAGATCCCTTATTTTATCTGCCAGAGCAGTACTCATTGGGGGTGTACCTCAGTTTGATAAAAAAGTTCGGTATAGACGTACATTATAGGCTTGACTATCGGAAAAATCCATGTCTAAAATGTTCGGAGTACTGAACATATTTTGCTTTTTTTGTGTTACTTGAGCCGGTTCGTCGGTATATAAGTTAAAGCATGTAAGCAAAGTTGAGATACGCGTTGATTAACGCTTTAGACGGAGGTGCACAATGGCACGCTTACATGTAGACCACAAAGATTTAGTGAAATTTGCAAATGATAGAGTCAACTTACCCAAAGAAAAAGCTGACGAATATAGGGCTCAAGCACGAAGATTGGCTGATAAATTAGAAAATTACATCAGCGAGCACCCTACCTTTTCCATTAAACGGATTATGCTTTCTGGAAGTTTGGCCAAAGGGACTGCTCTTAGATCTCTCAACGATGTGGACATGGCGTGTTATATATCAGGGGCGGAAGCTCCTACTGATGTAAAAGAGCTTCTGGAATATGTTGCGGAGCGATTGCGCACCGCGTTTCCAAATTTTAAACCAGATCAAGTCAAGCCTCAGACTTACAGTATTACCGTCTCATTTATGGGTAGTGGTTTGGATGTCGATATCGTTCCTATTCTTTACTATGGCGATAAAGAATGGAAAGGCGATTTGGTAAGTCAAGAAAATGGTTCCTATCTTGAAACTAGTATACCAATGCATCTTGAATTTATTAGGAAAAGAAAGAGTGCTAATCATACCCATTTTTCTCAGGTTGTAAGACTTATAAAGTTTTGGACCAGAAAAGAAAAACGGGAACGAAGTGATTTTAGATTCAAATCATTTATGGTTGAGTTGGTATTAGCCCACCTAGTAGATAACGGTCAGGATTTGTCTGACTATCCTGAGGCACTACAAAGCTTTTTTACCTATTTAGCATCTAGCGAATTACGGGAGAAAATCATATTCACTGATTACTACAGTCGAAACTCTGTAGGGAACTTCAAGGAGCCATGTCAGATTATTGACCCTGTTAATACCAGCAACAATGTTGCAGGCCTTTATACAGAAATGAATCTCAAGGTAATTGCAGAAGCAGCTCTGGATGCAGGTGATGCAATAGATGCTGCCTTAGCTGCGACTACTAAAGAGAAAACAGTGTACTACTGGCAAAAAGTGTTTGGCTCAACTTTTGACGTGTGAGGTTAAAAATGACTTCAAGTTTCACTCAATCCTATTCTCAAACTTTCACTGTTACGCATGCTAAGCACCTAGCATCCAAAGTTGCAGCAGATCTCAAGCGTATTCAAAGGTTTTATCAGAATGGTCCCACAGATCTACAAATTGAAAAATTTGAACAAGAACTTGTTCTTCTCTTGAAACATGGATATTTGGAAAGTGTTAAATATGGATTTCAAAGAAACGGGCAGTGGATTGAGCCTTCACTATTCTACACAGCTTCAGAAATTTCGAGCGGAAGTATTGATGACGATCCGGGAAAGGTAAGACCCAATAGAGATACTTCAGGTGCTGTATTTAGAAGCTTTTTAACTTACACAAGTAAATGGCATGCTTTATCAACACAGCAACAAGATGACTTTGATAATCAGTCACCTATAAGACGTGTTGGTGCGCCAGTCCCAACAATCAATGGATACCTAGAGAGCGATAGAAATTATAGCTCAGGCGGTTGCTCGCTTAACAGATCATCTGTAAGGACATGTTAATGACAGAAATAAATGAGTTGTTTGAAAAACGAACGATTTTCCCTGATGTCGATGCTAAAAGCAGGTTATCTCGGCTAGTTGGCATGGATGAGCGTAAACTAATGCTCACCAAAATTATTGGATTGTTAGTCAATCCAACTGGGTTGACTAATTGGCTTGATAAGAAACATCCCGATGCATATTTCTTAGCTGAGGCAGTGTTAAGGCGGCCTCCGTTGATTATTCTTGCCGGTGATGTTGGATCTGGAAAGTCTGAGTTAGCCGAAACTATTGGTGATGCAGTCGCAAGGCAAGAGAACATTGAGATTACTTTGCTACCAATGAGCTTAAGTACACGAGGTCAAGGTCGCGTAGGTGAAATGACTCAGTTGGTTACAGCTGCATTTGATACCACTCTTGCTGAAGCCTCGAAGCTTAAGTCTACTGGCTCTTCTTCCAGAGGAGCGGTGATTCTCTTGATAGATGAAGCTGATGCATTGGCTCAGTCCCGTGAAGCTTCGCAAATGCATCATGAAGATCGAGCCGGAGTTAATGCATTTATTAGAGGCATAGATAGGATTGCTCAAGGTCAATTACCTGCAGCGGTCATTATGTGTACAAATCGATTAAATGCTTTAGACCCAGCAATACGACGGCGAGCTGCAGAAATAGTCACCTTTCAAAGACCAACTTTGGAACAACGTGCTCACTTACTAAATCATTTGTTGAAACCTGCCGGATTATCTACAAATGATATTCTGGATTTAGCACGTATTACTGGTAATTCTGATGATAGGAATTTCGGCTTTACTTTTTCAGACATTTCTCAACGCCTGATCCCATCAATAGTTTTGGATGCCTACCCAAATGGAACTATCAGCGCTTCGAGGGCTAAAGAAATAGCTAGTGCAATGGTACCTACCAAACCGTTTGTTGAAGAAAGTATTTAGTAATGAATTTTCATATTAGACTGATTTTTGGATGAACAGATGAATAAAGCAAAATCACTTTCTGATGTTGATGGAAAAGCTTTTCTTAGACAATCTTTTGCAGCTGAGCAGGATGTTCTAGGTTTACATTTAAAGTTAGCGTCAAAATCAGTGACTCATAACGGTGTAATGGGTGATATCAATGAAAAACATTTTATGCAAATGTTACGAAGGTATCTACCCAAAAGGTACGATGTAGACACTGGTATTGTTATTGACAGTAACGGGAAGAGCAGCCAGCAAATCGACATAGTGATTTTCGATAATCAGTATACTCCTACATTACTGGACCAGCAAAGTCATCGATACATTCCTGCTGAGGCGGTTTACTGTGTTCTTGAAGTCAAGCCCGAAGTTAATAAGGAATATATTTCCTACGCCAGGGATAAAGCCAAATCTGTCAGAAGCTTAGTAAGAACAAGTGTACCTATTGTGCATGCTGGCGGCCAATACCCTGCTAAAGCTCACTTTGAAATTATCGCTGGATTAATTGCACCAGATGTAGCTTGGGTGGGAGGGCTCCAGAGTGATGCGTTTGCATCAAGTATTGCCCAGACGGACGGTGAGTGTAAGTTGGATTTTGTTTTAGCACTTTCAGACCGATCTTTTGATTGTTTCTGGGGGCTCCACCATTTTAGTCCGCTAAATAACAGCATGGCATATCTGATCTTTAGGCTATTACAAAAGTTACAATCATTGGGAACTGTACCCGCGATTGATTGGAATGAATACGCAAAGGTTATGAGTGATATCGATGAGTAATAATTTCAGGATGGCTAAAAGGCGTAAGCTTTTTAGCCTGTTAGTAGACTTAAGAATTCATTTTTTGGAATTTTTAAGAAATTTGACTCCCCAAGTAATTATATTTTCTTTAGTTTTCCTCGTGGCTAGGAATTTGGATTTTACAAAGTTTGATATTTCGAATACTCCTGCAACATTATTGTTTTTTATCCTGCTGACAATAGGGGTTTATTCAGTGTGGGCCAATTCCACAATTTTCTTTGAGAGAGCAATGTTGGGTAAACTGCCATTTAAGCGTTCAGCTCGACTTCTAAGATATAGAGGATTTAGTGGTGTTAGCTTGATTTTTGTGAATTTAAAGTTTGCTTATCGGGTTAGAAAGCTACTTTTTCTTGAGTTAGTTTTATGTATGATTATTGTTCAGATTGGGGCTGTTATTGTTAGTGTATTGGCTTTGCGTTCAATGATTTCTACGCAGTGATAAATCACATGTCAGTCCAGTATGTCCGCTTTTTTATCAACTTAATGGTATAAATAATATGAAGATGAGTTTTACCAAAGTCTCCTTGCTAGTCGTGTTATCACTTTTAACTTCTCGTGCTGCCACTGCAAGTGATAAATTCTTGTTGACCTGTAAAGCAGCTGAGCCAGAACATAAGTTAATGTCAGAGCTTATATCCATTGAGTTGGATGCAAAAGGAAAGGAGGGTGTAGCTAAGTTCGTCTTAGCCAGCAAAGAAGTCTCTAACTACTTAATTGTCGAAGGCAATATGATGATAATCATGATTCTTCAAGATAAGGAAAATCCATGGGTAATCCCCCCAATAATTAATAGATGTTAAATGTAGAATTTTCTCTTATTGTATCCCTAGGAGGAAATGATGAAAAAAGCACACTTTACAGACAGCCAAATACTCAACATTTTAAAGCAAGCCGAAAGTGGTGTACCAATCCCTGAACTTTGCCGTGAGCACGGCATGGGCAACTCCACCTTTTATAAATGGCGCGCTAAATATGGCGGTATGGATGCATCACTGATGGCTCGGATGAAAGAGCTTGAAGATGAAAACCGTCGCTTGAAAAAAATGTATGCCGAAGAGCGCCTTAAAGCAGAAGTCATTCAGGAAGCCATGGCAAAAAAGTGGTAAAGGCTTCTGAGCGCAAACGTATAGCCCAAGAAGTCGTTGAAAATAATATCATGAGTATAGCCTTAGCCTGTCGCACATTTAAGATTAGTGAGACCTGTTATCGCTATAAAGCAACACTCGCGAGCGATAATTTAAAAATAGCCGAGCTGCTGTTAGGCCTAACTCAAAATCAATGTAATTGGGGCTTTGGTTTATGCTTTTTGTACTTACGGAATGTGAAAGGCTATTTATGGAACCACAAGCGTGTGTATCGCATTTATCGTGACCTTGAATTGAATATGCGCATTAAGCCGAGAAAACGTTTAACGCGGGAGAAACCAGACGTTTTAGCGGTACCAGAAACCATTAATGAATGTTGGTCAATGGATTTTATGCATGACCAACTTTCAGATGGTAGAACGTGTCGTTTGTTTAATGTTATTGATGATTTTAACCGTGAAGGATTAGCGATTGATGCCGATTTATCCTTACCAGCAGAGCGCGTTATACGCTCATTAAATCACATCATAGAATGGCGCGGTAAACCAAAACAAATACGTTGTGATAATGGCCCCGAATATATCAGTCAAAAATTAGCGGATTGGGCCGTAAAAAATGAGATTGAATTGAAGTTTATTCAGCCAGGTAAACCGCAGCAAAATGCTTACATAGAACGCTTTAATCGCACGGTACGCTATGATTGGCTGAGCCATTATATCTACAGTGATATTAGTGAGTTACGATAAACGGGGTCAGATCAAAATTAAATAGACTAAGCGTAAGCCATCGATCAGTAACCTGAGACTCAGCTATGGCAAGACTGCCCCGAGTTCATGTAGCCGGCGTGCCAGAGCACATAATTCAGCGCGGCAATAACCGACAGGTGTGTTTTGCAGATGACGAAGATTTTGCCGCTTATGCACATTGGTTGAAAACGTATTCGGATGCCTTTGGTGTGCACCTTCATGCCTGGGTATTTATGACCAACCATGTGCATATGTTATGTACTGCGTCTGATAGCAGCGGTATCAGCCAGATGATGCAAAGCCTGGGGCGGCAATACGTGCAGTATTTCAACCGGCGCTACCAGCGCAGCGGCACGTTATGGGAAGGGCGATTTAAATCCTGTCTGGTGCAGGAAGAGCATTATGTTTTAGCGGTGTACCGCTATATAGAAATGAACTCGGTAAGGGCAGGTATGGTTGGTTCGCCTGCGGAGTATGGTTGGTCCAGCTACGCCATCAATGCACTGGGTAAGCAATCTGTGTTGTGCCAGCCGCATGCGTGTTATCTGGCTTTGGCAGAGTCTGAGGCTGAGCGGCAACAAGTCTATCGCGATATGTTTAAAAGCGAAGTCAATGAGGCCTTGTTGATAAACGGGGTCAGATCAAAATTAAATAGACTAAGCTTAAGCTATCGATCAGTAACCTGAGACTCAGCTATGGCAAGACTGCCCCGAGTTCATTTAGCCGGCGTGCCAGAGCACATAATTCAGCGCGGCAATAACCGACAGGTGTGTTTTGCAGATGACGAAGATTTTGCCGCTTATGCACATTGGTTGAAAACGTATTCGGATGCCTTTGGTGTGCACCTTCATGCCTGGGTATTTATGACCAACCATGTGCATATGTTATGTACTGCGTCTGATAGCAGCGGTATCAGCCAGATGATGCAAAGCCTGGGACGACAATACGTGCAGTATTTCAACCGGCGCTACCAGCGCAGTGGCACGTTATGGGAAGGGCGCTTCAAATCCTGTCTGGTGCAGGAAGAGCACTATGTTTTAGCGGTGTACCGCTATATAGAAATGAACCCGGTACGGGCAGGTATGGTGAGTTCGCCTGCGGAGTATGCTTGGTCCAGCTACGCCATCAATGCACTGGGTAAGCAATCTGTGTTGTGCCAGCCGCATGCGTGTTATCTGGCTTTGGCAGAGTCTGAGGTTGAGCGGCAGCAAGCCTATCGTGATATGTTCAAAGGCGAAGTCAATGAGGCCTTGTTGTGTGATATTCGCAGCGCGGCGAAAAGTGGTATGGCGCTGGGTAATGACAGGTTTAAGCAAGAAGTTGCAGATTTAACGGGACGGCGGCAGCAAATGGGGCAGAGAGGACGGCCGGTTGGGTGGCGCAAGCAGATTTAATTTTGATCTGACCCCAATTATTTAAGCAGATTTAATTTTGATCTGACCCCAATTATTCGCATGGTTAATTTTTGCCTTTGTGCTGCTGGCTAAGTTTGCTGTAACAGTAACTTATTGAATAAAGCTATAGGCTGTTGTAGCCTTCAAAACAATAAATTTACAAAATGAAAAGATATTTGGTTAAATATAGGCTTCCCCGCCTGATAAGCGTTAGATCGATAATTTAAATGGCATATAAACAACCTAAATCTCTATTTGAATGGAAACTAGACGAGCCAGATAAAGAGCTTTATTTAGTGTCCATATTAGATAACAAGACAGTTTTGTCTGCATATGGCCGTTATGCACAGGGTTCAGGGGCAAAAGTTGTTTCGTGGCAGGCGTTTCTACAAGGCGAAATGAACGATCTTATTCAAAGCACTATGGGCACAGAAATATTAGTCGAGGTTCTTAATAAACTAAGAGAAATCACATAAAAAAATTATCAAAGATAACCCATAGTAAAGCTGAGGACAGGGCGTGTAACAAGCCGCTCGCTATTGATAAAGACAGGGAAAGAAAGCCTAGATTTCCCGTTGCTTCCATCGCGACGTTTATCTTGGTGGCGACCCTAGGTATTATTTCAACCGCAGTTTCAGCAGCTAACTGTGCATTTGGCTTTGGTGGCTTCCAATGTAACGGATGGGCGGGCAGTATCAGTGAGTTGCTCTTCCTGTGGTCACTTTTCGCAGTTGTAGTAATCCCGCTGTCGTTCATCATAGCGCTATGGCGCTTGGTTCGATGGTGCCGTAGTGTCTATATAAATGGAATTAGATAATGACTTCCTCTGAACAGCTTAATTTATTAGCTTACACCTTTTTAAATCCGTTTTATTTAACTGCGTTTCTATTTTTGCTTTCAGATCATGAATCATTTTTGGGCTTTAATATTAAGGCTTTTTATCATTTACCGAGTAACTCTAAACGTATTAACTTAGTGGTCTATGCAGGATTTTGCTTGTTAGCAACCTTGCTGACTATGGGCTTTAAACTGGTAGTTTTATTGCCTTTAGCTGTTGAGGATATCTCGCCTTTGGCTTTTATTGCAGTAGACGGTAATTGGCTCTGCTACATTGGCTATGTGGTCAGTTTATTTACCTTAAAAGCGCTTGTATCTAAAGATGGCTTAGAATGGAATGTGGGTAGTTTTATTTTTTTTCCGTTTTTAATCTTAGGCATGGTGCTTCAGGGAATTAATCATATTCTCTGGCTGCTAGAGAGGGTGATTTAATGAACGGCCAAGCTGAGTGGTGGATGTACGTACTTAACGCCTTTACGCCTGTTATCGCGCTTTTAGCTTTAGTATCAATAAAAACAAATAAAGAAAAAGATAGCCCGTCAGTTAAAACAGCTAACAGGATCACTGCGCCTGAAATGTCACCTTTAGTGTCCTCACTTGCTACTGCCCTGACTCAAGTGGTGATGAGCAGTATTTTATATGCTATGTGGTTAGGCGGCCATTGGCTAGTATTTTGGTTTTTAGATAAACCGCTAAATATTAATGCCTATTTTTATAAACCAGCGCTAATTATCTATTGGTATCCCTACCTATTCGGACTGTTTTGTATGCTTTATTGGCTTTTAATAGAACCCAAAATTAGCCAAGAGCGAATTAAAAATATTATGTATCGCGTATTTTACCTAGGGTTTTTGCTCGCTTTATATATGGTGATTATTACTTATTTGAAGTGGTTGCTGGCTTATCCTGTCAGGTAACTTTACACAAATTTAAATTAAGTAAATTAACTCGTTAAAAATCAATGCTGTAGATTTGGCTGGAAGTATGCATGTCAAATCTCATAAAGATTACATAACTATAATATTAAAAGGAAATTTGAATGAAACAGTTTTTACTTAATTTAATTCTTAGTGGCGCGTTAGCTTTTAGTGCTTTTTCTAACGCCGCCATTATTGACTTTTCTGGCGGTACAGCATATTTAGGTAACGGTGGTACTTGTGCGGTATCAGATAGCGCATCATGTAATAATGTTGATTATTACGAAGAAGATGGTTTTATTTTTGACTTTATTGGCAGCCATGAGTTTATTGGTGATTATTACGGGGCATCAAATGCTGTGGTGCATGCACATTGGAGTAATGCGTTAAGCGCTATGGAAATCAAAAAAATCGGTGGTGGCTTTTTTGACTTAAACTATTTTATTTTAACTAGTAATACCAGCGTGGGTGGTGGTTGGGCTACTGGTGATGAAGAAACTTACGTTGAGGCTTGGAGTGGTGGTGTTATGCTAGAGCGGATGTTATTAACGCCAGATACTTGGGGTTTTGTTGGCATTAATAATGTAGGTAGCCCGTTACAGACCGATCCGCAAATTTTCTTAAGTGCTAATTTTGATGCGGTAGATACTGTTAGGTTCACTTCGGCCAGTACAGTTCACGGCCAACCTGGCCATGTTCATGATGCATTTTGCTTTGGTATGGATATGTTTTATATAGACCAAGCAGCTCCTATCGCAGAAGGCGTGCCAGCTCCTGCCACACTCGCGCTATTTGGCTTAGGGTTAATGGGCTTATTTAGTCGTGTTTTTCGTAAAGGCTAAGCTATTTACGTTAGTGTTAACCCCAAGTGCAGTAACAAGTGCTTGGGGTTTTTAATAGTTACAGTTTTTAAACTAATCTACCTGATATAAATCTCTGCTTAATTTTACTCTTCCTTTTACAGTTAACTGGTTTATGCTTAATTCATTACAACAGATTGTGTTTTAAAAGCTGATGGAGAAAACATGAAATCACTAAGGATGACTTTTTTGCTACTAAGTCTTAGCCTGACAAGTTTAACTAGCCATGCTGACTCCGATATTCTTAAAACCCGCTGGGCAGATGTTAAAGTAGATACTGTTGCCACTGGTCTTAATCACCCTTGGGGCTTGGCGTTTTTAGATGATGGCCAAATGCTAGTTAGCGAGCGGGCGGGTAATTTACGATTAATAGCCGCCGATGGCACTGTGGGAGAGCCAATTGGCGGCTTGCCAGAAATTAAAGTTCGCGGTCAAGGTGGTTTATTTGACATAGTATTAAGCCCAAATTTTAGTCAAGATAAATTAGTCTATTTTGCTTATGCTGAGCCAGAAAGTACCGGCAGTGATATTACAAGTACTGCTGTGGCCAGAGCGCGACTTGAAAACAATAAGCTGCATGATGTAACTGTTATTTTTAGCCAACAGCCAAAAGTTATGGGCGGTCGTCATTATGGCGGTCGACTAGCATTTTCTGCCGATGGTGAGTTTTTGTTTATTGGCTTAGGCGATCATGGCCATCGCCAAGATGATGTACAAAGTTTGGCTAACCATACTGGCAAATTAGTTCGTATTCACCCCGATGGCACTGTGCCTAAGTCTAACCCTTTTGTGAATCAAGCAGGTGCTTTGCCAGAAATTTGGTCTTATGGTCATCGTAATATTCAAGGTATGGCTATTCAACCTGAAACTGGCCAACTTTGGGCAGTTGAACATGGCCCACAGGGCGGCGATGAAGTGAATATTCCTCAGGCTGGATTAAATTATGGCTGGCCCATTATTACCCATGGCGAACAATACGGCGGCGGTGAGGTAGGTATAGGCTTTAAAAAGGACGGTATGGAGCAACCTATTTGGCATTGGACGCCGTCTATTGCCGTATCTGGCGCAGCTTTTTACCAAGGTAATCAGTTTGTCCAGTGGCAGGGTAACTTGCTAGCAACTGGCCTAAGAGGCCAACAATTAGCGCGATTAGAAGTGAATGGCAGCCATATTATTCATCAAGAAACACTTAATCTTAAACGGCGTATTCGTGAAGTGAAAGTTGCTCCAGATGGCAGTGTTTATTTACTTACAGATGAGCCTAAAGGCGCTATTTTACGCTTGTCAGCGGTGAAGTAAGTGCAAAGTAAAACGACATTTAGGCTCGCCCTTTTAGCGAGCCTTTTTATTGCCGCTGGCTCTGCAGTAGCTGATACAGCTAGCCAAACTAAACTTGATATTCATGCTGCTAATCAAGCTGAAACAGAGTATATAGAGCGTATTATTGTCACTGCCACTCGTACTGAACAACCTTGGCTTGCCAGTCCAGCTTCTATCGACAAGATTAACGTGACTGAGCAGTTACCGGGTATGCGCAGCGATATGGCGGAAATTTTAGCTGGTATTGCTGGCTTGCAAGTAGATAGCCGCTATAATTTTGCGCAAGATACACGCATAATTTTACGCGGCTTTGGCGCCAGAGCGGCTTTTGGCGTACGTGGTGTGGTAATGCGCTTAGACGGTGTGCCTTTATCTATGCCGGATGGCCAAACACAAGTTTCTAGTATCTTTATAAATCACCCCAGCAAAGTTGAAGTATTACGCGGGCCCATAGCGGCAGTTTATGGCAATGCTGCCGGTGGCATTATTAATTTACAGAGCCAACCTGCTGCCAACAGCTATTTGGCGCTAAGCCATGCCATAGGTGCGAATGCTCGTCAGCGCAGCAGTTTAGATGCCGCTATGGTGCAAGATACATTTAGTGTTAGTGGTCATTATGCGCGTTTTAGAACAGATGGTGATCGTGAGCAGGCCAGTGCAGAGCGTGATCAATATGCACTGCGTGGCACTTATCAGCTGGCCAATAATATCGAGTTACTAGCCCGAGTAGATGATAACCATGCGCCTTTATTGCAAGATCCTGGTTCATTAACGGCCATGCAATGGGCTGAAAATAGTAGCCAAACTTTTAGTGGAGCCGCTAGATTTAACACTAGAAAGTCTATTCGCCACCGCCAGCAATCACTCACTATTCAACAGCAGTTAGCGCATTACGACTGGCAAGTTGCAACATGGCACGGCTTACGTGAAATAGAGCAATACTTACCATTTCGTGCTGATGATATCACTTCTTCTGGGGCTGTGATTGACTTAGCCAGAAACTTTTATGGTGTGCATGGTCAATTCAATTGGCGACCGCAGGTTTTTACTGGCCGCTGGCAGCTTAGTTTAGGCACTGATATTGAGCGACAAAAAGATACACGGCAAGGTTTTATTAATAATTTTGGTACAGCTGGTGAGCTACGCCGTGATGAAACTAGCCGTGTAGCCAAAAATGATTTGTATACTTTAAGCACACTAGCAGTCACTGATAAATTAAGTTGGTTAGCCGGTTTTAGGTTATCTAATTTAGTGTTTGACGTTAAGGATCGTTATATTGTCGCTGGGATTAATCCCGATGATAGTGGCCAAACGCGCTACAGCGAAACCGCTTGGACCAGCGGTTTAAATTATCAGTTAACTAAGCAATGGGCGCTATTTACTGCTGTAGGTCATGGCTTTGAAACTCCAACATTAACTGAGCTGGCTTATCGCAACCAAGGTACAGGTTTAAACTCTGATCTTGGCCCGGCAAAAATTATGCAATACGAAGCAGGCATTAAATGGCTGAGCGCTGATGCCAATGGCCAAGCGCAATTAAGCCTATTTCGAGTAGACAGCGATAACGAGATTGTTGTTGATCAATCTATTGATGGCCGCGCTACTTATCGTAATGCAGCGCAAACTGAACGACAAGGCGTTGAGTTAAGCTGGCGTTACCAACTGCATCCAGCAATTCAGTTACGGGCTGCGGCCACTATAATGACAGCAAACTATAAAGATAAGCTGCAAAGTGACTCGCTAAACGGCAATCGCATACCGGGTGTGGCAAGCAAAAATGTATTTATTCAAGCCAATTACCAGCCTTGGCATGATGATAGCTTACGCGCGGCTATAGTGGCGCAATATCGTTCTCGGGTGGCAACTAACGATAACAATGAGCAGTTTGCGCCATCTTATATACTGTGGCATGCCAGCTTAGATGCTAAGCAAGTCAGCGCTAATTGGCACTTTAAGCAATGGCTGCGGTTAGATAATATATTGGATAAAGACTATGTCGGCTCGGTAGTGGTAAATCAGGCAAACGGCCGCTCTTTTGAACCCGCAGCTGGCCGTCAACTTAGTTTAGGCTTTAGTGTAGAGCGTTATTTTTAGCCTAAGCTACTGTCTTCTTGCTCAGACTTAGCGATTTGCTCTAACATTTTTTCTCTGAAACTTGCTAAACCATCCATGACTAAGCCATAGGTTTTATCTACGCCGCTTTCTACTTCACCTTCATAAACTTGCAAGCCTTTAAGAATATTTTTGGCATCAGCAAAGCCTTTTTCAATGCCGCCACCTATAACCTTTAAAAAGCTCTCTAGATTTTCTTCTTCTGATTTACCCGGATTTTGCTCTTTGTATTTACCGTAAAAGGCAGTAGCAAAGCTAACGATGCGTTCAGCCGTGGCTTCTGGCGAAGTATCAATACCAGAATCATATATTTTTTGTGCCGCGTTAGTGCCCATTATTGGTTCAAGCTCAGCGTTAATACCTTCTAATGCTGTTTTGTATAACAAGCTTAATGAGTCGTTATTGCTGCTTAAAGACACTTTTTCATTAGCACGTAAAATAGCAATGTTGTTGGCTTGCTTCATTTCAGCCGCTTGGTTTTTAATTGTTTGGCTGTCATGTTGCTTAACTGAATTGCTGTTAGCTTTTGTTGTGCCAGTAATAGACGAGTGATTTCCTGTTGTGATAGCCATGACTTACTCCTGATAAGCTAATATTGGTATTACACTAGTCAGGGTATCGACCAGTAGTAGCAAAACTTTAATTTATTTGTAAGTCTGTTTTATCGCCTGTTATAACTCATATAAATATTCTAAGCTGTAATAAGCCTTATTACATTTGCTGTGAACTAGGTATTTAAATCTAAGGAATTTATTATGAATAAACTTATTTTAATTTTACTGGCCATTTTCTTACCCCCGATTGCTGTTTTGTTAAAGTCTGGTGTTGGTAAAGATCTGCTTATTAATATTATTTTATGTTTAATATTTTTCTTCCCTGGCATGGTGCATGCAATCTGGGTAGTGACTAAGTAGAGCTTGTTTAATATCAATAAAGGAGAAAGAGATGTCTTACATTGATGGTTTTGTTGCTGCGGTTCCAACTGCTAATAAAGAGCAATATATTCAACACGCAAAGTTATCGGCCATTGTATTTAAAGAGCACGGGGCCCTAAAAATAACTGAAGCTTGGGGTGACGATGTGCCTGAAGGGGAAATGACGTCATTTCCACTAGCAGTAAAGTGCAACAAAGATGAAACTGTCGTATTTTCTTCTGTTGTTTGGCCATCAAAGACTGTACGCGATGCGGGTTGGCAAGCAATTATGGCCGATCCTAGAATGCACCCAGATAATAATCCAATGCCATTTGATGGTAAGCGTTTAATATATGGCGGCTTTGACATAATAAGTGAAGCATAATTTTATTAATTAGGGTTAAATGCCTTATCAAGAGGTAGATACTTTAAATTAGCTATGAAAAAACCTGTAAAAGCTGCAGTGATTTCTGCTGTCATTTACCCTGGGTTAGGCCATATTTTTCTTGAAAAAAAACGCCAAGGTTTTATGTGGGCCACTGTATTCACCGTGCCGTTATACTTGCTTGTTAGTGAGCTGCTTACTCAAACTAAGCTTATTACAAAACAGGTTATCGAGGGGACGATCCCGTTAGATATTTCTGCTATATCGCAGGCGGTATTCGATGCCATGGCAACAAAGCCTGCGCTAACTTATTGTACTTATCTATTGGCTATTCTTTGGTTGTTAGCCATCGCCGACTCATTTCGGCTCGGTTGTAAAGCTGTTTCGTCTTAATTAGGAAAGCACTATTGAACCTTATAATTAAAGAAATTACACCTGATTATGATGCAGTAATAAGCAAAATCATTAAGCAAGTGGGAGCTGAGTTTGGTGCTATAGGTGAGGGCTTTGGCCCGTCGGATCCAGAAGTTGCTGCAATGAGCCAACATTATAGTGACAAAGAAGCCAGCCGTTATTTTGTTGTGCTAGTGAATGACTCTGTAGTAGGAGGCAGTGGTATTGCGGCTTTTAATGGCAGTAGTGATACATGTGAATTACGTAAATTATTTATACTGCCAACTAGCCGCGGTTTAGGTATTGGCAAGCAACTTACTGAACACTGTCTTAGCTATGCCAAAAGTAAAGGTTACAAGCAATGCTATTTAGATACTTTAGCTACAATGGAATCTGCTATTAATTTATATGAAAAGTTTGGCTTTAAGCATTTAAGCCATCCCTTAGCGGGCACTATTCATAATGGTTGTGATGTTTGGATGCTTAAAACCTTATAAGATATGGCATTTACAATAAATATTGTTTTAAAGGCTTATATTAAAAGGAATAAATGATGCAAGCTAAAGTAAAATCGCATTGGCCGTTTTGGGTGGTAACACTATTTTTTATGGTTATGCTGCTAGTTACTTGGTTATTAACGCTAAGTTGGTATTGGCTGCTTAGTTATGCCGTATTAAGCCTAATTACCTTTATAATTTATGCTTGGGATAAACGCAAAGCAAGTCAACAAGCATGGCGTACACCAGAGTCAACGCTACAAATTCTAGCCTTAATTGGCGGCTGGCCAGGCGCCTTGCTTGCCCAACATCAGTTACGACATAAAACAAAGAAAACAACATTTTTGCTAGTGTTTTGGGCCATGACGCTGCTAAATATTGCTGTTTTAGTTTGGTTAGTTCGCTTTAGTACAAGCTGAAAAGCACTAGGTTATTTTTAATCACTAGCGCTTTATGCTGCTTAATTCAATCTAAGTTAACTTGAGGAATAGATTAAGTTTTATCAATCACTTTAGCTCGCAATACTGGGCTGGTAATATTTAGGTTAACTGCCTGGTTAAGAATAATATTACCATTAATTACTACTGTTTCGTCTATTGATAAGGTAGGGATATCTTTTTCACTGTTTTGCTTGCTCCAGGGCCACCATGACCAATTAGACCAGCTAGTTTTGGTTTTAGAATAGATAATATTCCCATGTATAACGCTATGACCTTTTAAGCTGATATCACCGTTTAAAGTAGTAATATCGCCGCCTACTGTGCTGTCTATTACATTAATACCGCCATTAACTGTGCTTATATTACCCTTAACTTGAGCTTGCTTGCCCAGATCTATTTTACCATTTACCACCGCTAAATCAGTGGCGACTAGTAGTCCTGAACCTGCAACTATTTTACCATTTACAGTGCTGGCGCTGTGTAGTCGCACTTGATCTGCCAACCTAATGCTGCCATTAACAGTAGAAATTTCTTTCGCTTGGCTTTGTGTCGCCATATTAATACTGCCATTCACTAATGAGATATCGGCGTATTGTTGATGACTTTGAATGTCGGCACTGCCAGAGACTTTGTCTAAATTTCCTAAGTTTTCAGCATTAACATTCAGCATTACTGTAGAAGAGAGTAACAAGCTTAGAGTTGCAATTTTTGTTGTCAGTTTCATATTTCAGTCCAGAAAAGAGTGCTTTATTTGTAGATATTGCAAAAGCTTTGCCAAAAACTAAATTGTTGAATATAAGGGGATTTAATTTCGGCGCTATCTTGACAAACACTAAATTAACTAAAAAGTAGTCAAAATAACGAAAAAATTTAAACCTACTGCGCTAACTCTTGAATAAAAATAGCTTGCAGCTGAGATTTATTATCGCTAACTAAGTCTGCCACTGTATGCTGGCTAAGATGTTGATAAAATAGAGCCTTACCTTGTTCTACTATGCCATTTAACTTGCAAGCCGGTAGGGCAATACAATGAGGTGAGCGGCAATCTATCCATTCTTCGTCACCTTCTAGTTGGCGAATGACATAGTCTAATCGAATATCGGTTAAGGGTTTAGCTAAAGTAAAGCCGCCATTTTTACCTCTTTTAGTATCGATTAGCTCTAATTTAGCCAAATGGTGCACAACCTTATTTACATGATTAGCCGACAAATTAAATACTTCACAAATAATGCGAACATTGGTTGTGGCTTGTTCTGGTTGGCATGCTAGGTACATTAAAACCCGCAGTCCATAGTCGGTATATTTTTTTAATTGCATAATCGTCTCTATTATAGGCTAAAAAATAGACTAAATATTGCTTGAATTTTAATTAATATACATTAATAATGCGTATTATAAATATACATTAGGAATGTGCATTATGAACGCGAAAAAATTACTCTTTACTGCTAATAGCGCTATGATAATCACCTTGTTGTTATTTTGTGCTGCAGCCTATCTAGCATGGTTCCAAGATCAAACACTACCACTACGTATTGTAGCGGTTATGCATATGTTGCAAATTGTTTTTGCTGCTTTATTTAAATTATCTTATGTTCTGCGTTTAATTGCGCAAAGTCAGTTAGGTATGGCACTGCGTTAATGTAGGGTTCAGTTATTAACACGTGTAACTGTTTGTTTTTAAAAGTATTTGCTATGTAATATTTTCATTTTAGTAAGACGGTTTTACATACTGATTTACTGTTAAATTTTGATTTATACAATTACCTTATCCTTAACTATCTGAAATATCTGATTAATATTCTTCACTGAAATGTGGCACAGGCTTTGTATTAACCTAGTGACACTTTAAGCGAAAGTTTATTAATCACTAATTTATATTTCGGAGTTTATAATGAAAAAGTCATACTTAGCTATTTTGGCTACAGCATCTTTATTGACAACTTCTGGTTTTGCCGCTGCAAATAATTTTGTAGATAATATGGGGCCTTATGTAGGTGCGAGTTACGGTTTATTAAAAGCAGACGGTGACGAAGATTTTGATAAAGAAGATAATGCAACTAAATTATTTATCGGCGCCCAATTTCATCAAACGTTTGCTTTAGAGGCCGGTTATATTGATTTTGGTAATTACGGCAATAGTGTTTTTAATACTGATTTAGACGGATATACATTAGCTATTAAAGCCGGTATTCCATTAGGTGAGCGTTTTACCTTATATGCTCAAGGTGGTAATTTATGGTGGAATGCAGATATTAATGCAACTGATGAAAGCTCTGATGCCGATGGCTCTGATTTTTTCTATGGTGCCGGTATGACATTTGCTATATCAGAGAGTTGGCAATTATTACTAGAGTATACTCGTGTTGACGTTAAGTTTGATCGTGATGAGATTGGTATTCTTGCTGAAATTGATAGTTTTGATACTAAATTTGATCAAGCAAGCTTAGGCGTTAAATATATATTTTAATCTACTTTTGTCTTAACCATCTTGTTTAACGCATAACAGGCTACTTGATAATTAAGTGGCCTGTTTCGTTTTAATAGTCAAATTTTAATTAAGTGTAATTACAAAGTGCATAGCTTGTTTATTATCGTATTAGTGTAATTGTCTTTTCGCTTTATTGTAAAACTTCACCCCAATTTACCACCATGATCACTGGCTGCTTACCACCCGATGCACTTTCATGTAACCACCAGTTGCAGCAATCATCCAATTAATTGAGCGTAAGCTTTGAGCGAAAAGCAGCTATTCAGATCAGGCCGCTCGTGAAAAACGAATCTCTGCTTTGCCTTATTTGCGGACATTCGATTTTTCGTGAACCCAGAGCGTATCCTCTAATCAGGGGGCCAATTTCAGTGTGGCACTACACTTTACTTCCTCAATGGATCGCAGACACAGACTGTACAACCTCTTTTGCGCCTTTTTCTATATCCAAAATTATGCTGGAAAGGAGAGCAATTTTCTCACCATTTTGACCACTGAGCCCATCGATAGAATTAATGGCTTGCATAACCTGACTAGTTACTTCCAGATTTCTTGCAACAACACTTGATATCTCATCAGTCGCTGAGCTTGTTCTTGAAGCCAGCGATCGGACTTCATCTGCGACAACAGCAAATCCACGTCCAGCCTCGCCAGCACGAGCTGCTTCGATAGCTGCATTTAGAGCAAGCAAGTTGGTCTGCTCTGCTACGCTACGAATGATATTGACCATACTAGAGATTTCTTTTGCTTGGTCACTTAATCGTTGAATAACTTGATTAGTAGTTAAAACTGTTTCGGATATCTCGCTTGCTAAATTTAAAGAGGATTCAATATGACTCTTCCCTTGTTCAGCGATATTAAAGGTTTGAAGCGCTGTTTCGTGAGCAACCTGGGCAGCTTGTTTTGCCCTCATTGCCTGCATAACACGATCTGTAATTGCAGTCGCAAATTTGATAACTTTGATGACTTTGCCGTCATTATCTTTTACAGGGTTATAACTCGCCTCTAACCATATATCATTACCTCTGGCATCATATCGCTTAAACTTACCAGAGCTGAGTTTACCCACAGCCAGGTCTTTCCAGAACTCTGGATTTTCTCTATAAAAACTGTCATCACAAAACATCTTATGGTGTCTGCCTACGATCTCCGACAGTTGATATCCCATAGCTTGAAGGAAGTTTTTATTTGCATTAACGATCTCACCACCATGAGTGAATTCAATAATAGCCATAGCTTTATCTAGGGCGTGATATATCGCGTTTTGGTCCGTTAACTTTAATGTCTGCTCAGTTACGTCTGAGGCAATTTTGATCACGCTTGATACTTTCCCTGTGCCACTATGAACGGGAAAATAAGTCGCCTCTAACCAAATAGATTTTCCAAGCTTTGTTTTTCTGTTGAATGAGCCATGCTTCGCTCTGCCTGAGGCAAGCTCAGACCAAAAGTTCTTGTACTCATAGCTTGCGGAATATTTGGGATCACAAAAAATTGAATGATGCTTGCCAACAATTTCCGATAGTGAATACCCAACAGTGTGCAGAAATAAATCGTTTGCATCCTGAATATGACCATCAGGGGAGAATTGTATAAACGCAACACTGCCTCTGATTGCGGCAATCACCGAGGTAGCCTCTGACAAAGCTGTACTCAGCCTTTCGTTTTCCTGTTTGATTTTTTTGTTGAACATCGCAGTCTCTGTACGATTGAAAATGTAACAAATTATACCAGAATAGAATGAATTCGAGATGAATTTTCGACAATTACCAAATTTATCAGATATTTGTCTATTTAATCAACGATTTGGCATTTAATGCTGTTTAATAACTGAGGCATTCTCTAAAACACTGCCTGACGTTTTAGAGAAGCACACTAAATTCTCTCTGGATAAGCGCTCATTATTAACTCAATTACAAGAGATTAGAGTAAGTGAGTTCGCTTCAGATTTTGATGAGTTCATTGAAGGACTGTGTACCTTTGCAGTTCCACTTGATACTTATCTTGGAAACTATTCCATTGCCGTGGTTGCACCGTCTACAAGAGGAAGAATAAACGCTGAGTCGATCCGTGTAGCGCTAGACAAGTGCAGAGAAAGTATACAGCGGGAAATTGGCAAGACGCTGGTCAAAAAATAATCTACCGTTGATTTTTCTAGTCGTCAGCAGCCAGCACTTTTCTGGTTGCTGCTTCGAAAAACCGTGGCTTAAGCTTAAGAATCGAACTGACTGCAAAATTGATTAACACAACACTCAGAACATTTTGGCTTTCTGGCCGTACAGACTTTCATTCCGTGCTGTATTAGCCATTCATGCGCATGTTTTTTGTAAAATGTTGGCGTGATAAGATTAATCTTTACCGCCGCATCTTCGGCCGAATCAGTCGCAATTATTTTTAAACGGTTCAACACCCTAAGTACATGGGTATCGACGGCTATCGTGTCTTTAGAGAATACAAAATTAAGCATAATATCCGTGACCTTACGGCCCACACCCTGAAGCTTCATCAACTCTTCTCTAGTTTCCGGGATGTTACCATTGTGAAGCTCAATGATCTGTCGAGCCATCAACTTTAGATTCACTGTTTTTCTGTTGTAATGAGCTACAGGCTTTATGATTTGCCTTAATTCTTCATCATCGAGCGCTAGCAGTTCTTCGAAATTCGAAACCCTCTGATATAAGGGAACACAGGCATTTACCACCCGCTTTGTGATGGTCATAGTTGACAGGCACACAGAAACTAAGCTCTTAAATGGGGTACTTGAGAGGCCGTTGGTCATCCAAGGATCATCTGTGTTCGCGAATGTAGGGTAGGTTTGACTCAGTATTTCATAAATTTGAGCAATTTCATTACTTGATGCCAACCCTTGTTGATTCAACTTGTTCACAAAGCCTCCGGATAAATGGACCATCCAGTCCATTTTGTCGTTAGTTGCAGATTTTGTCAATTCAACTTCAGAGACAATTTGTCAGACCTTTTGCATTTAGGAGAATAATTACATCTGACACATGGTCCCGGATATACTCTTTTGGGTTTTCAGGGATACAGCCAAAAGCGGCTTGAAAGCATAAAGGTTGAATTACTAACTTACAAAACCTTATTGCAATTTCTCTGAGACGTTCATCATTGTGGCTTTCTAAGAAAGTTTTGAGTGCTGACGCCACGTAATCAACCGAACCAGCGAGGCTCGATTGGTAAGCCTTTTGAGCCAACAGCGGAAAATTAAGAGCTTCAGCCGCAGTAATTCTAATAAACGCGATACACCGCTCTGCAAGCATACCTAGAGCAAGTCTCTCACCAACGTCTTGAAGACAATCGTTAAGGCTGTCGCATGTGGGGATCTCACCTAACTCAATGAAAATTGTCCGAATTGATCGTTGAACCACAGCAGAAAATAAACTCTCTTTGTCACCAAACCTCCGGTAGAAAGCAGATTTACCGCAATCTGAAACACTCAGGATCTGACTAATCGAAGTTCCACCGTAGCCCTGTCTCATGAACAGATCTGTGGCACAGGCTAAGAGCTTTTCTTCAAACACTCCCGCATCACTCGCTTTTGGACGTCCTTTTTTCTTTGTCGTCATAACGCTTCACAAACTCTAAGATAATTGGAACAGGCACTTGGACTGCATAATACTAAATTTATGCTGGCAGAAAGAGAAATGAACCAAGAAAAGTTTAGCCTTCCTGCATCAGAGTTTTCAAAGTCTAATTCCTTGTTTTTCTGTGACCCAAAAAAAGCACTTCTAACACTTCTCGCTAAACGTCCGCTATCAGTGAAAAGCGCCGATTTTGTCGAATCTCAGTGAATTTCCGCTTTTGGCACAAAGCCGAGATCCGACGAAGTGGTACTTTCCGTGAAAGTTGTGGTGCGATTAATTTGCAACACGTGGTAAGGAGCGGTTGCAATGGGGTGGTAAATTAAGTGCAATTAACCATTTATTACTAAATTTATTCTAAATTGAACACTTAACTGTAAATATAGCTATATTTATGAGCAAGTTGTTTATAGTGTAGATACGCGCGCACTATTAGATTTATGAATTAAGGTAAAGTTATGCAAGTACCGCCGTTTCCCAAAAACGAACAACAACGTTTAAATGCGCTACGGCGGTCAGATTTATTAGATAGTGTTGCAGAGCAGCGGTTTGACCGTATTACCGCTTTGGTTAAAAGCTTATTTGATTGTGATATAGCTTTAATTTCACTGGTTGATGCAAATCGGCAGTGGTTTAAATCTAAGCAAGGGTTGGCAGTAGAAGAAACAGAGCGCAGTATTTCTTTTTGTGGCCATACCATTTTAACTGATGAGCTAATGCTAATTCCCGATGCGACGCAAGATCCGCGTTTTTCAGATAATCCCTTGGTTGTAAACTCTCCCTTTATTCGTTTTTATGCTGGTGTGCCTTTGCAGTCGCCTGATGGATACAATTTGGGCACTTTATGTTTAATAGATGCTAAATCTAAACAACTAGATAAACAACAGCAACAGGTACTTAAGCAATTTGGTCAATTAGTAGAAAGTGAAATAAAACAAAGCTTTACGATTAGACGAAATTTTGAGCTTGATAATGAACTCAAAGGCATTCTTGCTACAGAAGATAAGTTAAACGCTATTATTGAAACCAATCAACTTGCGACATGGAAGTATAATGTTAAGACTGGGGCAACTATTTTTAATTCGCGTTGGGCTGAAATTGTTGGCTATGATTTAGAAGCATTACAGCCAACTACGGTAAATACCTGGTTGACCTTATTACATCCTGATGACTATCAGCGCTCAACAGAAGCCTTAGCTAATCATTTTTCCCACAATACTGATTTTTATGACTGTGAAGTGAGGATCCGGCACAAGTTAGGGCACTGGGTATGGGTAAGAGAGCGCGGTAAAGTTATTACTTGGGATAAAAATAAAAAGCCGCTAATTGCCTTTGGTACTTTAGAAGATATTTCAGAACAAAAACAACAACAGTTAGCGCTGCAACTACAGCAAAAGCTTACTGCATTTCAGGCTAGTATTTTATCGTCTAAACAAATTTTTTCTGCTGATCAAGCTTCATGGGCTTATTTTTGTCAGCAAATTTTACAAGCATTACAAGTCGATCGCGTTAGCATTTGGTTACAGCAGGGCGCTGGGGAGTCGTTGACTTGTCAGTATTTGCAGCTTGAAAATGGAACCGGAAGCTTTGAGCAAATTCTTTTGTCAAAAGATGCCTATCCCGATTATTTCCGGGCGCTTGAAGATAATCCGCAAGTTGCTGTTACGGATGTCAAAAACAGTGCCTATATGGCTGAATTAACAGAAGCGTATCTTGTGCCAAATAATATTCTTTCTAAATTAGATTGTATTATTATGTCTGATACTGGCGTGGCTGGTATTTTATCGGTAGAAACCACACAGCAGCAACGGCAATGGCATAGTGAAGAACAGCGTTTTATGCTAACAATGAGCTCTATTGCTAGTACTATTTTAACTTTTATCGAATTAAAACAGTTAAATGAGGCCTATCAACATACTCATACGTTATTAGCACGAACGTCTGAATTAGCTACTATAGGCTTGTGGGAAGTATCCTTACCCAACTTTGATATCCATTGGGATAAAGTCACGCGAAAAATTCATGAGGTTGATGATTCATTTTTGCCAGAAGCTAACACTGCTATTGAGTTTTATGCCGCAGGTGAAAACAGAACTCGAATTCAGCAATTACTAGAGCAAACCATTAATGAGAATATCTCGTTTGATGACAGCTTTGAAATTATAACCGCTAAGGGGAATAGAAAGTGGGTAAGATCAGTGGGAGAAGCTGATTTTGTCAACGGCGAGTGCTGGCGCGTTTATGGCTTGTTTCAAGATATTACTGAAGCTAAACAATCTTATCAGGCTTTGCATCAGGCCAATACCAATTTGAACTTAACGCAAGAGCGGCTAGATCTTGCCTGTCAAAATGCTCGTTTAGGTTTTTGGCAAGCTTGGTTGGACACCGGCGAGTTATGGTGGTCGTCGGTAGTATATCAAGTGTTTGGTTTTGATGAGAAAACAACAACGCCTAGTGTTGAACTTTTTCGCCAATGCTTACACCCGGATGATATGCACTTAGTGGATGCAAGTGAAAAACAAGCAGAAATAACGGGTATTCATGATGTAGTGCATAGAATTATTCTTAAGGATGGTAGCGTGCGTTGGGTGCACGAGTTGGCAAAGCTGATGGCAAGCTCTGATAATGGCAGACCCATTCTTGTCGGTTCAGTGCAAGATATTACAGATAAGATAATTGCAGACCAAGCTCATCATCGGCTGACATCCTTATTGCAAGCGGTGTTAGATGCCGCTTCTGAGGTGTCTATTATTGCTATTGATATCCAAGGTATTATACAGCTAGTAAATAAAGGTGCCGAGGCAATGTTAGGTTATCAAGCCGATGAACTTATTCAGCATCAGTCTATTACTGTTTTACATGATCCAAATGAAGTGCGGGCGCGAGGACTAGAATTATCTGAAAAGTATGCTGATACCGTTGCTGGTGTTGATGTGTTTACCTTTGAAGTGCAGCGCTACGGTTTTGAGCGTCGTCGTTGGATATATAAATGTAAAGATGGCAGTGAGTTATTGGTTCAGGTTATCGTAACGCCGATGCGTGATGAGCAAGATAATATCAGCGGTTACCTTTGCTTAGGCCATGATATTACTATGCAAGAGCAGATGAGCTTTGAGCTCAACCAGTTTTTTAATTTATCGCATAGCTTATTGTGTATCGCCAGCCCCAGTGGTTTTTTTGTTCGGGTTAATAAGGCGTTTACTCAGGTACTGGGGCATAGTGAAGCTGAACTGCTTAGCCAGCCCATTCTCAGTTTTGTTCATCCCGATGATATAACGAAAACTAAAGTAGAGTTTACCAATATTGAGCAGGGTACAGTCTCGGCTAAGCTTAGTAATAGACTGCGGCATAAAGAGGGGCACTACGTATCATTAGAGTGGTTTACAGCTATAGATCCTGACTCGGGAAAACTATACTCCGCAGCTCAAGATGTAACCGAACGTTTAAAGCTAGAGCAGTTAAAAAGTGAATTTATCTCCACTGTTAGCCATGAGCTGCGAACACCTATTACCTCGATAAGCGGAGCTTTAAGTTTAGTGCTTTCCGGTGTCGTCGGCGAGGTGACAGAGGAGTCGAAAAAGTTATTAAACATTGCTAATAGTAACTGTAAACGGTTAGCCAATTTAATTAATGATTTACTGGATATTGAAAAACTACACGCCGGTAAAATGCAGGTAGAGCTAAAAACACACTTTTTAACTACACTGTTACAGCGGGCTGTTGAGGAGAATCAAACCTATAGCAATAAGCAGTCGCTTAAATTGAGCTTACAATTGCCAGCTGAAGCACAAGACTGGCAGGTGCGTGTTGATGAGTTTCGTTTCTTGCAAATTATGGCAAATTTAATTTCTAACGCTATTAAGTTTTCTGAACAAAGCAGTGAAGTGATTATTAGTGCTACTTTGCAGCAATCAATGCTAACTATCGCTGTAACTGACTTTGGCTCAGGTATTGCCGAGCAATTTAAAGGTCAGATCTTTGAAAAGTTTTCGCAAGCAGATGCCGGTGATGCTAGAGAAAAAGGCGGTACCGGCTTAGGTTTAGCCTTAAGTAAGCAACTCGCTGAGGCCATGTCGGGTACGCTTAGTTTTGATTCAACCTTCGGTGAAGGTAGCACTTTCTATGTGCATTTACCGATTGCCAATAATCAATAATCAATAACCAAAAATTAAAAAATAATAAAAAAGGTTATTAGCTGCCCAAACTTAAACCCAAACAGCGTGCTAAGGTGCTGTTTGGGCTAACAAAAAACGATATTATCTTAAGGTAACAAATTCTTCAGCGCTAGTGGGGTGTAAGGCTACAGTGGCATCAAAGTCGGCTTTTGTAGCGCCCATTTTCATTGCAACCGCAAAACCTTGCAGCACTTCATCCATACCTTCACCTATACCGTGTAAACCAACTACTTTTTCGTTGTCGCCAGCACAAATTAATTTAAAGCGGCTTAAGGCACGGTATTCGGTAATTGCGTTATACATAGCGGCAAAATTAGAGCGATACACCTTAATATTAGCCTCACCGTATTCTGCTTTGGCTTCCTCTTCGGTTAAACCAATAGTGCCAATAGTCGGATGACTAAAAACAACAGTAGGAATTAAGCTGTAATCCATATGCGCATTAGGCATATCTTTATTAAATAAGCGTTCGGCTAATAACCGGCCAGCTTTGACGGCAACAGGGGTAAGCTGGGCTTCACCGGTAATATCGCCCACAGCATAAATACCATTAACATTGGTATTTTGGAACTTATCGGTACGGATATAGCCTTCTTTATCAGTGTTAACACCCGCAGCGCTAAGGTTCAGTTTATCGGTAGCTGGTTCACGGCCAATTGCCCAAATTAAGCAATCAACATCGCTAAAGCTAGTACCACTTTCAGTATAAACAGTTAAAGTGCCATCAGCGGCTTTTTCTATCTTAGAAACATTAGTCTGTTTATGTAAATTAAATTTATCTTGAGTCATGCGCTCTAGTAGCATGTCTGTAATATCTGAATCAAAATTACGTAAGGGTCTGTCGCCGCGAACTAATAAGTGGGTGTCGGTGCCAAGCGCATGTAAAACACCCGCAAGCTCAACCGCAATATAGCCCGCGCCTATTACTAGGGCTTTTTTAGGTTGCTTAGTTAAAGCGAAAAAACCATCTGAGTCTATACCATGCTCAGAGCCTGGAATATCTGGACGGGTAGGTCGGCCACCAACGGCAATAGTAATATGATCTGCCGTAATACGCTCGCCGTTTACTTCAACAGTATTAGCATCAATAAAAGTAGCAAAACCTTCGATAAATTCGACATTGTTACTGGCGAAGCCTTTATGGTAGCTAGCGTGAATACGCTGAATATAAGCTTCACGATTCTTAACTAAGGTAGCCCACGAAAAATTATTTTGGCTGATATCAAAGCCATAATCACGGCTGTACTTTAAGGCTTCAGCAATATGGGCACCATACCACATAACTTTTTTCGGTACGCAGCCAACATTAACGCAGGTGCCACCGACTGCTTTAGCTTCAATTACAGCTGCGCTAGCGCCACGCATAGCGGCACGGTTTGCACTGGCAATACCACCACTACCACCACCGATAGCAAGATAATTAAAATGACGGCTCATATATAGATTCCTTAACGTTAAGATTATGCTTTATTTATAAGGGCTAACAGGGTGCTTTACAAGGTCATGCTCTGAACAAGGCGCAACTCAGGCTATTGATATTAAGCGGTTTCGCCCCAAGATAATGGCGATACATATCTAAATTAAGTTAAATTAATAAGGTTATTCATGTCCAATAGCGAAAATGTTCTTCTGTCTTTTACCGGCTTACCGCCGTTTTCAACCATTAGTGCAGATCAAATCCAGCCTGCAGTTGAGCATGCTATTGCCCAGGCTAAAGCAGCAGTAGAGACTGCGGTAACTAAACCGCAAGTGAGTTGGCAAAGTTTAATTACTCAGTTAGATGAAGATACCGACCGTTTAGGTAAATTATGGTCACCGGTATCGCATTTAAACTCTGTGCTTAATAGTGCCGAGTTACGTGAAGCCTATGACAGTTGCTTACCGTTATTATCTGAATTTAGTACTTGGCTGGGCCAGCATGAAGGCTTGTATCAAGCATATCAAGCGCTGGCGCAAAGCGACGAATATGCCAGCTTAACTGAGGCGCAAAAGAAAGTAATTGAAAACGCATTACGCGACTTTAGCTTGTCGGGCATTGGTTTATCGGCAGATAAAAAACAGCGCTACGGCGAGATCCAAAGTGAATTGGCAGATTTAAGCTCTCAATTTGCTAATAATACCTTAGATGCCACTCAAGCTTGGTTTAAGCATGTTACTAATGAAGCTGATTTAGCCGGCTTACCAGACGATGCCAAATTAGCAGCCGCAGAAGAAGCTCAAAGCCGCAAGTTAGAAGGCTGGGTATTTACTTTAGAGTTCCCAAGCTATATTGCCGTGATGACCTATGCTGATAGCCGTGCTTTGCGCGAGGAGCTATATAGCGCCTATTGCACCCGAGCTTCTGATCAAGGCCCAACAGCAGGCCAGTTTGATAATAGCCATATTATTGAACAAACCTTGGCTTTAAAACATGAGCTTGCCCAGCTGCTTAACTTCAACAATGCGGCAGAGCAGTCGTTAGCGACTAAGATGGCGCAAACGACTAGCCAGGTGTTAGGTTTCTTACAGGATTTAGCTAAGCGCGCTAAGCCACAAGCCGAAGCAGACTTAGCAGAGCTAAAAACCTTTATGGCCAAAGAGTTTAAGCAAACTGAACTAGCAGCTTGGGATCTGGCTTATTATGCCGAAAAGCTAAAGCAAGCTAAGTACGCCATTTCTGATGAACAACTACGACCTTACTTTCCAGAGCATAAGGTTATTTCAGGCTTATTTAGCGTATTAAATAAATTGTTTGGCATCCAAGTAAAACGTCGTCAAGGGGTTGATGTTTGGCATCCGGATGTCAGTTTTTACGATATTTTTGACCAAGATAACCAGTTACGTGGCAGTTTTTATTTAGATTTATATGCTCGCGGCCAAAAGCGTGGCGGAGCTTGGATGGATGACTGCCAAGGCCGTCGTATTAAAGCTGATGGAAGTGTGCAAACTCCGGTTGCCTATTTAACCTGTAATTTTAATAAGCCTATCGGCGGCAAGCCTGCTTTATTTACACATGATGAAGTGGTCACGCTATTTCATGAATTTGGTCATGGTTTACACCATATGCTAACTAAGGTAGATGCTTCAGCCGTAGCCGGTATTAATGGTGTACCTTGGGATGCGGTAGAGTTACCTAGCCAGTTTTTAGAAAATTGGTGCTGGCAACCTGAAGCCTTAGCTATTATATCGGGACACTATGAAACGGGTGAGCCCTTACCGCAAGCGATGCTAGATAAAATGCTAGCGGCTAAAAACTTCCAATCCGCTATGTTTTTAGTGCGGCAATTAGAGTTTGCCTTGTTTGACTTTAGGCTGCATGCTGAATATGACCCAGCCAGCGGTGGTAGGGTGCAACAAATTTTAGATCAGGTTCGCAGCGAAGTATCAGTTATGATCTCGCCTAGGTTTAACCGCTTTCAGCATGGCTTTAGCCATATTTTTGCTGGTGGCTATGCGGCCGGTTACTACAGTTATTTGTGGGCAGAAGTGTTATCGGCTGATGCTTTTAGCCGGTTTGAAGAAGAGGGTGTATTTAATGCTAACACCGGCCGTGACTTTTTAAATTGGATTTTAGAGCGAGGCGGTAGCGCTGAGCCTATGGCTTTATTTATCGGTTTTCGTGGTCGCGAGCCGTCTAATGAAGCCTTATTGCGCCATATGGGGATTACTGGCTAAAGCAAGTTAAAGTGGCTACGTGTTTTATAAGCTAAGTAAGCTGGCATTAAGTTAAATATTGGTAAACTTGGTTATTAATTCAATATATAGTATATAAAGTATACGTCTATAATGACCAAGGAAGAGAAGAGAAATTTATGCAAAAAGCGACTTTTAAATTAAGCCCTATTTTGGCTGCTGTGATTGCCGCTGGCGTTTTAATGGGATGTCAGCAAGATAATAACGATTCAGCTACAGAGCTAGAAGCAGTTAAGTCTGTAGCTGAACCGACCGTCATAGAGCCCACTGTAATTGAGCCTATTGATCCGCAAACTGATCCTATAGCGGCAAGTAAAGCTAGGAGCGAACAAGTGTCATTAGAAACTGATTTAAAAAAATTAAAGCAAGATGTTTTAGCTTTAATTGGCGATGCTAAAGCCGACAATATTTCACAATGTAGGGTAATTGGTTTTGGCTCTAAGCCTTGTGGTGGCCCTGCTGGTTATATTGCGGCATCAGTAAAAGATCTTGATGAAAAAGAGTTAATGGACAAAGTCGGACTTTATAATTCTGCTGAATCTGCCTACAATAATCAGCGAGGTATAATGTCGAACTGTGCTGTTGAACCTAAGCCAGATGTTACGCTTGAAGATGGCGTTTGTCGTTTAGTAAAGCCAGGTCAAGGTGACCTTTACTAGTATTTAATTTTTTAGCCAAAAAGCAGCGATACAAAGCTGCTTTTTTTTTTGGGAGAAACAGTGAGTTCAGCAGAAAACTTTCATCGTGTTTATGAGCGAGCTTGTGAGCGTAAAGGGGGAGTGGCTGCGTTAGCTGCTTTACTTAGTTTACCTGCTACAGCTGCGGATATTAAAGCAATTCCAGATAACTTTTGTTTAGCTGAGCTAACAAAAAAAGTGTTTCAATCAGGCTTTGTTTGGCGTGTGGTTAGACAAAAATGGCCAGGGTTTTGCGAAGTGTTTTTTGATTTTGATATTGAAAAAATGCTGTTGATGAGTGATGAAATGCTGGAAAATAAAGCTCAAGATCCACGTATTATTCGTAATGCTAAAAAAGTTTTTACCATTCGTAAGAATGCACAAATGATTGCTGATATTCAGTATAAACATGGTAGCTTTGCTGGTTTTGTCGCCGATTGGCCAACAGACGATATTATTGGTTTATGGGCCTATTTAAAGCAGTACGGTGCGCGTTTAGGGGGTAATACCGGTCCTTATGCTTTGCGTGCAATTGGTAAAGATACTTTTATTCTAAGTACTGATGTTGAAGCCTATTTGCGAGCCACTAACGTATTTGATGGTGGTATCAGTAGTAAACGCAGTTTGGCGCAAATTCAACAGCAATTTAATCTATGGCAACAGCAGTCAGGGCGAAGCCTAACTGAGATAAGCCAGATTATAGCCTTGAGTACTGGGGATAATTATGTGGGCATGCAGCAATGAGCCTATTGTTAATTAATCCGCAAATAGATCCTGAATATCAAGCTAAATTATGTGACAAATTCTCACTTGCTCTAGTAAATGACGTTAGCGGTTGGCATTTAGCATGGCATAACAATGCCTTAGTACTTAGAAATAGCAACTTGCCTAAGCAAGGCGATATTTTAGTCGACTTTGACAGTGGCGCTTCAAGTTATCGGCGACAGCATGGCGGCGGTAAGAATGAAGCCATAGCCAAAGCTTGTGGCTTAAATAAAAAACGTGATTTAACCATTCTTGATGCTACCGCAGGCTTGGGCCGTGATGCCTTTGTTTTAGCAAGTTTGGGCGCTAAGGTTACATTAGTTGAACGTAATCCTGCGGTAGCTGCCTTACTCTATGATGGGCTTCGGCGTGCGGCAGATCAACCTGAGCTACAATGGGTTAATGAACGCATGAACTTACTGCATTGTTCAGGATTAGAAGCCCTACAAAGTTATCAAGCCGTGGATGTGGTCTATTTAGACCCAATGTTTCCACCACGGGATAAAAGTGCTTTGGTGAAAAAGGAAATGCGTGCTTTTCATGATGTAGTTGGCAGTGATACCGATGCTGATGCTTTATTAGCCCCAGCACGTCAATTGGCACTTAAACGTGTTGTAGTAAAGAGGCCCGGTTATGCTGATGTATTAGCCCAGCAAACACCTACTATGGCTGTAACAGGTAAAAATAACCGCTTTGATGTTTATATCAAGGCAGCAATCTAAGTAATTTAGATAATTTAAATAGGAATATGACATGATTAAAGTAGGCGATAAATTACCCGAAGTGAATTTTTCTCAATTAAGCAAAGACGGTATGGTAAACCCAAGTACTAGTGACATTTTTGCTAATAAAAAAGTCGTGTTATTTGCAGTTCCGGGGGCTTTTACGCCCACGTGTTCTGATGCACATTTACCAGGTTATATTACGTTAGCTGATGAAATTAAAGCTAAAGGTGTGGATGCTATTGTTTGTACTGCTATGAATGATGCCTTTGTTTTGAACGCTTGGGCAAAAAGCCAAAATGCTGAGGCGATTACGTTTTTAGCAGATGGCGGTGGTGCTTTTCATAAGGCGGTAGGCTTAACAATGGACACAGCTGATTTTGGCGGCGTACGCTCACAGCGCTATGCCATGATTGTTGAAAATGGTGTAGTAACAACTTTAAATGTAGAAGAAGCGAAAAGCTTTGAAGTCAGTAATGCTGAAACTTTGTTAGCTGCACTGTAAATTAACAATTAGCATTCAATTGGTATTAATCGATAAAATTGTGCTTGGAACTTAATGCAGTTTTTGATCTAGTTTGATGATAGTATTAATTAGCTGATTTCAGTTATTTTAGAAGTAAGTTTCATGCCAATACTTAATAATATCATTCGACATTGTCAGAGAAAATTTAAATCATTAAGTGGGATCCCTTTGCAATATACCGCAGAATCTGTGGTAAAAAAACAATGGGCAATGCGCGATAATATTCGCCGTGATAAGCATCCGCTTGGCGGCGAATTAATGGTTAATTTGACCTCTTATCCACCACGTTTTCCTACCTTGCACTTGACCTTGCAGTCATTATTACTTCAGGATACCCAAGCCGACAAACTTATTTTGTGGTTATATAAAGCTGATTATGATCAATTGCCGCCAGAAGTGTTAGGGCTTGTGCAGCATGGCTTGAGCATTGAGTTAGTTGAGCAAGATATTAAATCATACAAAAAGCTTATACCTGCATTGCAGCGTTATCCTAGGGCTTATCATGTAACTGCAGATGATGATATTTATTATCGACCAGATTGGTTAGCAGAGTTACTTGCTGGTTATCGTGGTAATGAACGTGAAGTAGTGTGTTTACGGGCTCATTATATAACACTAGATGATAGCGGAAATATCCAGCCTTACCGATATTGGCAAGCTAAAACTGAACAGCGTGGTCCAGATAATAGATTATTTTTCACTAGTGGTGCTGGCGCACTTTTTCCGCCAGGTGCTTTGCACCCTGATGTGACTTTAAATAAAAAGTTTTTGCAGTATTCGCCACATGGCGATGATATTTGGCTGTATTGGATGGCGACATTAAATAAATGTATTATTCATCGTACGGGCCATAATAAAAAACTAATTGTTTGGAAGCAAAGTAAAAATATTACTCTGTGGCAATTAAACAAGCAGCCTGATAGTGGTAATGACTTTCAAATTAATAATATGCTTAAAGCTTATGGCCAACCAGAAATAAAGCAGACAAATTAGCAATACTCTAAGATGTCTGATTAAATTATTTATTGATTAATGCCGATTTAACTCGACGAATTGCTTTACGGATCACAGATATTTTACTGTCTTCTTTGTAGCGGCCTTTTTCGGCATGACGGATCAGCAGTAAGTTTGGTAAGGCAATAGGTACACCGTGAGTGCCTAATAACCAACGGATTGCTCTATCTTCATAAGTTTTAGTCCAGTGATATTTAGGTTTTTGATATACGGCTAAGTCATCACAATAACCACAAGCACGAGCAACATCACCATGGAGAATTTGAATTGCGCCGGTAGCGCGGTCAAATTTACGGGGTTTAAACTTAGTTGTATCCACCTCTAATAACTCGGTTTTATCTTTACCAGCAGAGATCATTGGATCTGCTTCAGTTAATAGTGGCGTAACTAAAAGCGTATCAGGAAATAACAAAATTTCTTGGCGGCCTTTTAATAGCTCAGACAAGGTATCAAGACAACCTTCATGAAACACCATGTCGCAGTCTGCAAACCAAATCCAATCTGCTTTTGTCGCCTTAGAGGCTTGATTACGGCCAATCGCACGGCGCAATAAGAGCGGAGTGGCTAACTCAATAAAATTCCACTCAACATTAGCAACAGCAATGGTACTAAAATGTTGTAATAATTTAGTTGTTTCAGTGTCTTCTGCAGAATAATAAACGGTAAGCTTAACCTGCATGTCTTTAGGTGGGTATTTAACTAACGAGCTAAGCTGATAAACAAAAAATCGGGCATAGTTCCAGCAATGACTAACGATTTCTAGTTTGATATTTTCATTAACAACAGCAAGTTCAGATTTCACTGGGCGGTTTTTAATAAAAGCAGTAGCCGGAAAATAGCCTGAGGCAGCAAAACGTAATAAAAATTCTTTAATACCATCTAATTTACCCGCTTTAGGGTAGTCTGCTTTGCTCATTGGGTGTCTCCGTAATCAGATAAGGCATGAGCCTTTATGAGGTAGTGTTAAGACCTTTAGATGCAGTTAGCTGCAGCTTGTTCTACTTATTATAAGCTAATTAGATTAGCATTATTACCTAAGCTGAAACAGGAACTTTTCTAATTATGCCGCTACCTTTGGAATATTGCCGTTAACTTTGGCATTATAAGTGGTTTTTAAAAGTTAAATGGCAGTAAGCTGTTTGTTTTATTGTTCTGATTTAGTTGGCCTGTTTTATTAATTTTGGATATTAACCATGCCTATTTGGTGTTCGCGTTACTTGTATCAAGTTCTGATTTATTTTTTGTTACCTTTGGTGCTGTTATATTTTATTTATCGTTCATTTAAAGATAAGGCCTATCGTCAGCGTTTCAATGAGCGTTTTGCATGGCAGTCTATTCCAAGTCAGGCGGCTGGTGGCATAATTGTTCATGCGGTATCGGTGGGAGAAGTTGTTGCTGCGACGCCATTAATTAACGCTTTATTGCAGCGCTATCCTAATTTGCCTATCACCGTCACTTGCACTACACCCACAGGCTCTGAGCGAATTAAGCAAACTTTTGGCGATAGCGTCTGGCATTATTACCTGCCACTTGATACCCCTGGCGCCGTTAAACGGTTTTTAGCCAAACTGCAGCCAGCAGCGTTCATTATTTTAGAAACAGAGCTCTGGCCTAACTTATTGCAGCAGTGTTACAAAGCGGTTATTCCTAGCATTATTGTTAATGCGCGTTTATCGGCACGCTCGGCTAAAGGCTATCGGCGCGGTTATTGTTTTAGTCAATTGTTGTTGCCGCATATCAGTTTATTACTCAGCCAAGATAAGGCAACTTTGCGCCGCTTTAAAGCTTTAGGCTTTACTGGAGCCGCGCAAGTATGTGGCAATGTTAAATATGATATGGCGATACCTGATCATGTGGCTGAAGTTGTGCAGCAGGTTAAGCCACAAGTGCAAGGCCGTCCAGTCTGGGTTGCAGGGAGTACGCACGCTGGGGAAGATCAGTTACTAATTAATGCTTGTAAGCAATTAAAGCAGCAGTTTCCCTCTATATTACTCATTATTGTACCTAGGCACTTAGAACGTTTTGATAGTGTGGCTGAGTTAATTGCTCGCAGTGGGCTTAGTATGCAGCGACGCAGTGCTGGCGAAGCCATTGCTGCAGATACAACTGTATTACTAGGCGACACTATGGGTGAGTTGTTAGCCTGGTATCAACTGGCAAATGTGGTTTTTATTGGTGGTAGCTTAATTGAACGAGGTGGCCATAATCCGTTAGAGGCGATGTGCTTTGCTAAGCCTATCCAGTCAGGGCCTTATGTGTTTAATTTTACTCAAGCTTACCAATGGCTGGCACAACGTGAGGCAATAAATTGGTTAACTGATGAAGCAAGTTTAGTGGCAAAGACTCAGCAATTACTTGAACAGCCGGAACTGGCACGTCAGCAAGGACAGGCCGGGTTAGCGCTTTATCAACAACATAGTGGGGCTTGTCAGCGAATTACTCAGGCTATTATTGACTTTTTGCCATCAGATTTAGCAAATTTTCGTCAGAAAAAGTTAGGTCCGCAACAAATTTGGTATCAACAAAATACCTTTAGCGATATTGAACCTAAACACTTTCAGCCTGAATATTGGCAAAGTAAGCAGGCGATTATTGGCCAGTCTACAGGCAGAAATACAGCTTGGTTTATACAGCATCAGCAAACAAAGCTAGTCTTACGTCATTATTATCGCGGAGGATTAATTGGTAAAATTTTGCATGATCAATTTAGCCTGCTGCCAGTAACAGCAAGCCGTGCCATGCAAGAGTTTGCTTTGTTGCAGCGTATGCATAGTATGGGATTGCCGGTACCTAAAGCGATTGCTGCTAATTATCAGCGTAGCGGCTTAATGTATCGTGCTGATATTATGATTGAGCTTATCGCTGATTGCCAAGACCTAGCAACTATATTGGCACAACGGCCTCTTAGTGCTATTGAGTGGCAGAATGTCGGTGCAACTATCGCCTTGTTTCATCAAAAAGGCGTATATCATTCAGATTTGAATTGTCGCAATATTTTACTTGATGTAAATGGCAAGGTTTGGCTGATAGATTTTGATAAATGCGCCTTACGTCAAGCAGGTGATTGGTCTGTATTAAATCTACAAAGATTACAGCGCTCGTTAGTGAAAGAAAAAAGTTTAGCTGTTGGGTTTAATTGGCAGCGAGAGCAATGGCAGGAACTTGAACTAGGTTACCAATTAGAACAGGCTAAAATAGCTAAGTAATTACAACTTTTAGCGTCATGTTCACCGCATATTTGTGCCTTTTATCTTTATTCTAAGCTTGGTGATTTAGCTAATCTTTGATATAACGAGTTAGCAGTGGAGGAAGTAAACATGCGGCTAAATAAAATAATAACAATTCTAATGGCTACCAGCTTTATGGTAGTAGCCGAACCACAACAACAATTGGCACAAGCACAAGCAGCTTATGCACAAGGCGACTACGCTCGAGCAGCTGAATTATTACAAACCTTAGCTTTAGACGGTAATGCTGACGCGCAATTTGAACTGGCTAAATTATATTCTCTAGGTCATGGTGTTCAGCGAGATGCCTTGCAGGCATCTTATTGGCTAGAGCAGGCCGCCTCACAAAGCAGTGATTATGCTGAATCATCTAAGGCTAAGCAAGATATCTATCAAGCGCTTGAGCAGCACAAAGAGCACAAAAAAACTGTCCAAGATGAGGCAGCTACAACTTACGCTACTGCCAGTGATAATCTAATCGCTGATAATCCTAGTACTGAGGTTGCTGTTAAACCACAAAATACTGTAATTACCAATCAAAGTGTATTTGTTGATGTGCAACCTAAAACGGCACAATCTAAAACTGCCCAAATAGTATCTGCCAAACCAGTCGCGGCTGTCGAGTCAGCACCTAGTTTGCCTGTTTTAGCGCTGGCTGAGGCTAATTTTAACTCAGGCATGCGGGCGTTCGAAAGACAAAATTATGCTGATGCGTACAGCCATTGGTACCCTTTAGCTACATCAGGTGTTGTTGATGCGCAATTTAATTTAGCTGCTATCTATGCAAATGGTTTGGGGGTTAGTAAAAACATGCTAACTGCTGCCCATTGGTTTAGCGCAGCTGCTGAGCAAGGTTTCGCTCAGGCTCAATATCATTTGGCTTTGTTATTCGCTCAAGGACGAGGTGTCAATCAAGATGATGCTCAAGCTGTGTATTGGTATCAACAGGCTGCTGAGCAAGGCTATATATTAGCCCAGTATAATTTAGGTTATATGTACTCTAATGGCCGTGGCGTACAGCAAGATGCTGCTATGGCCTTTTTTTGGTATGAAAAAGCAGCGATAGCTGGTGATGTCGATGCGCAATATATGGTTGCACTCCGTTACCTACAAGGTATAGGTGTTCAAGTTGATAACGCTAAAGCATTACAATGGTTTAAAGCAGCAAGTGAAAAAGAGCATGCTAAGTCTACCTACCAATTAGGCCTTATGGCGTTAAATGGTATAGCCGTATCAAAAAATGAGAGTCGGGCGGTTAATTACTTTTTACGAGCAGCAAACCAAGGTGTGATAGAGGCACAGAGTGAACTCGGTATCAGTTATTCATTAGGCCGAGGAGTGCGAGCGAGTGATAGTCGTGCGCTTGAGTGGCTAGATAAGGCCTGTACAGGACAAGATTTAACAGCTTGCTATTATCTTGGCGTTCATTACGCTGAAGGACGGGGTGTGCGTTCTGATAACCAACGCGCGATGCAACTATTTACCCGGGCTGCTAATGCTGGTAATAAAGAGGCGCAGTATCGCTTGGGTTTAATTTTTGCTAATGGCGAAGGTGTTGCTGTAGATGAAAAAAAAGCATTTACTTGGTTGTTAAAAGCGGCAGAACAAGGTATTGCTGCAGCGCAATATCTTGTTGGTATTCGTTACGCTAATGGCACTGGTGTGGCTGTAAATGATAGCGCAGCAGTACAGTGGTATCAGAGGGCGGCAGATCAAGGTGATACCTATGCCCAATATAATTTAGGCTATATGTATGCGAATGGCAGGGGTGTAGCTAAAGATCAGCAAAAAGCTTTGTATTGGTATACTAAGGTAGCAGCTGAAGGTGATGCTGATGCTCAGTTTAATTTAGGTTTACGCTATGAAATGGGCAACGGTGTAGAGCAAAGTGATAAGAGCGCTGTTGAATGGTATCAAAAAGCGGCGGCACAAAATCATTTACGAGCTATTGCACATTTAGGCTATATGTATGAAAAAGGTTATGGCGTTGCTATGGATCAGCGCAAAGCATTGCAATTATATCAGCAAGCCTTACCAGCAAAGGTGCCAAGAGCATTAAATGCATTAGGACTATTCTATAAAAATGGCCAACAAGTTGCTGCTGATGATGCCCAAGCTGTTGAGTTATTCCGCCAAGCTGCTGATCAAGGATATGCCAATGCGCAATATAATTTAGGCTGGATGTATGAATATGGCCGCGGAGTGCGTAAAGACTTAGTTAAGGCGAGAGATTACTACCAATTAGCTGCAGAGCAAAATGAGCCACTTGCTCAGTCACAACTTAATCGGCTACTTAATCTTTAATCGATTAACCGACATTTCTATTTAAAAAAGCTAGGAGCAATAGTCCCTAGCTTTTTTTATTGCCACTTTATATTTGTAATGCGAAATAAAAGGCCAGCATAAAAGCTGGCCTAGTTTAGGTTAAATAAGTGGTGTAGTTACGGCTTGTATTCAGCGTTTAATGTAACACCGCTAAAGGTACGATAAGCACGGATACTGATATGCCAAACATCTGCTTGTGGGTTAGTGAAGCTACAACTTTCATTGTTACCCGTTCTATATGGACGGCAATCATAGCTGCTAGTAGTAGGCTGTGAACCGCGACGAACATATAAGTCACCATCACCTGTGCCACCAGAGGTTTCAACAGTTAGTGTACGCATGCCTGCTGGCACATTTAAGGTGTAATGTAACCATTCGCCACTGGTTGCAGATAAGTTATTTAAAGTACCGCCGCCGCCAGGGTTGCCGCCACCATCAGTTGCTGCTGTGTAATCTGCAACTAAAGATACACCAGAGTATGCTCTGTAAGCATTAATCATTACATGGTAAGTACCAGCCTGGGTGGTAGGGAATGAACAAGTTTCGTTGTTACCTGTTCTATATGGACGACAGTCATAACTTGAAGACGTTGGTTGGCTACCAAATTTAACAAAGATATCAGCATCGCCAGAACCACCAGACATATTAAAGTTTAAGTCTGTTGCACCAGCTGGAACAGTTAAGGTGTAGTAAGTGCTACTGCCTGTAGCGCCTGCTAAATTGGTTTTAGCTACTGCTTTTTGTAAAGTGCCGCCTGTTGGAGGTGTTGGGTCACCACCATCACCACCGTCTGATCCCAATGCACTTAAAACAGCTGCGTTAGCATCAACAATACCGGTACCACAGCCTGAACACGTTGCAGGGAAGCTACGTGCGGTTGATTTTAAGATTTGCTCAACCTCGCTTGGGCTTGCTGATGGTTTTGCTTGTTTAATTAGCGCTGCAACACCGGCTACGTGAGGCGCAGCCATTGATGTGCCTTGCATAGAGCTATAAGTATCATAGCCAGGCGTTGTTGTACCTGAGTTATGAGTAGATAACACGCCATCTGCGTTGCTACCCATAGCACCACCTGGTGCTGCTACATCAATTGAAGTACCGTAGTTTGAGTAATATGCACGGCCACCATTACGACCCGTTGCAGCTACGTTTACTACACCAGCGCAGTTGCCAGGGTTAAAGTTGTTTGAGTTTGCATTACTGTTACCCGCAGCAACAACAACAACAGCACCGTTATTACGAGCAATATTAATTGCGTTTTGTGTCGTAGATGAACAAGAACCGCCACCACCTAAACTCATATTAATAACATCTGCTGGATTAGGGTTTGTTGGAGCGCCAGAAACAGAACCACCAGCTGCCCAGATAATACCGTCAGAAATATCAGAGGTATAACCACCACACTTACCTAATACGCGAACAGGAACGATTTTTGCGTTGTATGCAACACCGGCTACACCTTTATTATTATTCGTTACCGCAGCAATAGTGCCAGCAACGTGAGTACCGTGCCAGCTTGAACCACTAAACTGTGACGGAGACCCATTGCCACATTCACCAGCGTTAGTCCAATCGCCTGGATCTCTGGCATCGCTGTCACGACCGTCGCCGTCATTGCCGACAAATGAATCTGATACCATGTCGTAGCCAGGTAAAATGTTTTGATTTAAATCAGTATGAGGGCGGTAACCTGTGTCAAGCACGGCAACAACAACGCCTTGACCTGTAGCTTTATCCCAAGCTTGAGGAGCACGCAAGCCACCAACTGACTCATAGTAATGCCATTGGTCGTTATACTGCGTATCATTAGGAGTGAAGGCAGCTTGTAAAAGCACATCTTCTTCAACAAGCTCTACCGTATCATCTTCAGCTAATAACGCCATCATGCGTTTAGTGTCGCGCTTAGATAGCTTGCGATTTAGGCTAAATACGGCATGTTTTTCTAAGGTTAATTCACGAACAAACTGTAAGTTCTCACCTGTGGCTGAGCTAAACCGCTCTGCTTTAGCTTGTAAGGTTTGCGCTTTCATCTGTTGCGACATACCTAAAGGTAAAGCTTGAACAATGCCTTCCCCTGCAGTTTCTTTGTATTTAATGATAAAGCGAGTCGCTGGACCATCAGCATAGTCAACTTGGCTATTAGCCAAAGTGTTGGTTGAAAGTAAAGCTGCAGGCAAACATAAAGCTGCAAATGCGGTTAATTTAAATGAGGAACGTTTCATAGTGGTTGTTACCCTGAGGTTAAAATTGTTTTTATTATATGCGACACCTTTGGATGGCCGCTGTTTAATTCTTAACCTTTGGTACTGATAAAGTAAACAAAATAATTTCTGAGGCCGTTTTCTATAACAGGTACTAATTGAGGTTTTGTTTCTAAAAAAGGGGTATTTAGGATTTTAATAATTTAGTGAATGCTTATGTAAGTATTATAAAGACTGCGTTGTTACAAAAATGTTTACACTGGCGATATATGGTTAATGATTATATCTTATACTAAAAATGAATATGCAGAATCAGCCATTTTGGCTTTCTTTCCTATTTTTTTGCCATTGCATCCCAAAGGCGACTACATGACAATAGACAGCCACCTAATAAGATAAATAAGTAGCAGCATGCAGCATTATGATGTGATAGTAATTGGAGCCGGCGCAGCAGGATTAATGTGTGCAATAGAAGCCGGTAAGCGGGGTAGAAAGGTTTTAGTGCTAGACAATGGTAAGCGTGTAGGCCGTAAAATATTAATGTCTGGCGGTGGCCGCTGTAATTTTACTAATATGTACACTAGCCCAGATAATTTCCTATCGCACAATCGCCATTACTGTAAGTCTGCATTAAGTCGTTATACGCAATGGGATTTTCTAGCCTTAGTGCAACAGCATCAGATCCCGTACCATGAAAAGACTTTAGGTCAGTTGTTTTGTGATAACAGCGCAAAAGATATAGTACAAATGCTGGTGACAGAAGCTAAAGCTGCTGGTGTTGAAATAGCGCTACAGCAACATATTCAGCAGGTAACTAAAACAGATGCTGGTTTTATTGTTGAAACCCCTGCCGTTAACAGAGCCTGCACTAGCTTAGTAGTAGCAAGTGGGGGGTTAAGCCTACCTAATTTAGGCGCTACTGCTTTTGGTTTTCAATTAGCCGAACAATTTGGTCTTAATGTCCTGCCTTTACGTGCTGCTTTAGTGCCGGTAACCTGGCAACCGGCAGATAAAGCTATTTTCGAAGAAATTAGCGGCGTATCACTGCCAGTAACGGCCGAAGCAAACGGAACAGTTTTTCCTGAAGATATGCTATTTACCCACCGTGGCTTAAGTGGCCCAGCAATATTACAGGTTTCTAGCTATTGGCAACCTGGTGATGATATTGAAGTAAACTTATCACCAGAAACAGATATCCATGCCTTTTTAACCAGCCAACAACAAAGCCACCCTGAGCAAGAACTAAAAACCGCGCTAGCTAAATTATTACCTAAGCGCTTAGTTGAAAAGCTCCTAGAAATGCAGATTATTAGTAACCAGCCGTTAAAAGCGTTAAATAGTAAAAGCAGCCAAACCATAGCGAATCGTTTACATGGTTATATTTTTAAGCCCAATGGCACTGAAGGCTATAGAACAGCAGAAGTCACTTTAGGCGGCGTAGACACCAATGATTTGTCATCTAAAACCATGGCAGCTAAAGAACAGGATAACTTATATTTTATTGGCGAAGTCGTCGACGTTACCGGTTGGCTAGGTGGCTACAACTTCCAATGGGCCTGGGCCAGCGGCTGGGTAGCTGGGCAGTATTGTTAGTGATTAAAGGCAAACAGTTATAGTGTGCTAATAATCGCTATAGTTCCATAATAATTAATTAGATAAACCTATTAAGTTAAGGTTCTAAATGCATAATCATCATAGCCACGGACATAGCCATCATCACGCTAGCGGAAGCGATGCGTCAAGGCGTATTGGTTGGGCGTTTTTTCTTAATGTTAGCTTTACTATTATCGAGTTTATTGGTGGCTGGTTAACCAACAGTACGGCAATTATGGCTGATGCCGTGCATGATCTAGGCGATAGCTTATCTATTGGCTCCGCTTGGTTGTTAAATAAGCTTAGCGACAAAGATGCTAACAGTACTTTTTCTTATGGCTATAAGCGTTTTTCGTTATTAGGTGCCTTAATTAATGGCACAGTGTTAACTATTGGCTCTATTTGGGTTTTATTAACGGCTATTCCGCGTTTATTTGATCCTGTTATGCCCCATGCTGAAGGCATGTTAATTTTTGCTATTTTCGGCATAGCAGTAAATGGCTTTGCAGCTTATAAACTTAGTGCCGGTAAAACCTTAAATGAGCGGGTGCTAAATTGGCATTTGTTAGAAGACGTACTTGGCTGGGTTGCCGTGTTTATCGTGTCTATAGTCTTGATGTTTAAGCCTTGGCCTATTCTTGACCCCATTCTATCGATTGGTTTTACCTTATTTATTCTATTTAATGTGCTGCGCAACCTTAAGCTTACTGTTATGTTATTTTTACAAGCCGCGCCAGATAAAGAGGTCGTTAAACAGGTAAGGCAAGTGTTGCTGGCAAGGCTACAAGTTGCTGCCTTGCATCATTTTCATATTTGGTCTTTAGATGGCGAGCACAGTGTGATGTCGGTGCATCTTGAATTAAAATCAAACATCACAATTGCTGATATGAAGCAGTTAAAACAACAACTAGATCAAGCGTTAGCTAAATTTGAATTTGCTCATACTACTATAGAACTAGAATTTGCCGATGAAGCCTGTCGAGATCAAAGTAGCGTAGACGATGTGCAGCATTGAAGATTTAGTATTGAATGCTTAGCGTTTGACACAAGCAAATAGTGCGTTGCCTGTGTCAGCTTGGTAGGGCTGCACACTGTCGTAATTATGCTCTAGCATATAAATTTCAAACCATGGCAATAGCAGTTGCTGGAGTTGATCAAAGCTTACCGCGACCATCGTATGCTGATCTTGCCAATGCTTAACCACATTTGCATTGGTTTTGCTTATATTGAGTTTTAAAGCTTGCGTTTCGCCTTGGCCTGAGTAATACCAAGCAGAAGCAAAATCAAATCGTTTATTATCGTGCACCGTACTGTGACGAACAGCGCTGTTATTACAAATTTTATTTTTATCAACCGCATTAAAGCAGAAGAGTCCTGCCGGAGTTAATGCCTGATATGCGTGCGCTATGCATTGCTGTAATTGATTTATGCTCGGGTTGTAATGCAGTGAATATAAAAAACAGGTTATTAAATCTACCGGCTGTGCTAGCGTAAACTGGTTCATATTCTGCAATATAAAACTAGCTTCAGGGCAGCGAGCTTGCGCTATGTCTAACATAGGCTGATTAATATCTAAGCCCGTGCAATGGTAGCCATGATCAATAAAATGGCGAATATGTGGTCCTGTGCCGCAGGCTAAATCAAGGTGATTCTTGCCGCCGTTACCAAATAAAGAGTTTAACCGCATTACGGCTAGGCTTTGCTGCTGATAATTTATATCGCAACACATTAAGTCATAGTAGTGGGATAAATCGGTATATAACTGAGTTGACGACATTACGGATACTGACAGCAAATTTAAGGTGCCGCATCATATAGTAGTTCAGCATATAAGCGAAGATGGCAGTAGTAGTATTATGCTACTATGTTATTAAAACGCTTTATGCACCCGTAAAAAGCGAGCAAAACGGGGTAAACCGTTTTTAGTTAGACCGTTATATCTATAGGTTATAGTAGCGCCAATGTTAGGTGGGGTTTGCCGTAACTCATCAGTTAAGCCACTGCCAATGGCAAACTCTTTACCTTCTGTTGTTTTAACAATGATGGCGCCAACCATGCCCTGATACTTGCCCTTTCCGGGGCGATAGCCAATGACTTCAGCTTCGGTATCTCGGTAAGTTTTTAATTTAAGTAAATCAGTATTTCTACCCGTTTTATATAAGGCATCTTGATGATGGAGCATTAACCCTTCGGCGCCAGACTTTTCAAGATCGTGAAGCTTATTTACGAGCAGTGTTTTATTGGCTATACGAAACTGGGGAACCCACTTTAGAAACGGACTATTTTGTTGCTTGATCATCGTTTGCATAGCTTTAATGCGTTGGCTAAATGTCCCTGTAGCATTGGGTAATTCGAATATGTAATAGCTAACTTGTCGCCATTCTTTATCAATAGGGTTATGCTTACTGACAATACTTAAAGTATCAGCAAACTTATTTCGGCCAATCCACAGCTCACCATCCAATTCAATTGGAGGAAAATCAGCAACAAACCAAGCAGGAGCCGAAATAAGGTTGCCACCACGAGAAATTAATTGTTTACCATCCCAAAATGCGCGAACACCATCCAGTTTCTCGCTTACCCAATACTGTTCCACATCAACTGAATCGTTATAAACCTCAGCTAGTAATAAGTCAGGCTTTGTCGCTGCAGCTGGTTGAAAACAACAGATTAGAAATAAAATTAACATTCTGTTCATTACTTGGCATCCTTTTATTTAAAAATAAAAGTATAGTGATTAAGCGCGCATGCGCAAGAAAATGGTGATACACAAAATGGGAAGTTTGATTCAATGGTCATTACACCACTCTGGTCTTTATTATTTTCATTAACAGTTTATTAATATGCACTGACCCCATATTAATAGTTTATCTGGTTGATGAGCCAAGTTTTAGGGCCGGTTGGGGTTTGGACCGTTATTTCACTGTCGACAGTTTGTTTTAATAGGGAGCGGGCCATGGGTGAGTCTATGGAGATGTAATCGTTTCGGCCATATATTTCATCTGGGCCAACAATGCGTAGCTTTTTTATTTCACCTGCGTCATTTTCTATTTCTACCCAAGCACCAAAAAATACTTTACCCTCTTGTTGCGGTGAATAATTCACAATTTTTAGCACTTCAAGCCGTTTGCGCAAAAAGCGTACTCTAGAGTCTATCTGGCGTAATAAACGTTTGTTTTCTTTATAGTCAGCATTTTCTGATCTGTCTCCTAAGCTAGCTGCCCAAGCAACTTTTTTTGTTATTTCTGGCCGGTATTCGCGCCATAAATAGTTTAATTCTTGATTAAGTTTGTTATAGCCTTCAGCAGTAATTAAATTAGTTCTCATTTAAGCTGCCCATAAATATTATTAGATGCACTAGATTCTACTGCGCTTAAATTTAACAGCAAGTGTCAGGGGATTTTAAGCTTGGCATAAGTAAAAAAAGCCGCTGTTGCGGCTTTTTATCAGACTAACTATTTGGATACATGATATTTGCTTAGCTATGTACTTAGTACCTTAGTGGCGGAAGTGTCTAACGCCAGTAAAGACCATTGCCATACCATGTTCGTCGGCAGCAGCAATTACTTCAGCATCACGCATTGAACCACCAGGTTGAATAACAGCCGTAATACCGGCCGCAGCTGCAGCGTCTATACCGTCGCGGAACGGGAAGAAAGCATCAGAGGCCATCACTGAGCCTTTCACTTCTAAATTTTCATCAGCGGCTTTAATGCCGGCAATTTTAGCGCTGTAAACACGGCTCATTTGGCCTGCGCCAACTCCAATGGTCATGCTGTCTTTAACATAAACAATGGCGTTAGATTTAACGTATTTAGCGACTTTCCAGCAGAATAATAAGTCGGTTAACTCTTGCTCTGTTGGTTGACGCTTACTGACTACTGTTAAGTCGTCAGCGGTGATCTTAGCTTGATCGCGGTCTTGTAATAAGATACCGCCATTAACTTGCTTAATATCAATTGCAGCTGTTGTTTGGCTAAATTCACCACAAACTAATAAACGCACATTTGGCTTAGAGCCAACTGCGGCAACTGCGGCTTCTGTTGCTGAAGGGGCGATAATCACTTCAACAAATTGTTGGCTAATAATGGCGTTAGCTGTGGTTTCGTCTAATTCACGGTTAAAAGCAATAATGCCACCAAAAGCGGATGTTGGGTCTGTTTTATAAGCACGGCTATAAGCGTCTAAAATAGACTCACCAATGGCCACTCCACAAGGGTTTGCATGTTTAACAATAACGCAGGCCGGCTCGGCAAACTCTTTAACGCACTCTAATGCGGCGTCAGTGTCGGCAATGTTGTTATAAGATAGAGCTTTACCTTGTAGCTGTGTTGCGCTTGAAACTGATGCTGTTTGGCTGTTGTTATCAACATAAAAGGCAGCTTGCTGATGGCTGTTTTCGCCATAGCGTAAATCTTGTTTTTTAACAAACTGAGTGTTGTAGGTACGCGGGAACTTGTTACCTGCTTCTGAAGGCGTGGTATAGGCTGGTAATTTAGTACCAAAGTAGTTCGCTATCATGCCGTCGTATTGCGCAGTGTGTTCAAAAGCGCTTATGGCTAGGCTAAAGCGGGTGCAGTGATTGGTTGCTCCGTTATTTTGCTGCATTTCTGCAATAACCATGTCGTAATCGCTGGCGTTAACAACAATAGTGACATCTTTATGGTTTTTTGCTGCTGCGCGTACCATAGTAGGACCGCCAATATCGATATTTTCGATGGCATCTTCTAAGGTGCAGCCTGGTTTTGCAACCGTGCTGGCAAATGGGTATAAATTAACTACAACTAGGTCGATATGGCTGATATTGTTTTGAGTCATCACATCTTCATCAATACCGCGACGGGCTAAGATACCACCATGAACTTTAGGGTGCAGGGTTTTTACTCTGCCATCCATAATTTCGGCATGGCCGGTGTAATCAGAAACTTCTATTACATTAATGCCTTGTTCGGTAAGTAATTTAGCGGTACCGCCGGTAGAGAGAATTTCAACATTCAAGTCTGCTAAAGCACGGGCAAATTCTACAATACCAGTTTTGTCTGAGACGCTTAATAGCGCGCGGCGGATGGGGCGTAGTGTGGTCATTTTTAAAATCTCATTTCGCGTTTAGAAATTGGTTATAGCTAATAATAAAAAAGCACCCGAAGGTGCTTAGGTCGCAGGACAAGGTGCCCTGCGTTGGCATTAACCCATGCCGTATTGCTTTAATTTCTTGCGAAGGGTACCGCGGTTGATACCCATCAAGTTAGCGGCGCGGGTTTGGTTACCGCGAGTATACTTCATAACTTCTTCCAGTAACGGGCGCTCTAATTCAGATAAGACCAACTCGTACAAATCATCAACGTCCTGACCGTTTAATTGCTGCAGGTAGTTAGCAACAGCTTTTTGGGCTGCGCTACGCAAAGCTTGTGGCTTTTCCTGCGTTTGTACGTGGGCGTTAGTAATAAATGGCGAAGTAACGTTCGAATTAAACATTGCTTTTCTCTTTTACGTTAGGTTGCTGCTAGTTTATGAAAATAGTCATTTAAGGCAATAAGCTGGGTTTGAGCCTGCTCAATGCCATTGAATTCACTACGAAACACGCCGAGCTTGTCATGCTCGGCTAAATACCAGCCCACATGTTTGCGGGCAATGCGAGAACCGGCATGCTCACCATAAAGTTGGTGTAAACCCTGCACGTGTTCCAGCATAATTTGGCGTACCTCAGCAATGCTAGGTGCGTCCAGTTTCTCGCCAGTAGCCAAGTAATGCACTACTTCGCGGAAAATCCATGGTCTGCCTTGGGCAGCACGTCCAATCATAATGGCATCAGCCCCAGTGTAATCCAGAACAAACTGAGCTTTCTCCGGGCTGTTAATGTCACCGTTAGCGATAACAGGAATAGAAACTGCGTTCTTAATAGAGCGTATGGTATCGTATTCTGCTTCGCCTTTGTACATACAAGCCCGAGTTCTACCGTGTACAGCTAGAGCTTGAATGCCATTATCTTGGGCAATCTGCGCAATTTGCAGACCGTTTTTATTATCTTGATCCCAACCGGTACGAATTTTTAACGTAACCGGCACTGTTACGGCATCGACAACTGCACGAACAATGCTTTGCACGAGATCGGGGTATTGCAACAAAGCCGATCCGGCTAATTTTTTATTCACTTTTTTTGCTGGGCAGCCCATATTAATGTCGATAATGTCTGCGCCATTATCGACATTATAGCGTGCTGCTTCAGCCATTTGTTCTGGATCAGCGCCGGCAATTTGAATAGAGCAGATACCTGACTCTAACCGGTGACCCATTCGAAGCTGAGATTTTTCGCTTTGCCATACCAAAGGGTTACTCGACATCATTTCAGACACAGCTAAAGCTGCACCAAAGCGCCGACAGAGCTCCCTAAACGTGTGATCGGTAACTCCTGCCATAGGAGCACAAATTACTTTGTTTGCTAACTGGTATGGACCTATCTGCACTACTCAATCCACCGCTCGACCCTTAAGGGGCGCTAAGTTTACGGATTTTTTGCCGCAAAGCAAAGGTTATTTTTTAAACAAATTGATAAATTTATTAGGGGTTGTTGTCTTGACTTTCGCTAAACGGCTTAAAAACAGTATTTTGTAACGCAGACTAAACAGCTAAGGCGAATTTTAATAATAACTAATTGTTTGTTAGTTTGTTTTTTAATCGATATGAAATAGCTATTTTTTCTTTTTTAGCCAAATTTATTATGTACCTAACCAATCTACTTGGCCTCTTGCTTGGCGGCGTTTAATCATTAAGTCTTCAACTAATGGCGTTAATATGAGTTCCATAGCCAGGGCCATTTTGCCACCAGGTACCACTAAGGTATTTACTCGTGACATAAAAGAACCATTTATCATTCGCAAATAATAGGGGAAATCGACATGCTTAATGCCGCGAAAGCGAATAACAACAAAGCTTTCATCTAGTGAAGGAATATCTTTAGCACTAAAGGGGTTTGAAGTATCTACTGTAGGTACACGTTGAAAGTTAATATGGGTACGTGAGAACTGCGGCGTAATATGATTAATATAATCATCCATGCTGCCAACGATACTTGCTTGTACTGCTTCACGACTATGGCCGCGCTCTGAGGTGTCACGAATAATCTTTTGGATCCACTCTAAGTTAACAATAGGCACCATGCCAATGAGCAAATCAACATGTTGGGCAATATTGTTTTGCTCGGTAACCGCGCCACCATGCAAGCCTTCATAGAATAATAGATCGGTGTTTTCGCCTATATGCTGCCAAGGCGTAAAAGTGCCGGGCAATTGGTTATAAGGCACCGCTTCATCAAACGTATGCAAATAATGGCGAACTTTACCACTACCGGTTTGGGCATAGCTGGTAAAAAAGCTTTCTAGAGCGGCAAAATCATTGGCTTCAGGGCCAAAATAGCTGATATAGCGACCTTGCTCTTTGGCTTTACGAATCGCCACTTCCATTTCCGGGCGGCTAAAGCGATGAAAACAATCACCTTCAACAAATGCAGCATTAATGCCTAGAGTACGAAAAATATGTTTAAAGGCGGTACCCGTTGTTGTCGTACCGGCTCCAGATGAGCCGGTAATGGCAATAATAGGATTTTTATGCGACATAAATAACACCACAGTTAATCATAAGGCTGAATACCTTAATCTATAGCCCGAGCTTTGTGCAACATATTAATAATTTGTATGCCCAGCTTAACTAAGTATTAAAACATAAAGGTGACAATAACAGGATCATGATCAGACGAGCGATAAGGGCCAGGTGCAAAATACTCAGTTTGTTGCGAGGTTGATTTATACTCTAGATTATAATCTAAGGCGGCAGGTTCATCGGCGTTAATGGCCCAATGTTGAATATGCTGTAAATGTTTTGCCAGCTCAGGGCTTGCTAAAGCGTGATCTAAAGAGCCAGTTCGACCGCGATATACATAGGAATAAGCTGCGGTTTCAGGTTTGGCTAAATGCTGCCAGCCAGCCCGTTCTAGTGCCGTAACGGGATCTTCCATTCTATAGGCGTTTAAATCGCCAAGGATCAGGTGTTTATTGGTTTTTATACCTGTTGGAAAGCTGCTTAGCCAGTGATCTAGAGCAAGACTACTGGCTACACGCTTTTTATTCCAACAACCTTGGCCATCATAATTATTAGCATCCGCCTTATCACTCTGTTTATTGCAGCTGCCCTTAGATTTAAAATGGTTGATGCTAAGCGTTACTGTTTCTGCTGAGGCTAAATGGACAAAGCTTTGAGCAAGAGGCACTCGGCTGCCTTGATTAAACGGGGCGGTAAAAGACAGCGCGGCCTTACCTACGGGTTTAACTGTGCTGGGGCGGTATAATATAGCTACTTTAATGGCATCGTCGCCTGGCGCAGCTTTACTGCGTATAAATTGATAAGGGCCAGTTTTGCTGGCGCGGTTTAAGGCATTGGTTAAATCGGCAATAGCGCTGTGTTTACCATAGCCATTATTTTCAACTTCTAATAAGCCTATAACATCGGCATCTAAAGCAGCTAAGGCGTGAATGATTTTTACTTTTTGCCGTTCAAATTCGGCTTTTGTTGTTGCGCCACGTTCTGTGGGAAAGGCTTTTTTTCTGTTACTGCCATTAAAGTAATTCAATACATTAAAACTGGCAAAACGTAATGCGTGCTTGGGTTTAGCATCAGGCTCTTGTGGTCTAGGATTAGCAACTATAAAGTTAGGTGGCGTAGTGGGTACTAACTTATAGCCGCGTTTATCTTCAATGAGTATGCCCGTGACATGGCTAACTTTATCGCCAATACGTAAAGTGTTAGTCGCGCTTAGTTTAGGGCTTGGGTAAGCTACTGGATCAGGATTTTGCTGCCATAAACCGTCATCTATAACTAACATTTGCTGTTGCTGTTGTGCATATAATGCATTAGCTGCGTGACCTGGCGTCATAATTTCAGTTGGCACCATAAACCTTGACGCTGCAACGGTAATTTCACCATAGCGAGGTAAGTCATAACTATCATTAACAACCAGCTGTTGGTTAAAGCTTAGCCATTGCCCTTCTAACTGTTCCCAACTAAGATGCTTTGGTAAGGGTAACTTTATCTCTGTAGGCTTAAGCGCAACATTGGTTTGGCAAAGCTGGCTTTGCTGCAGCTTAGTTAAGCTGGTCATGCCATCTATTTCAGTAACGGTGCCGGTTAGCTGTACTTGCTGTCCTAGCTGCACGGTGCGACTAAGGACAGGATCTGCGATAAATAAGCCGTTACTAGCAGGCTTTGCTGACGAAGAATGCTCAGCTTTTTCTGCTTGAATACTAAAACCCGCCATAGGGCTGTTAGGGTAAATAATATGACTCACTATGCCTTGGGTGGTGACGACTTTACCTTGCATGGGACTCGCAGCACTTGTGCCTTGGATCTCGTTAATAGCGGTATAGTGTTTGGCACATTGGTTATCACTAGCTAGCGTTGAAAAAGGTGTCAGTAATGTAGCTGCTGTCAAAATGTAGGCAGACAGAGTAAAAGTAGCTAGGGTAGTCATAAGTCAGCGTACCTATTATAAAAGATTAACTAAAGAAATGATTAGATAGCGAGTAGGATAACATAACATAAGTGGCTTCACTTATCGCCAGATTAGTTTAGTGCAATAGTTTAATTCAATAGCTAAGTTCGAAGCTTAATTCTATAGTTTAGGACAATGGTTATCTAGCTAAGCGTGGTATCAAATCGATTAAAAATAGACTTATTACTGAATAGTAAAGGCCAAAAAAGGGCTAAATAAGTATTCAGCCCGTTTTAGTAATGATGTTTAACGCACTTAAGGGTGCAAGTAAGCTAAAACTTAGTTTTGTTCACGTTTTATGGCGCGATAGCCAATATCTGTGCGATAAAACATACCTTCCCAGCTAATTTTTTTCGCTAATTGATAAGCTGCTTGCTGAGCGGAGCTTACATTTTCACCTAAGGCTGTGGCGCATAAAACTCGGCCACCGCTAGTAACAATTTGGCCATTTTCTTGGGCTGTGCCAGCATGGAAAACTTTAGCTGTTGCAGTATCAGCATTTGTTAAGCCGTTTATTATTAGACCTTTAGCATAGCTATCAGGATAACCACCGGCTGCTAATACAACACCTACAGCGGCTTGTGACTTAAACTGGATAGTTTGTCCTGCTAACTGGGTATTACAAGCATCTAAACAAAGCTGCACTAAGTCAGACTCTAGACGCATCATAATAGGCTGTGTTTCAGGATCACCAAAGCGGCAGTTGAATTCTAGTACCTTAGCGCTGCCATCTTTTGCAATCATTAAACCTGCATATAAGAAACCGGTGAAAACAATGCCTTCATCAGCCATGCCGTTAACGGTTGGGTAAATTACTTTTTCCATTACCCAGTCATGCACTTCTGGGGTGACAACAGGTGCTGGAGAATAGGCGCCCATACCGCCCGTATTTGGGCCTAAGTCGCCATTGTCACGCGCTTTATGATCTTGCGAAGAGGCAAAAGGCAGCGCGGTTTTACCGTCAACCATTACAATAAAAGAAGCTTCTTCACCTGTTAGAAACTCTTCTATTACCACTCGGCTACCGGCTGAGCCAAACTTATTTCCCGCTAACATATCGTCAATAGCGGCATAAGCTTCAGCTGGGGTTTGCGCAATAATCACGCCTTTACCTGCGGCTAAGCCATCGGCTTTAATAACAATAGGAGTGCCTAACTTATCAACAAACGCCTTAGCCGGTTCTATCTCTGTAAAGGTTTGATAAGCAGCGGTTGGAATATTGTGTCTAGCTAAGAAATCTTTAGCAAAGGCTTTTGAGCTTTCTAATTGAGCAGCTGCTTGACTTGGACCAAAGATAGCTAGGCCCTCAGCATTAAAGGCATCGACAACGCCTTTAGCTAGAGGGGCTTCAGGGCCAACAATAGTTAAACCGATTTGCTCTTTTTTAGCAAAGTCAAGTAAAGCGCTAACATCATCTGCTGCTATGGCAACATTGTGTAAGTTAGCCTCATTAGCCGTGCCAGCATTGCCAGGTGCAACAAAAACCTCAGTTGTTAAATTAGACTGAGCCGCTTTCCATGCTAAGGCATGTTCACGGCCACCGCCGCCGATTACCAATACTTTCATTAAGTTATCCGTCGTTTCAATTATGGAGTTAAAGGTTTACGAAATTTTAAAGTCATACGATTACTTTCGCCAATGGCTAAATATTTAGCTCTATCTTGCTCTTTTAAGCGCAATGAAGGCGGAAGGGTCCAGACACCATGTTTATAATCAGCTGTATCTTTAGGGTTAGCATTAATATCGCTTGTAGCCTCTAACACAAAACCAGCCTGTTCAGCCAGCTTTATAGCGAGTTCCTCAGGTACATAACCGCTTTTTAACCAATCTGAATCTTTTTGCGCTAATGGCAGGCTATGTTCCACCACACCGAGTATGCCGCCAGGTTTTAATGCCGTATAAAATTGTTTGTATGCGTTTAATAAAGCTTCATCACCATTTTGGCTATACCAGTTATGCAAATTACGAAAGGTTAAGACAATATCTGCGCTATTAGCTGGGGCTATTGCTTCAGAATGGTTGATAGCAAATTCAGTAAGGACTACCCGATTATAAATAGGGTTATCAGCCAGTTTTTTGACAAAGTTAGCACGGCTGTTTTTGTAGTACTCCGAGCTTGTATTTGTTGGGAAATGCGCTGCATATAACTTGCCTTTTTCAGCTAACAGCGGCGCTAGGATCTCAGTATACCAGCCACCACCAGGTGAAATTTCAACAACAGTGCTGCTTGGCGTTACCTCAAAAAAATTAAGTGTTTGTGCAGGATGGCGATATTGGTCGCGCTGTATATTGCTGCTCGTGCGGCTGTTATGGTCAACCGCTGATTGAATAGCGTCTAGGTGAGTATCTGCGTTGCTAAATGGGCTTAATAAACAAGCAGATAAAACGAACGCTAATGAAGCTATTTTCATGCTGGGTATCCTCTGAGGGAAAATTTGGCTTTAGTGTAGCAAAGCCAAGTTAAAAATACAGAATTTCATTGTTAATATCTTAGTCAATTAAGCTCAGCCAAGTTGCGTCTTTTTCGTAAACAAACCGATTAGGCTATGGTAGAATGCCGACCCTTTGAAGCGGGACGACTTAATGTTAGAGCAGATTAGAATTGTATTAGTCGGCACCAGCCACACCGGAAATATAGGCTCGGTAGCACGTGCGATGAAAACAATGGGGTTATCAAACCTTTATTTAGTTGCACCTAAAGAACAGCCAGACGGCCAGGCTTATGCTCTGGCTGCCGGGGCCAGTGATATTTTAGCTAAAGCTAAAATTTTTGACTCTTTAGCCCCAGCCATCGCCGATTGTGGCTTAGTTGTAGGCAGCAGTGCACGGTCTCGCACCCTTAGTTGGCCAATGTTAGAGCCAAGAGAATGCGGTATAAAGTCGGTAACTGAAGCCAAGCAGCATCCGGTAGCCTTAGTCTTTGGTCGAGAAAGCAGTGGCTTATCTAATGAAGAACTGCAGCTTTGTAATTATCATGTGTGTATTAATGCCAACCCTGAATATAGCTCACTGAATTTAGCCATGGCAGTGCAATTGGTGTGTTATGAAGTGCGAATGGCATGGTTAGCCCAAGGTGAGCAGAGTAAAACTGAAGACGAAGCTAGCTACCCAAGCAATGCTCAAATGGAAAGCTTTTATCAGCATTTAGAGCAAACACTTGACGATACAGGCTTTATTATTAAGCAGCATCCGGGTGTTGTAATGACAAAGTTAAAGCGCTTGTTTAACCGGGCTCGGCCTGAAGAAGCAGAATATAATATTTTACGTGGTATTTTAACCTCGGTGCAGCGCTTTGGTTCTGCTGCAACAAGGCTAAAGGAGAAATAATATGTTTGCTGGTATTCGCGAAGATATAAAAAGTGTCTTTAGTCGCGACCCTGCGGCACGTAATGCGTTTGAGGTACTAACCACTTATCCTGGTTTACATGCAATTTGGTGGCACAGATTAAGCCACCGTTTATGGCGAGCAAACTGGACTTGGTTAGCCCGTTTTATTAGCACTTTTGCTCGTTGGATCACCGGTGTTGAAATTCACCCAGGTGCCAAAATTGGCCGCCGTTTCTTTATAGACCATGGCATGGGAGTAGTAATAGGTGAAACAGCTGAAATTGGTGATGACTGTACTTTATATCATGGTGTGACCTTAGGGGGGACTAGCTGGAGCGCTGGCAAACGCCACCCAACTTTAGGTAATGGCGTTGTTATTGGTGCTGGCGCTAAAGTATTAGGCCCACTCATTGTGGGCGAAAATGCCCGTATTGGTTCTAATGCGGTGGTGGTGAAAAATGTGCCAACAGGAGCAACCGTAGTTGGTATTCCTGGACGAATTGTAGCCAGAGCCGATGTTACCTTAAGTGATGAACGTAAGCATATGGCGAAAAAGTTTGGTTTTGATGCCTATGCCGTTGCCGAAGATAATCCTGATCCGGTTGCTAATGCAATAGGTAGAATGCTTGATCATATTCAAGTGTTAGATAATAAGATTGCTGAGCTTTGTGAAGGTGTTAATCAGCTTGGTGGTAATGTTTGTAGCAAAGTGCCAACTGTGGATATTGGTGAAGAAGATTTCTTACAAGCTGAGCAAAAAGCCGCACAAACACGAGCTAAGGATATTGAAGCCTTTGATCCTGAAATTTAACTGTATGCTAGCTCAATACTTGACTGTTTTAGTCAGCTTAATACTTGACTAAATTGGTCAGGTATGTAGAATGGAGCTATAATTTTCAGGAGCAGACTATGAGATTAACATCCAAAGGACGTTATGCAGTAACCGCTATGTTAGATGTAGCCTTGCACAAAGCGACTGGCCCTGTATCTCTTGCTGACATTTCAGAACGCCAAGGCATTTCGCTTTCTTATCTTGAGCAATTATTTGCTCGCCTGCGTAAGTATGGCTTAGTTAGTAGTGTGCGTGGTCCCGGTGGTGGTTATCAATTAAGCAAAGATGCTTCTTTGATAACGGTATCTGACGTTATTGCAGCGGTAGATGAGTCGGTAGATGCGACACGTTGTCAAGGAAAGTCTGATTGCCAAGGCGGCATGCGTTGTTTAACTCATACCCTTTGGAGCGAGTTAAGCCACCGTATAGAAGATTTCCTAACCAACATTTCGTTGGGCGAGCTGGTAAACCAGCAAGATGTAAAAACCGTAGCAAAGCGGCAACTTGATAGTCGTAATGTAAAGAATCCGGCAACTGATATAGACGTCAGTTGTCAGCTGTAAGCAAAACACGGAGCAAATAATGAAGCTACCTATTTATCTTGACTACGCTGCAACGTCTCCAGTTGATAAGCGTGTTGCTGAAAAAATGATGCAGTTTATGACGATGGACGGTGAATTTGGTAACCCTGCATCACGTTCGCATCGTTTTGGTTGGCAAGCAGAAGAGGCGGTAGAAATAGCCCGCAGCCAAGTGGCCGATTTAATTAACGCCGACCCGCGTGAAATTGTGTTCACTTCAGGTGCTACTGAGTCAGATAACTTAGCCATTAAAGGTGCTGCTAACTTTTACCATAAAAAAGGTAAGCACTTAATTACGGTTAAAACAGAACATAAAGCGGTGCTAGATACCATGCGCCAGTTAGAGCGTGAAGGTTATGAAGTGACTTATTTAGAGCCGCAAACTGATGGTCTTTTAACACTGGAGCAAATTGAAGCGGCAGTGCGTCCAGACACCACGGTAATTAGTGTTATGTTTGTAAATAATGAAATTGGTGTGGTGCAAGATATAGCAGCGATTGGCGAGTTTTGCCGTAGCAAAAATATTCTGTTCCATGTTGATGCCGCACAAGCACCAGGTAAAGTTGAAATTGACTTACAAACTTTAAAAGTTGACTTAATGTCTTTCTCTGGTCACAAAGCTTATGGCCCTAAAGGCATTGGTGCTTTATATGTACGTCGTAAACCTCGTATTCGTTTAGAAGCTCAAATGCACGGTGGTGGTCATGAGCGCGGTATGCGTTCAGGCACTTTAGCCACGCACCAGATAGTTGGTATGGGTGAAGCCTTTGCTTTAATGAAGCAAGAAATGGCCGCTGAAAATAAACGTATTACTATTTTACGTGACCGCTTATTAAAAGGCGTTGAAGGTATAGAACAAGTCTTTTTGAACGGTAATGCTGAACATCGCGTACCGCATATTACCAATATTAGCTTTAACTTTGTTGAAGGTGAGTCTTTGATTATGGCATTAAAAGATATTGCCGTGTCATCAGGTTCTGCCTGTACTTCTGCTAGCCTAGAGCCATCATATGTATTACGAGCTTTAGGTATGAGCGACGAACTGGCACACAGTTCAATTCGATTCAGTATCGGTCGCTACACAACAGAAGAGCAAATAGATCACACTATTAAGATTGTCCATCAAGCAATAGAAAAGCTACGTGCAATGTCACCACTTTGGGATATGTACAAAGACGGTATCGATTTAAACACTGTGGCTTGGGTTGCGCACTAAGCGTAACTGACCACTAGAGAGGTAATTATCATGGCATACAGCGATAAAGTAATTGATCACTATGAAAATCCACGTAACGTGGGTTCATTTGATGCAGACGATAACAGTGTAGCAACCGGTATGGTTGGTGCTCCAGCTTGTGGCGACGTAATGAAGCTGCAAATTAAAGTGAGTGCTGATGGCATTATTGAAGATGCAAAATTCAAAACCTATGGTTGTGGCAGTGCGATTGCATCTAGCTCATTAGTAACAGAATGGGTTAAGGGTAAAAGTTTAGCTGAAGCGCAAGAAATCAAAAATACCGATATTGCGCAAGAACTAGCTTTACCGCCAGTGAAAATTCACTGTTCAATTTTAGCCGAAGATGCAATCAAAGCTGCTATTGCTAACTATAAGCAAAAGCAAGGAGAATAAGTCGTATGGCGATTTCGATGACAGCAGCTGCAGCAGACCGAGTGCGTAGCTTTTTACATAACCGTGGCAAAGGTATTGGCTTGCGGGTAGGTGTAAAAACCACGGGCTGTTCTGGATTAGCCTACGTGCTAGAGTTTGTCGATACGCTGAACGAAGACGACCAAGTGTTTGAACATGATGACTTAAAGTTAGTGGTCGATGGCAAAAGCTTGGTCTATATCGATGGTACACAGCTAGATTTTGTTAAAGAAGGCCTAAATGAAGGTTTTCAGTTTAACAACCCTAACGTCGATGGCGAATGTGGTTGTGGTGAAAGCTTTACAGTATAACGTTTAGGGTTCTGATGAATTATTTTCAGCTGTTTAATTTACCCACTCAGTTTGATATTGATCTTGCTGAGTTAAGCTCGCGCTATCTTAAGCTGCAGCGCCAGTTTCATCCCGATAAACACTCAGCCGGCTCAGAACGTGATCGGCTGATGTCTGTTCAGCAAACTGCCAATATTAATGATGCTTACCACAGCTTGAAGCACCCTTTGCTTCGAGCTGAGCATATATTGGCCTTGCGTGGCCTAATGCTTGACGATGAACAACGCAGCTTTAATGATCCGATGTTTTTAATGCAACAAATGACCTTGCGTGAGCAGCTAGCCGAGATTAAAACGGCCACTGATCCTGACGATGTTATTGATCATGTTGAAGCTGAGTTACTGCAAGCAAAAAAACACTTGTTGGCGCAGTTAGCTCAAGCTCTTGAGCAAGATAAACCAGAGCAAGATCAGCAAGCCGCGGATCTTATCCGCAAACTTAAATTTTTCTATAAATTGCAGCATGAGCTGGAATTAATAGAACAGCAACTAAAAGACTAAACAATACTATGGCGTTATTACAGATCGCGGAACCTGGCCAAAGTACTGCCCCTCATCAGCACAAACTGGCTGCAGGCATTGACCTAGGTACAACCAATTCATTAGTCGCAACCGTGCGCAGTGGCGAAGCTAAAACTTTGTTTAATGAGCAAGGCTATGACATGTTGCCATCAGTGGTTCGTTATACTGCTGAGCAGGTTATTGTTGGCCAAGCAGCCATGCAGGCAGCAGTAAGCGATGCTGAAAATACCATAGTGTCGGTAAAACGATTAATGGGTAAGGGCTATGCAGAAATTGCCCAATTAAATGAAAAAGTCCCTTATCGGCTAATAGACCAGCAGGGCCTAGTGGCTATTGATACTGCGCAAGGCATTAAAAATCCCGTAGAAGTATCAGCTGAAATTTTAGCTAACCTAGCCACTACAGCAAGTAAAGCCTTAGGTGGTGAATTAAATGGGGTAGTTATTACTGTTCCGGCCTATTTTGATGATGCGCAACGCCAAGCGACCAAAGATGCTGCAACTTTAGCCGGACTTAACGTTTTACGGCTATTAAATGAGCCGACAGCTGCGGCATTAGCCTATGGCCTAGATTCTGGTCAAGAAGGCGTAGTGGCTGTGTACGACTTAGGTGGTGGCACCTTTGATATTTCTATTTTACGTTTACGCCGTGGCATTTTTGAAGTGTTAGCCACAGGTGGTGACGCGGCTTTAGGCGGTGATGATTTTGATCATGCCATTGTAGCTTGGCTGCAACAACAAACAGGCGAGACTAGCTTAAACCATCAAGCCATGCGCCAATATTTAACTACTGCACGTAGTGTTAAAGAACAATTAACGGACAGCGAACTGGTCGAATTTTCATTGCCGACAGCTCAAGGTCATTATAACGGTAGTTTAAGTCGGACTGATTTTGAACAGTTAGTTGCCGCTTTAGTTAAAAAAACTACCCGTACTTGTCGCCAAGTATTACGTGATGCGGGTGTAACGGCTGATGAAGTTGTTAAAGTGGTTATGGTTGGCGGTAGTACTCGTGTTCCTTGTGTTCGCAGTGGTGTGGCCAGCTTTTTCAATACAGAGCCCTTAACAACTATTGACCCCGATAAAGTGGTCGCCATAGGTGCAGCTATTCAGGCTAATGTGCTAGTGGGTAATAAAGCCGACGATGACACCTTGTTATTGGATGTGATCCCGCTGTCGTTAGGCTTAGAAACGATGGGTGGCTTAACCGAGAAAATTATCCCTCGTAATACGGTAATCCCGGTAGCTCGTGCGCAAGAGTTTACTACTTTTAAAGATGGCCAAACTGCTATGGCCTTACATGTTGTGCAAGGTGAGCGAGAATTAGTAGACGATTGTCGCTCGTTAGCGCGGTTTGAATTAAGAAATATCCCTGCTATGCCTGCAGGTGGCGCCCATATCAGAGTAACATTCCAAGTCGATGCGGATGGCTTATTAAACGTGTATGCCGAAGAAAAATCGACTGGCGTTAAATCGAGTATTCAAGTTAAGCCATCTTATGGCCTAACTGATGATCAAGTTGCGACTATGCTAAAAAGCTCGATGCAAAATGCGCGTGAAGACATGCAATTACGTTTATTGCGTGAACAACAAGTTGAAGCTGATCGAGTATTAGAAGCGATTACCCAAGCGTTAGCGGCAGATGCTGCTTTATTAAGTGACGACGAATTACAAAAAATTGAGCAAGCATTAGTTGAATTAGCACAAGTTAAAACGGGTGATGATACTGCAGCCATTAAAGCTGCGATTGAACATACCAATACATTGACTGACGACTTTGCCGCGCGTCGAATGGATAGCTCTATTCGTTTAGCGTTACAAGGTCATAACGTGGACGAGGTTTAGAAAATGCCACAAATCGTATTTTTACCCCATGCAGAATTATGCCCAGAGGGCGCGGCTTTAGAAGCAAAAACGGGCGACACAGTATTAGATGTTGCACTTCGCAATGGTATTTCTATCGAGCATGCTTGTGAGAAGTCTTGTGCTTGCACTACTTGTCATGTCATTGTTCGTGAAGGCTTTTATTCATTAAACGAAAGTGATGAATTAGAAGATGATATGTTAGATAAGGCTTGGGGTTTAGAGCCTGAATCACGCTTAGGTTGCCAAGCTAAAGTAGCTGATGAAGACTTAGTTGTCGAAATTCCAAAATATACTATCAACATGGTAAGTGAAGGTTAATTAGCACAAACAATAAGCTACTGTAACCATAACTAATTAAAACTACGGCCTGTAGCTTTAAGCAAAGGCTGTAGTTTTAAATTTATTCTATTCGCGTAATTCATTTTTTAGCTTAATTGGCTAAAAAATCGACTTTTTAACGGCAACAAATAGGTTTTTTTCTACTTATAGCGTATAATTTGCCGCCTTAAATTTATCATTCAATTTATTTATTAACTTTAATCAGGAGCCTATGATGGCGTTAGAACGTACTTTTTCAATTATTAAACCAGATGCAGTTGCTAAAAATGTAATTGGTGCTATCTACAATCGTTTTGAAACTGCGGGTTTACGTATTGTTGCTTCAAAAATGGTTCACTTAAGCAAAGAACAAGCGGAAGGCTTTTATGCAGAGCATAAAGAGCGTCCATTCTTTAACGCTTTAGTATCATTTATGATCTCTGGTCCAGTTATGGTTCAGGTGTTAGAAGGCGAAAATGCCGTATTGAAAAACCGTGAAATCATGGGTGCAACTAACCCAGCTGAAGCCTTAGCGGGTACTTTACGTGCAGACTATGCTGCTAGCATCGATGAGAATGCGGTTCATGGTTCAGACGCTCCTGAATCAGCTGCTCGCGAAATAGCTTATTTCTTCACTGAAGCTGAGCTTTGTGCACGCACACGTTAATTTTTAACGTATAGTGTTGCTGAATTAAGGGGGCATTTGCCCCCTTAATCTATCTAGATTTATACTCTAGCTAGAATCAGTATTTTATAGATATTGTTTATTGTGGTAAGGAGTGCTCTGGACATGACTGAGCAACAAAAGAAAATTAATTTACTTGATTTATCGCGCAGCGAAGTACAGCAATTATTTGTTGATATGGGTGAGAAGCCATTTCGTGCCGATCAGGTAATGAAATGGATTTACCACTATTGCGTCGATGATTTCGACCTGATGACTAATATCAATAAAGTATTGCGTGAAAAACTAAAAAGTCGCTGCGTAATTGAAGCGCCAGAAGTAGTGATGCAACAAGAAAGTAGCGATGGCACCATTAAGTTTATTATGGGACTTAAAGGTGGCCAAGAGGTTGAAACCGTCTGGATCCCAGAAAAAGATCGCCGCACTTTGTGTGTTTCTTCACAAGTTGGCTGTGCTTTAGACTGTTCGTTCTGTTCTACAGCTCAACAAGGTTTTAACCGTAATTTAAGTGTTTCAGAAATTATTGGTCAAGTTTGGCGCGTCGCTAAGATTATTGGTAGCTATGGTGGTAGTAACGTAAAACCAGTCACTAACGTAGTAATGATGGGGATGGGTGAGCCGCTACTTAATTTAAATAACGTTGTGCCAGCCATGCAGTTAATGCTTGAAGATTACGGTTTTGGCTTATCAAAACGCCGCGTTACCTTAAGTACTTCAGGTGTAGTACCTGCACTAGATTTATTACGCGAGAAAATTGATGTAGCACTAGCAATTTCATTGCATGCGCCTAATAATGCATTACGTGATCAATTAGTTCCGGTTAACCGTAAGTACCCAATGGAAGAGTTTTTAGCCGCTTCACGTCGTTATGTAGATGCCTCTAAAGCTAATGATAAAGTCACCATTGAATATGTCATGTTAGATGGCATTAACGATAGTATGGAGCAGGCACATGAATTAGCGCATGCGTTAAAAGATACGCCGTCGAAAATTAACTTGATTCCATTTAATCCGTACCCTGGTTCTCCATATAAAAGGTCTAGCAATTCTCGTATCGACCGGTTTAACAAAGTCTTACATGAGTATGGCTTTACTGTTATTGTACGTAAAACCCGTGGTGATGATATTGATGCCGCTTGCGGGCAGTTAGTAGGCGATGTGATAGATAGAACAAAACGGCTGATCAAAAAACAAGAAAAAGGACAGCCAATCACGGTGAAATTACTGTAATTATTCAAGGAATGGCCAGTGTTAAAGCGCAAAATTATCGTTGGTATTGCCGCCTGTAGTATTATGCTAACAGGCTGCGTGTCTGAGCAAACCTATGTTGGCAGCGATAAGCCGGTGGCAAATCGCTCGTTCGATAATATTGAGGCGGCCCGCACCCGCATTTCGTTAGGACTCAATTATTTACGTCGTGGCGACTCTTCTGCTGCTAAATATAATTTAGAACGTGCCCGTAGTTTCGCGCCAAATTCTGCAGAAGTTTATAGTGCATTAGCTTATTACTATGAAAATGTAGGCGAAGCAGATCAAGCTGAAGAGCATTACTTAATTGCTATTGATAAAGATCCTAATTATGCGGATGCTTATAATAACTACGGTGCCTTTTTATGCCAGTTACAAAAGTATGAAGCAGCTGAGCGCTTATTATTGAAGGCCATTAGCCGCCCTGGCTATATTCGAGTGGCAGAAAGCTATGAAAATTTAGCTATGTGCCAACTACAGCAGAACAATTTTCGTAAAACCAAGACATATTTAGATAACTCCATTAACCATAATAGTACCCGTATTAGCTCTTTAATACTGTCTTCGGGTTTGTCTTATGCCATGGGAGAAATAAAACAAGCTAAAAATCAATTAGCTAAAATCCAACGGCTAGGTAGAGTGTCTTCTAGAACGGTATTGTTAAGTTATTTAATTGCTGATAAGTCAGGCGATACTGCAACTAAAAACAATGCCGAGCAATTATTACTTACGCTGTATATGGGCTCTGCTGAAACCACCTTATTGTTACAAGATAAGCTAGAGTTAAGTGAGTTTGAATTATTACGCGAGCGATACAAAGAAACATTGATGTCTAATGTCGTAATTCCTACCGCGAACGTAAAAACGGAAGTCATTGCAAAGCCTGTAGAAAATCCAAAGCTGAAAATAGTTAAGCGAAAAACAGATCCTGAGACTGGATCTGCAGTAAATACAGCAGCGAGTTCAGATGCAGACTCGACAAAAAATAGACAGACGAAAACTCATTCTGTTGCGATAAAAGAACCTGAAAATGTAGCTAGCAGCAATACCGTTTCTACAGTGCCAGTATTACAAAATGAGACAACTAATATTGCCAATAGCTTATCAGGTAATAGCAGTGCGGTTGTAGCTAAAGACACACAAGCTCAAGCTCCAGAGGCTATAACTGAAACTTCGACTGTAGGATCTGAAGAGCCCGTTAAAACCGTTAGTGTTGAAGAATTAACAGCGGCTAAAGAGGCCGCATCGGTCGCATTAGCCGCCACTCGTATAGATGAGCTTCCTGAAGAAACTATATTGGTAGAACGTGAATTAAAACCAGTGTTAACTGAAGCAGCTGCGAGTACGAGTAGTGATGGCACAACCACCGCGATTAAACAGCCAGAATTAGAGCAAGCAACAGTTGCAGATGACTCATCAGCAGAGCAAGAAGCTGATTTATTGGCTTATCAAGTGACATCAGAGCCAAAAGTTGTAGTAGAAACAACCGAGATATTGCCAGCTGAAATGGCTGCAGAAAGTTCCGCTGTCATAGAAACAGCGCAACCCGAATACAAGTTCCACTTAGTACAAGATAATGATTCTTTATATGCTATCTCGGTTAAATATAATATTCGCTTACAAAGCTTGATGGACTGGAATAAACTTACTCCAGAGTCAACAATTAAAACAGGCCAGAAAGTTTGGCTGCAAGCCGTGCCTGAAGACAAAGTAGATAGCCGTGCCTTTAATAAGCTAACTAAGGTGACAGCACCTGGACAAGTGGCAATCACAGAGCCCTACCATGAGGTTGCAGCTGGTGAAACTATGTTTGCTATTTCATACCGCTATAATATTAAATTAGACAAGTTTATGGCATGGAACAACCTTAGTGAAACCAGTAGCCTTTATATTGGCCAGAAGCTATTAATCAAGGATCCTGAACTTATAAAACCATGAATATTGAACACGAGCCGGAGCAAGAATTAACTATAGGTCAGATGTTATATCAGGCTCGTACAGCTCGTGGTTTAACGCTTGCTCAAGTTGCATCTCAATTGAATCTCTCGGTACCGGTAATTGAACAATTAGAACAAGATAAATTTAAGGCTCAGATCCAAGAGACTTACGTTAAAGGCTATATTCGTGCCTATGCAAAGTTACTTAAAATTCCAGAGATAAAGCTTAAAGACGCTTTTATGCGCGATGGAGATGCTCATGGCCAAGTTATTAAGCCGATGCAGACATTTTCTAATCGTACTAAACATCAAGCGACAGATAACAAGTTTATTTGGTTAACTTATGGCATTATTGTTTTCTTTATAGCGCTATTAATTGTTTGGTGGTGGCAAACCGAAACCAGCTTTAGTGACTGGGGCTCTGCTAATATCAGCTCAGAACAAGTTGGCTCAACAGATTTAATTGCAGAAAATAAAAACACTGTGGCAGAGCCGCCTATTGTATTAGATAATGCTAAGGTTAATAACACCGAAGCTGCAGATGCTGAGCTCAAGTTGAATGACAATGCAGATGCTAACTTGTTAGCGGCTAATCCTGATGCAACAAGTGAAGCTATGATACAGCCATCAATGAAATTAGCTGAACGAGCTGAAGAAAGTCCTGAACAGCAGCTAGTACAAGACAGTTTAAATATGCAATTTACTGATGCCTGTTGGGTTAATGTTATTGATGCTGAGGGTGAGCGAATTGCATTTGGCACCAAAGAAAAAGGTTATGTAATGACGTTAAAAGGTAAAGCGCCTTTTGTCGTCACCTTAGGTAATCCAGAAGCGGTGGTTATTAATTTTAATAATCAACCTTATGATGTATCTACTTTACCAAAGGGTAGGGTAGCAAAATTTACTATTCCCGGATCTGAGTAACAATGTTTGCAGACAACCCGATTAAACGCCGTGACAGCAGCCAAATTAAAGTGGGTAATGTTCTTATAGGCGGCGATGCACCCATAGCTGTGCAATCAATGACCAATACCTTAACCACAGATGTAGCTGCGACTGTTGCACAAATTAATGCTATTGCTAAAGCTGGTGCAGATTTAGTGCGAGTGTCGGTGCCTACTATGGACGCGGCCGAGGCCTTTAAGTTCATTAAACAACAGTCACCTATTCCTTTAGTTGCGGATATCCATTTTGACTATCGCATAGCTTTAAAAGTCGCAGAGTATGGTGTTGACTGCTTACGAATTAACCCTGGCAATATAGGCCGCGAAGATCGCATTCGCGCTGTTGTTGATGCGGCGCGAGATTACAATATACCCATCCGAATTGGTGTTAATGGCGGCTCACTAGAGGCAGACATTCAAGAGAAATATCATGAGCCAACGGCAGAGGCCCTAGTTGAATCAGCTATGCGTCATGTTGACATATTGGATCGCTTAAATTTCGATCAATTTAAAGTAAGTGTTAAGGCATCAGATGTATTTTTAGCCGTAGGTGCTTATCGCTTGCTAGCTAAACAAATTAAACAACCGCTACATTTAGGCATAACCGAAGCTGGTGGTGCCCGCTCTGGTGCGGTTAAGTCAGCTATTGGTTTAGGCATGTTATTAGCCGAAGGTATTGGTGATACTATGCGTATTTCCTTAGCGGCAGATCCGGTTGAAGAAGTGAAAGTCGCCTTTGATATTTTAAAGTCATTACGCATTCGTTCGCGTGGCATTAACTTTATCGCTTGTCCAAGTTGCTCACGTCAAGAGTTTGATGTGATAAAAACCATGAACCAGCTAGAACAACAACTAGAAGATGTGGTTGAACCCTTAACTGTGTCTGTAATTGGCTGTGTTGTTAATGGTCCAGGTGAAGCCTTAATGTCTGATCTAGGTGTTGCTGGTGCCAACAAAAAAAGTGGCTTCTATATTAACGGCCAACGGCAAAAATTACGCTTAGATAACAGTAATGTTGCTGAACAATTAGAGCAGCAAATACGCAGTTACTTACAACAAAAAATTGCGATACGCCAACTTTAGTAGGCGGATGGCTTAGTCGTTTAATCATGCCGCGTTATAATCGCGGCAAAGTGTTAGTTTTATCAGTGGAAATATAATTTTGTCCAAACAAATTCAGGCAATTAGAGGCATGAATGACTGCCTGCCGCAACAAACCCCGGTATGGCAATATGCCGAGCAGGTTTTAAGACAAACCATGTTTAATTATGGTTATAGTGAAATTCGATTTCCTATTGTCGAAATGACCGAGCTATTTAAGCGCTCTATTGGTGAAGTCACTGATATTGTTGAAAAAGAAATGTATAGCTTTGATGATCGCAATGGCGATAGCTTAACGCTGCGTCCAGAAGGTACTGCGTGCTGTGTAAGGGCGGGTAATGAGCATGGCTTACTCTATAACCAAGAGCAACGATTATGGTATATGGGACCGATGTTTCGCCATGAGCGGCCACAAAAAGGTCGTTATCGTCAGTTTCATCAATTTGGCTTAGAAACTTTCGGTATTGCCACGCCAGATATTGATGCTGAAGTTATTTTACTTAGTGCTCGTTTATGGCGGCAGCTAGGTCTTACGCCTTTTGTTAAGTTAGAAATTAACTCTTTAGGTTCAGCAGAAGCGCGGAGTCATTATCGTGACGTATTAGTGGCTTATTTAGAGCAACATAAAGACCAACTAGATGAAGATAGTTTACGCCGCATGCACACTAATCCGTTGCGGGTTTTAGATAGCAAGAATCCTGCATTAGCCGAGCTATTAGCTGCAGCACCGAAATTAGCGGATCATTTAGATCAAGACTCTGCCGAGCATTTTGAACGCTTAAAACAACTGCTAACTTCGGCTGGGATTGAATATACTGTGAACCCGCGTTTAGTGCGTGGTTTAGATTATTACAATAAAACGGTATTTGAATGGGTAACGACAGAGCTAGGTGCTCAAGGTACCGTTTGTGCCGGTGGCCGCTATGATGGCTTAGTTGAGCAGTTAGGCGGTAAGTCTACACCTGCTGTGGGGTTTGCCTTAGGCATGGAGCGTTTAGTCTTGCTTTTACAGCACTTAGATTTAGTGCCAGAATTAGCTAAAAACGCCGATATCTATTTGATGGCTTTAGGCGAACAAGCGGAACTTGCTATTCATTCTGTTGCCGAACGCTTGCGTAATGAGTTGCCAAGTAAAAGAATAATGTTGCATTGTGGTGGCGGAAACCTAAAAAAACAGGTAAAACGTGCAGATAAATCGGGTGCAAGCATTGGTTTAATTTTAGGTGAAGATGAATTAAGCCGCGGCGAAATTACAGTAAAATGGCTACGTGAAGATAAGCCACAACAAACACTATTAATAACTGAGTTGGCAAAACATTTAGCCTAAGCAGGACTGACGGAGTAACACAGTGGAAATTTATAGCAGTGAAGAACAACAAGTAGAAGCGATTAAGCGTTTTTGGAACACCTATGGCAAGGCCATTTTAGCCGGCATTATTTTAGGTTTCGTTGTGTTATACGGCTTTCGTTATTATCAAGCACAACAGCGCGCCAATGTAGAGCAAGCTTCAGTAAGCTTTAGCCAGTTATTGACGCAACGCGATGATGCAGAAGGCGATGCCTGGTTGGCACAAGCGCAAGGTTATATCGATAGCTCAAAGTCGACAAATTATGCTGTTTTTGCCGCCCTGTTAGCAGCTAAAGAAGCTGTGGCACAAAATAAGCTGGATGTTGCTGAAAAGCAATTAAACTGGGTGATGCAGCAGGCTAAAAACCCTGAGCTGTTAGCGTTAACTCAATTGCGTTTAGCGCGTGTACAAAAAGAGATGACTAACCTAGATGCAGCCTTAGTTACGTTGTCTGTGGCGGTTCCTGAAAGTTTTCAAGCGCTTCAAGCTGAGTTAAAAGGTGATGTTCTATTATTAAGTGATAAACCAGCTCAAGCCAAGTCCGCTTATCAGCAGGCATTAAATGCAAGTGGTGCGAATAAACAGTTACTTCAGGTTAAACTGGACGAACTGGCACATATCACCGCAGCATAACGAGAGGTAAGTGTGAAATTACAGTTAAAATTTTTGGCAACAGCTTTAATATTGCTAGCGACCACCGCTTGCTCTAGCAAAGAAGAGCTTGTATTGCCAGCAGTACAAAATACTATCTCTCCAGAAGTCGTTTGGAAAACAAAAGTGGGTTCTGGGGTTGAGCATTTTGAATCTAGTTTACAGCCACTGATTGTTGAACAAACCGTATATGCAGCAAGCCGTGAAGGTATTGTTGCTGCTTATGACTTAAACAGCGGTAAACGTAAATGGCAATTTGATTTACGCAAGCCAGATGGCAGTTCGGCTTGGCATAGTATGAGTCGCTTATGGTCTGACGGTAATGCGCGTATATCTGGTGGCATTAGTTATGGTTATAACAAACTTTATCTAGGCACTGAAAATGGCGAAGTATTCTCGCTTTCACCTGAAACAGGTGAGTTACTTTGGCGAGTAGAAGTTAAAGGTGAAGTGTTAGCTAAGCCGGCATTAGGTGAAGGCTTAGTGGTTGTAGCAACCGGAGCGGGTACGCTTATTGCCTTACACCCTGATACCGGTGAGCAGCGCTGGGATTTTGAAAATGAGCAGCCGTCACTAACGTTACGCGGAGTCGGTAGTCCTGTTATTCATGCCGGTGGTGTTATCTATGGTTCTGGTAGTGGCCATGTCGGTGTTGTTATCGCTGATAGAGGTTATCAAGCGTGGGAAGAGCAAATTTCAATACCTGAAGGCAGTACTGAGCTATCACGATTAGCTGATGTTGACGCAACACCTATAGTGACAAGCAATGCGATTGTTGCCATTGGTTATAATGGTGAATTAGCTGCATTAGATATCCGCACGGGTAAAGCATTATGGAAACGTGAGTTTGCAAGCTTTCGCAATATGGCTTTAGCAAATGACACCTTGTATGTGGTTGACTCAAACGGCCGTATTGCTGCAGTTAATAGTAATAGTGGTGGTGAAATCTGGACACAATATGGCTTACAAAAGCACTATTTAACCGGTGCAACTGTTTATAAGAATTATATTGTAATAGGCGATATTGAAGGCAATTTGCATTGGTTAGATCGTAGTTCGGGCGACTTTGTCGCGCGACAAAGTATGGATAGCTCAGGTTTTTATACTGAAGCGGTCGCTAGCCAAGACTATTTATTAGTACAAAGCCGTAATGGCGAACTAGTTTTATTACAAACGCCTTAAATAGGCTTGTAGTAATTATTTTTTAAACAGGTCTCTGGTAGACCTGTTTTGTTATTTCTGAGGTTTACACCATGTTGCCTGTCGTTGCCCTTGTAGGGCGTGCCAATGTCGGAAAGTCGACGTTATTTAATCGATTAACGCGAACTCGTGATGCATTAGTTGCAGACTTTCCCGGGTTAACACGAGATAGAAAATACGGCTCTGTTAAGTATGAAGGCCTAGAGTTTATTGTTGTTGATACAGGTGGTATTGATGGCGATGAGCAAGGCATTGAAGTTGAAATGGCTGAGCAATCATTAAAAGCGATTGATGAGGCCGATCTTGTCTTGTTTATGGTTGACGCCAGAGCTGGCGCAACTGTCGGTGATCAGGCTATTGCAGCGCATATTCGCAAAGTAGAGAAAAAAGTTTTTGTCGTCGCAAACAAAACCGATGGTTTAGATGCGGATACCGCTATCGCCGACTTTTATAGTTTAGGTTTAGGCGAAGTTTATCCTATAGCCGCTGCTCATGGCCGTGGCGTGTCCAGTTTACTTAACTTTGCCTTAGTGCCGTTACTAACAGAAGAACAGCAACAGGCCTTAGCTAAGGGTGATGAAGATGCGCCTTCGTTAGAGCTAGCTACTTTAACTGAAGAAGAAGCGGATGCTGAAGCAGCACGCTTACGTAGTGAACATATAAAGTTAGCGATAGTCGGCCGCCCTAACGTGGGTAAATCAACCTTAACTAACCGAATTTTAGGCGAAGAGCGGGTGGTTGTATTTGATATGCCAGGCACCACCCGAGATTCTATTTATATTCCTATGCAGCGTAATGACCGTGAATATACGCTTATAGATACAGCGGGTGTACGTCGTCGTGGTAAAATTGATGACGTAGTAGAGAAATTCTCTGTTATTAAAACCTTACAAGCCATAGAAGACGCAAACGTTGTTATTTTAGTGCTCGATGCTAGGATGGGGATTTCTGATCAAGATTTAAGTATCTTAGGTTTTACTTTAAATGCCGGTCGTTCTTTAGTTATCGCAGTGAATAAATGGGACGGCTTAAATGACAGCATTAAAGATGAAATAAAACGTGAGCTAGATCGTCGTTTAGGCTTTATCGACTTTGCTCGTTTACACTTTATTTCAGCCTTGCATGGTTCAGGCGTGGGTAACTTATTTGAATCAGTAGAAGAAGCCTTTGATTCTGCAACAACTCGCCATAGTACGGCTTTGTTAACCCGTATAATGAAAATGGCGCTAGAAGATCATCAGCCGCCTATGGTACATGGTCGCAGAGTGAAATTAAAATATGCGCATGCGGGTGGCTATAACCCACCTTTGATTGTTATTCATGGTAATCAGGTGGATTCATTACCTGACTCCTATAAACGCTATTTAATGAATTACTTTCGTAAAACATTAAAAATGATGGGTACACCTATAAAGATAGAGTTCCGTGAAGGTGATAATCCATTTGCGCCAACAAAGAAGAACACAGAAACACCGTTACAAAAATATAAACGTGAGCGGTTAATGAAAGCGAGAACCAAGTTTTCTAAATAGCGTTTCTTTCTGTGAGGGAAATTCTTTCTATAATTTCTCTCATTTATTTGCAAATAAGCTAGTGCAGCTTGCTGTTTTATTTGGGGTGTCGACATGAAATTTCGTTTTCCCGTAGTAGTGATTGATGAAGATTTTCGCAGCGAGAATATATCTGGCTCGGGGATCCGAGATTTAGCCGAAGCAATTAGTAATAAAGGCTATGAAGTTGTTGGCTATACCAGCTATGTAGATTTAAGCGCTTTTGCTCAGCAAGCGAGTCGTGCCTCTTGTTTTATTTTATCTATTGATGATGAAGAGTTTGGCAGTGGCACTGAGGCTGAAGTTGAAACTGCAGTTGCAGGCTTACGGCAATTTATAAAAGAAGTACGTAAGCGTAATGCTGATATACCTATTTTTCTATATGGCGAAACTCGGACAACTCGGCATATTCCAAACAGCATACTGCGTGAGTTGCATGGCTTTATTCATATGTTTGAAGACACGCCTGAGTTTGTTGCTAAGCATATAATTCGTGAAGCAAAAAAATATCTTGATGCCTTAGCGCCACCATTTTTTAATGCCTTAATGGATTATGCTTCAGATGGCTCTTATTCATGGCACTGCCCAGGCCATTCAGGCGGTGTTGCCTTTTTAAAAAGCCCAGTAGGCCAAATGTTCCACCAATTTTTTGGTGAAAACATGTTAAGAGCCGATGTGTGTAATTCGGTTGACGAGCTAGGCCAACTGCTTGATCACACTGGGCCTGTGGCGCAAAGTGAGCAAAATGCAGCACGTATTTTTGGTAGTGACCACTTGTTTTTTGTTACCAATGGTACCTCTACATCCAATAAAATGGTTTGGCACTCTACGGTAGCACCGGGCGATATAGTCGTTGTTGATCGCAACTGCCATAAATCTATTTTGCATTCTATTATTATGACAGGGGCAATACCGGTATTTTTAACGCCAACCCGTAACCATTACGGCATTATTGGCCCTATTCCGAAAAGTGAGTTTTCAGCCGAAGCGATAGCGAAAAAAATAGCCGCTAATCCGTTTGCTCGTAACGCAAAAAATAAGAAGCCTCGTATTTTAACCATTACCCAAAGTACCTATGACGGCATTTTGTATAATGTTGAAGAAATTAAGCAACAGCTTGGCTCTACTATAGATACCCTGCATTTTGATGAAGCCTGGTTACCGCATGCGAGTTTCCATGACTTTTATAAAAATATGCATGCCATTGGTAAAGACCGACCGCGCTCTGAAGATACCTTGGTTTTTGCAACGCAATCGACGCATAAATTATTAGCGGGTTTATCGCAAGCATCACAAATTTTAGTGCAAAATGCACAAAATCGCAGTTTAGACACTCACCGCTTTAACGAGTCTTACTTAATGCACAGCTCAACTAGCCCGCAATATGCCATTATTGCAAGCTGTGATGTTGCCGCTGCTATGATGGAAGCGCCAGGCGGTACAGCCTTGGTTGAAGAGTCCTTATTTGAGGCTATCGACTTTAGACGCGCTATGCGCAAAGTGGATGCTGAATACGGCGATGACGACTGGTGGTTTAAAGTTTGGGGGCCAGATTCTTTGCCTGAAGAAGGCTTAGGTGATCGTGATAATTGGATGCTGCATGCAACAGATACATGGCATGGTTTTGGTGATATAGAGTCTGGTTTTAACTTACTTGATCCTATTAAAGCCACTATTATCACGCCAGGCTTAAATATGCAGGGCCAATTTGACGAGCAAGGTATACCCGCCGCTATAGTGAGTAAATATTTAGCTGAACACGGTATTATTATCGAAAAAACGGGCCTGTATTCCTTCTTTATTATGTTTACCATCGGTATCACTAAAGGCCGTTGGAACTCTATGGTAACGGAGTTACAGCAGTTTAAAGATGATTACGACCAAAACTTACCAATGTGGCGAGTGATGCCGGAATTTGCAGCCAAGCATCCAGGTTATGAAAAAGTAGGCTTGCGTGATTTATGTCAGCAAATTCATAATATGTATCGTCAGTACGATGTGGCAAAAGTCACTACAGAAATGTACTTATCTAACATTGAAACAGCCATGACACCAGCCGATGCATGGGCGAAAATGGCTCATCGCGATATAGAGCGTATATCGATTGATGATATAGAAGGCCGTGTTACAGCTATGTTAGTGACGCCTTATCCACCAGGTATACCGTTAATGGTGCCAGGTGAGCGTTTTAACAAAATAATAATTAGCTACCTGCAGTTTACCCGCGCCTTTAACTTAGCCTTCCCAGGCTTTGAAACCGATGTTCACGGTTTAGTCCGTAAAAAAGTCGATGGCGAAGTGAAATACTTTATTGACGTGGTTAAAGAAGCTTAAAACCACTTATTAATGTACTAACTTAAATAAAAGGCCGACATCAATTGTCGGCCTTTTTGTTATTTTAGTAGCTATTAATACAGCAGCATTAAAATCTGCTATTTAGCCGCAATAACAGAGCTTATCTTCGCCACAAAACTGCCGTTAGCTAATTGAGTTGTTACTTGATCGCCTACGGCTAATTGCTCGGTTGAAGTGAGTACTTTATTGTCTGCGGCAAAGCTAATGCTGTAACCTCGCGCTAGTGTGGCCAGTGGGCTTACGGTCTCTAGTTTACCTGCAATGGCGGCGAGTCGTTGTTGCTGTTGTTGTAATTTCAGCTTTTGGCTGTTGTTTAAGCGCTGGGTTAAGTTAGTGATTAACTGTTGTTGCTGAAGCAACTGTTTTGCTGGGGATAATTGACGAAGGCTTTTCGCTAAATACTGTTGCTGCTGGCTAGTATTAATTAAGCGGCGTTTAATGCTGTTAGTTAAGCGCTGCTGCATCTCATCTAAACGTTGCTGTTGCTGTTGTAAACGTCTTTTAGGCTCTGCTGCTAGTAAGCGCTGGCTTAGGTTAGTTAAACGCGGGGCAAGCTGTTGCAGTTGCGCTCGTTGGGCTTGATATAACGCATTACGCAAACGATTGATACGTTCAAAAATGTGGCTTTGATCAGGTGAAACGAGTTCGGCGGCTGCCGATGGTGTGGCGGCGCGCATATCGGCAACAAAATCTGTTAGGGCAAAATCAATCTCGTGGCCGACGGCGCTAACGGTTGGAATAGGGCAGGCGGCAAGTGCGCGCACTAAGGTTTCGTCGTTAAAACACCATAAATCTTCTAAAGAGCCACCACCGCGGCCAATAATCAGTACATCGACTTCGTTACGTCTAATCGCATTACTAAGCATAGTGCGCAACTGATTAGCCGCCGTTTCGCCTTGCACTTGGCAAGGGTAAACAATTACTTCAATGCTAGGCGCGCGGCGTTGTAGCACAGTAATAATATCGCGAATAGCCGCGCCTGTTGGTGAGGTGATAACGCCAACCCGTTCAATATGGGCAGGTAACGGCTTTTTGCGTTCTAGGGCAAATAAACCTTCGGCATTTAATTGCGCTTTAAGCTGTTCAAACTGCTGCTTGAGTAAACCGGCGCCGGCGCTTTCAATAAATTCGGCTATTAATTGATATTCGCCCCGAGGCTCATAAACGCTGATCCTTGCTCGCACTAAAACTTGCTGGCCATTTTGCGGTCGAAAGCTACTGCGTTTATTGGCAGTTTTAAACATAGCAACTTTTACTTGGGCTGCTTGGTCTTTTAAGGTGAAATACCAATGGCCAGAAGCGGCTGCTACAAAATTTGAGATCTCTGCTTGCAACCAAATTTGTTGGAATTGCAATTCAAGAGTTAACCGCACTTCGCTGTTTAAGCGAGAAACGCTATAAATATCGGGTGTTTGCATACTGAAAATTCTATTGTGCTGCTAATACTGTGGCTGACTGTAACATAAATTGAAATAGTGATTGTGAAAAGAGAACAAAACCGCTAAAATTGCACCGCAACATTCCTTATCTTTTCATCCACAGCGAGATTGTTGCAATGCTCAGGATCAAACAAGAAGCTCTTACCTTTGATGATGTATTATTGGTACCAGCACACTCTACCGTTTTACCCCATACTGCCGATTTGCGCACTAAATTAACCAACACTATTACGCTGAATATTCCTATGGTATCTGCCTCTATGGATACAGTAACGGAAGCGCGTTTAGCTATTGCGTTAGCGCAAGAGGGTGGCCTAGGCTTTATTCATAAAAATATGACCATTGAAGAGCAAGCTGCAAACGTGCGTCGTGTTAAAAAATACGAAAGCGGTGTAGTTTCTGATCCGGTTACTGTTACTCCAGATATGAGTATCCGTGAAGTACAAGCACTTGCTAAGCAACACGGTTTCTCTGGCTTCCCAGTGGTAGATGCTCAACATAACTTAGTGGGTATTTTAACCAGCCGTGATATGAGCTTTGAAGCGAGCAATCACGAGAAAGTGTCTAGTCTTATGACACCGCGCGATCGCTTAGTGACTGTTAATGAATCCGCGCCGCGTGAAGATGCCTTTAAATTGATGCACCAGCATAGAATTGAAAAAGTATTAGTTGTTGATAACGACTTTAAACTTAAAGGTTTAATTACCGTTCGCGACTACTATAAAGCGGCTAGTAAGCCTAATGCTTGTAAAGATGAGTTAGGCCGTTTACGTGTAGGTGCAGCCGTAGGTGTAGGTGCAGGTACAGATGAACGTATTGCTGCCTTAGTGGAGGCGGGCGTTGATATTTTATTAATAGATACCTCACATGGCCATTCGCAAGGTGTTATAGATAGAGTTAAACAAACTCGGGCTAAATACCCAGACTTACAAATTGTAGCTGGTAACGTGGCAACAGCCGCTGGCGCTAAAGCCTTAGCTGAAGCGGGTGCCAATGCAGTGAAAGTGGGTATAGGCCCAGGTTCAATTTGTACTACGCGTATTGTTACAGGTTGTGGTGTACCACAGATAACGGCTATTGCTGAAGCGGTTTCAGGTGTTGCCGGTACGGATGTGAGCATTATTGCCGATGGTGGTATTCGCTTCTCGGGTGATGTAGCTAAAGCCTTAGTTGCTGGTGCCCACGTAGTTATGGTTGGCTCTATGTTTGCTGGTACTGAAGAAGCACCAGGCGAAGTAGAACTGTACCAAGGTCGTTACTATAAATCATATCGTGGTATGGGCTCATTAGGTGCTATGGCACAGCGTAATGGCTCATCTGATCGCTATTTCCAAGGTAGTGATAACGCAGAAAAACTGGTACCTGAAGGTATTGAAGGTCGTGTTGCTTATAAAGGCCCAATGGAAAACATTATTCACCAGCAAATGGGCGGTTTACGCTCAGCCATGGGCTTAACGGGTAGTGCTAACATTGAAGAATTACGCACTAAACCTGAGTTTGTGCGGGTAACATCTGCAGGCATGGGCGAGTCTCATGTCCACGATGTGCAAATTACCAAAGAAGCTCCAAATTACCGTGTAGGTTAATTTTTATCTTGCAAGCCACGGCCAGTTAATTCTGGCCGCTCTATTTTAAAGGTCGCTATGAACACAAATATTCATCACCATCGTATTTTAATCCTCGATTTTGGTTCGCAATATACGCAATTGATCGCTCGTCGCGTGCGTGAAATTGGCGTCTATTGTGAGTTATGGGCTTGGGATGTCAGCGCTGAACAAATTAAAGAATTTAATCCTACTGGTATTATTTTATCTGGCGGACCTGAAAGCGTGCACGCTGCAAATTCGCCACGGGCACCTGAATATGTGTTTGAATCGGGAGTGCCTATTTTAGGTATTTGCTACGGTATGCAAACTATGGCAGAACAGCTAGGTGGTAAAGTGCTTGGCTCTGATATGCGTGAATTTGGTTATGCCCAAGTCGAAGTTATTGCCCAGAATGAATTATTTGCCAATATTGAAGATCATATTAGTGCTAACGGTAATGCGCAGTTAGATGTCTGGATGAGTCATGGCGATAAAGTGATTGAAATACCAGAAGGCTTTATAACTTGTGCCACTACGCCTACCTGCCCGCATGCTGCTATGGTTGATGCTAAGCGTAAATATTATGGTGTTCAGTTTCACCCTGAAGTCACTCACACCCGCCAAGGTCAGCGCATGCTTGAGCATTTTGTTGTTGAAATCTGTGGCTGTGAGCAGCTATGGACACCAGCAACCATTATTGAAGATGCAGTAGAGCGTTTAAAGCAACAAATTGGCGATGACGAAGTTATTTTAGGTTTATCGGGTGGCGTTGATAGCTCAGTAACAGCGATGTTATTACACCGTGCTATTGGTAAAAACTTACACTGCGTATTTGTTGATAACGGCTTGTTGCGATTAAACGAAGGCCAGCAAGTAATGGATATGTTTGGCGATCACTTTGGTTTAAATATTATTAAAGTTGATGCTGAACAACGCTTTTTAGCTGCCTTAGCTGGCCAAACTGATCCCGAACAAAAACGTAAGACAATTGGCCGGGTATTTGTTGAAGTATTTGATGAAGAGTCGCAAAAGTTAGCTAATGCAAAATGGTTAGCTCAAGGCACTATTTATCCTGATGTTATTGAGTCAGCAGGCTCTGCAACAGGTAAAGCGCATGTGATTAAATCACACCACAATGTGGGCGGCTTACCTGAGCATATGAAGTTAGGCTTAGTTGAACCATTACGTGAACTATTTAAAGATGAAGTGCGTAAAATTGGTTTAGAGCTTGGCTTGCCTTACGATATGCTATATCGCCATCCGTTCCCTGGGCCAGGCTTAGGTGTACGTGTTCTTGGTGAAATCAAAAAAGAATACTGTGATATTTTACGCCGTGCCGATGCTATCTTTATTTCTGAACTGCAAAAAGCAGACTTGTATAATAAAGTAAGCCAAGCCTTTGTGGTGTTTTTACCGGTAAGATCAGTTGGTGTTATGGGCGATGCACGTAAATATGACTGGGTTGTTTCATTACGTGCTGTTGAAACTATCGACTTTATGACTGCGCACTGGGCGCACTTACCTTATGATTTCTTAGGTAAGGTATCTAACCGCATTATTAATGAAATAGATGGTATTTCACGCGTGGTTTACGATATCAGCGGCAAGCCGCCTGCGACCATTGAGTGGGAATAACACGCAGAATAAATAAAAAGGCGCTACGGCGCCTTTTTTGTTACTTAGCATACTAGCTTGTCAATATCAGTCAAATTCATCTATTATCTATGCTATACAAGTTAAATTTATTGTTATTAAATGTTAACTATAGCTATATCTGAATTTATTATTAGTTTATTATCAATTACCTAGCCATTGCTATTCATACAGGGTTCAATCGTGATACCGGATAGTGATATTAACTTTACTGTTTAATAATTTTGTGAGCCTTACTTTGTTATCAATTTTACTCGTCGATGATGATCAAGAATTTACTAATGTAGCCAGCCATATTATTGATTTTCTTGGCCACACAGTAGATGTTGCACATAACTTAGAGCAAGCACATCAATGGCTTGAGAATAATACTTTTGATCATATTTTATTAGATTTTATGTTACCCGATGGTAGTGGCCTGCATTTAATGGACAGGTTAAAACAATTAGCCACTATGCCAAAAGTGACCTTTATTACTGGGCATCCTTCGGTCAAGTCAGTGGTGGCAGAATTGTGCGGTCCAAAAGTGGACTATTTAATTAAACCTATCCAGCGTGAAGATTTAGAGCGGGTGTTAAATGGGATTAAACCTAAAGTAGTAAAATCATCTGTTGATCTGCCAACTAAGCATTTTGGCTGTTTAGTCGGTGAATCTGCACCGATGAAACAACTTTATACCATGATTGAGCGAGTGGCTAAAACCTCGGCTAATGTCATGTTAATGGGCGAGAGTGGTGTAGGTAAAGAGGTAGTAGCTGCAGCCATTCATGCAGCCAGTGAACTTAAAGGACCTTTAGTTGCGACAAACTGTGGTGGCCTATCAAAAGAGCTTATTGGCAGTGAGTTATTTGGCCATGAAAAAGGCGCGTTTACTGGTGCTATAGCACAAAAAGCAGGGGTATTTGAGCAAGCACAAAATGGTTGCTTATTTTTAGATGAAGTGACAGAAATGCCTATTGATATGCAGCCTGCTTTATTACGAGTATTAGAAACTAAAAATGTAATACGAGTTGGTGGTACTAAAGAAATTGCAGTAAATTGTCGAGTTATTTCTGCAACTAACCGGCCATTACAGCAAATTGCTGAGCAAAATGTTTTACGTGAAGACATTTATTTTCGATTAGCCGTATTCCCAATTGAAATACCTCCTCTTAGACAAAGAACCGCTGATATTAACTTATTGGCTAAATATTTTTTGCAGCAATTTAATCAAGAAAACAGCACTAATTACAGATTAACAACAGCGCAAATTAAACGATTAGAAGCTTATGATTGGCCGGGTAATGTACGCGAGCTAAGACATACTATACACAGAGCCGTTATTATGAGCGATCCTCAGTCAACAAGTCTTGTTTTACCAGAAACCTTTGCATCACCATTTTCGTTCAATAAAGAAAACAAGCAAGGTTTAATAGCAGGTAAAACGATAGAGGAGGTAGAGAAAGAGTTAATTTACGTTACCTTGCAAAAAGTAGAGGGTAATAAAACCTTAGCTGCTGAAATGCTGGGGATTAGCGCCAAAACGTTATATAACCGATTAAATGCTTATGGTAGCTTAGGCGAATTTAGCTAAATGGATAAATAATAAGGGCTCTTCGACAGGAGGCAATATGACTGAACCTAGTGAGCAAGAGTTAGCCAAACTAATTCATGATGTTAGAAAACCATTGAATCGTATTTCAATGCAGGCAGAGTTAATAAAGTTGGTATTAGAAAATGATTTAGCCAAAGACAAAGCCATTACGGCGGTCGAGCAAATTATTCAATCATGTCAGGACTGCAGTGACAAATTACAGCTTTTCACTGAGCCTAAATAGTAACGTTATGACAAGGATACGCTGTGCTAAAATCGACTTTTGTCTCTAAACAACGTAGTGCTTGGATTTTAATCAGCCTTATTATAACTAGCATTATCAGTTTTAATGTCTACCTTGCTTTTAACACTATTCAGAATTTATCTAGTATTCAGGTTAGTCTCGCTAACACAGGTAATATCATTCTACGTTTAGATGATTTGCACCTTTCATTAATTTCGGCAGAGTCAAACCAAAGAGGTTTTTTGCTAACTAATGATGATGTGTTTTTAGTGCCCTATCATAAAGCGCTAGATAAAGTTGATATACAAATTCTAGAACTTGAGGCTTTAGAGTCAGAAATAGCGACACAAAACCAGCGAATTACCAACATCATTGAATTATCTAAAGCTAAAACAGTTGAACTTAAAGAACATGTTAGATTAATAAAAAATGATAAGTCAGCTGTCTCCTTATTGGCCTTAAAGGCGAGTTCTAATTCTAATGTTTACAGCCAATTATCACAGTTGCTAACCGAAGCAAATATAGAAGAGAAAATGTATCGTGCTGGTTTACTGCAAAGTTTAGCCAAAAGTAGAAACGAAGCATCAATTACCTTTACTATTTCGGGAATTACTAGCGCAATGCTAGTGATTATTTTATTAATTATTTCATGGCGAAATAATAGAAATGAACAGCAGTATTTGCTGTTACTAGAGCAAAAAAACCAACAATTAACCAATAAAGTAGAAGAGCGAACGCAAGAGCTTAATTTATATGCTGAGGAGCTAAGCCGTAGCAATCGAGAACTAGAAGACTTTGCTTTTGTTGCTTCTCATGACTTACAAGAGCCCTTACGTAAAATTCAAGCTTTTGGCGACAGGTTAGAGTCTTCCTATGCAGATGCCTTAGAAGCGCGTGGACTAGATTATTTAAAACGTATGCGTAATGCAGCAAGCCGAATGTCAACTTTAATTACTGACCTATTAGAGTTTTCTCGGGTAGGTACTCGTGGCAGAGATTTTGCTGAAACTGATTTAAATACAGTTTTAAACTATGTGTTAGATGACTTAGAAATAGCAATTAAAGAAAGTGCTGCGAAAATAGACATATCGCCTTTACCAACAATTCAAGCGGATAGTAGTCAGCTGCAGCAATTATTTTTAAATCTGTTATCTAACGCCATAAAGTTTAGGCGCTCAGATAAAACTGCACATATTGTTATTAAGGCCCAAGCCTATAATGCCAGCGAAGCGCAATTAGCTTTGTGCGATAACTGGTATCAGATAACAGTGAGTGATAATGGTATTGGTTTTTCTCAAGAGTATGCTGAGAAAATATTTACCCCTTTTCAACGTTTACATGGCAGAACAGAGTATAAAGGTACTGGCATTGGTTTAGCGGTATGTCGGCGCATTGCAGAGCGTCACAGAGGCGAAATTGCTGCTGTAAGCGAGCTTGGTCAAGGCGCTTCTTTCAGCATTATTTTGCCTGCAGAAGCAACCCCCTTTGGTAAATTCGGAGATGAAAATGCCCCATAATAAAGCGAGAGCTATCACCATATTAATGGCCGATGATGATGAAGATGATCGTTTGCTTACTCAAGATGCGCTTACTGAAAGCAGAGTATTAAATAATCTATACTGTGTTGAGGACGGAGTAGATTTGCTTGAGTACCTAAGGAAGCAAGGTAAATATGCTAACGGCGTACCTTGTCCTAGACCCAGTCTTATTTTACTTGATTTAAATATGCCTAGAATGGATGGCAGAGAAGCTTTAGAGAATATTAAGCAAGATCCTGAACTAAGAAGTATTCCTGTGGTTATTTTAACTACGTCAAAGCAGGAAGAGGACATGCTGCGCGGTTATAACTTAGGGGCTGCATCTTATATTACAAAGCCGGTTGATTTTGTTGGGCTAGTTGAACTTATGCGAACCTTAGGTAAATATTGGGTTGAGTTTGTCGAGCTACCAAGCCAAGAACATGACTGAATTAAATTATCCGCCACAGCAAGCCCATATTTTATTGGTTGAAGACGACGAAGATGACTATGTTTTAACTCGAGGTCATCTGGAAGACTTAACCTCATTGTCCTGTCAGCTGACTTGGGTACAAAAACCTGAAGACGGTTTACAGCACTTAGTTGAAGGAAAATATGATGTTTGCTTATTGGATTATCAATTAGGGGCAGAAACTGGGTTATCTTTATTGCAAAGAGCCGTTGCTTCTGGTGTATCTACACCTATTATCATGTTAACTGGCCAAGCTGATAAAAAATTAGATTTGCAGGCATTAGAATATGGTGCAGCGGACTTTCTAGTGAAAAGTGAGCTTAACGAAACCCGTTTCGCCCGAGCTATTCGCTATGCATTAAGCCGTCGCCAATATGAATTAGAGCGACTTAACCGGTTACGCTTAGAAGCTGATAATCGGTCTAAAGATCGTTTTTTAGCGCATTTAAGTCACGAAATAAGAACACCTTTATCTTCTATTTTAGGCTATACAGAATTACTATTAGAAACGGATCTGGCTCAAGAGGCTGCCCCTGAGCTAAATATTATTCTAAATAATGGTCAACATCTTTTAAGTTTATTAAATGATGTTTTAGATCTTTCTAAAATTACAGCCAATAAACTTGAATTACGTCCAGAAAATTATAATCTTTTAAATCTCATTATGGATGTATATTCATTGTTAGAAGTGACTGCTGTTGATAAAGGGTTAAGTCTAACTTTTAACGCCTTAACAACTTTACCTAGGCAAGTATGCTTAGATGGCACACGTTTAAAACAAATTTTAATTAATATTATTCATAATGCAATAAAGTTTACTGATCAAGGTTCTGTTAGAGTTGATATCTGGCTCCATCAGCAAAAGTTATGTTTTCGTGTCACGGATACAGGCATAGGAATAGCTGCAGAGAAAGTAAAACAGATTTTTGCACCTTTTATGCAAGTCGAAGATATAGTTAAACGTAAAACCGGTGGCGCTGGATTAGGTTTAGCTATATCGGCAGAATTAGTTCAGCGTATGGGCGGCTCAATAGAGGTATCATCTCAAGAAAACCAAGGCTCAGTGTTTAACTTTACTGTTTCGCCAGGTGATATAAGTCGTAGTAAACGAGTTAATTTTGATTTTACAAAACAGGCATTACAGCACAATCAAAATGCCACTATACCTAATTTAATGGGGCGAGTATTAATAGTTGATGATGTGGCAGAGCTGCGAAAATTAGCAGGGCATTGGCTGCAAGCGGTAGGTGCAGAGGTTGAATTTGCAAATGAAGGCGCCAGCGCTATAAAAAAAGTGCAACATAAGACGCAACACAATAGCCATTATGAATTAATTTTAATGGATTTACATATGCCAATTGTTGCAGGTAGAGATGCTGTTAAGGCTATTCGAGATTTAGGCTACCAATGGCCTATAGTTGCTTTAACAGCCGCAACAGGTAAGGGGTTGAAGCAAGAGCTTACGAGTATGGGCTTTAATGACATGCTATCGAAGCCGATTAATAAATCACAACTATATAGGCTATTGCAAAAATATCTAGAGCAAGTCACTGCTCCAGTAATAGAAAAAAGTTTGCCACAGCGTATTTTAGTAGTAGAAGATGACAAGGAAGCTGCATTATTAATGCAGTTATTTTTACAACAAGAGCAAGCCGAAGTTCAGTTAGCTCACACTGCAGCAGAGTGTTTATCTATATTAGCGCAAGATAAGCTGTTCACTAAAGTATTGCTAGATTTAGGTCTGCCAGACAGCAAGGGATTAACGCTAGCAACTCAATTAAAGCAGCTGTATCCAGAGCTCGCATTGGTCATTGTCAGCGGCTCAGAGCCCGATCCTGTGGAATTACAACAATTGGGTATTGAGCAATTATTGCTAAAACCGGTTACAAGAAAAAGGTTAATTGAAGTTGTAAGCTCAGAGAGTAAGCCGTTAAGCTGAAGGCTAAAACAGGACTGCTAATAATAAAGCGGCTAAACAAGTAGCCGCGTATTACAAAACTTATATTTATAAATGCGATTAGTCTGATTTTGTTCTATACATTTCAAACCAAGCTAGCATATATTCCACTTTATTAATCATTCTACTTGGTATATTAGAAATACCATGTGGAGAGCCTGGCAGGCGTACTAAAGCAGTATCTATGCCTCGTAACTGCAGCGCCTGATAAAATTGCTCAGATTCTGAGATAGGTGTACGTCTATCATCTTCACCGGTAATTAATATAGTTGGAGTTTCTACATTACCCACTAAGCTTAGTGGTGAACGCTGCCAATAATGCTCTACATTTTCCCATGGCACCCCCGGGAACTGAAAGAAGGTTTGATATAAATAGCTGTCGCCCGTGAGCACTTTACTTAGCCAGTTAATTACAGGTTTCACCACTGCAGCAGCTTTATAGCGGTTAGTTAAACCAATGGCATAAGCACTAGCAATACCACCGGCTGAGCCGCCGCCAATAAACAGATTGTCAGGGTCAATAAAACCTAGCTCAAGCATGGCATTAACACCACTATCGTGATCAGCATAATCTTCAGGTGAGCTATATTTATATTGTAGTAATAAAGCGAAGCGCTCACCATAAGATGAACTGCCGCGGTGATTGTCATAAAACACCACATAGCCTTCTTTAGCATAACGCTGCATCTCAGCGCTCCATTGCGGGCCATAAGCTAAGTGTGGACCACCATGAATTTCTAATAATAAAGGATACTTTTTACTTGGATCGAAATCTGGAGGAGTTATATACCAGCCTTGGATTTCTTCACCATCAAAGGCTGATTTATAGATTATTTCGTGAGTTTGAGCTAATTTTTTATGGCCAAGTAAGTCTTCATTTAACGCTGTTAATACCTGTGTTTTGCCTTTATTAATTACTGCAATATCAGCAGGGCGTTGATTGGTGCCATGGGTGTAAGCTATAACACCATTGTTAGATAGACTATAACCACCGCTAAGGTAAGGCTGAGGTTGGCTTACACCACCTAAGTTAGAGGTTAATGGTGTTAGTTTACCGTTAAACTTTAATGACGCTAGTTTACGTTGGCCGCGATCATCATATTGCACAACAAAGCTTTTGTTATCTAACCAAGCTGGTTGCACTATAGCGCGATCAAAATCTTCAGCAATGTTCTGTATAGCGTTAGAGTTTAAATTTAAAACTTTTAATTTAGTGTTGCTATATGGCACCTTGTCGTTCGACTGCCATAAAAAAGCCAGTTGTTTGCCATTAGGTGAAAATACCGCTGAGTGTTCAACACCAGGCATAGTTGTTAAAGCAGTAAGTTTTTGGTTGGTTAAATCTAACTGGTATAAGTTAGCATCACGAGGTTGAAACTCCCAGTTAGGATCTAAATTAGCTGAGAATATCAGAGATTGGCTATCAGGACTAAAGCTAAGGTCGCTGCCATAATGAAAATCACCTTGGGTTAACTGACGCGCTGTACCTCCAGTGCTGGGTAAAATAAATATTTGCCGAAACTCTGGCTTTAAAAAGCCTCTACCATCAGCTTGATATCGTGCTCTGTCTAATACAATAGGCTCGGCAGACCATTTAGCCCCTTTGGGTTTAGTAACCTTTTTAACGTTTTGCTGCACCTTGGCGGAAGTTGAGGCCACATTCATAGTAAAGGCCAACTGCTTGCCATCGGCCGACCAAGTTAAATTGCTTGGGCTTTTTGGTAAGTGCGATATTAAGGCTGTTTTGTTTTCGCCTAACCAATGTAGATGGATTTGCCTTGATCCTGAGCGATCAGAAATAAAGGCCAGTTGCTTGCCATCGGCTGACCAGCGTGGTTGATAGTTATTATATTGATCAGCAAATAAAGGGCTCTGCTTACCTGTTTTAACATCAACTAGCCATAAGCTACTACGCGTGCTATCTGTCATAATGTCGTTACTATTACGCACGTAGACAACATACTGACCATTTGGTGAAATTTGCGGATCAGACGCATATTCTAAAGAAAATATATCTTCAGCTTCAAAATAAGGGCTCGTTGTGGGGTTAGATGTTGAAGCAGCAAGGCTTGGTCCAGTAATACAAAATATACTTGTGGCTAGGACAAGAGCCGATAGCTTGGTCAGTTGCATAGATGTACCTACTATAAATGGCAAAATATTAACTAGATAAACTACTCGCTATCTGTCATTTACACAAACCCCAGCGCGATAAAGAGACGTGTTTTAGCGGCTGATGGTCCAGCTGCTGAAAAGGAACTACTAGCTTTAATTAAGAGAGTGAATAAGTAAACGTCGTTTTATTTAGACATATTGATAAGCAACGTCATGATTATGGCGCATAGCATAATCTATTGCGGCCTTGCTGCTTGGCTAAATATAATTGTTCATCTGCTAATTGGGTAAGATTAACTTTATAGTCAGTTGTTGCGGCTACACCAATACTAACAGTCACTTGGCCTAAGGGACTGGTTGGGTGCTCTATATCTAGTTCTCGAATACCGGTTAGCATTTTTTCTGCTAGGTGGCTGGCACCGCTAATATCTGTGTTGGGTAAAACACAAATAAACTCTTCTCCACCATATCTGGCAACTAAGTCTGCAGGGCGTTTCGACACCGCTTTTAAGCGTTGTGCGACTAATTTTAATGCATCATCACCGGCTAAATGGCCTAAATGGTCGTTATACTTTTTAAAGTAATCAATATCAATAATCATAACTGCGATAGGTTGCTGTAAACGTTTACAAACCGCAATTTGGTTAGCTAAATACTGATCAAAAAAGCGACGGTTATACACACCTGTTAAACCATCAACATAAGCAAAAGAGCGCAGTAAGTCAGATTGTTTTTTTAATAATAAGTGGGCTTTAACGCGGTTTATCAAGGTGCTTGGGTTAACGGGCTTTTGAATAAAGTCTACAGCGCCCGCTTCCCAGCAGGCATTTTCTTCGCTTTGTTGTTGTAGGCCAGTAACAAAAATAATCGGAATATTAGCGATATCTGGATCAAGTTTCATCTTCTTACAAGTTGTTAAGCCATCTTGCTCTGGCATAACAACATCTAACAGTACTAAATCTGGCATGCTTTTCTTACAAACCTTAATAGCTTCAGGGCCAGAAGTTGCCATTAATATTTGATATTGGTCACCTAAAATTTGGTAAATAACTTGAATATTAATAGGCTGATCATCAACCACTAAAATAGTGGCATCATCTAATGATTGTAAGTATGACAGGTTTAACTCATTGCTCATTCATTCGCCTATCTATAATCTGCTTCAGCTTTACTACTAACTGCTCTGCAGAAGCAAAGTCTAGTGTTGTTAAGGCTTGGTCAAGTTGTGCAGTTATCTCTGGTGCCAATTGTAGCAACGAAGACTCTAATTGTTCAAATAACCCCAGAGCAGCCATATTGGCGGAATTTAACTGTGACTGCAATAGGTTGATGTTATCAGCTAACTGCTCAAGATTAAAATCTAGGCTTTCTTCTGCTACATCAGATAACAGCAACTGCAGTATTGTTACACTTTGCTCCTGAGCTAGGCTAAGTTGAACCATTAGCTCAACTTGCTGTGTTTGATTAATCACAGTGTTAGTTTGGTCAAGTTGTTGCTCTAGCTCACTTGCTGATTTTGACAACTGATTAAAACCTAACATAGCAGCAGTACTTTTTAAACTATGAAAGATCAACAGTTGGTCATTGACACTTTGTTGCTGGTTTATTAGCTGCGACTGGTATTGCTCAATATCTACTTTAAATTGCTGTAATACCTTAGAGTAAAACTCCACTGAATTACCTAAGCGCTGTAGCGCTGAATTAAAGTCAATCTCTTGCTCTGTTGTGTATTGAATTAATGCTGTTGGCACTGCCTCATTTGTTAATTCAGCAGGTTCTTGGTCAATCACAGCGCTGTTTTTAGTATGTAATAGTATTTTATTACTCAGTTCAGTTAAATTAAATGGCTTAGCAACATGGTCTTGCATGCCAGCTTCTAAGCAGGCCTTAATATCTGAGGCCATAGCATTTGCTGTCATAGCAATAATGGGTAATTGAGTTAGCTTAAGTGTATTTCTAATGTGGTAGGTTGTTTGGTAACCATCCATTTCTGGCATTTGAATATCCATTAGCACAACAGCAAACTGCTCAGGCTTATTCGTTAGTTTGGCCAGAGCTTCTTTGCCGCTACTGGCTATGTCGACTTTAGCGCCAAGCTGGCTTAATAATTCTGAGGCAACCAACTGGTTAGTTAAATTATCTTCTACTAATAATAAGGTTAAATTCTGTAAAGGATTATTTTGTTGCTCGGGTTGATGCTGAATTAGCTGCTCGCTTAAGGCCGGGCCATGAAACACTTCTTGTAGCTCTTGTGCTAATAGGGTATGAGTCATTGGTTTCATTATAAAGCCATCAATTAATTCTTTGTCTGTATTAGCGCGGTAAGAAAAAATATCTTTGCTATAAGCACTGACCATAATGATTCGTGGCTTCTGGTTTTTATCTATAGTGGTCTGGATAGTTTTAGCGACTTCTAAGCCATTTTGTTCAGGCATATGCCAATCCAGTAAAATTAAATCGTATTTGTGCTGCTGACTGATGGCCTCTTTAATGGCCTTCAGTGCGGATTTACCATCTTCGACTGCATTTGATGTCCAATTAAAAGATTGCACTATATCTGACATAATAAGACGGGCTTGATGATTATCATCAACAATTAATACCTTTAATTGCTTAGGTAAACTTAATGTTTTAGGCTGAACTTGCTCATCAGCTACTTGTAGAGCTAAAGTAACAGTAAACTCACTACCAACATTAGGTGTACTTGTTACACTTATACTTCCTTGCATTAGTTCGGCTAAACGTTTACTAATGGCAAGCCCTAAACCCGTACCACCAAATCGACGACTAATTGAAGATTCTGCCTGTTGAAAGCCACTGAAGATATGGTTGATTTGCTCTTTTGTCATCCCTATCCCAGTATCTTTTATAGCTATTTCAAGGAGTATATTGTTGCCGCTTGTATTAGAGGCTTTAACCGAGATTATCACTTCACCTTGAGCAGTAAACTTAATCGCATTGCCAGCTAAGTTAATTAAAATTTGTTTAATACGTAGCGCATCACCAATCAATAAATCAGGAATGTCAGTGGCTAAATCGTATAGAATTTCTAAGTGTTTATCAGCAGCGCTAGCTGTTAAAATAACGGCTAGTTCATGTAGTAATTCAGTGAGACTAAATGAATGTAACTCTAATTCTAGCTTACCTGACTCAACCTTAGAAAAGTCGAGGATGTCATTTAGGATGGTAAGTAATGATTGCGAAGCGACTTGGGTTTTTTTAATATAGTTTCGTTGCTGGTTAGTTAAGTCTGTTTGTTGAATAAGTTGAAGTAAGCCTAAAATCGCATTCATAGGGGTGCGAATTTCATGACTCATATTAGCTAAAAAAGCAGACTTAGCTTCATTAGCCTTATTCGCATTATCCCTGGCTGTAGCTAACTCTTGTTCACGCTGCTGTTGAGCGGAAATATCCCGTGCCACAAGATAAATATATTCAGTTTTAGCGAACTCAAATAAGGTTGCGGTGATAGACACTGGAATAATGGTGCCACTGTGCGTTTGATAGTGACGGTTAAAGCGCACTTCAGACTGTTTATGCAGTAAGTCAACTATTTGTGACCATTGCTGCTCACTACTACCTTGCTCAACACTTAAAATTGTGCGTTCCAATAAATTTTCAGCACCGAAGATGCGCAGTGCAGCGGGGTTAGCTTTTAAAATATCGCCGCTGCTATTAAGCCAAAACATAGGATCAGCGGCTTTTTCTACTGAAACACGAGTAAGTTCAAGCTCAAACTCAAGTTGCTGTTGCTCAGTTAAATCTTCGGCAATTCCTAAAAAGCCAATAAGTCTATTATCATCGCTCATTAAGGCTGTTATACGTAACTTAACAGGGCAGTGTGAGCCATCCTTACGTACATAAGTCCACTTAGCTTCATTTTGTTCGCCTAATTTTGCTAAAGCGACAAAAACCGAAAAATCGGCGGCGATAGTCGTTTGCAGTTTCGCGCTGAGTGTTTTAGCGTATTGTTCAACCTCATCTTTAAGATGAAATAGGCTAGGACTCTGCTTATTCACTACTTCTTTACTACTATAACCGAGCATTTTCTCGGCAGCAGGATTAAATAAGGTGATAATACCGTCTATATCGGTTGCTATAACAGCATAGTTAGTGCCATTAACAATACTACGCTGTAAGTTACTCACTTGGGCAATTTCAGCGGTGCGTTGTATTACTTGTTGTTCTAGTTTGGCGTTTGCTGCTTGTAATGTTTCTGCTTTGATTGCAATAAGCTGGGCTTGTTTTTCGGCAAGCTGACGGCGGCGAATAAACAAAATTTGGATAAAAAAGATTAATAAAACAATTAAACTGCTTATCACTATATACTGGCGCAATAGTTTTTTAGTGTCAGTTAGTTGTAAAACGTCAATAAAACTAGGTTGCACCGCCATTGTTAACTGCCAAGTACGGCCAAACAAATCTAAGGAGTTTGTTATAGCAGGAACAGAGGCCGCCGTTTTATTATTACCATAGTTGTAAAAATTTAATTCATCATCGTCAGTCACATCTGATATAGCTAAAGTAATATCAGGTTTAACATCTGAAACAGTCGCTAAAATTTCATCTATAAGTATAGGTGCATAGCTCCAACCAAATAACTGCTCGAGTCTTTTCAGCTCAGAGCTTGGCGTCGTCAGAGTCGTATAAATAGGCATTAACAGCAAAAAGCCTTGCTGGCTTTTTTGTTCGGCTTGCACTAGCGTTATCGGAGCGGTGAGTTGGGTTTGATTTTTCTTTGCTGCATTTAGGGCAGCGTTACGGCGCATGGCTTCTGAGCCAATGTTTAAACCAACGGCATTATAGTTATGGATTTCAGGTTCAATATATTGAATAACAAAGTAAGAGTCGTTTGGGTTATCAAGCGTTTGTAGTGTAAATTCTCGGTCACGCTCTGTACCCGCTTTAACCATGAAATCAGGCAGTTCTGATGGTCGTATATTACGAATAAGACCAAAACCACGCGCGCCGGGAAATTCAGCTTTACTATCTCTACTAGCGGAATAATTTATAATTGTTTCATGGCTTAAGTTGTCATGTCCATTAGTTAATATCGCACTTCGTAAACCGCTTAAACCATATTGATATAAGCTCATTTTTTCTGAAATAGCCGTGCTAACCTCTTGCAATCGTTGTTGCATTTCTTTTTTTATATGCTCGTTATTTTCGTCTGTGGCAAGCTTAATAAAATGTAAGCTAATAAAAATACACAGCGTCATCACAAGAAGTGGCAGCAAAAATAATTTGCCTAAATGCGTTACTTTACCCTTGTTGCTTATCTTTTTTTCTTCGGGCACTTCAGTCGCCTTTGCGTTGTTTAAATTGCTTACTGACAATATGGGGTCTTAATAGTTCTGCAGCTGCTGCGTAGTCAAGTTGGGCTAATAGTGTAAAAAAATTCTGGCTATCTTGAGCTGGCAGTAGTTGCTTCAGTTGAGCGCTGCCTTTATTAGCAAGTGCTGTTGCGGCCATATTATGCTGCTCTAAAAACTGTAGTAATTGTGTTAAGTCAACTATGGTCTCTGGTGTAGTGTTGGTATTGTTATGTTGCTGAATAAATGCCTGTAAGGCTTGGCAGCTGTCTTGGTATAACGTAAATAGTGCGGTTTGTTCAGCAGCACTGGGTAAGCTCTCTCGCTCTAGCTCTTGTTCTATTGCTGAGCAACTACTAGCAAAGGCATCAGCCCCTATAGTGGCAAATGAGCCGCGTATTTTATGTAGAGCCTGTTTAGCTAAAGTAAAATTGCTGGTTTGAAAATTTTGTTGTAGTTCAGTAATGTTAGCAGGGCAATTATCTACCATATTTTGTAATAAGCTCAGTAGAGGAGCTTGGTTTTTGTGTGAAAGCAACATCAAATTTTTTAGGGTAGTGGTATTTAATACATTCACAGATTTACAACTTAGATCTTAGTAACGGTATTATTCAGATTTAAGCATGTATAAGAAATAATGCAAGATAAACTAGTTGTAAATAGCTTTAATTGAAATAGCGAACAAGCAGAGGAACGATCTAATCATGCATAGTTAGATTAAACTATGCATGGCTAAATAAGGGGTATATGAACTTATTTTGCTTAAGCAATATTGCTGTTATCGTTATGACAAGATAAAGAAGCAATAAATAACACTTTTTCTAAGGCGTATTTAAGGGCCAAATTAATTGGCTGCATTGTATTACCAAAGGCATAATCTACTTCTTTTAACGCTTCTGTTGCTACCATCATAAGCGGAGGCGGCGACGAGGTTATCATAATCAGGCTTTGTGCATATTGCTCTGGCAGATCAGCCTTAATTACTTTGCACACTGAAATAGCCGTTTTGCCTAATTTATCTCGAAAGCCAGCAGCCCCAAATACTCTGCAAATACTCGGTCGTTGTTGGTAAACAGTACAGTGCCCTTGTTTGCCATCAAAAGACTTTTTTTGATAAAGCATACAGCTTTTTTGTACCGGCTCAGTTTCTAGTTTATGTAAGAGATGCTCTGCGCTGCCTTGATCAAAAAAATATAATGCAAGGGGTAGCATTTCTAAAGGCGTAGACTCAATAGTGGGCTGTAGGCAGCATTCACCACAACCTGTACGACAGTTTAAGCCTTGTTGCTTTTGGTAGGTTGAAAATTTCTCAGTTATTTCGCCAAGCACAGTCTCAACACGACGCGATAGTTCACGTAGATGTAGCATAACACTCCAACCGAATGGTTTAGGCGATCAAATATCGCTGCGCATTTTACTGCTGAGATAAGAAATTCAGCAAGATATTTTCAATGAAAACAGCTGTTTTTTTAGAGTAAATTTCCTAAAGGTTGTGGACGTGCTATACCGTAACCTTGAGCATAATCAATCCCAAGCAGTTTTAACTCATTTAATATGCGTTCGTTCTCTACATATTCAGCAACAGTGCGCATTCCCATCGCTTGGGCTATATCGTGAATCGACTTTACAATAGCTTTGTCATAAGGATCGTCAAGTAAATCTCTTACAAAATGACCATCAATTTTAATATAGTCGGCAGGAAAGTTTTTTAAGTAACCATAAGATGAAAAACCACTACCAAAATCATCAAGTGAAAATTGACAGCCTTTTTTGCGGAAATGATTTATAAAATCAACAGTGTTTTGTAAATTTACTATAGCTACTGTTTCTGTAATTTCAAAACAAATTAATGAGTAAGCAATATTATAATCATGGAATAGCGTTTGCACATCCTGTTTAAAGTTAGCATCGATCAACGAGCTCCCTGATAAGTTTATACAGCATTTGCTTAATTGTTTTAAATGAGCTGGATGTTGTTGCAGCCAGTGGAAATATTGTTTAATAACCCAACGATCAATTAATGGCATTAAGCCATAACGCTCTGCTGAGCTCATAAAGCTATCTGGACCAATGATATTATTATCTTCGGTCCGTAATCGTAATAAAATTTCGTAATGTAAGCCTTGCTCCACTGCCGATATGGGCTTGATTATTTGCTGGTACAGCACAAACTGATCAAATTCAACAGCATGGCGTAATTGAGAAACCCAGTTTATTTCATTTTGGTGCCGCTGCGTATCTTGATCATTGGCGTCATAAAGCTGAATTCTATTTTGACCCTTTTGCTTAGCAATAGTACAAGCTGCACCAGCTCGCTTGATAACGGCATCTGGGTTAACATCATTAATTAAGGTTTCGGTTATGCCTATACCTAGGCTAACGATAAAAATATTATCCTGCCAAATAAACCTAAATTCTTTTATTGCATCCAGTAAGCGGTAGGCTAAAGCATAAGCTTCTTTTATGGTTTTGTTGGCCAATAAAACACCAAATTCATCGCCATCTAATCGAGCTAGGGTGTAGCGGCTATTTAGATGCTGTTTAAATAAATCACTAACCTGTTTCAGTAATGCATCGCCTGCATTGTGGTCACAGCTACTATTGATCAGCCTAAATTGATCTATATCAACAAAGAGTACGCAGTGAGTCGCTTTTGACGATGAGGTTAATAGATTAGAAATTTGCTGTTCAAAATAATGCCGATTGAATAGTGCGGTTAAAGGATCGTGATTGGCTAAATAATTCAACTGCTCATAGGCGTGTTTCTTATCGGTAATATCGATAACTGAGCCATGAATAATATTGCTATTACTATTAGGTGCCTTTGATAAACGTGCAGACATCAAACCCCAAAAAGTTGAGCCATCACCACGTAGCGCAGGCATTTCAAAGTTACGGCTATATCCTGTTTGTAATTGCGCCACAACTTCTGCTCGCTGTTGCTCTTCAGTATAAAAGATGCTCATGCCTTTTTTTTCGGTTGCTTTTTTCAGGCTAGCTAAAGAGTCATAACCTAAAATACTGATTAAAGCAGCATTGGCATTAATAAGCTGGCCATCTAAAGTTGTGATAAATAAGCCTTCAACAGCATTGTGAAATATATCATGGTATTGCTGTAGCTCTTTGACTTCGGCAGTTAACTGACTAATGGATTGATTTTTTGTGAGTCTTTGCAGATTAAAACTGGTTAGCGCTAAGCTAAACAAAATAACGGCTAGCAGTAAGTAGGGCCAATTTAAAATATTATTAAGGTAACCTGCTTGGGTTGCTGTAAGTAAAGCCGCGCTGAGGGCAGTAAGAATAGAAATCCAAATAAAACGTTTCGATTGATGTTTACCGGCGTTGATTAAACGCAAAGCTAAAAAGAAATTGCTAATTAATATCCAGCCGATACAGCTAAATAACAGTAGCAGTTTCAGTTCGCCACTTGCATAAAGCGGACTAAATAATAAAGTGAGTGCAGCTAGGCTGCTAGCAATATTACACCAACGCCAAAAACCGGTTAAATAACGTCGTAACGCATGACGAATGGCTAAATTAAACATCAACAAGGTTGCGCCTGTACTTAAGTATAACGTGGCTTGATTTATTTCGGGATGATTCGGCCACAAGGCTGCAAATGCCATCCCATTTAGAACAGCAAAGGTGAGAGAAAAACAAATAAAGAAGCCTGTGTTGTATAAGTATAATTTATCTCTGGTTTGATACAGCAATAGTAGGTTATAGAAGGCTAATAACCACATTACACCTTGTAGAATACCATCGAACATGGCAGTTTGTTGTTGATAGTCAATAAAAGCGTTAGGTTGCCAGATGCGAATATTACTCGGCACTATAGCTGCATCTTGTACTTTTATGTAAACATCTATTTGCTCACCACGGGCTAAGGTTAAATTAACCGCATAGCTGCGGTAAGGCAGACTTCGTTCGTAAAAAGGTAAATTATTTCCAGCCCTACCAAGTAATTTAATGTCTTGGCTTTGGCGATTAACTTGGTAAATCTCAACCAGATCAGCCGGAGGGAAATGATATTCTAAAATAGGGGTAATGGTATGAAACTGAGTATTAATTATTGAAGCATGGAACCATACAGCTTGTTTTTCCTTGAATTGCACTTGCTGTTTTTTTGTGACGGGCTGAAATTGATGATGGGCTGTGGTTGAAGCTAATAAATCATCTAATTTAACGTTAGCATCTGTAATTTGAAAATAAAGTTGGTTTAAGGTTAGGTTAGATTCGCTGTTTTTATTCAGCTGATTAACTTCAATCTGCAATGCGAATAAAGGAGAGGTAAACAAGAAGACATAGATTAATAGCAGCCTAAAACACACTTTCAAAGCAGCCTCTTATAAGATATTTTATAACAATAAGGGAAATGGTCTTTTTTAAACAGTAACATAGCTTAATGAACATCTGAGGGCAACATTATTTAAAGTTAGATACTTTATATTCATAAGTAAATAAAATTTGAGTCTTCTTCGATTTAGGTGTTTACTTATTGTTTCTTGTCAAAGGAAGTTAATGATGTTGCGATTCTGTCTAGGGGTGTGTGTTTTTATTTTAACCTCGTTCAATGTTGTTGCTGATGATATTAATGCCGGCAAAAGTAAAGCGGGGTTATGTAGTGCTTGTCATGGTAATAATGGCATATCAACTATCGCCATTTACCCAAATTTAGCAGGTCAAAAACAGCAATACTTAGAAAATGCTATTAAGGCCTACCGCAATGGCGAGCGTAAAAATGCCATTATGTCACCTATGGTAATGGGATTATCTGACCAGGATATAAAAAATTTAGCGGCTTATTTTGCTAGTTTACCGGCTAATGGTTGATTGTCGTTGGCTAAGAAGTCACAAATTTCATCAATAAAATCTGCGCCATAACGGGCAAGTTTTGTTTGGCCAACCCCTGTTACTGCAAGCATACTAGTATTATCTGTTGGCAGTTTTTGACACATATCTATTAAAGTTGCATCACTAAATACAACAAAAGGTGCTACATCGTCTCGGGCTGAAATATGTTTACGCAGCGCCCTTAATTTAGCAAAAAGTGCTCGGTCATAATGTTGTTTTATTAAGCGCTCAGGCTCGCGCTTACTAGCTTCAATTCTTGGTTTTGCTAAAGATAGCGCCATTTCTCCACGTAAAATTGAACGTGCCGCAGGTTGCAGTTTTAACACTGAATGTGCCGTGATATCTTGTTGTAATAAGCCAAAGTGGATTAGCTGGCGCAATATGCTTAGCCAGTAGTCATGGGTTTGATCTTTGCCTATGCCCCAGGTGGATAATTTGTCATGTTCTAGTTCAATAATTTTTTGGCTTTGGCTGCCTCGTAATACATCAATAACATGGTGCATGCCAAAACGCTGGCCGACACGATACACACAAGATAAGGCTTTTTGTGCTAATTCTAAGCCATCAAATTGTTGCGGTGGGTTTAAGCAAGTATCGCAGTTGCCACAAGGCTGTTGTCTTGCTTCGCCAAAATAATTTAATAGCACTAAACGCCGGCAGGTTTGGGCCTCGGCAAAGGCTGCCATAGCCAAAAAACGTTGCCAGCTGACTTCTGCGCGCTGTTGATTAGGCTCGGCATCTAACCAGCGTTTCATTCTGCCTATATCTGCAGGATCAAATAACATCATGGCTTCAGCTGCCACGCCATCACGACCGGCACGACCGGTTTCTTGATAGTAAGCCTCTATAGTACGCGGCAATTCATAATGGATAACAAAACGGATATTGGATTTATTTACTCCCATGCCAAAAGCAACAGTAGCGACGATTAGTTGATAATCGTCACGTTTGAAGCTGTCTTGTACTTTATCGCGTTGTTCACTAGTTAAACCCGCATGGTATGCCGCAGCGTTATAACCACGAAGAGATAGCTGCTCTGTTAGTTCGTCTACTTTGCGCCTAGAGCCACAGTAAATAATGCCAGCTGCGCCATCTTGGCGTTGTAAAAAACTAATAACTTGCTCTAAAGGATGAAACTTTTCTTGTACGGTATAACGGATATTGGGTCGATCGAAGCTGCCTTGATTCACATATGGCTGTTGCAAGCCTAATTGCTGCATAATGTCATGGCGTGTGGCTGCATCTGCGGTAGCCGTCAGCGCCATAATAGGTACATTAGCAAAACGTTGTTTTAATAAGGCTAATGCCATGTAATCAGGTCTGAAATCATGGCCCCATTGTGAAATACAGTGGGCTTCATCTATTGCAAATAAACTAACACCGACATCTTCTAATCGACTTAAAAAAGCCGGTTGTAATAAACGCTCTGGCGCGACATAGAGTAGCTTAAGCTCACCGCGGCGTAGCCGAGAGAATATCTGCATTATTTGTTCGCGGCTTAGGCTGCTGTTAATAAATTCGGCCGATATGCCATTGGCTTTAAGTGCGTCAACTTGATCTTTCATTAATGACATTAATGGCGAAACCACTATAGTCACTAAAGGTAAAGTTAGGGCAGGTAATTGATAACATAGAGACTTACCACCGCCAGTAGGCATTAACACAAAGCTGTCGCGGCCTTGCAAGGTTGCTGCGATCACTTCAGCTTGGCCATCACGAAATTGCGAAAAACCAAAAGTTTGTTTTAACAGAGGTAATAAATCAGCAGTCACAGAGCATAATCAATAAGTAAATTCTGCGACTATTGTAATGACAAATGGCAGAAAGTACATGCTTGCTAGAAAATGCATCTAGGGTTAACGTGAGTGATTCGTTTAATAGTAGCTAGCGCTAAGATAGATATGTCTGATAATGAATTATTACCCTTTATCGCCCAAGCTTTTGATCAAATGCCGTTTAATTGCTTGTTAGGTTTAAAAGTTACCCACTTTGCTGTGGATAATGTGCAAGTCAGCTTTGCTTGGTCAGACACCTTAGTGGGCAATCCTATGCAGAAAATTCTTCACGGTGGCGTTATTAGCTCGGTATTAGATACTGCAGGTGGCCTGATGGCGGTATCAACGGCACTGGGCCGTTTTAGTATTAATGATAAAGCAGAACTCGCAGCACGACTGAGTAAAATGAGTACGATTGATATTCGTACTGATTATTTACGACCTGGTCGTGGTAATACCTTTATTGCTTCCGCTCACGTTATTCGAACGGGTAATAAAGTCGCGGTTTGTCGAATGGAGTTACATAATGAACAAGGCGTGCATATTGCGGTAGGCACTGGTACTTATTTGGTGGGGTAATTAGCTTTGCTGAGGTTCTTTAGCAGTCCGCTTTAGCGTATAATACAGGCTCACCTTTCGGAGCCTCTGTTGATGTCGTTAACTAAACAACAAAAGCTTGGTGGCATATTTGCTGCCAGCGCTTATAGTCTGTGGGGCATTGCGCCCATATATTTTAAACAAATTGATACCATAGCTGCGGCAGAAATTTTAGTTCACCGTATTGTCTGGTCATTTCTTTTATTATTAATTATCGTGCTGGCGCTAAAACAGAGCCGTCGTGTGATACAGGTATTGCGCCAACCTAAGCAGTTGAGTATTTTAGTTTTATGCTCTGTTTTGTTAGGGGCTAATTGGGGGTTATTTATTTGGGCCGTCAATAGTAAACATATGCTCGATGCCAGTTTAGGTTATTACATTAATCCTTTATTAAATGTTCTGCTTGGCATGGTGTTTTTAGCCGAAAAATTACGCAAGTTACAGTGGTTAGCGGTAGCTTTAGCTGCCTTAGGCGTTGTTATTCAATTGATTACCTTTGGCTCTCTACCTTGGATTGCCTTATGTTTAGCCGGTTCTTTTGCGGTGTATGGTTTAATTCGTAAGAAGTTAGCGGTGGATGCAATTACAGGGTTATTTATCGAGTCGTTACTGCTATTACCTTTAGCTTTATTTTACTGGTGGCAATTCGCTGATAGTTACGCGGTAAATATGTTTAATAATCCGTGGCAACTCAATGGTTGGTTAATGGCAGCAAGTATTGTAACGACAGTGCCGTTACTGTGCTTTATTGCGGGTGCGCAAAGGTTGCAGTTATCAACTATGGGCTTTTTTCAATATATAGGGCCTAGCTTAATGTTTATTTTTGGTGTGTGGTTATATCAAGAGCCTTTAGTCATTGAACGGTTATATACATTTGGTTTAATCTGGTTTGCCTTATTGCTGTACTCTGTTGATGCTTGGCAACAAAGTAGGCAACGTAAACAATTACGCAAACAGCAAAGCCAATAACTGGTTACTCTAAATGAGTTGAGCTTAATTATTTTCTAGGAAGGACCTGCTGTGATGCCTGATTTACTCGATATTATTGCGATAACATGGTTTGTCTCTTTATGGATAGGTTATACCTGGTTTGCTAAACGGCGAGCCAAAGTACAAAGCTGTTTATCCTATGAATTACGCCGCAAACGCACAGACTGGATGCGCAAAATGCTATCGCGCGATAATAATATGCCCGATGTTGGTTTAATCTCTACTTTAGAGCGAAATGTGGCGTTTTTTGCTTCTAGCTGCTTATTAATTATGGCGGGTTTATTAACGGCTATGAGTTCAGCCGAGCAGGTTAGCGCTATGCTGACTAATTTAGTTCCGTGGTCTACAGCAACCGGTGCTGGGGTGCAGTTAAAGCTACTATTTTTGACCTTTATCTACGTATTTGCTTTCTTTCAATTTACTTGGTCGTTGCGTCAATACGGCTTTAGCGGTGTGCTTGTTGGTGCTGCACCAGATGGTAAAAATATGACCGATGATGAAAAGCAATTATACGCTAACCGCACGGCTAAAGTGTTAGATCAAGCCGGTCACTCTTTTAACTACGGCTTACGGTCAATCTATTTTTCATTAGCCGCGTTAAGTTGGTTTATTCATCCTATATTACTTATTATCGCTTCTGTTGTAGTGGTTGCAGTGCTTAAACAACGAGAATTTCACTCGGCAGTTTTAAAGGCACTACGACTTTGCTAAAGGCGATATTTAGACACCGCTGAAACTAAATAAAAATAAGCAGCTGTAAGGCTAATGACATTAACTTTACAGCTATTGATCAGATAGCTAATTAGAGCTAGCGAATTTCAAACGCTTTAATAACTCTTGTTACGCCATCGACATGACGGGCAATATTTACTGCAATATTGGCTTCTTGCTCGCTAACTAAGCCCATTAAAAACACTTCCGCGTTTTCTGTTACCACTTTAATGTTTAAGCCGCTAACTTGTTTATCTGCTAGAAGTTGTGATTTTACTTTAGTTGAAATCCAGCTGTCGTGAGTGCGGGTTGTCATAGAGGTATTACTACTTAAACGAATTTGATTCTGTACGCTACGTACGCCATCAATTTTTTGTAAAGTTTCAGTAGCTTGCTGTTTAACTTGTTCGCTGTCAGTTTGGCCAGTAAGTAATAAAATGCCGTTATAACTAGTCACATTAATATTACTGCCATTAGCTGTAGCAGGGTTGTCGGCTAAGGCACGTTGCGCCTTAAGCACGACATTTTTATCGTCTATCTGAGCCCCTAAGGTGCGTCTGTCATTGGCCGACGTCACGGCTGTTGCCCCTCCAGCTACCACAGCGGCTGCGCAACCTTGTAATAATGCCAACATTAAACAAGTGCTAAGTATTTTGGTTCGGTTCATAAGGCTCCCTATTGCGGAAAAAGTGTCATATCAGTTAGCTCACATAGGCTATGAACTAAAAATGTATAACATTCAAAAATACGTGCTCTGCGATGTGGCGGGACTTTTAACTCAATATCTTGCTGGTTAAGTAGTCCTGACAGCTCGCCACTGTTATCCACTGTCAGTGCAATAATTTTCATATCATTCGTTAATGCAGCTTCGACTGCTTTTATTAAGCTAGGTTCCGAGCTAGTAAGTGAAATGACTAACAAGACGTCATCTGCTTGACCCAGCGCTTTAATTTGTCTAGCTAAATAGTCGTTATCATGCTGCGGGTTGTAGTGTAAACCCGCATGGTGAGGTTGTAGAGCAACAGCGGGTAAGCAAGGGCGCTCAGTTTCAAATTGATCCAGCAGTAAAGCACACATATGGTTTGCTAATGCAGCAGTAGAGCCTTCACCACAGCAAACGATTTTACCGCCATTAATCAAACTATTTACCATCACAAAAGCTGCGTTTTCTAATGGTTCGGCTAAGCTTTCACCGCTGGCGATCATGGTTTGGATATTCTCGCTAAATAGCTGACGAATATGTTCTTGCATATGTAAATCCTGTTATAACCCGTCTTTTATTAGAGGTGGCTAGTTAATGGCATTGCGCAGCCATTGATATTGGTAGGGCTCATGGCCTTCTATGGCAACCACATCAAAACGACAAGCGACGTTGTTTAATTTATGTTGTTGTAGATACCACTTTGCCGTGCGTGTTAGCTTTTTCTGTTTAGCCGGTGTTACAGCTGCAGCTGCACCACCATAGGCATTACTAGCACGATATTTTACTTCGATAAAAACCAAATGCTTATCGTGTTGCATTATCAAATCAATTTCGCCCATTTTGCATAAATAATTTTGTTCGATTAAGCGCAAGCCTTGCTGCTCTAGGTAAGCAAGAGCAAGCAATTCAAACTGTTGGCCGCGATTATTCATAATTAATTACGGCTCTTGAACAGCAATTAAGCGATTATTGTGGTATTTGCCCCAGCTAAGCTGGCGGACGATACTGCCATTAGGGTTTAAGCGCAACTGCCCCGTTAGACCAGAGAAGACAATAGCGTTTAATTGTTGCTGTTGGCGTAAACTGCCAATTAAGCGATAAGCATCAAACCCCATGGCATACAAACGTTGTAAGCTCTCATCTTCGGTTGAGAATAACTGTTGATATTCATCCCGGATCGGCATGTCCGTTTTTACCGGTAACATCCATGGCATTTCGGTAAAAGTTAAACCATTTAAGTCTCTTTGCTCGGTTTTATCTAAGGCAGTGCTATGGCTGCGAGAGCTGGCATAAACGGGGATTTTAGGGGCTGTTTCACTAACCGATACATCAACAAATGGCTTGAATAGCTGGGTTTGCACTGGATCAGCAATTAAGTATATAGCGTCAATATCTAAGCGACTATGGGTATCACTATGCATTTTGACGGGGACTAGGGTATCTATTTGTTGAACTCTAAGCTTACTTTGCTCAGTTTCTAATAGTTGGTTAATTAAGGCATCTAAATCAGCTTTGTCATTAAACTGATAAAGCTGTGGTGCTTGGTGGCCTAGTTGCTGCCATGATTGAGAGAACTGCTGTTGCATGCGCAGGCTGATATTATTTGTTGCACTGATAACGACCGGTTGTTGATAATTTTTTTGCTCAAATAACAAAGCAGTTTGTTGCGCTTCATCTTCCATGCTCAAAGCAAAGAAAAATTGATTGTCACGTTTTGCCGTAGTTATATCTAAGCTATTTAAAAATAGTGTCGGCCAGGTCCATTGGGCTTGTTGGCTAATAGTATCGACTTGCCCTTTTAATAAAGGGCCGATAACAAAATCTACTTGTTCAAAGGTTAATTTTTCTATTAATTGCTCAGGGGTTTGTTGGCTATCAATAAAGATAATTTCTTTGCTATTATCTTTAGTTGCTGCAGATAAAATCCCGTACTGAATAGCTTGAGCATGCTGGCGGAATTGTCCTTTTAGCGGCAATAACACTGCAATTTTTTGCGGATTAAAAGGTTGTAACAACAGCAATTGTTGTACAGCTAATGGCATGGCAGCGGTGTCGGGCATCCATGGGTTAGCTAGCTGCCAATCAGCATATGCTTGCTGTAGTTGTTCAGGCTGGCCAATATAGCTACGGCTTAAATTAGTTAATGCTAGCCAGCTATTAGCGACTTTATTTGCTTGCTGTTGCAGGTTTTGTAATTGGCTATCTGTTAACGCGGTTAGGTTTTGCCACAATAAAGCGGGGTATTCAGGAAACTCGCTTTGGCTATTAGGGTAATCAGCTAATAATAGTAAATTTCGGCTCGCGGCCAAATGGCGTTGCTCTTTACTAAAGTATTGACTGCTAAACCATAGATAAGAAGCTCTATCTTTGGCATGTACTTGGTCTAATTTAGTTTCCTTTAATAAAAGTGCTAGACCTTGCTGCTGGTCGGTTGCAATGTAAGCTTGTAATAAAAGCAGCTTGTTTTGCTGTTGAATCAAAGGGTAGGGACTATGTTTTAAACTTTCACTAATTGCTAAGGCAAGCAAATAGTCTTGCTCAGTAATGGCTAACCTTGCTGCTTTTAATAAATGATAATGTTGAGGCTCGCCCTGATAATTAGCCGCTAAGCTATAGTGTTGGCGTGCAGTAAGGCTGTCTACTGTGGGGGGAGTAGCTTGGTTGGTTTCTCGTTCTTTTTGTTCAGAGTCAGTAAGCGTGCTACTGGGAGTACAGCCAAAAAGTATGCCGCTAAGGCCAATAAAAAACAACGTCTTTAATTTGCTGGAATTCACAATGCGCAGTACCATAGTTAGACAACAGCCAGATAATAGTAAAATAATAGTCTTATCTTACTGGCACTGTCGGGTAAGCTCAAATAAATAGCGATATATAATACAAAATGATCACAGAAACCGGTTCTTTATATGTAGTAGCAACGCCAATTGGTAATTTAGACGATATTAGTCAGCGTGCGATTACCACTTTACAGCAAGTGCAGTGGATAGCTGCTGAAGATACTCGCCATACTGGGCGCTTATTACAGCATTTGGCGATATCAGCACGTACTATAGCGCTACATGATCATAACGAAAAGCAGCGAGCAGCCAGTATTATAGATAAATGCTTAGCCGGTGAATCAGTAGCTCTAGTGTCAGATGCTGGCACACCTTTAATAAGTGATCCGGGTTATAGTTTAGTACGCCAGTGTAGAGAAGCAGGGGTGAGGGTTATTCCTATTCCTGGTCCTTGCGCTTTGATTACGGCCTTATGCGCGGCAGGCTTACCTACTGATAAATTTCACTTTATCGGTTTTTTATTGCCAAAAAGCTTACAGCGACAATCGCAACTTGCTGCTGTGCCTAATGGTGTTGGTACTATTATTTGTTATGATACTGCTCGGCGAATTAAAGCTACTTTACAAGATGTCGCACAGGTGTTTGGGCCTAAACGCGAGCTAGTGCTAGCCAAAGAATTAACTAAAACCTTTGAGCACCTTGAGTATGGTACTGCTGAGCAAATTACATCGTGGTTGGAAGCTGATCCGCAGCGTTGTCAGGGTGAAATGGTGTTAATGATAGCACCAACACCTAAGCCAGACGGTGATATCAGTGAAGCGGCGCAAAAAACGCTGCAATTATTACTCGCTGAAATGCCATTAAAAAAAGCGGCCGCTTTAACTGCCCAAATTCATGATGAGAAGAAAAACGCTTTATATAAACTCGCCTTGCATTGGGCTGGTACTGAGCAGTAAATCAGGTATAATCGCGCCGTGAGTTGGCTAAGGCAATCGCTGCTTGCGTAAGCAAGGGGAGGAAAGTCCGGGCTCCACAGGGCAGGGTGCCAGGTAACGCCTGGGGGGCGCGAGCCTACGACTAGTGCAACAGAGAGTATACCGCCGATGGCTCGGCTTTTTTCGAAAAGTCTGAGATCAGGTAAGGGTGAAAGGGTGCGGTAAGAGCGCACCGCGCGACTGGTAACAGTTCGTGGCACGGTAAACTCCACCCGGAGCAAGATCAAATAGGCTCTCTTTGGCGCGGCCCGCGTTGAGAGCGGGTAGATTGCTTGAGGCTTAGGGTGACCTAAGTCCTAGAGGAATGATTGCTACTCTGGCAACAGAGCACAGAACCCGGCTTAAAAGCTAACTCACACCTCTTTAATAAAGCCGCCGTTAGTCATAACGGCGGCTTTTACTTTGGTACTGTTTCAGATGCGTACTGGCTTAAGTGGCTGTATGCCCCCACTTTTTTCCACCAAAAAATTAACCTCGCTATAACGCTTATTTCTACTGACTTCGTTATCCGACTATCTGTAGGGTTTTTACCTTGACAATAGACAAAGCTGCACCCTAAACTGTATGTTCGTGGAGAATTGTGGGTAATTGTGGATCAAGCAGTTGTTTGATAGCAAAACCCGATGATGAGTTAACCGTAAATAATGCAGGTAACTTAATGTTTCGTGGCTCGTTTACATTGACATTAGATGTAAAAGGACGATTAGCGCTACCCGCACGCTATCGGGAAACCTTGCTGTCTGATTGTCAGGGCCATTTAATTTGTACCATTGATTTACACGATAACTGTTTGTTGCTTTATCCATTGCCAGAATGGGAAATTATTGAAGATAAATTAAATAAATTATCCAATATTGACCCTAAAGCGCGGCGCTTACAGCGTTTGCTATTAGGCCATGCTACAGATTGTGAAATGGATAAAAATGGCCGTATTTTAGTGCCTGCTTTATTACGAAATCATGCCGGACTAAATAAGAATATTCGTTTAGTTGGCCAACTTAATAAATTTGAAATCTGGGACGAAACGGCCTGGTTAGAGCGTGCTGCAGAAGATATAGCATTAGAGCAAGCTCAAGCCGGTGATGTTGAGTTATCAGAAAGATTACAGGACTTTTCACTGTAAATGACGACTTCAGCCCATATATCAGTACTACTAGAAGAAGCAATTCAAGGCTTAGCCATTAAGCCTGACGGTTGCTATCTTGACGGCACTTTTGGCCGTGGTGGGCATAGTCGTGTTATTTTAAGCCAACTTGGACCGCAAGGCCGTTTATACGCTATCGATCGCGATCCTGCGGCTATAGCTACTGCAGAAGCCTTTAAAGAAGATAGTCGTTTTCATATTACTCATAGCGCCTTTTCTGCTTTAGCCGATATTGCACAGCAGCAAAATATCGTGGGCAAAGTTGACGGCATCTTATTAGATCTAGGGGTTTCTTCACCGCAGTTAGATGATGCTGATCGCGGTTTTAGTTTTATGCGTGATGGTCCATTAGATATGCGAATGGATCCGACAAGCGGTATTAGCGCCGCAGACTGGTTAGCGCAAGCTGATGTTGAAGATATCAGTTTTGTCTTAAGAGAATACGGCGAAGAGCGTTTTGCTTGGCGTATTGCCCAAGCTATTGTTGCAGCTCGCGTTGAAACACCGTTTACCCGTACTGCTGACCTGGCCAAGCTAATTAGTGATAGCGTACCGAAAAGCAACAAAGAGAAAAAGCACCCTGCCACCCGCAGTTTTCAAGCTATTCGTATTTATATTAATAGTGAGCTAGAGCAAGTTAATCAGGCATTACATGCGGCGCTTAAAGTATTAAAACCGGGCGGCCGTTTAGTAGTTATTAGCTTTCATTCATTAGAAGATCGCTTAGTTAAGCAGTTTATGCGTCGCTTTGCTAAAGGTGAACCTGTCCCTCGTGGTATCCCACTGACTAATGCGCAAATGCAGCAACGTACCGAGTTAAGCTTAGTGGGTAAAGCAATTAAAGCTTCAGATGCCGAGTTAGCGGCTAATCCGCGTGCGCGAAGCGCCGTATTACGTATCGCCCAAAGGCAAGCCCATGAGTAGCCTTAGTTTACCGCATATTATTGGTCAGCAATTATGGCAACAGAAGTTTGCCTTGGTTCTATTAGTGGCCTGTATTATTACGGCATTAGTGATAGTGCATTTCTCTCATCTTAATCGGCAGTTAATTACTAGCCAAGATAAAATGTATCACCAACGTGATCAGTTAGATATTGAATGGCGAAACCTGCTGTTAGAGCAGCGGGCTTTGTCAGAGCATAGCCGGGTAGAGGATATCGCAAGGCAGCGCTTAAATATGATTCGCCCCAGTGGAGCTCAAGACATTTCGGTGACAATGCCATGAGTAGAAACAAAAAAGCACCACAGGCTAAAGCCAGAACCACACCGTCAGTATTAAGCTGGCGTTTTGCGTTAGTAATGGGGCTGATTACGCTGGTGTTTTTTGCTTTAGTAGCAAGGGCCGCTTGGTTGCAAGTTATTGAGCCTGATATGCTAATAAATCAAGGCGATATGCGCAGTTTACGGGTTGAATCTGACACTGTTATGCGCGGTATGATTTTAGATCGTAATGGCGAAGAATTAGCGGTAAGCGTACCGGTTGAAGCTATTTGGGCCGATCCGAAAATTGTTATCGAAAAAAATGCTGCAGCCGATGAGCGTCGATGGCATGCGCTAGCGGATATTTTGCAGCTTACGCCTGCTGAATTGCTAAATAAAATTGGTAGTAATACCCAGCGTCGTTTTGTCTATTTACAACGCCAGGTTAATCCTGCTGTTGCCGGCTACGTAAAGCAACTAAAAGTACCAGGTATCTTTTTTCGCGAAGAGTCACGTCGTTATTATCCTGCTGGTGAAGTAACCGGCCAACTTGTCGGCTTTACTAACGTTGATGATGTTGGTTTAGAGGGCATTGAAAAGCGGTTTAATGACTATTTAACTGGCACAGAGGGGCGTAAGGTTTTTCGCAAAGATGCTAAAGGCCGCGAAATTGAAGTAATAGAGCGCGAGCAAGCAGAGAAAGCGAGTAACTTACAGTTAAGTATCGATCAGCGTATTCAGTCAGTTGCTTATAGAGAGTTAAAGTCTGCTGTTTTATCTTATGGTGCAACGTCAGGCTCAGCCATGGTGGTTGATGTGCATACAGGGGAAGTGCTGGCTATGGTCAACAGCCCTTCTTTTAACCCCAACAATAGACGCAATACACCGGCCTATTTATTTAGAAATCGTGCTATCACTGATACTTTTGAGCCTGGCTCTACAATGAAGCCATTAGCGGTATTAAGTGCCTTAGAGTTTGGTGCGACAAGCTTAGACTCTATAGTAGATACTAGCCCTGGCTATATGCGGGTTGGCGGTAGTTGGGTACGAGATGGTGTAAATAATAAGCAGCTAGATTTAACCGGTATTATTCGTCGTTCAAGTAATGTCGGCGTCAGTAAATTAGTGCTTTCTATGCCTGTTGAGCATGTGTTGAACTTATACGCCAACATGGGCTTAGGTATTGATACCGGTTTAGGTTTAAATGGCGAAAGTAGCGGTATGCTAAGTCACCGCCATCGTTGGTCTGACTTTGAACGCGCTACCTTATCTTTTGGTTATGGCTTATCAGTTACAGCAGCTCAGCTGGCGCGTACCTATGCCACTATGGCTAACGGTGGTATTAGCAGACCGCTTAGCATTTTAAAATTAGATCAGCCGTTACCGGGTGAACAAGTTCTTAGCCATCAAAATGCATTAGCTATGTTAGAGATGATGGAAGCAAATGTATTACCAGGCGGAACAGCTACCAAAGCCCAAGTTAGAGGTTATCGTGTTGGTGGTAAAACAGGTACCGCGCGAAAAGCGATTGCCGGCGGCTATGGTGAGGATTATGTGGCCTCATTTGCGGGTGTTGGCCCTATTTCACAGCCACGTTTAGCCTGTGTTGTGGTGATTAATGAACCCGCTGGTGATTTTTATCATGGTGGTGAAATTGCAGCCCCTGTTTTTGCAAAAATTATGGGTGCCTCAATGCAATTGTTGAATTTAGCGCCTGATGCTGGTGAGCAAGTTCGTGTCTCTGTTAGTGGAGGTCGCAATGCGGGTTAATGCCAAAGAATGGTTGGAGCAGGTTTACCCACTTACAGACGATATTCTCGTTAATACGTTGCAGCTAGATAGCCGTTATGTACAAAGCAAAGATGTGTTTTTAGCCATTCCGGGTGTTAGCCAACATGGTAAAGATTATATAGAGCAAGCGTTAAAAAATGGCGCAGCCTTAGTATTAACCGATAGCGGCCACTATGAAGACGCTCGTGTATTAGTTCTACCTCAGCTAATGCAGCAGTTACCGGCCTTGGCTGCCCGCTTTTATCAGACACCAGCAGCAGAGATGACTTTAGTCGGCATTACCGGCACCAACGGTAAATCAAGCACGGCATTTTTTATTAACCAATTGGCACAGCAGTTAAAACGCAAGGCACAGGTTATTGGTACCTTAGGTTACGGTGACTTTAATCAGTTAACACCTTTAGCTAATACCACACCTCACTTTGTTGATATTCAAGCTATATTAGCTCAAGCCAAGGCTAAGCAAGCGGACTTAGTGGCGCTGGAAGTTTCTTCTCATGCCTTAGCCCAGCAGCGCTTAGCCGGTATTCAATTTAATGTTGCAGTATTTACGAATTTAACCCGTGATCACTTAGATTATCACGGCTCAATGGCAGAATATGGTGCTGCAAAAGCATTGCTATTTGACTCTGCAATGTGCCAAGCCGCCGTTATCAATGTCGGCGATGAATTTGGTCACCAGTTAGCAAATAAAGTTAACCTGCCTTGCATTGTGTATGGCACTCCTGAGCAATGCCGTGGTTTTAAACGCTTTTTAGCTTATTCCGATGTAGTTGCTACGCCTACTGGTTTTACATTTATTATCAGTAGTAAAGATGAAAGACACAGCCTGCGGCTACCTTTATTGGGTGAATTTAATATTCAAAATGTTCTTGCTGCAATCGCAAGTATGCAATCTTTGGGTTATGACTTAGCTACTTTAGTTAAAGCTGCTGAGCAATTAACTGCTGTACCTGGGCGCATGGAGCAGTTTGTTTGTGACAATGAATTTACTGCTGTTATTGATTATGCCCATACCCCAGATGCACTTGAACAAGCTTTAGTGTCGTTAAAAATGCATAGCAGCAGCCATATTTGGTGCGTGTTTGGTTGTGGTGGCGATAGAGATAAAGGCAAGCGGCCATTAATGGGCCAAGCGGCCGAAAAATATGCTGATCACATTATTATTACTGCTGATAATCCGCGCAGTGAAGATGCTTTAAGCATTTGCCAAGATATAGCCGCGGGTATCAGTGCTGATGCTTCTTATCAAATAGAGCCTAATCGGCAAGCGGCAATTAAGTTAGCGCTAACGACAGCGCAGCCTGATGATATTGTGCTTATTGCTGGTAAAGGCCATGAAACAGTACAAATAATTGGTCAGCAACAGTTAAATTACGATGAGCGGGCTTACGTACAGCAATTGGTTACGGAGTTATCAGTATGATTAGCTTAAGTTGCCAACAGATTGCACAGATTGTAGATGGCCGTTTAGTCGGGGCTGATCAGCAGATCACTAGCGTAAGTACCGATAGCCGCAATATTACCCAAGGGCAGTTATTTATTGCTTTAACCGGTCCTAATTTTGATGGCGCCAACTTTGTCGCTGATGTTAAAGCCCAAGGTGGCGCAGCGGTAATTGTTGAGCGCGCCGTTAATGTCGATATTAGCCAAATTATTGTTTCTGACAGCCGCCTTGCGCTGGGCAAGTTAGGGGCAGCGGTAAAAGCACAACTAAATTTACCTTCTGTTGCGGTTACCGGCAGTGCAGGTAAAACCACAGTAAAAGAGATGATGGCAGCCATTTTAAGTCGTAAAGGCGAGGTGCTGGCCACTAAGGGTAACTTTAATAACGACATTGGTTTGCCTTTAACCTTATTAGCACTTAATGAACAGCACAAATTCGCTGTACTAGAGCTAGGGGCAAATCATCAAGGTGAAATTGCTTATACAACACAGCTGGCTAAGCCAGATGTTGCCATTATTACGAATGTAGCGGCATCACATTTAGAAGGTTTTGGCAGCATTGCTGGTGTGGCAACGGCTAAGGCTGAAATTTTTCAAGGATTATCAGCAAAAGGTGTAGCCATTATTCCTGCCGATAGTGAATTTACACCAGTGTGGCGGCAAAAGCTGACAACTAAGCAGGTATTACAGTTCTCAAGCAGTAAAGTTACTGACTATTATGCAAGTGAGATTGCGCTAGCAAGCGACGGTTGTGCTCGCTTTATGCTGCATTGTCCGCAAGGGGAAATCGCAATACGGCTATCCTTGCCTGGCAAGCATAATATCAATAATGCTTTAGCTGCAGCCGCCGCTTGTATCAGCTTAGGCGCAAGCCTGACCGATGTGCAATTGGGTTTAGCGAATATAGCGCAGGTAAAAGGGCGCACTAATATTATGCAGCTAACAGCGGATGTTTGCATTATTGATGATAGCTACAATGCTAATGTTGAGTCAGTAAAAGCTGCTATCGACTTATTGGCATCTTATGCTGGCCAACGAGTATTAGTATTAGGTGATATGGGAGAGCTAGGTGAAGATGCGCGCTTATATCATGAAGAAGTCGGTTTATATGCAAAAAATGCCGGTATTAATTTGTTGTTCACTCTAGGTGTGCTATCAAGCAGTGCCAGTGACTTGTTTCAGCAACAAGGCGCTCACTTTAGTTCGCGACAAGCGCTTGTTACAGCCTTGCTCGCTATTATTAATGAACAGCAAAAAGTCACCCTACTAGTGAAAGGTTCGCGTAGCGCGAAGATGGAGTTAGTTGTGCAAGACTTGCTAGAAAGTTGTCAGCAGGAGAATAACCCATGCTAGTTTGGTTAGCCGAGTACTTAACTCAATATTTTAATGCGTTTAACGTCTTTAGTTATCTAACCTTTAGAGCTATTTTAGGCATTTTAACCTCCTTGCTAATTAGCTTATATTTCGGTCCTAAATTAATTGCTTATTTGCAAAAAATGCAAATTGGTCAAATTGTGCGTAATGACGGCCCTGAAAGTCACTTTTCTAAACGTGGAACGCCTACCATGGGCGGGATCTTAATCTTATTGTCGGTATTAATAAGTACCTTATTGTGGGCTAATTTAAGCAATAAATATGTTTGGGTTGTGTTATTTGTTTTAGTTAGTTTTGGTACTGTGGGCTTTATTGATGATTACCGCAAAGTGATCCGCAAAGATCCCAATGGGCTTATTGCGCGCTGGAAATACTTTTGGCAATCTGTTTTTGCCATTATGACGGCATTTTTCTTATATCTCACGGCAGAACGTCCAGCTGAAACTGCATTATTAGTGCCGTTCTTTAAAGATGTTATGCCGCAATTAGGTGTCTTATTTATCGCCCTTAGCTACTTTGTTATCGTTGGTACTAGTAATGCAGTTAATTTAACCGATGGCTTAGATGGCTTAGCTATAGTGCCTACTATTATGGTTGCCTCTGCATTTGCCCTTATTGCCTATGTTAGCGGTAATGTAAACTTTTCTGCTTATTTAAATATTCCGTACTTACCCCATGCCAGTGAGCTAGTGGTGCTATGTGCTGGCTTAATTGGTGCGGGCTTAGGTTTCTTATGGTTTAACACTTACCCAGCGCAAGTTTTTATGGGCGATGTTGGCTCATTAGCTTTAGGTGCTGTGCTGGGCGTGATTGCTATTTTAGTTCGCCAAGAAATAGTGCTGTTTATTATGGGGGGTGTTTTCGTTATGGAAACGCTGTCGGTTATTTTACAAGTGGGCTCTTACAAGCTGCGTGGCCAGCGAATTTTCCGTATGGCACCTATTCATCATCACTATGAATTAAAAGGCTGGCCAGAGCCTCGGGTAATTGTTCGTTTTTGGATCTTATCCATCATGTTTGTATTGGTTGGCTTAGCCACCTTAAAGTTGAGATAACAAATGATGCAAAGTTTAGCTAAAAAGCGGATTGCAGTAGTCGGGTTAGGCCTTTCAGGTCTGGCGACTGTGCGCTTTTTACAAAGCTTAGGCATTAAACCTGTCTTAATGGATAGCCGTATTAAGCCGGCCGCTATTGAGCAAATAGCGCCAGATAAAGTAGACGGTATTTATTTAGGCCAGCTAGATGCAAACCGTTTAGCTAAGATGGATATGATAGTGCTAAGCCCAGGTTTAGCGCCTAGCCATCCAGCTATTCGTTTTGCTGTGGCTCAGGGTGTTGAGCTTGTTGGTGATGTTGAGTTATTTGCCCGCTTTTGTCAGAAACCCATTATTGCTATTACCGGCTCTAACGGTAAGTCTACTGTAACTAAGTTAGTTGAAGCCATGCTGCAACAAAGTGGCATTAAGGCCTTAGCGGCAGGCAATATTGGCCTGCCGGTGCTAGATGCTATTAAGCAGCAAGATATTGATGTTTTTGTGCTTGAATTATCTAGCTTCCAGCTTGATACCACCAAATCGTTACATAGTGTGGCCAGCTGCTTATTAAATGTCAGCGCTGATCATTTAGATCGGTACTCAACTATGGCGGCTTATGCAGCGTCAAAGCAAAAAGTGTTTCAACAAACAGAGTTAGCGGTATTTAATTTAGATGATGCAGCTACTTCGCCTCAAGATGCTAAAAAAACCTTAGGCGTGTGCTTAGCAAATGCTAGCTATGGCTTGGTTCAAGTACAAGGTGAGACTTGGTTGAGTCTAGCCGGTGAAGCCTTGATGCCTGTGGCGAAAATGAGCTTATTTGGGGCGCATAATCAGTTTAATGCCCTTGTTGCGGCAGCTTTAGCCTTAACTGCCGGCGCTAACCGAGCAGGCATTATTGCTGCTTTGCAACACTTTACGCCTTTAGCGCATCGCTGCGAGCTAGTGTTAAAACATAATGATATAACCTGGGTAAATGACTCTAAAGCTACCAATATTGGCGCAACCTTAGCCGCTATTGCCGGTTTAAAGCCGGGTATTAAAGGTAATTTAATCTTAATTGCCGGTGGTGATGGTAAAGGGGCTGATATGTCAGAGCTGCAACCCATTTTACAGCGTGATGTGCAGCAGTTAATTACCTTAGGTAAAGATGGCCCAGCTATAGCGGCTTTAATAAACAATAGCATAGAGGTTGAAAGCTTAGCTGAGGCGGTAGCAGCTGCGGCTAAAATTGCCAAGCCGGGTGATATGGTGTTGCTGTCACCTGCATGCGCTAGTTTAGATATGTTTGCAAGCTATGCAGAGCGCGGCGACCTGTTTTGCCAAGCGGTTAAGACGGAGGTGTTATGAAGCAATTAGCACTTTCTATTTGGCAAAACCCATTAGATAGCCTAGCTCAGTGGTGGCATGCCGAAGATGCATCGCCTTACGACAAGCTTTTTCTGATGTTACTAATGGTTATTCTTTGCTTTGGTTTGGTCATGGTAACCAGTGCCTCAGTGCCGGTGGCATCGCGGTTATATGATAATGAGTTACATTTTACCATTCGTCATATTATTTATATTGGTATTGGCTTGGGTGCATCTATTGTTGTCTTGTCTGTGCCTGTGCAATGGTGGCATAACAGCAATATGTTATTACTTATTGCTGGTTTAGCCTTATTAGTGGCGGTATTGCTAATAGGTAAGAACGTCAACGGTAGTACTCGTTGGTTATCTTTAGGCCCTATTGGTATTCAAGCTGCTGAACCGGCTAAATTATTCTTCTTTGTTTATTTATCTAGTTATCTAGTCCGTCGTCATGAAGAAGTAAGAGAGAACTTTAAAGGCTTCTTTAAACCCCTAGTGGTGCTAATTGTGTTTGCCGGTTTGTTATTAATGCAGCCTGACTTAGGCACAGTTATTGTGATGTTTGCTACTACAGTTGCCTTGCTATTTTTAGCTGGCGCTAGAATTTGGCAATTCATTTTATTAATGATGACAGGATTATTATTAATAGCGGCATTAATTTTTTACAGTGAGTATCGCTGGAAACGGGTAACGGCTTTTCTTGACCCTTGGGCCGATCCTTTTGGTAGCGGTTATCAATTAACTCAGTCATTAATGGCATTTGGCCGTGGCAGCTGGTTTGGCCAAGGGTTAGGCAATAGTATTTTAAAACTAGAATACTTACCTGAAGCGCATACCGACTTTATTTTATCGGTTATTGCCGAGGAAACCGGTTTTGTTGGCGTAACTATATTAGTCGCCTTATTGTTTACATTAGTTTATCGGGCTTTACGCATGGGCCAGCGTGCTTTAGCCAAAAACATGAGTTTTCATGGCTTTTTAGCTTATGCCTTGGCTATTTGGATTGGTTTTCAATCTGCTGTCAATATAGGCGTTGCTACCGGTGCCTTGCCAACAAAGGGCTTAACTTTACCTTTCGTGAGCTCTGGGGGCAGTAGCTTAATTGTTATGCTAACTGCCGCAGCATTATTGCTACGAATTGATTTTGAAACCCGCTTAAAAGGCCGACAGGCCGTTAGTGGTGGCCGCCATGACTAAGCTAAATAAATCGCCACGTATTTTAATTATGGCCGGTGGCACCGGTGGTCATATTTTCCCTGCTAAGGCAGTGGCAATGGCTTTGTTAGACCAAGGTTGGCAAGTAGATTGGCTAGGTAGCCATGACCGGATGGAAGCGCAGTTAGTGCCTAGTTTTGGTATACCATTTCATAGCATTCAAATTTCTGGTTTAAGAGGCAAAACGAAATTGTCTTTATTAAAAGCCCCTTGGATGTTGATTAAGTCGGTTTGGCAATCGCGCCGTATTATTAAACAACTACAGCCAGATGTTGTGTTAGGTTTTGGTGGTTACGCCAGCGGGCCGGGTGGTTTAGCGGCTTGGTTAAGAGGTGTGCCTTTACTTATTCATGAACAAAATGCAGTTGCTGGCAGTACCAATAAACTGTTGGCTAAATTTGCCCGTCAGGTTTTAGTGGCCTTTCCAACGGCTTTTAGCGCTTTAACTAAACAGCGTTTAGTTGGTAACCCGGTGCGAGCTGAATTAATTAGTGCTGGACATCAGCCTAACTTAGACAACGTTAGCACTAATGAAAAAAGCACTAACCAAGAAAACAGAAGCTTACATATTTTAGTTATTGGCGGCAGTTTAGGGGCCAAAGCGTTAAATGAGCAACTCCCCGCTATTTTTTCTGCAGCGGCTAAAAATGGCCAAATTAAAGTACAGCATCAAACAGGCCCAGTCTTGTTGGCTAGCACCCAAGCTTGTTATAGCGAATTGGCTCAGCCTGGGTTAAGTGTTGATGTGGCAGCATTTATCGATGATATGGCATCAGCTTATCGCTGGGCCGATCTGGTGATTTGCCGAGCTGGTGCCTCTACGGTGAGTGAAGTAGCCAGTGCTGGCGTGGCTGCTATTTTTGTGCCGTTGCCTAATGCAATTGATGATCATCAAACGGCTAACGCAAACTGGTTAAGCCAACAACAGGCTGCGTTAGTGATTAAACAAACAGATTTAACGGCTGCCAATTTGCTGCCTTTATTACAAGAGTGGCTTGCAGATAAAGCGCCATTGCGCAAACTTGCAGCTGCAGCGAAAAGCTGTGCTTTAGATAATGCAACCGAGCAGGTTGTCCAGTTTTGCCAGCAAGTTGTCGGGCAGCCAGTAACAGGAACAAAAATATGAATCAGGCTCCACAGCAACAAAAGCTTGCTATGCGCAGAGTTGAGCGCATTCACTTCGTCGGCATCGGTGGTGCCGGCATGGGCGGAATTGCTGAAGTGTTAGTTAATGAGGGTTACAACGTATCAGGCTCTGATATTGCCCCTAATGCGGTTACAGAGCGGTTAACTCAATTAGGCGTTGTTGTTCATTTTGGTCATAGTGCTAGTTATATTTCTGGTGCCAGTGTTGTTGTTGTTTCTAGTGCTATTAATCCAGACAATGCTGAAGTTAATGCTGCACGCGCGTTGCGGATCCCTGTGGTGCGCCGTGCTGAAATGCTGGGTGAGTTAATGCGTTTTCGTCATGGCATTGCTGTGGCTGGAACTCATGGTAAAACAACAACAACCAGCTTATTAGCCTCTATTTTCGCCGAAGCTGGGACAGATCCTACTTTTGTTATTGGTGGTTTATTAAATTCAGCTGGCTCTAATGCGCGTTTAGGGGCAGGGCGCTATTTAATTGCAGAAGCAGATGAAAGTGATGCCTCTTTCTTACATTTACAGCCATTAACAACTGTTGTGACTAATATCGAAGCCGACCATATGGATACCTACCAAGGCGACTTTGAGAAGATGAAAGAGACCTATCTGGAGTTTTGTCATAACTTGCCTTTTTATGGTGTTGCCGTTATTTGCTTAGATGATCCTGTGTTGCGAGAGTTAATTCCGCAAATAGGTCGAACTATTTTAACCTATGGCTTTAGCGCTGATGCTGATTTTGTAATTAGTGGCTTTTCGCAACAAGGCACAGAAAGCCGTTTTACGCTTACTGATCCTAGCGGTAACCAGCGCGAGGTTAGGTTAAACCTGCCAGGTAAACATAATGCGCTTAATGCAACAGCGGCATTTGCTTTAGCCTTAGATGAAGGCATCGCAGAGCCGGCAATATTAGCTGCCTTGCAGAAGTTTGAAGGTATTGGCCGTCGTTTTCAGCAATATGGTGAGTTTGAGACAGGTAAAGGTAAAGTATTATTACTTGATGATTATGGGCATCACCCAACAGAAGTTGCTGCCACTATATCAGCAGTGCGTGCCGCTTGGCCGCAGCGGCGTTTAGTTATGGCTTATCAGCCGCACCGTTATAGCCGAACGCGCGACTTATACGAAGACTTTATAAAGGTATTGTCTAGCGTTGATACTTTGCTGTTACTAGAGGTCTATGCAGCGGGTGAAACACCAATAACAGGTGCCGATAGCCGCAGTTTATGTCGCTCTATTCGCACCCGAGGCCAGCTAGATCCTATTTATGTCGCAACGCCGGCAGAGCTGGCCAGTAATGTAGCAGATGTACTGCAAGAAGGTGATGTATTAATTACCCAAGGTGCAGGCAATATTGGTGCTTTAGTTAAGCAGTTAGCAGCCATGAAATTAAATATTGAACAATTAAAACAAACAGCAGGAGCCGCGATATGACAGAAAAAGTTGCGGTGTTATTAGGCGGTAATTCGGCTGAGCGTGAAGTGTCGTTACGCTCGGGTAAAGCTGTGCTTAATGCGTTATTAGAAAACGGTGTTGATGCCTTTGCATTTGATCCTAAGTTTCAGCCATTAACCGAATTAGTAAGTAGTGGCGCCACTAAGGTATTTATTGTTTTGCACGGCCGGGGTGGTGAAGATGGCAGCATGCAAGGCGCATTACAAACCTTAGGTTTAGCCTATACCGGTAGTGGCGTTTTAGGTTCAGCTTTAGCCATGGATAAAATTCGTTGTAAACGATTATTTCAGGCCCAAAACTTAGCAACGGCCCCTTTTGCTGTAGTGCATAGTACAGATACTGATTTTGCTAAATTACTGTCCGATTTAGGCGGTAAAGTGATGGTAAAACCGGCCAACGAAGGCTCAAGTATTGGCATGAGTGCGGCAACAAGTGTGGCAGAGCTGGAACAAGCCATAAAAAATGCCCTAGTTTATGATAGTGAAATTTTAGTTGAGCGCTGGATCAGTGGTCGTGAGTTCACCATCTCAATAGTGAATAACCAAGTATTACCCATTATTGAAATGCGTACGCCACGTGATTTTTATGATTACGAAGCTAAGTATCAAGCGAATTCAACTGAGTATTTATGCCCAGCGCCAATTAGCGCAGAGCAAACAGAATTAATGCAACAATCTGCATTACAGGCTTTTCAAGCCGTAGGGGCAAGCGGTTGGGGGCGAGTTGACTTAATGATGGATCAAGACGGTCAGCATTATTTGTTAGAAGTAAATACTGTCCCTGGCATGACCGAAAAGTCATTGGTGCCAATGGCTGCTAAAGCTGCAGGTATCAGCTTTGGGCAGTTAGTTATGACCATTTTACAGCAGTCGGAGCAACAGCGGTAATGAGCAAAGGTCTGAACATACAATTTAAACAACCAAGCGCATTCTATGCGGGCTTGCTGTTTTTTGTCTGTTCAGTGATTGGTTTAATTTGGGCAGGTGTTGCTGTAAATACTTGGTTGCAGGGGCAGCAAAGTGCGCCAATTAAGCAAGTAAAGCTCTATGGTAACTTTGTCCATATTAAACCAAGTGAATTGCAGCACCAGTTACAACAAGAGTATGTGGGTAGCTTTTTTCATGTTGATGTTGACCAAGTGCAAACGTATTTATTGCAGCAACCTTGGGTGTACCAAGTTGCCATTCGCAAACAATGGCCTGATGCCTTAGTGGTTGTTGTTACCGAGCAACAGCCGGTAGCACGCTGGAATCAGCAGCAGCTAATAAATCAGCATGGTGAGCTATTTAGCGCTCCGTTAACGCAGTTAAAAACCGAGCTGCCTTTATTAGTCGGCCCTGAAGGTAGTGAAAAGGACGCACTGGACATGCTTCAGCATATTCAAGGCTTTTTGGCCTTGCACCAATTTGCGCCGTTACGTTTGGCGTTAACAGAGCGTTTTTCATGGCAGCTAACGTTAACAGACGGTATTGCCTTGAAACTTGGGCGTGAGAATATTTTAAAGCGGGTGCAGCGTTTTGTTGAATTGTACCCGGTGATAACTAAGCATAAGAATGAGCCGGTTAGCGAAGTTGATTTGCGCTACGACACGGGCATAGCTGTACGTTACAGCGATAATGATACGAAGAGAAAAGTATGACAAAGTCGTTAGAACGAGATTTGATCGTAGGTTTAGATATAGGCACTGCCCAAATAAAAGCGGTAGTAGGCGAAATTACGCCTGATAATCGCTTAAGTATTGTCGGGGTAGGCACTCACGTCTCACGCGGTATGGATAAAGGCGGTGTTAACGATCTGAACTTAGTGGTTCAAGCGGTGCAGCGGGCAATTAATGAAGCAGAGTTAATGGCTGACTGTCATGTGTCATCTGTCTATTTAGGCATTTCAGGCAAACATATCCGTTGTCAAAACGAAAGTGGCATGGTGCCAATTAACGACACTGAAGTCACAGCTGAAGATGTGTTAAACGTAATCCATGCAGCTAAATCAGTGCCTATTTCTGCTGAGCGTCGCATGCTACATGTTTTGCCGCAAGAGTATTCAGTCGATATGCAAGAGGGGATTAAAAGCCCTATTGGTATGTCGGGTGTGCGAATGGAAGCTAAGGCGCATATTGTTACCTGCGCTAATGATATGGCGAAAAATATTGAAAAATGTGTTGAACGCTGTGGCTTACAAGTAGACCAACTTATTTTTACCGCCCTAGCTTCTAGCTATGCGGTGTTAACTGACGATGAAAAAGAGTTAGGGGTCTGTGTGGTTGATATCGGTGGTGGCACTATTGATATCACTATCTTTACCAATGGTGCCTTGCGACATACCGCGGTGATCCCGGTGGCGGGTAATCAGGTAACAAGCGATATTGCAAAAATATTTCGTACACCAATTAGCCATGCAGAAGATATCAAAGTGCAGTATGCTTGCGCGCTTCGTAGCATGGTGGGTAAAGAAGAAAGCATTGAAGTGCCCAGTGTCGGCGGACGGCCTGCTCGTTCTATGTCACGGCACACCTTAGCAGAAGTTGTAGAGCCACGTTATCAAGAACTTTTTGAGCTGGTACAAGAAGAAATTCGCAGTTCTGGCTTAGAAGAGCAAGTTGCTGCAGGCATAGTGCTAACGGGCGGTACCGCCAAGATGGAAGGTGCTGTTGAGTTTGCAGAAGATATATTTCAGATGCCGGTGCGCGTAGGACAACCTATGCATATCAGCGGTTTAAAAGAGTATGTACAAGATCCGGCTTACGCCAGTGTTGTCGGGTTGTTGTTGTACGGTAAAGACGCACGAGCAGAGCAGAAAAAGTCTGCAGACGTGCGAAATACAGTCAGTAGTTTCGTCAAACGGATCAGTAGCTGGTTTAAAGGCGAATTTTAAGTTACAAAGCGTAAAAACGGAGAGAGAGCTATGTTTGAATTAATGGAAAACCACAGCCAAGAAGCTGTAATTAAAGTAATAGGTGTTGGCGGCGGCGGCGGTAATGCTGTTGAATATATGGTTGCTAGCAATATTGAAGGTGTTGAATTTATTGCTGCTAATACGGATGCGCAGGCATTACGTAACTCGTCAGCGAATATCACCTTACAACTAGGTGCTACAGTGACTAAAGGCTTAGGTGCTGGTGCTAACCCTGAAATTGGTCGTCGTTCAGCAGAAGAAGATCGCGAGAACATTAAAAAGACCATCGAAGGCGCCGATATGGTTTTTATTGCTGCCGGTATGGGCGGAGGTACAGGTACAGGTGCCGCGCCAGTGGTTGCAGAAATTGCCCGTGAATTAGGCATTCTTACCGTAGCGGTTGTCACTAAACCGTTCCCATTTGAAGGTAAAAAGCGTACTGCTTATGCTGATGAAGGTATTTTAGAGTTAAGCAAGCATGTTGATTCTTTAATTACTATTCCTAATGACAAGCTATTAAAAGTATTAGGTAAAGGCACTAGCTTATTAGATGCGTTTAAAGCTGCGAATAATGTGTTATTAGGCGCTGTTCAAGGTATTGCCGAGTTAATTACTCGTCCTGGTTTAATTAACGTCGACTTTGCTGACGTGCGCACTGTTATGGCTGAAATGGGTACTGCTATGATGGGTAGTGGCCGTGCATCAGGTCCAGACCGTGCTGAAGAAGCAGCAGAGCAAGCTATTTCAAGCCCGTTATTAGAAGATATCGACTTATCAGGTGCTAAAGGTATTTTAGTTAACATTACTGCTGGCTTAGATATCAGTATCGAAGAGTTTGAAATTGTTGGTAACGCGGTTAAAGCCTTTGCTTCAGAAAATGCGACTGTTGTTGTTGGTGCGGTAATTGATACCGAAATGGCCGATGAGTTACGTGTAACTGTAGTGGCTACTGGTATTGGTGCCGAGCGTCGTCCAGATATCAGCTTAGTGCAAAACCGTCAGCCAGAAACTACACGCCCAGTGTATGGTACCGCCGGTGGTAATGCCTTGCAGTCTGAAGCGCAAACTGTCCGCGTAGAACAGCCACAAGTGCAAACTCAGGTTCATAACCAACAGCAAACAGCAGCTAAGCCGCAAGCGGAAAGTAAAGCTAATATTGATATTTTCGATATTCCAGCTTTCTTACGTAAGCAAGCTGACTAAGCTTAACTTGAGTGTTGAGTGTTGAGTGTTGAGTGTTGAGTGTTGAGTGTTGAGTGTTGAGTGTTTAATGCTTAGCGCCAACAGCAACTGTGCTTAAAACTTAATCTGTACAGCTATAACTGTACTGATATTAAGCGCTTGTTCATTACAATTTGGTAAATTGGCCGAGTTATGCTAAACTTCGCCGCCGTTTTGGTTAAGGTTGCTTAAAAATTGAGCAGGACTAAATTATGACAAAACAACGTACCATCAGTAAAAGTGTCAGCTCTATTGGAGTCGGATTACACAAAGGCGAAAAGGTTACGCTAACTCTCCGACCTGCGCCCGATAACACAGGTATTGTGTTTCGCCGTGTTGATCTTGATCCGATAGTTGACTTTAAAGTGTCACCAGAACTGGTAGGTGATACGGTGATGTGTACCTGTTTGATTAATGAAAACGGCGTGCGATTGTCTACTACTGAGCATTTAATGGCAGCAGTAGCTGGCTTAGGTATTGATAACTTAGTTATTGAAGTTGATTCTGCAGAAATTCCAATTATGGATGGCAGTGCTAATCCTTTTGTTTATCTTTTACTAGAAGCTGGTGTTGAAGAACAACGTTTAGCTAAAAAGTTTATTCGAATTAAAAAAACAGTACGAGTAGAAGACGGTGAAAAATGGGCTGAATTTAAGCCTTATCACGGTTTCAAAATTGATTTCGCCATTGATTTTGATCACCCTGTGATCTCAGACACCGTTCAGCATATGAAGTTAGACTTCTCAGCTGCGGGCTTTATTAAAGATATTAGCCGTGCTCGTACTTTTGGTTTTTTACATGAAGTTGAATACTTACGCGCTAACAATCTGGCCTTAGGTGGCAGTTTTGATAACGCGGTTGTATTAGATGAATACCGTGTTTTAAATCAAGATGGCTTACGCTACGACGATGAATTTATTAAACATAAAATATTGGATGCTGTAGGTGACTTATATATGGCGGGTTATAGTATTTTAGGTGAGTTTAGAAGCTATAAAACCGGGCATGCCTTAAATAACCAATTGTTATGTGAGGTGTTGGCGCATCAAGAAAATTGGGAGTTTGTTACTTTTGACGAACAAGAACAACTACCTATTTCTTATTTGGCCCCTCAACTGGCTTAATTTAGCAGCAAGCTTAGTAAGTTTAATAACCAAATTAAAAAAGCCAGTTAATGTTTTGCATTAACTGGCTTTTTGCTTTAGAAATTCAACTAAAGTATCAATTTATTTATCGCGGTTGTTATCACGGCTGTTAACGCAAGTTTTATCACTGGTTGTCTTATTACTGCTAGTACGGTTTTCAGCTAGTCTAATTAATGCTTGCTGAAGCTTGCCATCAGTGCTTTTGGCCACTGATAATAAAGCGTCGGCAGCGTGGTTTGATAGCCTGTGCTGGGTCGCTACAGGCTGGGCTATAGCAACATTAAACTGGCGAATTTGCCCAGTAGGTGAAGGTTCAATTTCAATCCCTGCTAAATCAGGCAAGATTTTTTTGCGAAAATTGTCTAGAATAGCGTCGCGCTGCATTTTAAGCCGAGTAAGCCAAGAAGGAGAGCTGCATAAAATTATGGCTCTACCATCACGAATGGTACTTACACGGCAAGAGGTAAGCTGCTCTAGCTGTAATACTTGCGCTAACACCGTATTCAGCTGTTGCATTAACTTAACTTGCTGCTGTTGGTTTGCTAGCGTGCTATGCGCGAGTACTTTATTGATATCCTTTGGTTTTTCAGTATAACGTGCCATGGCTTTAATGCGCTCGACAAAATTAAATAGCCTGAATAGTGTAACAGCTTCTGTATTTTTTAGCAGAATCTTAAATGGCTCTTGAAAGCTTTAGCTATGGCCACCATATCTAGCGTAATATGGTGAAAAATTCACTTTAAAATACTGGTGTGCATAAACTAGCCAGGGCTGCAATGCAGTTTTAACTTAATATGGTAACTGGATAATGTTTGGAAAACTTTTCACCAAATTAGTTGGTAGCCGCAACGACCGCTTCTTAAAAAAATTACAAAAACAAGTACAGCAAATCAATGCGCTAGAGGCTGAGTATCAAGCCTTAACCGATGACCAGCTGAAAGAAAAAACCGCCTACTTTAAACAAAAAATTAAAGACGGTTCTACACTAGATGATATTTTAGTTGAGGCATTTGCCACAGTTAGAGAAGCCAGCGTTCGCGTTTTTGGCATGCGTCACTTTGATGTACAGTTAGTTGGCGGTATGGTTTTACACCAGGGGCGTATTTCAGAAATGCGTACCGGTGAAGGTAAAACCTTAACTGCTACTTTGCCTGCATATCTTAATGCCTTAGGCGGTGGCAGTGTTCATGTTATTACCGTTAACGACTACTTAGCCCGTCGTGATGCTGAAACAAATGAGCCATTATTCCGTTTCTTAGGTATGACAGTTGGCGTTAACGTGCCAGGCATGGCGCATGTAGATAAGCAAAAAGCCTATGCTGCCGATATCACTTACGGTACTAACAACGAGTTTGGTTTCGACTACCTGCGTGACAATATGGCGTTTTCACCAGATGATCGAGTTCAGCGCGATCAAGCCTACGCTATTATTGATGAAGTTGACTCTATTTTAATCGATGAAGCTCGTACACCATTAATTATTTCTGGCCCTGCTGAAGATAGCTCAGAGCTATATCAGAAAATTGATACCTTAGTGCCGCAACTTGTTAAACAAGAAGAGGAAGACGAAGAAGGTAAACATGGCGATGGTCATTTCACCTTAGACGAAAAAGCGCGTCAGGTGTATTTAACCGAGCAAGGCCAAATTAAAGTGGAAGACATGCTGCGTGAAGCTGGCATGATTGAAGAAGGCGATACACTATTCTCGGCCGCTAATATTACTTTATTACACCACGTTTATGCGGCATTACGTGCCCATCAGTTATTTAAGCGCGATATAGACTATGTAGTAAAAGACGGTGAAATCGTTATTGTTGACGAGCATACCGGCCGTACTATGGAAGGTCGTCGTTGGTCTGAAGGTTTGCACCAGGCGGTTGAAGCGAAAGAAGGGGTTAAAATTCAAAATGAAAACCAAACCTTAGCCTCAATTACTTTCCAAAACTATTTCCGTTTATACGATAAATTATCAGGTATGACGGGTACAGCTGATACAGAAGCTTTTGAGTTCCAACAAATTTATGGCTTAGAAACCATCGTAGTGCCAACTAACCGGCCTATGGTGCGTCAAGATATGCCAGACTTGGTGTACTTAACCGCAGAAGATAAATACCAAGCTATTATTGCTGATATTATTAAAAACCAACAAGCAATGCGGCCTGTTTTAGTGGGTACTGCTTCAATTGAAAGCTCAGAGTATTTGTCTGGTTTATTAAATAAAGCCAAAATTACTCATAAAGTATTAAACGCCAAGTTCCATGCTAATGAAGCCGAAATTATTGCTAATGCCGGTCGTCCAGGCCATGTCACTATTGCAACCAATATGGCAGGTCGCGGTACAGATATCGTATTAGGCGGTAGCTTACAGGCTGAACTTGCTAATTTAACCGATGCGACAGAGCAACAAATAGAGCAAGTTAAAGCAGAGTGGAAAAAGCGCCACGATGCTGTTGTTGAGTCAGGTGGTTTACATATTATTGGTACCGAGCGGCATGAGTCGCGTCGTATTGATAACCAATTACGTGGTCGTTCAGGCCGTCAGGGGGATAAAGGTTCAAGCCGTTTCTATTTATCACTTGAAGACTCATTAATGCGTATTTTCGCGTCAGATCGTATGGCCTCGATGATGCGCCGTCTAGGTATGGAAAAAGGCGAAGCTATCGAGCATCCATGGGTTAGCCGTGCCATTGAAAATGCCCAGCGTAAAGTGGAAGCACGTAACTTTGATATTCGTAAGCAATTGCTTGAATTTGATGATGTTGCCAACGATCAACGTAAAGTGGTTTACGAACAGCGTAATGAGTTATTAGACGCTACAGATATCAGCGAAACCATAGCGGTTATTCGCACCGACGTAGTAGAAGACTTAATTAGCCAGTATATTCCGCCGCAGTCGTTAGACGAAATGTGGGATATTCCAGGTTTAGAGCAGCGTTTAAAAGCAGACTATGCCTTAGATTTACCGATAGCGAAATGGCTAGCGGATGATAAAAAACTGTTTGAAGAAAAACTGCGTGAGCGCATTCAGCAAGAAGTTGAAAATGCGTATAAAGAGAAAGAGCAAATGGTTGGCTCAGACGTATTACGTCAGTTTGAAAAAGCCATTATGATGCAAAGCCTAGATACACACTGGAAAGAGCATCTAGCGGCGATGGATCACCTGCGCCAAGCTATTAACTTACGTGGTTATGCGCAAAAGAATCCTAAGCAAGAATATAAACGCGAAGCCTTTGAGTTATTCTCAGATATGTTAGAAAATCTGAAAATAGACGTTATAGGTGTGCTAGCACGAGTACAAGTTAAAGCTGCAGAAGATGTAGAAGCGGTGGATGAACAACGCCGTAAAGCCGACGCTGTACCACATAGCTACCAACATGATGATGTTGAGCAAATTGGCGGCGAAGTACCAGAAAGCGCAGCAATGAACCCAGAGCCAATGATCCGTGATGGCGTAAAAGTTGGCCGTAACGATCCTTGTCCTTGTGGTTCGGGTAAAAAATATAAACAGTGCCATGGTAAGTTAGTGTAAAGTATGGCTAAAGCAACTAAGCATAATACAGAGTCAGCGCAAGCTGACTCTGTTGTTTTAACTAAAGCCCAATTGCATGTTGCGGTAGGCGTAATAATACGTGAAAACCAAGTGCTACTAAGTCTGCGCAGTAAAAAACAGCATCAAGGCGGCAAGTGGGAATTTCCAGGTGGTAAAGTCGAAGCCAACGAGACTGTCTACCACGCCTTAACGCGAGAGCTAAAAGAAGAGTTAGCAATTACTGTCGTTGCAGCAAGCCCCTTTATGCAGCAAGCTTATAGCTACCCAGAGCGTGATGTCTTATTAGATATCTACCTAGTAACCGACTTTAGCGGTCAACCAGAAGGTTTAGAAGGTCAGCCACTGCAGTGGGTTAGCTTTGAACAATTATCTTCGCTTAATTTTCCAGAAGCAAATTTAGCTATAGTTGAAAAGTTACAGCAGCAGTTTTTATAAATAGCTAGTAATAATTAGGCATTTAGTCGTGCTATAACAGCAATAATTAATGACAGCTAAACTTAATTTTTAAAAAAATCATTATCCTGAGCAATAAACTCTTGCTCTAACTCATCTAAATACTGCTCAGACAGTGCCGCATCTATAGGCGACTTATCGGGAATACGATGATTTTCAGCAGCCCAATCCCCTAAGTCTATTAACTTACAGCGTTTACAGCAAAACGGTCTAAATTCAGACTCAGCCGACCATATCACTTCTGTTTTACAAGTAGGGCACTTTACTTTCGTTACCATAATTTTATCCCAGTTAAACCACAGGCTTAATATTGAACTTTAAACGGGCAGGATAGCGATATTTTAACAGCACGCAAGTCTAAATGACTGGCTATCACTACTATTGTTACGGCCGGTATCATCACATAGCTGCATAAAACGGATAGCATAACGGTATTTATTGCCGCTAACAGTAGGGTATACACCAGCATCTAATGGGTAGCTTAAGCGTAGTAGCTCATATTTATCGGTATTACTTTGATAAAAGCCATTTTCAGCAACTATGGCTTTAAATTGGCCACGTTCACGAATAAAGCTTAATACAAAATCTATGGCTTGCTGCACTAAGCTAAGCTGCTGATACCACTTTTTAGCTTTATTTTGCCGATAATCGCTGTCTAAATTAATCCAGTATTGCAACTGCGGCATATCAAAATAGCAGGTACCACCTGGAATAGAAAAACGCTGGCGTAATGGTGATAAAAATTTGTCTTCTTTTAAGCTGGCAATAAACTTACTGCTACGCAATAAATCTGATTGCAGTTTAACCGCACGCTGTAGCATTGGCTGCAGTTTATCGTCTGAAACAGAAGGGTGACTAGACCAAGTGACTAATGCGCTCTCACAGCGCTCTACATCCTTTATTAGGTCGGGTCTAATATCGTTACGATCTAGGATCTCTATTAAATCAAACAGGGTGTTAAAAAAGGCCTGTTGTTGCCACTCGGTTTCTAAAGCAATCAGTTGTTGTAGCTGATTAAATAAGTGCTCTACACGTAAATAAGTACGTACTTTTTCATTTAACGGATGCTCATATATCAGCTCTGTCATGGAAAACCTTATAGCCTAGTGAATTTATTACACAGTGTGTTTTTGCATCGCTTTTGCTTATTTTCATGCTTAGTTTGCTGCTAAGCTTTATTGCCTAGTTATTGCTAAGCTTCTACTCAGTAAGACGCAGACTGCTTAGCCCTTGCAGCGAGCTTTAGATACTGTTTATGTAAAGCTAGCACCTTAGGTGCTAAATCGGCAGGGCTAGTATCATTAACAATAACATCATCAGCCTTGGCTAAGCGCTGCTGCCGTGGTAGCTGCGACGCCATAATAGCAGCAACCTGCTGTTCAGACACCTTATCGCGGGCTAAAGTTCGGCTAAGTTGCAAAGATTCGGGTAAATCAATTACAAGCACCCGTTGGCAGTATTGTTGTAAATTATTTTCTAATAACAAGGGCGCAACTAATAGCACATAATCTGAATTAGCAGCAGCTAATTGAGCTAATAATTGCTCACGAATAGCGGGGTGTAATAACTGATTTAGCCAAGCTTTTGCAGCTGAATCTGAAAACACGCGCTGTCTTAATGCTGCTCTATTCAAGCTAGCATCAGGGTTAAGAATAGTGCTACCAAAGTGTTCTACAATAGCCGCTAAACAACGAGTACCAGGCTGTACTACTTCACGTGCAACAATGTCCGCATCAACAAATTGCACGCCTAAGTCGCTAAATAAATTAGTTACCGTAGTTTTACCGCAACCAATACCACCAGTAAGGCCGACTATATATTGGCTCATTAGGCTATGACCTTAAAATTATTAACATTGTGGTCGTTTTAAGATTTAAGTGACCGCTTGCTTTGCAAGCTAGTGACCGCTCACAAAGTGAGCTAGTTACCGTTCGCTGTGCGAATTAGTAACTAAGCGCTCACCACTCACCATTTAAAACTCAAAACTAAATCTAAGTGTCTATACGGATCGGATTACCCACACTAACACGCCGTAAACCCATCCATGGGGGCTCATTTCCGCCTGTCCAGGGCTGCAATGGTTAGTTTAGGCTAAAACCGCTCCTCAATAATTGGTCTTAGTTAGTTTATAATTAGTACTCACCACTAAACACTAAAAACTCATCACTAAAAGCTATCCACTAAAACTCAATAAATCCCAATAGTGTTTAAATAAACTTGGCTTATTTGCTCGCCCCAAAGCATGGCTATCCAACCGGCTGCGGCAATGTAAGGGCCAAAGGGGATAGGCGTGGCTTTATCTTTGCCTTGTACCGATAGCAAGATAATGCCAACAACAGCACCAACACAAGACGATAATAAAATAATAAGCGGTAACTGTTGCCAACCTAATAAGGCACCAAATACAGCCAATAATTTAAAATCACCATAGCCCATGCCTTCTTTACCGGTTAATAATTTAAATAACCAATAAACCGACCATAAACTCAAATAACCGGCAGCGGCGCCAACAATAGCTTGGCTTGGGTTAACCATAGCTGAATCCGATAAGCTAAAAATTAGCATCAGCCATAACAAGGGCAGGGTGAGCTGATCTGGCAATAGCATTTTATCAATATCAATAAAGGTAAGGGCTATTAAGCCCCAAGTTAAAACTATTAATACTAATGCAGCCAAGCCTGCGCCAAGTTGCCAAGCAACTATCATTGCCATAACTGCCGTTAGGGCTTCAATAATAGGGTAGCGTTTGCTAATAGGGGTTTTACAGTTGCGACACTGGCCCTTTAGTAACAACCAACTCAGCACGGGAATATTATCGTAGGCTTTAATTTGGTTATTACAAACCGGACAGCATGAGCGGGGCACCGCTAGATTAAAGCGGCTAGCTTGCTTGGTTTCAGCTGCTTCTTGCTCGGCTAAAGCGGCATCAGCATCGGTATTATTATCGGTAAAGTAGGCTTTATATTCCGCCTGCCAATCCAGCTCCATCATTTTAGGCAAGCGATATATAACCACATTTAAAAAGCTGCCGACAATTAAACTAATTACGCCAACAGCAATTACAAAAAGACTAGGGTTTTGCTGCAATAAAATAATTAAATCAGCCATTAAACGATATTACCCATTTGGAATATCGGTAAGTACATGGCAATAATTAAACCACCTATTACTACACCTAAAACAGCCATTATCATTGGCTCTAATAAGGCAGTTAAGCCATCTACCGCATCATCAACTTCTTGCTCATAAATATTGGCCACTTTAGAGAGCATGCTATCTAAAGAGCCTGTTTCCTCCCCTATGGCAACCATTTGCACTACCATTTCAGGGAAGCGATCAGACTGCTTCATGGCAATATACATAGGGTTACCGGATGACACTTCCTCACGAATAAACATAATGGAATTTTTATAAACTTCATTGCCAGAGGCGCCAGCGGCCGATTCTAAGGCTTCAATTAAAGGCACACCCGCTGCAAAGGTGGTAGATAAAGTGCGGGCATAACGGGCAACAGCGGCTTTATTTAAAATATCGCCAATAACAGGGGTTTTAATAATTAAGCCATCCATCCAGGTTCTAAATTTAAGGTTGCCGGCATAGCTTTTTTTAATGATAAAACCAAACGCCATAATAAATAAAAGAACCAGCCACCAGTACTCTTGCATTATTTCTGAGAGCTCAACAACCAGTTGAGTGAAAGCCGGTAGCTCAGCACCAAAACCTGCGAATATTTCAGCAAACTGTGGCACAACAAAGATTAATAATATAGATGTTACAATACCGGCGATAACTAACACGGCAGCAGGATAAAACATGGCCTTTTTAATTTTTGATTTTAAGGCTTCGGCCTTTTCTTTATAAATAGCTATACGGTCGAATATGCTATCTAAGGCACCTGAAGACTCGCCCGATTTTACTAAATCACAATATAATTCATCAAAATACTTGGGGTGTTCGCGTAATACCTCAGATAGCGGAATACCGGCTTGTAATTTAACCGATATTTTTTGCATTAAAATGCCTAGGCTTTTGTGATCAGTGCCGCTGGCGATTAAGTCTACCGACTGCACTAAAGGCACACCGGCGCCTAACATAGTGGCAATTTGCCGGGTTACTAAAGCAATATCGGCTGGGGTAATTTTTTTACCTTCACCAAACAGCGACTTGGGCTTTTTCTTAACACCAGAAGGCGTAATACCCTGTTGACGCAATAAGGCCTTTACTTCGGCAATATTGGTGCCTTTAATTTCACCATTAACTTTAGTTCCGCGCCGGTTTACTCCTTTATAATTAAAAACATCAAGCTGCTTTATTTTTATATTATTGGTCTTCGCCATATCTTGATCCTGTTATACGTGCTTTATTAGCTGCTTGACTCTAGATCCTTTAAGCTTTGAGTCTTGCTAGTTAGCCTTGAGTTACTCGGTTTACCTCGGCCAAACTGGTTAAGCCAGCAGCGGCTTTTATAAGCCCCGACTGGCGTAAATTATTAACACCTTCTAACTGCGCTTGGCTGGCAATATCCATAGAATTACCGCCTTGCATTATAATATCGGCCATTTTTGTGCTAATGGGCATAACTTCATAAATACCAACACGGCCCTTATAGCCGCTGGTGCAGTTATCACAACCAACGGGCTTGTAAATTGTTATATTCGTCAGTTGCTCTGGCTTAAAGCCTTGTTTTAATAACTCAGTCTCAGGCAAGTGTTCAGGCTGCTTACAATGCGGGCATAAGCGGCGTGCTAAGCGCTGAGCAATAATTAATGAAACCGAGCTTGCTACGTTATACGATGGAACACCCATATTAAGCAAGCGAGTTAAGGTTTCAGGTGCAGAGTTAGTATGTAAAGTTGATAACACTAAGTGACCAGTTTGTGCGGCTTTAATGGCAATTTCGGCGGTTTCTAAGTCTCGCACCTCACCTACCATAACAACATCAGGATCTTGGCGTAAGAATGACTTTAATGCCGAAGAGAAGGTTAAGCCAGCACGCGGGTTAACCTGCACTTGGTTAATGCCGGCTAGGTTAATCTCAACCGGGTCTTCCGCGGTAGAAATATTGGTTTGTTCAGTATTTAAAATAGCTAAACCAGTATAAAGTGAAACCGTTTTACCCGAGCCAGTAGGCCCTGTCACTAAAATCATGCCTTGTGGCTGCTTTAAGGCCGATAAATACAACTCTTTTTGCTCAGGCTCATAGCCTAAAACATCAATGCCCAGCATGGCGCTGTCGGAGTCGAGAATACGCATTACAATTTTCTCGCCCCAAATAGTCGGCAGGGTGCTTACCCGAAAATCAATAGACTTTTTGGCTGACAGCTTAAGTTTAATTCGGCCATCTTGCGGTATGCGTTTTTCGGCAATATCTAAGCGCGACATGACCTTTAACCGGGCGGATAGCCGAGTGGCTAATTCAACCGGCGGCGTGGCCACTTCATTTAAAATACCGTCAATGCGAAAACGAATTCGGTACATTTTTTCATAAGGTTCAAAGTGTAAATCTGAGGCGCCTTTGCGAATGGCATCTAGTAGCATTTTATTAATAAAGGCGATTATTGGCTGATCTTCTTTATCAACTTGAACGCCGCTATCTTCGTCATCCTCTTTATCTTCAATCCCCAGCGAGCCTAAATCCCACTGGGTATCACCATATTCTTGGTTAAAGCTATTATCAAAAATAGTATCAATTAGTTTACTAAGCTTGGTATGGTCAACTACTACTACTTCAGCGTTTAAGCCGGTATTGAATTCACAGTCTTCAATCGTTTGAATATCGGTAGGGTCTACTACGGCTAAAAACATGCTACGGCCGCGTTTGGCTAAAGGCAGCATATGGGTTTTACGAATCAGCTTTTCATTGCGTAAATCTTCTGGCACAAAGTTGCTGTCGAAATGGTCTAAATCAAATAAGGTAGCTAGGCTTATTTTAGCCGCTGCTTCTGCTAAAACCTTACTGGTTATTAATTTTTCAGTGATTAATAACTCTGGCAGATTTTTATATTGATCGCCTTTTTCAGCGATCATTTTTAACGTTTTATCAGAATCAACTAAACCTAATTGGGTTAAGCGTTTTAATAAAGTAGAGGTTGCTGTAACGGCCATTAAAGGAAAAGTTCCTATTGTTATTATTTATATTAGGAAGATTAATTGATTATGCCAGTAATAGCCGTTAATTCAAGTTTTAACGTTAGGTTAGGTAAGACAGCTGGCAAAGAAATTGATGTCACTTTAACAGAAATAAAAAGCTGTTCACTACAGTTTAATACCTAACTGACGACGAGCGTTATTAGCTTCAATTGCTAGTTGCTCAAGACTTTTTAAATCTGTAACTGATTTTATTTTATCTGCATATCTACTTAGATCAGCAACTTCTTTTTCATATTCTTGTCTTAAAGGGCTATTTTTAAAGTTTTCACCAACTGAGGTAATGATATTTTCTTCTAATTCAGCTCTAGATATTTCATTTTCTAATTTAGAGGATGCCTCATGTTTATCGACTTTAGCTTGCGCTTCATTTTCCGCAGCTACACCACCACCTTGTGGTTTGGCGGCTTTTGCTGCTGGTGGCGGTTTAGTACCACTGCCTGAATCTGGAGCTAAACCACCGTCGCCTATGCCGTTGTTATCGGGCTCTTGGCCCCAGCCGTCGCTGAGTTGCCAAATCCACATTTCATTATTATTGAAAATATCAATTAACCGGTCGCGTAACTCAAAGTCACTTAAGCCAGATAAATTAAGCTGATAAGGATGGGCCTGTTGGTACATTTTTGCCCAAATTTTCCGCTGCTCAATAGCTGGCTCTAAATCATGTAAAAAAGCACGGCCGTAAATTTTATCTTTAACGTCGCTAATTAGGCTGGGGCCTAAGTCTGCATAAGCGAAAAGGCAGTTACTGCATAGGTAGGTTTTACCCCATTTGTCTTCGAGTATTACACCATCGTACTGACTGTCTAGCATCCTGCCGCCTTATATAAAAAACTTACCTGTATAAACAGTAAATTTACATGACGAGCATTTTACAATTCGGCATAATATTGCCTTACTCAATTAACTATTAGTTAATAAATTGCATCTACTTAAATTTATACATGGTTTTGCTAACAAAACTTTAGCCGAAATTTGTTATGCCAGGCAAAAAGGTTGAGTGCTACCCAGTAACAAATTTAAGTAACAAATAACTAGGCAATGAAATCGCCGGAGGAAGATAATTAACAATTTGATCTGACACATAAGATTTCAACAGTAGAGTAATTATTGAATACGAGATTTTAATATTAAAAATGGTTTTTCTACTAAAAGATGAAGAATTATTGCAGCGCACAGAGATAACACTAAATACACCGTAAAGTATGCAACAAAAGGAACAGATTCTTGTGAAGCAAATACTGAGCTACAAACTACTTTTACCATGGGGACTATCATTAAGTGTATCAAATATAGCGGATAAGCAAGCTTAGCAATAAAACGTAGTAGTTTATTAATAGGACTTTCTGATGAAGATGTTATCGATAACGCACAATATAGTATTATTGCGAATAAAATGCTGCAAAGAGTAATTATTACACCAGTAAAAATCCAGTGTTCTGCTTCTATCCAACGCTCAACCATAAGTATCAATAGTAGTATTATTATACTTAAATATTGTAATACCTTATTCCATCTAGGGGACAGTAAGCTTAGTTGATATTTTGAGTATAGCAGCGCTATTACTGCACCAGATAAAACACCTACGATAGAAAAGTGGAAAGGGGCTCGAAAAGTCCAAAAAAAATCAGTGTAGCTAATTGCATCTGTTATATCTAGTAAAACTAAAACTCTTAGTACTGTTATGAAAATAATCACAATTGCACAGCATGCTAAAACATGAGTAGAGCTGTATTTTTGCGTGCAGTATACCAATACTGGCGCTATTAAATAAAACTTTTCTTCGACACCAAGTGACCATAAAGAAACAACTATAGAGGCAAAAGGAATGTAATCTTGCAGAAATACAGCATGAATCAGCAAAGCGTATGGAGTTATTGGATAATCAGGTTGAAAAAATGGGATGATGCCTAAAAGGGCTATTAGCACTATAAAAGTGTAAAGTGGCAGTATTCTTAATGCCCTTTTAAAAAAATAGCTATAAATAAATGATCTGTAATTGCTTTTTGGCCATTTACTTAATAAGTGATGTGTAATTAAAAAACCACTCAAAGCAAAAAATAAGTCTACACCTAACCAGCCGTTGTACCAGAGATTCCATATGGCGCCATCTAGAGGCTCTTCCCAAAATCGTACAGAATGGCGTAATAGCACTAAAATAATAGCGATGGCTCTAATGTTATCAAGCCCTGGAAACCGGCCTGGTTGTCCAGCAATATCAAAATATTGCTTAAACATAGTACGGCTTCCTATTCTGTAAGAGTCTTTTTAATTTGCGGCTTACGCAACTTCCAAATTTGAGAGTCGACAATATAATGATGAAAATTAATTGCTGCATAAACAATAAATATTAGAGCAATTTTGTTATCACCACTAAACTGATTAATGCTTTGGTTAACTGCCCAATATACTGCCAATGATAGGATAAGGCAGCTACCAAAATATATGAAAAACCTATTAGGTTGGCTAATGTATGAAATGATCAAATGCTTTTTGTCGATGCCAGAGGAATATTTCTTACGGTTAAAAAGCCAAACAAAACCTATGTATTGCGCATTATGCCAAATATTAATAGTTAACCAAGAGTAATCAATTTCGGTAATAAAAATATAAGCCGTTAGGTAGATGCTATAATGAGAAAGCGTATAGATATAATATAAAAAGGATATTTTCTTTTGCGCTAGGGCTATCAGACCTTTAATAAGCCATAATAATGCAGCTGAAAAGCTTATTATCATTAATATCAATCTGAGTTCTGTTGATAAACTAATAGTTAAAATTGGAATGTTAAGAAAATACTCTGGACCACCACTTATCATATAAAAAAAAGTAGTGAAAGGTACTGTATAAAACATAGTGCGATTTATCGTGGAGCGAGCAAAATTGCTATCGGCACACTTAAAACTATAAGCTTTTGCAACACCTTCACTTTGTCGTGAGTAGTGATACCACTGCCAATATAAATACACACTACCTAAAATTATAGCACCACCCATTTGATAAATGGTAAGTACAGCTATAAGCACAAATACTGGTAAGGGGAAAAGTAGTTTCCAGTGTTCTTTAATACTGTTGGTGTCAAAACCAATGCGTGTAAAAGTAGATATTACGTGATGGTAACCAAGAAGCCATAAATTAAGCATTAGTATAAGTAAGAAATAATCTGGGCGTACACTAACAAAAGCACCAACGATAATAGCCAAAGCAGGTATAACAAGTATGAAAAAAATATCCGCTTTTTGATGAGGGAATAAACCGGTTTTATTATTCATAACATACACCTGAGACATTACTTATTACCAACCTTATTATACTTCTTAAGTGTACAAGATAATAGAAAGCCAGCTTTATTCAGTATCTCAAATTAATAAGGAATAAAATAAAGCCCCAATTAAGGGGCTTCGTTGTTTGTATTTTAAGCTAAAAAACTATTTAAATTAAGGAACAGGAGCTGGAACAGTAGCAGCTAATGCACAAGAACCTGTACCAGCATTACAAGTAGCATCTTCTTTAATACTTGCATTACCACGAGTTGGTGATGCAAATACAACAGCTTGACTAGAATCATAATGTGCTACAGTTAATGGGCTTGGAGTCATGCTGCTACAAGCTACAGGTGTATATGCTGCACTTGGTGGACGGTTGTTTGCTAAGTCACCTACTGCAGCGCTCATGTATGCTTTAGCTTCAGCTAGACAACCGCCGTTAGCTGCACGTTGAGTGTAGTCACGGTAAGCTGGTAATGCTACCGCTGCTAAAATACCGATGATTGCGATAACAATCATTAATTCAATTAAGGTAAAACCTTGTTGTACTTTTTTCATTTTTACTTCTCCAGAGTTTTAAGTAGCCCTTGGGCTAATGTCTATTGTGAGTGAATTTATTTTTGGTGCAAGTAAAAACTGAGGTTTTTAGCTGTTTTTTTTAAATACTTGTTTCAAGTGGCTATTTTTTTAACTAAAAAGTTTAGTTATTAACGTAACTAGTAACAAAGTACTAGTGTAATAACTCTATTTTTTGAACTGCAATTCATTTTATCCTGCTAAAAAGGCAAACTGGCTGAAAAAATTTCTACCATTACTTGAAAGCAACCAGATAATTAACAAGGTATTAGCCAGTATTATTAAGGCGAATTCACGTTGAAATAACCACTTACTGCTTTTGTGCTTTAACCTTTTCTGGGCAATATAGGCCCCAGGCCAGCCGCCAATTAAGCTAAATAATTGCAAGCTTTGCTCGGGCAGCCTGTCGCGCTGGCGTAATTTAGCCGCGTCTTTGTCGGCCCGGTAAAGCCAAAAGGTAAATAAGCTGGCTTCTATATAGAGGATGGGCAGTAAATAAGGTAGGGTGCCAAATAGCACGGCAATAATAAACAGGATAAAAAAGCCCATTCTAAAAAACAGTGCAATATCTTTAGTATGTTGGATATCAATATTGTGGTTTAACTGAGCTGTTTTATTAGGCTGGTTATTAGTTTTGCTGTTGGCTTTGTGAGTGGCATTGGCATCTGAAGTGCTAGTGCTACTATTTTCAAGCTTAGCCATATAGTTAGCTATATGATGGTTAATATGGCCGGATAAGCAGTTAACACTAGGTTGCCAGTTAGTCGCTATAGGGCGGCCTTTTTTATCTGTGCCTAAACTATAGTTAAGTTGGTCACCAACGCTAGGCCGATAGTGTTTAATAACCTGCATTGCCGCAGTTTGATTGTCAATTTCAGTATCAACTTTAGCAGTGTCGGTTTTAGCGGTTTCTGCTGTTGAGGCAGGGCTTGCTGATAAGGCGGTTAATTCAGCAAGCATAGCTTGCTGATTCAGCTTAAGATCACGGATATGAAAAAACAGTTTTTCTTGGCTAGCTTGGTCTACAATAAAGCCGAAGCCTTTATCGTCTCGCCAAAATACTACGCTACCCGTTAAATGCATATTTACCACTGTTCGCTACGCGAGAGTTTAGTTTTTAGTTATGAGTGTTGAGTGTTTAGTTGCAAAAAAGTTCACTTATAGCTTACCTGTAAGCCCGTAACCGTTCGCAAAGCGAACTAGTGACCGCAGCGCAGCTGCTAGTTACCGCTTGCAAAGCAAGCTAGTCGCTCACAACTTACCACTCACAACTCACAACTCACAACTCACAATTCATCACTAAAGAATCTCCAGCCTCATCGACAAGTCGACTGCTTGCACATGCTTAGTTAACGCGCCGCTTGAGATGTAGTCTACGCCGGTCTGGGCTAATTCAGTTAAGCGCTCGCTGGTAATGTTGCCTGAAACTTCAAGTTTTGCTTGGCCGTTATTAGTTTGCTTGTTTTGCGCTACGGCTTGTTCGATATCTGCTAGGCTAAAATTGTCTAGCATAATAATATCGGCGCCTGCTGTGAGTGCTTGGGTAAATTCAGCTAGGTTTTCTGTTTCAACTTCAACCGGCTTACCTGGGAAATTTTGTTTAGCTGTAGTGACAGCATTAGCAATAGAGCCCGCTGCGGCAATATGGTTTTCTTTAATTAAGAAGGCATCGAATAAGCCTAGTCGATGATTAGTGCCACCGCCACAGTTTACTGCATACTTTTGGCTAAAACGCAGGCCGGGTATGGTTTTACGGGTGTCTAGCAATTGCGTGTGAAAACCCTCTAGAAAAGCAACATAACGCGCTGTTTGCGTGGCTGTGCCGCTTAATAATTGTAAAAAGTTAAGCGCACTGCGCTCACCGGTTAATAAAATACGGGCCGGGCCTGTTAACGTGCATAGCAGGCTATTGGCGCTAACTTTATCGCCATCTTTTACTTGCCAGTTAATATTGATGTCTTGGCTTAATTGCTTAAACACTTCATTGACAAAAGCAATGCCGCAAATAACGCTGTCTTCGCGAGTAATAATAGTGGCTTTAGCTTGTTGGGTTGCAGGTATTAGCGAAGCGGTAATATCGCCTTGAGCTAGATTTAAAAAGCCTAAGTCTTCCGCTAGTGCGGCGCTAACACTGCGTTCAATTTCGTTTTGAAGTAAGTCGGTATAATGTGTTTGCATAGTTATTTGTGCTGTATCAGAGTGAGTTGATTACCTTGTTGGTGGAATTCTAACTGTTTTAGTACGCTCATGCCCAACAATATCTCTGTACCTGCCAAATTAGGTACAATACTGGCTGGAATATTATATAAAACAATGTCACCTAATTGCAGCTGTTTAATTTGGCTAAGATAAGCCGTCGTTAAGCCATTAGCTGTGCTTACTTGTATTGGTTGGCCTTGTCTTAAACCTAATTGGCGCGCAGCGTCAGCGGTAATAGCCACAGTCGTTGCGCCTGTGTCTAGCATAAAATCTATTGGCTGCTGGTTAACTAAAGCGGTGCCAACGTAATGGCCGGCTTTATTGCGGATTAAAACAGTGCGTACTTCGCCTTGACTGCCAATGCTGCTATTTAACTGTTGGTTTGGGTTTAGTTGTGCATTAATGGCGTCTTGAAAAAAAAAGTACAGCATTACCATAATGAGCAACCAAGCTATTACTGCAAAGCTTTTAGCAAACCCTTTTTGATTTTTATTATTGTGAAGGGTTTGAGGTCTTGGTGCTTGCATTCATATTCTCCAGCATTGACAATATGCTATAGCTTAAAGAAGCCCCAGCATAAAGGCAAAAGCTCTGATGACAGGTTTTGATAACATGACAGCAGCTCAACCCGTATTTAGACAAAGCCCACATTGTGATGCCAGGCCTACTGGCGCCGAAGTGAGTTTATTGGTGATCCACAATATAAGTTTGCCTGCTGGCCAATTTGCCGCTAACCCTGAACAGCATGCCTATGTCGATCAGCTGTTTATGGGTAGCCTTGATACTAACCCAGCAACGACGGCTGATGCCAGCTTTGTTAGTTTAAGCGGCATAAAAGTGTCGGCGCATTGCGTAATATGGCGCAGCGGCCAGGTATTTCAATATGTGCCTTTTGCCAAGCGAGCATGGCATGCAGGTGTTAGTCGTTTTGCTGGGCGTGAGCGCTGTAATGATTTTTCTATTGGTATAGAGTTAGAAGGTACTGATGATTTACCTTATACTGATGCACAATATCAGAGCTTAATAATGCTAACCCGACAACTTATGCAATTTTATCCAGCAATTATGCCGCAACGTATTGTCGGCCATAGCGATATTGCGCCAGGACGAAAAACCGATCCGGGGCCAGCATTTGACTGGGCTCGATTTCAAACCGCTATTAAGGAGTTTACCCTATGACGTTAATCAGTATGCTGTTAGCGCTAATTATTGAGCGCTTAGCCGTACGCAGCGATGCTTGGCAGGCACATGGCTACTTAAAAAGCTATGTTCGTTTAAGTGCCAGCTCTGGCTTAAGCAAATTAGCGTCACATCGTTTTGGCCAGTATCTTTGGCTAGCCTTACCCGGCGCTGTGGTTGGCTTAGTACTTTGTTTACTAGATAGCCATTTAATTAGTTTTGTTGTTAATACCTTAGTGTTATTAGTTTCAATAGGGTGTTGGCATTTTAGACAACTGTATAAGCAGTATTTAAATGCAATGGAACGCGGCGATGATGAAGCGGGTTTTTTAGCTATGCAGCAAATGCGCCATGATAGCGGCAGCCGTGAGCAAAGTAGTTATGGCCAAATTTTGGTTTGGTTGAATTTTCAATATTATGCGGCAGTTGTGTTTTGGTTTTTAGTCGCCGGTGCCTTTGGCGTAATAACCTATGCCTTAGTGCGTCACTTACAACAACCGGTAGCAGAAGATGATACCGAGCAAGCAGCAGCCTATGCTCATTGTGTGCCAGAGGGCAGTAAGGCCCTGCCAAGAGTGGCGCATTGGCTAAATTGGTTTCCTGCGCGTTTATTTGGTTTAGGCTTTGCCTTGGTAGGGCACTTCTCGCGAGCTTCCTCAGCTTTGCTAAGCTATTTCTTAGACTTTACTGCCGACAACGAGTTAGTTGTTACCGAAGTGGCAGCAGCGGCTGAACCGATGCCAGAATTAACCGTGAATACTGTAGAAGAAAGTGGCCATATGTTGCAGCTAGCTAAACGCAGTATGTTGTTCTTTTTAGCTTTTGCTGCAGTGCTGACGTTAGGCGGCTGGTTAGCTTAAGTTGAATATTGGCAAGAGCAGTTAACAAAAGGCTTAACTGCTCTTGCGTGCGTAGTGCATAGTGCTAGTGTTTAGTTTTGAGTGTTGAATGTTGAATGTTGAGTTTTTAGTGTTTAGTTTTTTTGCCTGATATTGCTTTGCTAATGTCGCTGAAGCTGTGCGGTTTTAGTTCCATTTTTTCTTTTTCGTTTTTTTTCTCTTCTATTTTATTCTTTTGAGCTTTAGCTCTAACTATATTTCAATTTTGCCTTTGTCTTTAATGTCTGCTTTATTTACTTCATATTTTATAAATGTTACTTTATCGCGATTAATTACTTATTGGTAAGACCAATTTACACTTTGTTGTTGATTGTGTTGATGCCTTTAGCTAATAGCTATTTTAGGAGTGCTTTTTTATAGCGATGGCAGATTTTAAAATTAAACCGGCTAAGCTTTCCGATAGGATAGTAGAACAGCTTGAAAATATGATGCTAGAAGGCAGTTTAACCGCAGGTCAAAAGCTACCGGCTGAGCGTGAACTAGCTGAGCGTTTTGCTGTGTCTCGCCCTTCGCTGCGTGAAGCTATTCAAAAGTTAGAAGCCAAAGGTTTAGTTAATCGTCGTCAAGGTGGTGGCACCTATGTAAGTGAGAATCTTGCTAAGGGCTTAACTGATCCGCTGTATGCCTTAATTAGCCGCCATCCAGAATCTCAGTTTGATTTATTAGAGTTTAGACATGCATTAGAAGGCATTAGTGCTTATTACGCCGCATTGCGTGGTACACCGGCCGATTTTGCCCAGATAAAAAATGACTATGATGCTATTTGTGATGCCCAACAATTAAATGATTTAGATAGCGAAGCCAAAGCGGTGGCCGATTTTCATTTAGCTGTCGCAGAAGCTTCACATAATGTGGTGTTATTGCATTTAGTTCGCGGCTTAATGCCGTTAGTTGAACAGAATATTCGCATTAACTTAGATAGCTTGCAGCAAAGAGAAGGCATTGTTGGCCAATTAAACCAACACCGCCAGCGCTTAATGCAGGCCGTAATTAACGGCGAGCCAGAGCAGGCTCGTCAGGCCAGTAATGGCCATTTGGCCTTTATTGAAGAGGCTTTATTAGAAATAGGTAAAGAGCAATCTAGAATAGAGCGCTCACTGCGACGTACTCAGCAAAGCTGATACTGAACTAGGCTTATACTGAATAAGTATTAACTGTTTCTTTGTCAATTGAATAACTTATAACGCGAAGTCGCGTTGATAACCATAGGAAACCTCGATATGTCTGAAGTCAATAAAGTTGACATCGACGCGCTAGAAACTAAAGAGTGGCTAGAAGCGTTAGAATCGGTTGTTCGCACTGAAGGGGTAGAGCGGGCGCAGTTCCTGCTTGAGCAAGTGTTAGATCAAGCGCGTTTAGATGGTGTGGCCATGCCTACAGGCGTGACGACAAACTACATTAATACCATAGCGCCGCAACAAGAGCCGGCCTACCCAGGTGATGTTAACTTAGAAAGACGTATTCGCTCGGTTATTCGTTGGAACTCTATAATGATAGTGCTGCGCGGCTCGAAAAAAGAGCTAGATTTAGGTGGCCATATGGCATCTTATCAATCGTCAGCGGCGTTTTATGAAACTTGTTTTAACCACTTTTTCCGCGCTCCAAACGAAAAAGACGGCGGCGATTTAGTCTATTATCAAGGCCATATTTCACCGGGTATTTATGCCCGTGCCTTTGTTGAAGGCCGCTTAACTGAAGCGCAATTAGATGGCTTCCGCCAAGAAGTAGATGGCGCAGGTTTACCAAGTTACCCACATCCTAAGTTAATGCCTGAATTCTGGCAGTTCCCAACGGTTTCTATGGGCTTAGGCTCTATTTCTGCTATTTACCAAGCGCGTTTCTTAAAGTATTTAAATGGTCGCGGCTTAAAAGATACTACAGAGCAACGGGTTTATGCCTTCTTAGGCGATGGTGAGATGGATGAGCCAGAATCACGCGGCGCTATCTCGTTTGCGGCTCGGGAAAAGCTAGGCAACTTATGCTTCTTAATTAACTGTAACTTACAGCGTTTAGACGGCCCAGTTATGGGTAACGGTAAGATTATTCAAGAGTTAGAAGGCTTATTCCGTGGCGCAGGCTGGAATGTTATTAAAGTGGTTTGGGGCCGTGGTTGGGATAAATTATTAGCCAAAGACACCTCAGGTAAGCTATTACAGTTGATGAACGAAACTATCGATGGTGATTACCAAAGATATAAAGCCAATGATGGCGCTTATGTTCGTAAGCACTTCTTTGGTCGTTATCCTGAGACTGAAGCTTTAGTTGCTGATATGACAGATGAAGAAATTTTCGCCTTAAAACGCGGTGGTCATGAACCTTCTAAGTTATTTGCAGCCTTTAAAGCAGCTCAAGAGTGCACGGATAAACCAACGGTTATTTTAGCTAAAACCGTAAAAGGTTACGGCATGGGTGAAGCAGCTGAAGGTAAGAATATTGCTCACCAAGTGAAAAAAATGGATATGACCCACGTATTGCAACTACGCAAACGTTTAGGGCTTGAAGATTATATTACTGAAGATCAAGTAGCAGATTTACCTTATATTAAATTGCCAGAAGGCTCGCCAGAATTAGCTTATTTACATGAACGTCGTCAAGCGTTAAAAGGCTATACACCTAAGCGTTTACCTAAGTTTAGCCAAAAGCTAACCTTACCTGCATTAAGCGAGTTCAGTGGCTTATTAGAAGAGCAAAAGCGTGAGATTTCAACAACTATGGCCTTTGTCCGTATGTTGAATATTTTATTGAAAGATAAAAATATTGGTCAGCAAATAGTGCCAATTATTGCCGATGAAGCCCGTACCTTTGGTATGGAAGGTTTGTTCCGTCAAATTGGTATTTATAATCCGGGCGGTCAAAACTATAAGCCTGAAGATCATTCTGTGCTTAGTTACTATAAAGAAGATACCGCAGGCCAAGTATTACAAGAAGGCATTAATGAGCTGGGCGCTATGTCGTCTTGGGTGGCAGCTGCAACCTCATATAGCACCAACGATTTACCGATGATCCCGTTCTATATTTATTACTCTATGTTTGGCTTCCAACGTGTGGGTGATATGGCGTGGATGGCAGGTGATCAGCAAGCGCGTGGTTTCTTATTAGGTGCAACAGCAGGGCGGACAACGCTTAACGGTGAAGGCTTGCAGCACCAAGATGGCCACAGTCATGTGTTAGCCAGCACAGTGCCTAACTGTATCTCTTATGATCCAACCTATGCTTACGAGCTAGCGGTGATTATTCAAGATGGTATTGAGCGCATGTACGGTGAAAAGCAAGAAAACGTGTATTACTACTTAACGGTAATGAATGAAAACTATCATCAACATGCTATGCCTGAAGGGGCTGAAGAAGGTATTCGCCGCGGTATTTATAAGTTAGAAACCTTAAATGGCGACCGTGGTAAAGTGCAGCTGTTAGGCTCTGGTACTATTATGCAGGAAGTACGCAAAGCGGCCGATATTCTAAGCAAAGATTACGGTGTTGCTTCTGATGTGTATTCAGTCACCTCATTTAATGAGCTAGCGCGTGATGGCCAAGATGTTGAGCGTTTTAATATGCTAAACCCAGAAGCCGAAGCTAAAACAGCTTATATTGCAACGGTAATGAATAGTGCACCGGCAATTGCTGCGACCGACTATATTAAAAACTATGCCGAGCAAGTACGTGCTTTTGTACCTTCTAGTTCGTATAAGGTATTAGGTACTGATGGTTTTGGTCGCTCTGATAGCCGTGATAATTTACGCCGTCATTTTGAAGTTAATGCCAGCTATATTGTAGTTGCAGCATTAAGCGAACTAGTTAAGCAAGGTGAGTTGAAACAAGCTGTAGTGGTAGATGCCCTGAAAAAATTCGGCATTGATAGCAGCAAAATCAACCCGCTATACGCATAAGAGGATTGCAAATGACTATTGAAATTCAAGTTCCGGATATTGGTGCTGATGAAGTTGAAGTCACTGAGATCTTGGTTAAAGTTGGCGATAGCGTTGCTGTTGATCAAACCATACTCAGCGTTGAAGGCGACAAGGCCGCTATGGAGCTGCCTGCCTCTGAAGCAGGTGTAGTAAAAGAGATTAAGGTTGCTGTTGGCGACATGGTAAAAACCGGTAGCGTTATTATGTTATTTGCCGCGGATGGTGACAAAGCCGATGCTAAAGCCGATAACAAAGAAGAAAGCCAAGCCGAAACTAAGTCTGAAGCTACAGAATCAGCAGCTAAGCCAGCTGATGCGCAAGCGACGACTAGCCTAGAAGATATTAATGTACCTGATATCGGCGGTGATGCCGTTGAAGTGACTGAGATACTGGTTAAAGTTGGCGATACTGTGTCGGCTGATCAGTCAATACTTAGTGTTGAAGGCGATAAAGCAGCTATGGAATTACCTGCACCTATGGCGGGTACAGTAAAAGAAATCAAAGTTGCTGTTGGCGATAAAGTGTCTACTGGCAGCTTGATGATGGTGTTTGAAACTTCAGCACAAGGCGCACCTGCGGCTAAGTCTGATTCAAGCGCTAAATCCGAGGCAAAGCCTGAAGCGAAAGCTGCTACAGAAACGGCTAAGGCCGAGCCAGCTAAAGCTGCAGCACCAAGCAACCCCGCAACAGATAGCTTTGTTGAAAATAAAGAATATGCTCATGCGTCACCTGTAGTGCGTCGTATTGCGCGTGAGTTTGGCGTTAACTTAGCCAAAGTTAAGGGCACAGGCCGTAAAGAGCGGGTACTAAAAGAAGACGTACAAAACTATGTTAAGCAACTGGTTAAGCAAGTAGAAAGCGGTGCTAGCACCGGTGGCTCAGTCTCTAATATGGGCTTTGATTTAATTGCTTGGCCTAAAGTTGACTTTGCTAAGTTTGGTGAAGTGGAATCTAAGCCATTATCGCGAATTCAAAAGCTATCGGGTGCTAACTTGCATCGGAACTGGGTGCGTATTCCGCATGTAACCCAATTTGATGAGGCTGATATCAGCGGCTTAGAAGATTTCCGTAAGCAGCAAAACCAATTAGCGGAAAAGAAAAAGCTTGGCGTTAAGTTCACACCTTTAGTCTTTATAATGAAAGCAGTAGCGAAAGCTTTAGAGGAATTCCCAACCTTTAATAGTTCGCTGTCAGACGATGGTGCTAGCTTAATTCTGAAGAAATATGTTCATATTGGTATAGCCGTTGATACGCCAAATGGCTTAGTAGTGCCTGTAGTACGTGATGTAAACAAAAAAGGCATTATTGAGCTTTCTCGCGAGTTGCAAGAGATCTCGGCTAAGGCCCGTGATGGCAAGTTAACCGCTGCTGATATGCAAGGCGGCTGCTTTACTATCTCTAGCTTAGGCGGTATTGGTGGTACGGCGTTTACGCCTATTGTTAATGCGCCAGAGGTGGCTATTTTGGGTGTATCTAAATCAGATATGAAACCAAAATGGAATGGTAAAGAGTTCTTACCAGCCTTAATGTTACCGTTAAGTTTATCTTACGATCACCGTGTTATAGATGGCGCTTTAGCTGCACGCTTTACCGCAACTTTAGCTGGCTATTTAGCGGATATTCGTCAGATTATTATGTAATAGCTATATAAGTGCTTATATAGAAAATTAGTAGCGAGTAAAAACCAGAAGTCCCAGCAAAAGTTTCGGGACTTCTGCGGTTGGCAATGTTAAAATTTTGCCACTTTTTTCGCCTGATAGGATTTAAATAAAGATCCTGTCAGTAACCCGACCCGATAAAGAAAGGTAATACGATGAGCAACGAAATTAAAACCCAAGTTGTGGTGCTAGGCGCAGGCCCTGGCGGTTACTCTGCTGCATTTCGTGCAGCAGACCTAGGTCTGGAAGTCACCTTAGTTGAAGCCCGTAGCACCTTAGGTGGTGTCTGCTTAAACGTAGGCTGTATTCCTTCTAAAGCATTATTACACGTTGCTAAAGTGATTGATGATGCCCGCGAAATGGCGTCACACGGTGTTACTTTTGGTGCACCAGAAATTGATTTAGATAAAATTCGCAGCTGGAAAGACAAAGTGGTTTCTCAATTAACCACAGGTTTAGCTGGTATGTCGAAAATGCGTAAAGTTAACGTAGTTAATGGCTACGGTAAATTTACCGGTGCTAACACCTTACAAGTTGGCGATACTACTATTAACTTTGAACACGCTATTATCGCTGCAGGTTCAGAGCCAGTTTCTCTGCCATTTATTCCAGAAAATGACGATCGCGTAATTGACTCTACAGGCGCCTTAGAATTAAAAGATATTCCAGGCGAAATGTTAGTATTAGGTGGCGGTATCATTGGTTTAGAAATGGGTACAGTTTACCGTGCCTTAGGCTCTAAAGTATCAGTAGTAGAATTTGCTGATCAATTAGTGCCAGCAGCAGATGCTGACTTAGTAAAAACCTATACTAAGTACAACAAAAAGAACTTCAACATTATGCTATCAACTAAAGTTGTTGGCGTAGAAGCCAAAGATGACGGCTTATATGTGACTTTCGAAGGTAAAAACGCGCCAGAAACAGCAGTACGTTACGACAAGATTTTAGTAGCTGTTGGCCGTAAGCCAAACGGTAACTTATTAGACGTAACTAAAGCCGGTGTAAATGTTGATGAGCGTGGCTTTATTAATGTTGATAAGCAATTAAAAACTAACGTTGACCACATCTATGCCATTGGTGATGTTATTGGCCAGCCAATGTTAGCGCATAAAGCGGTTCACGAAGGCCATGTTGCGGCTGAAGTTATCTCTGGTAAGAAACATTACTTCGATCCTCGCTGCATTCCTTCAGTTGCCTACACAGATCCAGAAATGGCTTGGACAGGTTTAACTGAAAAAGAAGCTAAAGAGCAAGGTATTCAAATTGAAACAGCCACTTTCCCTTGGGCTGCATCAGGCCGTGCTATTGCCTCTTCACGTACTGAAGGCTTTACCAAATTAATCTTTGATAAAGAAACCCACCGTGTATTAGGTGGCGCTATTGTTGGTATCAACGCTGGTGAAATGCTAGGTGAAATTTGTTTAGCTGTTGAAATGGGCGCAGACGCAGAAGATATCGCGTTAACTGTGCATGCTCACCCAACATTAAACGAATCAATAGGTATGGCTGCTGAAATGTTCGAAGGTAGCATTACTGACTTACCAAACCCAAAAGCTAAGAAGAAAAAGTAATTTCCAATGCTTAGTGTTTAATAAAAAGGCCGCATAGCGGCCTTTTTTGTTTAAAGTTTTCAAGCACTCTTACCCCTTGAACTAAAATCTCGACGCTGCTTTGATAGGTGTTGCTCGATGTTGTCTGCGCAATTACCGAGTTCACGGTTTGCGTTATCATTCAGACAAAATTACAAAATAAAGGAGATGGGCTATGGTTCTGGGAAATTTCAGTATAATTCGTATAGCATTACTGACAACTATATTTAGCATTTCTTCATGTGCTCAAGCTGATATTAGTCTTAGTACTGTTAACGGTAAATGTAGCGTAACAACCAGAGGGCAAAGTGTTGAGTTAGAACTTACACCACCTTGTGAGCTGGTTAAAATAGAGTATAAAGATCATTATTATCATCAGTATAACGATAACAAGGTTTTTATAGTCGCAGGACAGCCAGCACAGCTAGATAAGTTAACTAAATGGTCAGTAATTGAAAAGGATAGATGTTCGCTGCAATCACAGGCTGTAATTATTAATAAAGCGGCTGTACGCGTAGCCGCGATTAGCTATGGCTCATTAACCTGCCCTGATATTGGTTTAGATGAAAAGTTTTACCGGTCAGTGTTAGATAACTGAGAATATAGATTTTACCGATACTAATACGGCTAAAAAGGCTTGTTAAATTAACAAGCCTTTTTGGTTTAGTACCTTTAAGCGGTAATTGCTGTGTTAATAGCAGTAGTAGAATTGGTTTTGGTTATTTGACTAATAACAAAACGCATTTCACTGCCTAACACTTTTACGCGTACTTCATCACCGGCGTCTTTACCTAATAAGGCTTGGCCTAGTGGCGATAAAACTGATAGTTCACCTTGGTTAAGGTTAGCATCAGGGGTTGCTACTAAGGTTAACCAGCTTTTGCTGTCTTCTTGTTCTGATTCTAAATAAACAGCAGTGCCTAAACTTACTTTTAACGGTTGTAGACTATCTTGCTCGCTAGTTTGACGCTGATCTAATTGATCCATCGTATTATGTAGCATTAAAGGCGTTAATGGCACTAATGCTGACATGAGCAAGCAACGACGAGTTTTGGTGCTTAATGATTTAAAGAAAGAAAAAATAGGATTTAATAACATATAGCCTCCAGAGCATGTGTAATTAGAACATGGTTAGATAACAGTGTGGCTAAATAGGCCCAGTTACGGTTTAACGTAGCTGGTTTAAAACGATGAGACGATAGAAAATTTAAGCTAATTATTATTGGCTATAGGCTACGTCTCGCTGTGTTGCTACTGAGTCACTGTTAGGGCTATTATAACTTAACTAGGTTAAATAAGCAAATACATTGATACTTAAGTTGTTAAAATGAAGGTTAGATTTGATTTGTCTGTCTAGCGCGCCGAAAATGAACGTTATCTTAACGAGGTTAGTACGAAAGTTAATCAGTTTGTTTTAAATTATAAGTTGTTAGCTATTAATATGATTAAGCTGCTGATGCTGCCCTGATGGTTAGGGTTAACTATGTCATACTAATAGGCAAATTTGCCCGCTTTATAGGTATTTATGAAACAACCACAAGCTATTACATCAATATTGCAACAACTTCTGCAGCAGTGCCAGCCCTTATATAGTCAAGGTAAGGTGGCTGATTATATTCCCGCTTTAGCACAAGTTGATCCAAGCTCTGCAGCCATAGCTGTAGCAACCATTGACGGACAAATACATAGTGCCGGCGCAGCTGATAAAACCTTTTCCCTACAAAGTGTCTCGAAAGTATTTGGTTTAGTGATGGCGATGAATAGGCTTGGTGATGATTTATGGCAGCGAGTTAACATGGAGCCATCAGGGCAGCCATTTAATTCAATTGTTCAGTTGGAGTGGGAAAAAGGTATTCCGCGTAATCCTGTAATTAATGCTGGTGCTATATTAGTTGCTGATGTTTTAGTAAGCCATTACTCGGCAAGTAAAAGTGCTTTTTTAACTTTTATGCGCCGTTTAGCCGGTGATGAGAATATCTATGCCGATCAAAAGGTTTATTTATCAGAGCTTGAGCATGGTAATCGCAATGCGGCGCTTGCTTACTTAATGAAAAGCTTTGGCAATATTGAAGCTGAAGTGCCAGATGTATTAGCACATTATTTTCATCAATGTGCTACGGCAATTAATTGTCAGCAATTAGCCAAATCATTATTGTTTTTAGCAAACCGTGGCATACAGCCTCATAGTAACGAGCAAATTTGTAGTCGCCGCGACGCCCACCGAGTTAATGCAATTTTATCCACTAGCGGCATGTATGACCAATCAGGTGAATTTGCCTTTAAAGTAGGCTTGCCAGCTAAAAGTGGTGTAGGCGGGGCCATTGTTGCTATAGTGCCGCAGTTTGGGGTTATTTCAGCTTGGAGCCCAGCATTAAACTCTTATGGTAACTCTGTTGTTGGCATGCAGCTGATTAGCTTATTTGCTGAAGAATTAGGTTTGTCATTGTTTTAACCTTTAGCGGTAATCATTTATTGTCATGATTACCGCGAATTGGCTGTAGAGTATTAAAGCTTTATCACTTTAGGCTTTATGGCGAAATTACTAATAAAACCTAAGCTGAAAATGGCAAACATGATATAAAGAAAAGTGTAATCGGTTTCTTTTGCCTCGGTTTTAGCTTGTTGTTCCAGTTTTTGTCCTTGCACTTGGGTTGTTTGCTTAGCCGGATTAGCAGGTGGCGCAACAGGTTGGGTAAGGGCTTGGGCCAAAGCCTGAGATAAGGGCGTTAAACCAAAGCCTGCAGCAGTGCTGTCCATGTATTGGTTAAACTTTTCGTTATCTGTAGCGACATCAAACTGTGTTGCCAGCTCAGTATAAGTTTGCACCATTTTTTGGATGGTTTTTTCATCTGCCTGCCAATAACCTTTACGTACCGCTTCTAACATTCGCTCAATAATTTGGGCTAGGCTTTCAGCGTTATGTTGTTCAAAGAACTCACGCATATCCATTTGATATTTATCGTCGACATAGACGTCAAAAAATTCTTGCCATTGGTCATCACGTATTGCTTCAGGTGTCATGACTTCCCAGCCCCACATATTATTCATTCGATCTAATATGGCAGTAGCACCGGCATAACCAGAATCTTGCATGGCTTTTATCCAGCGCGGATGAAAATAACGACTGCGCATTTCTTGGTTAACAAACTCGGCTAAAGTTTGCGCTTTTAGCTGATCTTTTTGCCGCAAGTTAGCCACATACATCTCTGGTGTTTTACCGTCTAAATGGCGTACTGCTAGGCCAATGCCACCAAAATATTGAAAGGGATCGTCGTTGGTCATCAGCGCATATAAGTTAGTTGAACGAGAAAAAATAACGCCATCTGTGCCTGATAGCACTTTACTGTATAAGCCTTGGCTATTAGCTCCTAAGGCATCGTTAACATTTTCGCTCCAGCGCTTTTCATCATAACCATAAGCAAACCCCATTCTATCTAAATATAACTTGGCCAGTTTATCATCGGTATCCCAAGTGTCAGACGCTAAAGAGCTGCTTGCTAAGCCGGTACCATAGTTACCGGTTTCGTTAGAAAAAATACGAATTGACGATAAATAATCCGCATCGTCTGGGCTTTTGCCTTTGGCTAACAACTCCGTTTTTAAGGCAGTGCTATTGCGGTAAACAAAGTTGTTGTCTTCTTTCATTTTGGCCACTTTATCAATGGCTTTAGCTAGCCATAACATAACATTGGGAAAAGCATCGCGGTATAAACCGGTTGCTGAAATGACTACATCAATGCGGGGCCGCTTTAATTCGCTGTAGGGGATCACCTCTGTGTCTATCACATCGCCTTGATTATTCCACTTAGGCCTTAAGCCTAAGGCGTGAAGTATTTGCGCCTCAAGGGCACCGTGATGGCGCATAGTTTCTAGCGACCATAACGAAAAAGCTAATTTTTCAGGGTATTTGCCATGTTTGGCGACATAAGCGGCAATAGTTTGATCCATTAAAGTCACCCCAGCAGCATAGGCTTCTTTTGATGGCACTTTTGCTGGGTTAAAGCCAATCAGGTTTCTGCCCGTGGGCGCTGCATTAGGGTTACGAATTGGATCGCCACCATAGCTTACAGGAATGTACTTGGCATCGAGTGCTGCTAACAAGTTTTGAGTTTCAGCAATACCTTGAAAATTATCCCAATAGCTTTTAGCTAAGCTAAGATCTGCAGCTAATAAGGGATCGACGTCAATTAATGACTTAGGATCCGCTAAATAGGTTTTAAGTAATTGATAGCCTTCAAGAGCTGCAAGCTTACGTACTTTGCGCTGATCAAAATGCTGCTCTTCAGGTAAAGCTAACTGATGGTGTTGCTCATATTTAGCCGCACGCTCGGTAAAACTTTGGCCTAACATTTGTAATATAGTGCTATATAAATGCTCTGTTTTAGGCAGCTGGCCAAAAATATGTACCCCTAGCGGTTGGCTTATTTGAGCCAGTGCATTTAAATGATCCTGTATTTTATCAATATAATGCTCAAAATCGGCGGCAACCATTTGTTCTGTTAAATTTAAATCTTTAAAAATATTCAGGCTTTGCGCCATATTAATAATTTCTGCTTGGGTGTTAGCTTTGGTTTGACCTGCTGCAAGCAGTAAATAATTGGTTATTTTTTCATTTAACTCTGCCACTTCGGTATATAAACCGGCTTTAGCAAAGCCGGGTGTTAAATGGCTAATCATAGTGGCGCGGCCACGGCGCTTGGCTTGCATGGCTTCACCTACGTTATCAATAATATACGGGTAAAATACCGGGAGGTTTCCTAAAGCCAAACTAGGTGCATCGTAAACAGATAAGCCTCGCTCTTTGCCGGTTAACCACTCTTGGCTGCCATGGGTACCTAAATGAATATAAGCATTAGCCTTAAAAGTTTCTCGGGCAAAGAGGTAAATAGCCAAATAACTGTGGTTGATTGGGGTTTTAGTGCTGTGGTAAAGGTTTGCGTGTTCTTTGGCATTTTCGCCGCGTACGCCTTGTGGTAATACAATCATATTACCTAAGTTAATTCTGGGTATAACAAAGGCTGGTATTGTTTTGCCATCTTTAGTTGTCGATCTTAGCATAGTGCTATCTTCAGCTTTGCCCCAGCGCTGAATAATAGGCTCTGTGACCGAGCTAGGTAAACTATTAAACCAGGTTAAATAAGTGCTTAAGGGTAAGTATTCTGCTAAGTCTTGCTCAATGAGTGTCTCTGCATCTTCACCCCGATAATAAGGGCGTAATAATTTACCGGCCGATTCTATTAACGCTTGCTGCGATTTAAGCTGAATATCATAGCCTTTTTGTTGCATGGCTTTGGCAATGTTTTCAATTGACGTTGGCACATCTAAAAATGCGGCGCCAATATTCTTTTCCCCCGGTGGGTAATTCCAAATAAACATCGCGATCTTTTTATCTTTATTGTTAATATGGGCCAAGTTGGCGTGATGATAGGCACGCTCGACTAAAGCATTTAATTGATAAGGTATCTCTTTTTTCTCGCCATTTTCATTAGCAGCAATAATAGTAGGATCGGCACTACCGGTATCCTCTGGCATCACTAAAAAGAACGGTGTTAATGAGGCGGATATACCCGCATGATCTTGCTCAAATTCAGCTTGATCACCTTGGGTGTAATTTAATGCATGTAAAACTGGGACACCTATTTTTTCAAATTCAGCTCGGCGTTTGGCAACAAAATGTAAAGATCGGTAATTAATTAATAAATCTATAGTAGGTATTGTTTTGCCATCTTTTTCGGTTATGAGTAAGTCGGTGTAATTTAATGCTTCATCTTCGCCTTCAAAAAAGTAACCAAAAGCTTTAGCACCTTTAGCTTCTAGCCCTTTAATGAGGGCATCAACCACTTGTTGTTGCTGATAATCAATAACGCTGCGGTGTATACCTATGGCAATAACAACTTGGTTTGTATTAGCCTGTAAAAAGCGATAAAAAGCGTTTGCATCAGCCGTCATTTGGCCTGGATAAGCGTAATGATACAGGCCAATATTAGGGGTAATAATGGGCGGCGGCGCAACTTGGGCTGACAGCTTTAAAAAATTATTGCTTAAATACAGCATCATATTGCGATAATTGTCGCTACCGGCATTTTTATAGTAACTGCCAATAGTCAATTTTTGCTCATTTGATAAACCATGGTTCATTTGTTCATTGGTTAAATCACCAAGAGAGATCACCGGCACTTGAGGAAACTGGCTGATTTTGTTTTGGTATTGTTCAAACATAAATTTAGAAAGAGCGGGATTTATGCCATCTAGCATCATTAAACTCGCCTGTGACCAAGCTTGGTTTATTTGCTGTTCCGATTTGCCTTGACTGGAATAGATCACTAACTCAAAGGGTTGATCTTTGGCCAACGCTTGCAGTAAATCACCTTTAGGTTTCGAGGCATGTGATGACATCATTAATAATATTTGTGGTTTAGGCTCTGATTTTACAGCGTCTGCGGCTGCTATTGTTTCAGCAGAAAAAGCAAAGCCATGTAAAATAGCACTGATAAAGCAGGTGCTGAAAGTTAAATAGGTTAAGATAGTTTTTAGCATTATTTTTTACTCGCTGCAGCAGAGGAGTTACTGCTTTTGTCATCTTCTGGTACATAAACAAAGCTGCCATCAGCCATTTTGTAAGCCACACCGGCGCGCATGCCTTCGCCTGAGCCAATATCACCGGTAGATTTATATTGTTTAATTTCTTTGCCTTGTTTAATGATGACTTCCATATTCGGTTTACCAGCATTTTTTACTACTGTGACATCATCGCTAGAAAACACATTCAACGGATTTTGGGCTAAGGCGATGAGTAAAGCAGCAATAATGACTAAAAACACATCAACCAGGTTCACGGCACTAACAATAGGGTTAAGTTCTTCATCATCATCTAGAAATCGCATTAATTAAGCCCCTTTAATTTACGAATATTTATTAACTCGTTGGCGTACCATCGCTTTTTAACCGAGGCTGGCCAGAAGGTGATGGATGAAATAACTAAGCCCCAAATTACGGCTGCAAAGGCAATAATAAGGTTTTCACTAATGCCTTGAATGTTGCCATCAGCTAAGGCCTGTAGTGCTGGCCCCATAGGGATCATGGTTGCTATTAAGCCTAACATGGGGGCAATCCGGGTCACTATTCTTAAGGTTTCTAGCTGTTGTAGCGCTACCACTTCCAGCTCGTCATCGCTGGCTTGGGGGTTATGGATAAAATAATTATGAATAGGGTAGCCATTATGAGCAGTTACAGCAGTTTGATTAGGTTGTGAAACTTGTCTGGTATAAGCCAGTTTAGCTTTTCTTCTTTGCAGCCATTGCGAGGCAAATTGACCTAAGGCATAGAGCGCATATACAGCTAAGCCCGCTATCAAAACGATGACGGGCGCCATCAGTAGGGTTGAGGCTTGCGCCATAGATATTTCTAAAAACTGTAAATTCACCTTAATACTTCCTCATTTTATTTAGCGAAAAGAGTGTATATTTCATTAAATCGCAATGCAAGTGATAACTGTTATCATTTGTATTTACGAATTGTTTTTTTCCATGTAAAGTAAAAAGCGATATATAAGAGGCCAATAACTATTGGTATTAATACAGACCTTAAAATGCTTAATCGCTGCAACAAAAGCGTTTCACCTTAGGTGTGATGTGTTAGCAAGTGGTAAGGATTGTTTTAACTAGGAAATAACAATGAGGATTCATAATCGTACTCTGTTAGCGACTGCTATTTTATCAGCATTAGTGATGCCAAGAGTTTCAAACGCCAATAATATGGATACGACTGCTAATACTGATTTTGAAGTGATAGTCATTAGCGGTACCAAGATAGAAAAACCGCTAAGAGATGTTGCCGGTAGTATCTCAGTTATTACTGAAGACGATCTGGATAAACAGGTTATTACGGATATGAGTCAATTATTTAAATACGATCCTAGTATTCAGGTCAGTGGCAATACTGGCGCTGCCCAAAACTTCATTGTCCGAGGGATGGGCGGTGATCGGATCTTGATGATTAAAGATGGCATGCGTATGAACGAAGGCTATGGTGCTAATGGCTTAAACGATATTGTAGGCCGTGGCTTTATTGAAACAGATATTCTAAAGCAAGTGGAAGTGGCTAAAGGGGCAGCATCATCGCTTTATGGTTCTGATGCGCTTGGCGGTATAGTAGTGTTTACTACAAAAACGGCATCAGACTATTTAGCCGATGGTGACCGTTTTGCGGCAAAAATTAAGTTAGGTTATAGCGAGCTTGGTAAACAAAGTTCTATAGGCACTACCTTAGCCTTAGCAACAGGGCAGCTAGAGCACTTAGTGAATATTACCGCGCGAGAAGGAAACGAAGTTCAAAATTATGATCACACTAAGCCAGAATTAAATATTGACTCAACCAGTTTATTTTATAATGGCCAATATAATCTGAATCAAACCGATTTTATTCGCTTTACTGCTGATAACTGGCAGCAAGATGTTAAGGGAGACATGGCGTTTGGTTTATTAGATTACTTTAGAACATTAGATGGTTATAACATTGTCAAAGAATCAAGCACCGGCATTAAAGATAATAACTCCCTGCAGCTGCGTTATCACGCTGAAACAACAACGCCTGTTTATGACTTGCTTAATATTTCCCTTTATCAAAATAAAACCAAGCAAAAAAATATTGAATATGGACAGCTAGACATTAATGCTAATTTCGGCATGCCAATTATTGAAATTAGAGATATGTGGAAAACCGCTATTTATAAGCAAGAAACCTACGGTTTTCTTTCTAATGCCAGTTTAAAAGTTAGCGGAAATCATACTTTGGGTTATGGTTTAGACATTGAGAAATCTACATCGCAGCGCACCGAGACAAAATTATATTCAGTTGCTGGTATTCCAAAAAATGGTTATCCAGAAACGGCAGATAAATTCCCTAAAACAGAGGTATCTCGTGCCGGTGTATTTATTAATGATGAAATCTCGTTATTAAAAGGCCAGTTAACTGTTACCCCAGGCGCGCGGTTTGATACGTATAGCATGAAGCCAAATAATGCCACTAAAGCCAGTGGTGAGCCCTATGCAAAATTTGAACAAAACAATGTTTCTTTTAATTTGGGGGCCTTGTATAAACTTAATAATACAGTGGCAGTTTTTGCCCAGTATGGCCAAGGCTTTAAAGTGCCAGCTTATGATTTAGCCTATATTGATCACGATAACTCTATTTACGGTTATAAAATTGTGCCTAGCGAAGATTTATCGCCAGAAAAAAGTGATGCTTATGAATTAGGTATTAGAGGGCAATTAGACGATTTTATATTCAGTGCAGCGATTTATTACAATCAATACGATCAGTTTTTATCTACCGCCTTAATTGATATTGAAAGCATTAGTAATCCTTATACAGGGGAAGAAAGCCAAGTGTTAGTGTATCAATACCAAAATATAGATGCAGTGACAACAAAGGGTATAGAAGCTTCTGTTCGCTATCATGTAAATGATGCGTGGTCATTTTTTGCTAATGCGGCTTATCAAGATGGTAAAAATGATGAAACCGGTGATTATATTACGAGTATCGCGCCATTATCTGGTGTGACAGGGCTTAGCTTTGAGCTGGAAAATTTTTCCAGCGAATTAATTGTTAATTGGGCCAAGCGGATGGATAAAGTTAATGCTAACAATATTGAAGTTGCCGGCTACGGCAGTCTAGACTTTATTGCGAGTTATGCATTTACAGAAAGCTTTAAAATGAATGTATCGGTAACTAACCTCACTGATAAAAAGTATGTGCGATATCTTAACGGAGCAGGCCATGCAGACAGGTCTAGTTTAAATAAAATAACCGAGCCTAGCCGAACTATATCAGCAAATGTGCATTATATTTTTTAATCAAATATTGTTAATAAAAGGCGCTTTATACTTTCTATAAACGAGTCTAGTTAAAAGCTAAATCATTTATCCTTCATTAGTTATAACTTGTTACAACTTAACTTCAGATGCTATTTGGCATCAAGGTTAGCACAGGTTAGTATAAGAAGATTTTGTGATTTAGCTTGTACAAAAACAGGAAACTAGAATGAAAAAAATTACCTTAGTTGCAGCTTCTGTTGCATTGGCTTTGGGCTTAACTGCCTGTGCCCCACAAGAAGCAGCATCAACGAAAACAGCAACAGAGCAACAAGCATCTACGGCGGTTAAAGCGCCATTAGTGTCGGGTGTAGAGACACAGTATTTCGATCCTGCCGTTAAATTTAGTGAAGATTTCTTCCTTGCGGTAAATGGTAAGTGGTTAGCTGAAACAGATATTCCTGCTGATAAGTCGTCATACGGTTCATTTAATATTTTACGTGATAATTCTCAACACGCGGTAAGAGATATTATTAACGATGTTTCTGCTCGCACCAACTTAGTGCCAGGCTCTGATGAGCAAAAATTAGGTGATTTTTATAAGAGCTATATGGATGAAGCTAAGATTGAAAGCTTAGGAATTAAACCATTACAGCCGCAATTAGATGCAGTAGCTGCACTTAGTAGTAAAGATCAATTACCAGCATTATTTGCTAAATTACAGCGTGATGGTATTTCAATTCCATTTAGCTGGTATGTAAATAACGATGCGAAAAACTCTAGCGAGTATGGCGTTTATGTTAGCCAAAGCGGCTTAGGTTTACCCGATCGTGATTATTATTTTAAAGATGATGAAGCAGGTAAGCAGTTACTAGCTGATTATAAAGCATATTTAACCGATATGTTCACGTTAGCCGGTTATAAAGATGCAGCTGCGGCGGCAGAGCGGGTATTTAATTTAGAAAAAGCTTTAGCCGAGCATCATTGGACGCGGGTAGAAAACCGTAATGCCGATAAAACCTATAACAAAATGGCCTTTGCTGAACTAGATAAAAAAATGGGTGATTTTGATTGGGCCCAGTTTGCTAAAAACGTTAAATTAACCGGTATTGATCAAATTATTGTGCGCCAACCAACTTATTTCTCTGGTTTTGCTAAAGTCGTTGCCAACAGTGATATAGCAAGCTGGCAAGATTACTTAACCATGAGAACAGTCAGTGGCTATGCCAGTAAATTAAGCAGCGACTTTGCTGATCGCCAATTTGCTTTTTATGGCACAGTTTTAAATGGTACTAAAGAACAACAACCACGCTGGAAACAAGCAGTTGATGCTTCTGATGATGTATTAGGTGAGTTAACCGGTAAGCTTTATGTTGAGCGTCACTTTACCCCTGAAGCTAAAGCGCGGATGGAAGGCTTAGTAGATAACTTAATTAAAGCCTATGCGGTTGCTATTGATGAGTTAGAGTGGATGACACCAGACACTAAAAAAGCCGCTCACGCTAAGTTAAATGCTTTTACTGCTAAGATTGGTTACCCAGATGAGTGGAAAGACTATTCTAAGCTAGAAATTAAAGCAGATGACTTGGTAGGTAACTTTGTTCGTGCAACTCACTTTGCTTATGATGAAATGTTAGCGAAATTAGGTAAGCCAATTGATAAAGGCGAGTGGCATATGACACCGCAAACGGTGAATGCTTACTTTAACCCTGTGAACAACGAAATTGTTTTCCCAGCCGCTATTTTACAACCGCCTTTCTTCAATATGGAAGCAGATGACGCTGTTAACTATGGTGGCATTGGCGCAGTTATTGGTCATGAATTAGGCCATGGTTTTGATGACCAAGGTGCTAAGTTTGATGGTGACGGTAACTTACGTAACTGGTGGAGCGAAGAAGACAAAAAGCAATTCCAAGAGCGTGGCGCTATGTTAAGTGCACACTACAGCCAGTATGAACCGCTTGAAGGCCATAAAGTAAATGGTGATTTAACCTTAGGCGAAAATATCGGTGACTTAGGCGGCTTAACGGTCGCGTTAAAAGCGTATGAAATTTCGTTACAAGGTAAAGAAGCGCCAGTGATGGATGGCTTTACAGGTTTACAACGGGTATTTATTAGCTGGGCGCAAGTATGGCGTACTAAATACCGCGATGAAGCGTTAAAGCAGCGCTTAGCAACAGATCCACATTCACCTCCGTATATCCGTGTTATAGGCTTACTGCCAAATATTCCGCAGTTCTATGAAGCCTTTGATATTAAAGAAGGTGATGCCATGTATTTAGCCCCAGAAAAACGGGTTAAGATTTGGTAAGCTAAATCTGGTATAATGCTCAGGCTGAACAGTTTATTGTTGTGATAAACGTTCAGCCTTTTTTATGCTTAGTTTTTAGGTAACCATGCAATGTGGTGCGCTATCAAGGATAAATTTTTACCAGTTAGGTTAAAACTTAATCATCAAGAATATAGTTAGCTAAACATTGTATTCAGCATATTTATACCCACTATAAGTTTGGGAGTTAGCAGGCAGATGTCAATTTGACCTGATTTTTCTTATAATTCACCCCATTCAGTCTAGTGAATACCATTGCAGCGGCAAGGCTGCAATAAACGACCAAGAGGATCAAACTGTGCTACAAGAATATCGCGAACATGTGGCCGAGCGCGCAGCGCAAGGTATACCAGCAAAGCCGCTCAATGCTGAGCAAGTAGCCGCTTTAGTAGAATTAATTAAAAACCCACCACAAGGTGAGGAAGAAACCTTATTAGACTTATTAATTAACCGTGTACCACCAGGGGTAGACGAAGCTGCTTATGTTAAAGCGGGCTTTTTAGCTGCAGTAGCAAAAAGTGAAATTAGCTGTGGTTTAATCAGTGCCGAACGTGCCACTGAGCTACTAGGCACTATGATGGGTGGTTATAATATCCAGCCATTAATTAGCTTATTAGATGACAAAACATTAGCACCAGTTGCGGCCAAAGCCTTATCTCATACTTTACTTATTTTTGATGCTTTTCATGATGTTACTGAAAAAGCTGATGCTGGCAACGAGTATGCTAAGCAAGTGGTACAAAGCTGGGCAGATGCCGAGTGGTTTGAAGCTAAAGCCCCTTTAGCTGAAAAAATTACTGTAACCGTATTTAAAGTATCAGGTGAAACGAATACTGATGATTTATCACCAGCACCAGATGCTTGGTCACGTCCTGATATTCCTTTGCATGCGTTAGCTATGCTAAAAAATGCTCGCGAAGGTATTACACCAGACGAGCCAGGTACCTTAGGTCCAATTAAGCAAATTGAAGAATTAAACAAAAAAGGTCATCCTTTAGCTTATGTTGGTGACGTTGTAGGTACAGGTTCATCACGTAAATCGGCGACTAACTCTGTTTTATGGTTTATGGGCGATGATATCCCATACGTACCGAACAAACGCGCTGGCGGTTTTGTTTTAGGTGGTAAAATTGCGCCTATCTTCTTTAATACTATGGAAGACTCAGGCGCTTTACCTATCGAAGTTGATGTAAGCAACTTAGAGATGGGTGATGTTATTGATATTCTGCCATTTGAAGGCAAAATTGTTCGTCATGGTACTGATGAAGTATTAGCTGAATTTGAATTAGCAACAGACGTATTAATTGATGAAGTACGCGCCGGTGGCCGTATTCCATTAATCATTGGTCGTGGTTTAACCGACCGTGCCCGTGAGTTCTTAGGTCAGGGCCCGTCAGATAAATTCCGTCGTCCAGTACCTAAAGCCGACTCAGGCAAAGGCTTCACCTTAGCGCAAAAAATGGTAGGTAAAGCTTGTGGTGTTGCTGGTGTTCGTCCAGGCACTTACTGTGAACCAAAAATGACCACAGTAGGCTCGCAAGATACCACAGGACCAATGACTCGTGACGAATTAAAAGACTTAGCCTGTTTAGGCTTTACTGCAGACTTAACAATGCAGTCTTTCTGTCACACGGCGGCTTATCCTAAGCCAGTAGACGTTGATACCCATCACTCATTACCAGACTTTATTATGAACCGTGGTGGTGTGTCATTACGCCCAGGTGACGGTATTATTCACAGCTGGTTAAACCGTATGTTACTACCTGATACCGTAGGTACGGGTGGTGATTCTCATACCCGTTTCCCAATTGGTATTTCATTCCCAGCAGGTTCAGGCCTAGTTGCCTTTGCTGCAGCAACGGGTGTTATGCCACTTGATATGCCAGAGTCGGTATTAGTTCGCTTTAAAGGCGAAATGCAACCGGGTATTACATTGCGCGACTTAGTGCATGCTATTCCTTATGTTGCTATTCAAAAAGGCTTATTAACTGTAGATAAAAAAGGCAAAAAGAATGCGTTCTCTGGCCGTGTATTAGAAATTGAAGGCTTACCACACTTAACGGTTGAGCAAGCGTTTGAATTATCTGATGCGTCTGCTGAGCGTTCTGCTGCCGGTTGTACTATTAAGTTGTCACAAGAATCTATTGCTGAATATCTTGAATCTAACATAGTGATGTTAAAGTGGATGATAAGCGAAGGTTACGGTGATGTGCGTACTATTGAACGTCGTATCTTAGCGATGAAAGAATGGTTAGCGAACCCAGAATTAATGTCTGCTGACGCGGATGCTGAATATGCAGAAGTTATTGAAATTGATTTAGCTGAAATTAAAGAGCCCGTATTATGTGCACCAAATGATCCAGATGATGCGCGCTTATTATCTGAAGTCGCTGGCGATAAAATTGATGAAGTCTTTATTGGTTCTTGTATGACCAATATTGGTCACTTCCGTGCTGCGGGTAAATTATTGGATAAGTATAAAGGCCAATTACCAACACGGTTATGGATAGCACCACCGACTAAGATGGACCAAGCGCAATTAACTGACGAAGGCTATTACAGTATCTTCGGTAAAGTAGGTGCCCGTACTGAAATGCCAGGCTGTTCACTGTGTATGGGTAACCAAGCACGCGTAGCAGAAAACTCAACTGTAGTGTCTACGTCAACGCGTAACTTCCCGAACCGTTTAGGCCAAGGTGCTAATGTTTATTTAGCGTCAGCTGAGCTAGCAGCGGTTGCATCAATCATTGGTAAATTACCAACAGTGGCTGAATACTTAGAGTATGCAGCACAAATTGATGCTACAGCGGCTGATACTTACCGTTACTTGAACTTCCATAAAATGCCTGAGTACACTAAAAAGGCAGATAATGTAATTATTCAACAAGCGGTGTAATTAAGCCTGCTAGTATAAATAACTGAGTATTAACTCGTTAGCAAAAGGCCTGCAATAGCAGGCCTTTTTTATGCGAATGGCTTAGAGAAATAAGCAAGCCACAGCTTTAGCCAATACGCTAAAAAGACGGACTCTGTTAGTGGTTTTATGGCTAAGGCGATATACTTAGCCCTTTGTCAATAAAAGGCCAATATTGTGGAATATGACTTTAGTTATGATAGTGCAACTAAGCAATATGGCTTAGTATTAGCTGCAGAATTTCAAATTTTAGCGAATTTTCTGCTAGACGAGTTTGCTGTAGATAGCGCAGCATTAGGCCAGCTAATACAACAACTCACAGCGCTAACTGCACATGATGACTGGCGCTACCAAGGCAAAGAATTTGTTTTAGATGTGCAGCAGCTTGAGGTTATGCTGCAGCACAATAGTCTTTTGCATGATCATAATTCGACAACAGAGCAACAATTGCTGCTAGAAGAACAATTGCAACTTGATGAACATGGCTTAAGTTGCCACTGTGGCTTAGAAGACCTAGTAAAACTGCTACAAGATTGGCAGCAATTTATTGCGGTTTAATTACTTTAAAGTCGTTAATTTGCCAGCGCTGCATTTCATACAAACGCGAGGTACAGCGCTCAAAGGCAAAGGCTAACTGTTTCGCTTGGTACAGATCGGCAATGTCTACCTCAGCACTAAGCAATAATAAACAGCCTCTGTCGTAGCATTCATCCACTAAGGCAATAAAACGCCGCGCTTCATCATCCATTTTGCTAACATAATATTCTTTATGCTCGCGTTGATATTGATCTTCAACACCGTGGACTATGGCCTTTTGTGCAACATAACTAAATTGTGGCACTTGATGGACAACAATGGCCTTATAATCATCAGCCAGCTGCATATAGTCTAATTGGCTACGAGGGCCATGACATAGCGCCATAAAATCAAAACAGACTAGATGCTCATTTTGCCATAAACAGGCTATAGGCCTTTGCTGTATTATAATCTGCTGACAAGCAGTTACTTGGCCAAATAACTGCTCAGCCCGTTGTTGTAATTCTTGGCCTGTGGCTTGTTGTAAATAGTAAGGTTTTGCTATGGCAGCAAGACGGCGATAGTCAATGCCATTGTCTAAACTGAGCACCTGACAATGTTGCTCTAATAAGCTGATTGTTGGCAAAAAACGTTGTCGTTGTAAGCCGTTATAATATAAATCCTTCGGTGGCGCATTCGAGGTAGTCACTAATACTACGCCTTGATCAAATAGCGCTTGCCATAAGGTGCCTAACAACATGGCATCGCCAATATCATTAACAAAGAACTCATCAAAACATAGCACCTTATATTGCTTAGCCCAATTTGCCGCCACTTGCCGCAGCGGATCAGCCTTGCCGGTTAATTGATTAAGCTCTTTATGTACTCTGGCCATAAAGTGATGAAAGTGAATACGTATTTTTTGGCTGATGGTCAGATGGTTATAGAAGGCGTCCATCAGCATGGTTTTACCCCGACCAACAGGGCCGTAAATATATAAACCTTGCTCTACAGCAGCGCCGGCATTGAGCTGCAGTGCTAATTGTTGCAGTTGCTTAATTAGTTGATATTGCGCTTCATCGTACTTTAGCTCTGCACGTTCAACTTGTTGCTGGTATTGTGCTAACACAGGGCGGCAAACTCCTAAACAATAAATTTATAGCCTCACTAAAAACTTAGTTAATGTTAGCATTTTCATTGCATTAAAGCTGTAATGGTAAAATAGAGGCTAAATTTAATGGCTGATGGCTCACGATAATTAATAAGCCTTGCTGCTGGCGGCGAATTAGTGAAGCGAGTACCTTGTCTAGGCTTGCTTGATCTAAACCGGCAAAAGGTTCATCTAACAGTAATATTGGCCGCTGGGTTAATAACAACCTAGCCAAAGCAATGCGCCTAGCTTGGCCGCCCGAGACTTGAGCACCATATTCACCTAAGGGGGTGTTAAGTTGCTCTGGCTGCGCTTTTACCCAGCTTGTTAAGTCAACATCAGCTAACACTTGCCACAACTGCTCATCGCTGGCCTCTGGCGTGCCTAAGCGTAGATTTTGCGCTAGGCTAAGATCGAAAATATCTAACTGCTGCGGCAAATAGCCAATAACATCGGCTAACTGCCAAGTATTATAAGATTGATTATTTAATAGCAACTCGCCGCTGTACTGTAGCTGATTCGCTAATACTTGCAGTAGGGTTGACTTACCACAGCCTGAGGCTCCGCTAATATGTAATACTTGGCCGGTGCGCAAGTTGAAACTAATATTGTTAGGGCCAGTTAGGGCGCCATCTTGTCGTGCGCTAAGTTGCTTAACCGTTAACTGCCAAGGCCCTGTTGGTATAGTGGTTGCTATCGCACAATTAGCAGTCTCTTGAGCCAGCTGATTAAGCCTATCACGCGCAGCCATACTTAAGCCTAGGGCAATAAAGCTTTGGCATAACGGAGTTAACGCTTCACTTAGGGCCCATAATGCCAGCACAGCGGCTAATAATAGCGGCACTGTCAGTTTAGCCGCGGCCACTAATATAATGCCTTGCCATAACAGGCCCACTAAGCTTAAAGCCAATAATAATTGCTGCACTAGGCTAGCCAAACTGCTGAGTTGCTGTTGCTTAAGTTGCAACCGCAAATAGCGGCTATCAGTGTTATTAAAGCGCAGGGCAGCCTCTTGCCAGCGTTGCCACAACAATAAAGGTGTCATCATGGCTAATGGCTCAAGCAATTGCTGGCGCCTTATTCCGGCTAAGTCAGTATCTTGTTTCGCCAATTTAATGCCAGCCATTAAAGTAAAAAATGGTACTGCTAACCAAGCTGCAGCTAATGGAATTGCCGCATAAAAAGCTAGGCTTGGTGCGAGTAAATACCAAAATAAAATCACCAATAAGCTAAGTAAGCTTGCCCAAAGCCAAGGCGTAATAACCTTAAGTGGAAATAAGTCTAATAGATCGATATCAGCAACCAGCCGTTGTAGTAACTGAGCCGAGCCATGGCGTGAAGGCGCTTGCTCAGCTAATGCTTTAAAGCTTTTAACGCGCAAGTCTTTTAATAAACCTAAGGCTGCATAATGAGATGTTAAGCGCTCAGCATAGCGCCCAGCCGTGCGGCCTATGGCACACAGACGAATAATGGCAGCGGGCCTAAAGTAATCAAAACCATAAGCGGCAACACTTGTTAAGCCAGCCAGGGCCGCTGCGCTGATAAACCAGCCGGATAAGGCCAATAGTGTTGCCCCAGCTAGCAAGGTAATAAAGCCTAATAAAACAGCTAAAGACCAATTCGCCATCCGGCTTTGCATGAGTGTTCTTAGCTTTATTAAAGGATGAATTTTGCCCTGCTTTATTGTCGATTTAGCTTGCATCACTGGCCTCTGACAACGGGCAATTAGCCGTTAAATTTTTAGCGCTAAATTGCTCAGCGGTTAAGGTAATAATGTTATCTGCCCAAGTTAAACCTTCACTGCTATGGCTAACTAAAATGACTGTTTTACCTTGGCTTAATTTGCCCAGTAACTGATGGATGCGTAATGCTGTCGGTGGATCTAAATGAGCGCTAGGCTCATCAAGTAACCAAAGCCACGCATCACGCAACAGTAATTGGCCAATAGCTAAGCGCTGAAGCTGACCGCCAGATAAGCCTAAACCGCGCTCGCCAAGTGGTGTAGCTAATTGCAGTGGCAACTGAGCAATTAACGGCCATAGCTCTACTTGTTTTAACACGGCTATAAGCTGCTGATCTGTCGCTTGGTTATTGGCTAAGCGCAGGTTATCGGCAATGCTTGCTGTCATTATGCTGCTGCGTTGAGCTAAGTAGCCAAGCTGCTGTTGCCAGTGGCAGCGAGATAACTGACAAAGGCTGTGTTGGTTTATACTAATTTCACCTTGATACTGGTTAAAGCCGAGCAGGGTTTCTAATAGCGTTGATTTACCGCAACCGCTAGCACCTTGAATAACAATGCGCTGGCCGGGTTTTATGGATAATTGGCTAAGTTGTAATCGGAGTCGACTTTTAGCTGCATTTCGATCACGGGCTGCTAACACCTGCAAATTTTTAATGCTAATAGCCGGAGGGGCGGTGAGCGATAGCAATTCTGTGCCACTATGTTGCCAAACCGAGCGGGTTAATAAAGGCTGTAGTTCTTGCACTGCGGCAATGGCTTGGGCTTTAGCATGGTAATCGGTGCCTAACTGCCGTAATGGCGCATAAAATTCTGGGGCGAGTAATAAGATAAAGAGCGCACCTTGATAAGGTACAGGGATCTGGGCTTTAGCCCAAGGTAGAATGCCTAATAAGCCTAAACCTAGATATAATGCCAATAAGGCGATGGCTAAAGAAGCAAAAAACTCTAACACTGCGGTAGATAAAAAAGCCAGCCGTAATACTTTCATGCTACTACTACGATACTGCTGGGCAGCATTGGCCACGCTATTGGTGGCTCTTATGCCCGCTTGTAAATGTTGTATGGTAGCCATGCCACGCATTAAATCTAAGAAACGACTACTCATACGGCTTAGCACTTGTAGTTGTTGCTGGCTAGCGCTTGCAGCCGCATTGCCTAATAAGATCATAAATACTGGTACTAAAGGCGCAGTGACTAATAATAAAACCGCGGCTAACTTGCTGTAATAAAAAATAGCAATAAAAAGCAGTGCAGGGGTTATTAATACTAAATAACGCTGCACATAATAACGACTAATAAAGCCATCTAAAGCATCAACATGCTCTAAAACTTGGCTAGCTAAACTACCATCAGCGGCATATTGATTTTTAGCCGTACCGCTACTTGCTATAGTGGCTAAGAGTTGCTGGCGCAATGAGGCCCTACAACGCTGGCTGGCTAATAAGCTTAATTGTTCGCGGCCATAATGTAATAGAGGCCGCATAAATAAACAGAACAAAAGCCAAGGTAACAAGTGTAAAAGTTGCTGGGTAGTAATAGCTTGCTGCTGCAAGCTGCTAGTTAGCCATTGGCTAAATAACATTGCTAATAAATAGCATTGCCAAACAAATAGAGCAGCATGCAACACCGCAAGTAACAAAGCGGCTTGTAACAAAAGTCGCTGCGGTGCCAGCAAAGCATTAAGCTGTTTACTGGCACTTTTACTAGCACTTATTTCGGCACTGTTAATAAGTGCTGCGTCAGCTTTATTTTCTGGCTTATTTTCTGACTTAGTCAGCTTGTTGTTCCTCGTCTGCGTAACCTTGCGCTTCTAACCACATGGCATTAATAATGCCAAAAGAGCAGGCTAATAACACACCTAAAATCCAAGCGAAATACCACATAAGTTATCCTCTTTATTTAATACAGTGAGTTAGAATTATCTTTAATATGTTGCTCGTTTAACCGACCACGCATAACAAAGTAACTCCAAGCGGTATAAAGCAAGACAATGGGCACAAATATACAGGCGACAATAAACATAATCATCAGCGAGCTTTCACTTGCGGTGGCATCCCACATAGTTAAGCTATGATTTGGCATACTGCTCGATGGCATAATAAAGGGAAACATACTAACGCCAAAGGTTAATACCACCATGGCAATAGCCATTGCTGAACTGATAAATGCCAAGATATGACGCTTAGCTGCACTGGCTATTGAGCTGAAAATAAAGGCCAAGACACCTAAGGTAGGCACTAACCAAAGTAGCGGCCATTTGGCATAGTTATTAAACCAAGCACCTTTGGCCATTGTTACTGTTTTTTCCACAGTACGGTTGATGCCATTAGTATCAATAACGCTAGTTACGCTATAGCCGTCGATAGCAAAATATAACCAAATACCAGCTAATACAAAGATCACAGCACAGGCTGCGGCTAAAATAGTCGATACTTTTTCGCTACGGGCACGTAGGTCATCTTCAGTTTTCAGTTGCAAGTAAGTTGCGCCGTGGTTTACCAACATAAGTAAACTGAGTACTCCCACCAAGAGCGCAAAAGGATTTAATAAAGCAAAAAAGCTGCCGGTATAATGTAGGCGTAAAATATCATCAAACTGAAAAGGTACGCCTTGTAATAAGTTGCCAAAGGCAATACCAAACACGACAGCAGGCACTGCCGAGCCAATTGTAAGTGCCCAGTCCCACTTTTCGCGCCAAGCGGCATCATCAATTTTTGCTCGGTACTCAAAACCAATGGGGCGTAAGAATAATGCAAATAAAGTGAGCATCATTGCTAAGTAAAAACCGCTAAACGCGGCGGCATAAACGGTTGGCCAAGCTGCAAATAAGGCACCGGCTGCTGTAACCAGCCAAACTTGGTTGCCATCCCAGTGTGGGGCTATGCTGTTTATCATAATGCGACGTTGATTATTGTTTTTACCTATAATCTTAAGCAAAACAGCAACACCGATATCAAAACCATCGGTAACCACAAAGCCAATTAGCAGCACGCCAATTAGCAGCCACCAAATAAATCTTAACGCTTCATAATCCATGATTAACCCTCTTTAAGCTCAGCTGTAGAATGTTCTAAATCATACTTCCCGGTTTTTAACGCGGCAGGACCAATCCGAGCATATTTAGTCATTAACCACATTTCGATAATGACAAAAATAGTATAGAGAACCATAATAGAGCCTAAGCTAATCCAAATATCAGTGGTGCTAAGTTGTGATACCGCCATATGGGTAGGTAGTATCTCACCTATAGCCCAAGGCTGACGGCCATATTCGGCAATAAACCAACCGGCTTCACAGGCAATCCAGGGTAGCGGCAAGCTGTATAAGGCGAACTTGAGTAACCACTTAGGTTTAACAGCAGTACGTTTAGCGCTATGCCAAAAAGCGCAAGCAAACAGCAATAGCATTAAAAAGCCGCAGCCAACCATTATTCTAAAGCTCCAAAAGAGTGGCCAAACGGTGGGAATAGAGTCTTCTACGGCCATGGCGATATGCTCAGGGGTAGCGTTAGCAACATCATCGGTATAAGCCGTTAATAACATACCATAGCCTAGGTCATCACTGAGTTGGTTAAAACGCTCAACTGTTGCACTAGACTTATCGCCTTGACGATATTGCTGCATTAATACATAAGCTTCTTGACCACGTATTATCCGCTGTAAGTGTTCACGTTTAAGCTGGTCTAAACCTTTAACTTCTTTATCTAAAGAGCGGGTGGCAATTAAGCCTAATACCGCTGGAATTTGTAAGGCGTAATCTGTGGTTTGGGTTTCTTCATTTGGCAGGCCAATTAGGGTAAAGGCTGCAGGTGCAGGGTGGGTTTTCCATTCAGCTTCAATTGCCGCCAGTTTTACCTTTTGCACATCACCTAATTCATAACCAGACTCGTCACCTAGAACAATAACCGACAGTACGCTGGCTAAACCAAAAGCAGAAGCAATGGCAAAGCTGCGCCTTGCAAAAGCGAGATCGCGTTTTTTTAATAAGTACCAACTTGAGATAGCCAACACGAAAATAGCCGCGGTAACATAACCGGCTGAAACGGTATGAACAAACTTCACTTGGGCAACCGGATTAAACACTACTTCGCTAAAATTAGTTAGCTCCATCCGCATAGTGTCTATATTAAATTGAGAGCCCACAGGATGTTGCATCCAGCCGTTGGCAATTAAAATCCATAATGCCGATAGGTTAGTGCCAAGCGCCATTAACCAAGTAACCATTAAATGCTTTTCTTTGCTTAGCCTGTCCCAACCAAAGAAAAACAAGCCCACTAAGGTCGACTCTAAAAAGAACGCCATTAAGGCTTCAATCGCTAAAGGGGCGCCAAAAATATCACCGACATAATGGGAGTAATACGACCAGTTAGTACCGAACTGAAACTCCATAGCAATACCGGTAGTAATGCCTAACGCAAAGTTAATGCCAAATAACTTACCCCAAAACTTGGTCATATCGCGATAAATAACTTTGCCGGTTAACACATAAACCGACTCCATTATTGCCAGAATAAGAGCCATACCAATAGTCAGGGGAACGAAGAGGAAGTGGATCATCGCGGTAAACGCGAATTGAAATCGTGACAGTTCAACTATATCCATCTGCATACTCCAAGTGCGCAGTTAATAGAAATGTCGTACCTATGAAGGGGTAGACATTCTAATGATACGCCCCTTAGCGCTAGATTCAATGCGCAAGATCAAACTATGGTTTTTATTTAGCTGTTAAATTGGACAGTAAGTAAATATTACTTTACTAACAAAAATGTCATTGCAAATAAATATTTTAACACTGCGTTTGCAGGGCTAGTGAAGCCATGCATTTTTGCCAAAATCTAAGCTAAGAGTAGCTTTAGCAATAAAGTTTATTCATTATGCTTAGGATCTTAAATAATGAAATTTAATGGCAAGGCCGCTCTATGCATTCTCATATTGAAAAACTCGCTAACATGGCGTCTAAACCCAGCCGGATGATTATTGGCTTAATGAGTGGAACCTCGTTAGATGGCTTAGACGTTGCGTTGTGCCGAATACGTGGTGAAGGTTTATCAACCCAGGTTGAGCTAATGGAGTTTAAAACCATTGACTATGATGCTGACTATAAACAGCGAGTTAAAGCAATATTTGCCAAACGCCAAGTCGACTTACAAATGGTAACCTTATTACATCCTTGGATTGGCTTAACCCATGGCCGCATGATTAGCCAATGCTTAGCGCAGTGGCAAGTAACGCCAGAAGATATCGATCTAGTTGCCAGCCATGGCCAAACGGTTTTTCATTGTCCAAAGCAACAGCACCAAGTAGCCGGATTTGGCAATGCGACTTTACAGCTAGGGGACGGCGATCATCTGGCGGTGCAAAGCGGCATAATAACAATAAGTGACTTTAGACAAAAACATATTGCCGCCGGTGGTGAAGGTGCGCCACTGGCTGTATATGGTGACTATTTACTATTTAGTAGCCCTGAAGAAAACCGCATTTTATTAAATATTGGCGGCATTGCAAACTTAACTTATTTACCCCGTAGCCAAAATGCAGCAGAGGTGTTTAGCTCTGATCTAGGCCCAGGTAATACTATAATGGATGCCTATATTCAGGCCCACTTTCCTGGTCAATATTATGATCGCAGTGCCACTTTAGCTTATGCAGGTGAGGTAAATGCTAACTTACTGCAAGCGTTAAACAATAACCCGTTTTTTAGCTTGGCGTTTCCTAAAACAACTGGGCCAGAAGTGTTTAATTTGGCCTATTTACAGCAAGCCCAGCAGCTAAGTGCTACTGAGCAGCTAAATCATGCTGATGTTATGGCAACGCTAAATTATTTTACCGCTAAGGTGATAGTGCAAGCCATTAAGCACTTAACCAAACAGCTAGATAGCTATGCGCTTTATGTCAGTGGTGGTGGTATTCATAATCCGTTACTGATGCAGCATATTAGCCAGGCTCTAGGCCAAACTCGTATTAGTAGCACCGCAGAGCTGGGCATAAACCCAGACGCAAAAGAAGCGGTATTATTTGCCGTATTAGCCAATGAATGCTTAGTCGGCGGCAAGCAGAAATTTGCTAATAAACGAGAAGGGATCCCAAATATTAGCATGGGAAAAATAAGCTTTGCTGACTAGGTTTTCGTATGTAAGCGAGTACATACTAGTCAGTAGACTCTGGCTAGCGGATTTGGGCTAGTGCATTTAAGCAGAGTGTTTTTATTACTAAAACACTCTGCTCAATGCTCAAGCTTAAAGCTGGGCGTAATCAAGTACCCAGTTAACATAGAGCTCTGTACCCGTTTTCAACGCTTTTTCATCAGCATAGAAAAACGGAGAATGATTACTCGGTGCTGTTGCTGCATCTTGGCCCTCAGGTGTAATACCTAAAAATACAAATAAGCCAGGGACTTCTAAAGCAAAGAATGAAAAGTCTTCAGCGCCTGTCACTAGCTCATTGACATGTACTTTATCTTTGCCTGCCACACGTTCAATGGTGGGGAGCATCTTATTGGTTAAGGCAATATCATTCACCGTAACCGGATAACCTTCTTCAATATGAACATGAGCCTCTGCACCGGTAGCTTTAGCGGTCATTTCGGCTGTTGTTTTTAAGTTTTCAAAGATCTGGGCACGGTTATCCATATCAAAGTTACGAATAGTCCCCTCTAAATAGACTTGGTCGGGAATAATATTATTCCGCACGCCGCCTTCAACAATGCCAAAACTTAACACCGCTGGCGCTTTAGTAATATCAACTTGGCGACTAACAATTGTTTGGCTGTTAGATATAATTTGCCCAGCTGCAACTATAGGATCAACACCACCCCAAGGCCGTGAGCCATGGGTTTGTTTGCCTTTTACCGTAATTTCAAATCGATCAGAAGATGCCATTAAAGGCCCTGCACGATAACCAATATGGCCCACTGTACCTGCAGACCAAACGTGGATGCCAAATACGGCTTCGGGTTGATGCTGCTTAAATAAGCCTTGTTTTAGCATTAACTCAGCACCGCCTTCTTCACCTGAGGGGGCACCTTCTTCTGCTGGTTGAAAAATAAAGACAACAGTTCCTGCCAGTTGCTGCTTCATAGCGGTAAGTTGCTCAGCTGCGCCCATTAACATAGCCACATGTAAATCATGGCCACAAGCATGCATAACCCCCACTTCTTTACCGCGATATTCAGAAGTGGCAGTAGACTTAAAGGTAACATCGGTTTGCTCTACAACAGGTAAAGCATCCATATCGGCACGTAAAGCGATAGTGGGGCCTGGCTTACTGCCTTTTAACACGCCAACAACCCCAGTATGAGCCACACCCGTTTGAACCTCTAAACCTAAGGCAGTTAAATGCTCGGCAATGACTTTAGCCGTGCGAAACTCGCGATTACTTAATTCAGGGTGTTGATGTAAATCGCGGCGCCACTCAATCACTTTTTGTTCTAAAGTATCAGAGATAGTTACCGGTTGCTGGGCTTGAACGCTAGTAAATAAGCCAGCGGCGGCAACAACAGCAAGGCTAATTGACGATAATTTCATATAGAACTCCTGGGCAGTTAAACAGATTAGCTGCTTTGAGTATGCATGGCAGGGCTAGTGCTGACAATATTTGTTTTGGTTTATATTTTCTTAGCGTTAGACTGAGCTATGTAGGGCTAGTAAGGCTAATTAAACCGGCATTCATACTGCGGTCAATTAATAGTTCTTCACCAGAAAAGTTTGCCATACAGTGTGTTGTTTTTTTTGGATGCCCGCTTGGCGAGGGGGAGCGGCAAAATACCATTAACAATAGGATCCTTTATCCATTGCAAAGCAGATAACGGCAACTCTGTTTGGTATTCCGTATTGTAATTTTCCCCACGGCTTACCTCGTAAATAACAAGTAAATTATTATTTGAAAAGTAACTTCATCATTATTTTAGGGGGTAGTTACATTTGGGTTTGTCCAATTATCTACAATAGTTTTTGAATGCGATAGTAGCCTTTGGCTTTCTGGCACTTTAAATGAAGTTTTTTACGGCTTTCACCAGTTGGAGCATGAGAGCATTTATAATATTACAGCTATTGATTAGGATAAAGTGTACTCAGATTCTGTTTGCAATCTAATATTCGCTCTCTCAACCAGCAGTCGTTAATATTATAAATAGATTCTTGATTGAGTAAAATTTCTTTAATATGGGGAAAATATTTAAAGTCGCCTTTGCTATGTAATTTTTTCATTGCTCGAAAAGCAACCTCGATATCCTTCACATATATCCACTCGTCATTAGACCAAATTCTATTTTCATTTTTATAAGCTTCTGCCATCTTATGATTGGCAGTTTCAATACCATTTACATAGTCAAATAAAAGAGCTATTAATTCAAGTTTTGAGATATTCATTTTAAGGCCTAATGTCGTTAATTGGCTTTTTAGCTGTAATTTTTATTGATACTGGAACATTTTGATGAGTTATACCATCTATACTAACATCACTAAATTTCTTTATTTCAGTGTTTATATCACTGCCCGCTCTGGCAGGATAGTTGCCACTACTTAAAATTTAACCAGTTGGGGCGTTAAGGCTTAATTGTGCCGAGTTATAGTGAAGAACGTAAGCAGCAGATTTTGAATAAGTTACTACCTCCTTCGAATATGACCGTAGCAGAAGTATCGAGAATCGAAGGAGTTGGGTTGCAAACTTTGTATAATTGGCGGGATAAAGCCAAACAACAAGGTCGTCCTGTGCTCGGAAGTAAACTAACCTCAGAACATTGGTCAGCAGAAGCTAAGTTTGCCACTGTGCTTGAAACTGCCAGTTTAAATGAAGCTGAATTGAGCGAGTATTGTCGTGCAAAAGGTCTGTACGTTGATCAGGTAAAAGCCTGGAAAGCCGATGCACTTCGCGGATTTATGAGTTCCCGCGAGCAGGAATTGGAAGCGAAACGGCAACGTCAAGCCGACCATAAAGAAATCAAACAGTTAAAAAGCGAGTTGAGGCGTAAGGAAAAAGCGTTGGCTGAAACCGCAGCCTTGTTGGTGCTCAGAAAAAAGTTAAATGCGCTTTGGGAGAACGACAACGAGGACGATTAACCTTGCTCCCGGAGCGCAATGAATGTGTGAATTTGATACAGGAAGCGAAGGAAGCGGAACAGGCGATGATCATCGAAGTGTGCAATATGCCGAAGTTTGCCAGCTTGCCGCCATCGCAAATCGTACCAACGTTATTGGATGAAGATGCATATTATGGTTCTGAATCAACATTTTATCGGGTGCTCAAAGCGTTTGGTCAGCTGCATCATCGTGGTCGGAGCGTAGCGCCGAAGGTGTCAACGCTGCCAACGACCTATACCGCAACAGGGCCTGGTCAGGTTTTTTGTTGGGATATCACCTACTTGCCAAGTACGGTGCGTGGGCAGTTTTACTACCTGTATATGCTGGAGGATTTGTTCAGCCGGAAAATTGTTGGGTGTGAAGTGTTTGAACAGGAAAGCGGAGAAAACGCAGAGAAGCTATTAGAGCAAACGCTGCTCCGGGAGAAGTGTTTACACAGTGGCGTGGTGCTGTATTCGGACAACGGTGCGCCAATGAAATCGCAAACCATGCGAATGAAAGCGTATGAGCTTGGTGTGACGACATCGTACAGCAGACCGCGGGTCAGCAACGATAATCCGTTTGCAGAGTCGCTGTTCCGCACTTGCAAATACCGGCCGGACTGGCCATCAGCAGGCTTTAAAAGCCTTGATGAAGCGAGAACTTGGGTGTTGAAATTTATGCGCTGGTACAACTACGAACACAAACACAGCAAGTTGCGGTTCGTGACACCGCACCAACGCCATACCGGTCAAGATCAAATCCTGTTGGCGAAGCGCAAAGAACGGATTGAAGCCGCGAAAGCAGCCAACCCAAGCCGTTGGGGGAAACGCGAAGTGCGAAACTGTACACCAGTGGGACCGACAACGCTAAATCCGGAAAAAGAGTCAGTTAAAAAGGTAGAAAAACAGGCCGCTTAAAACGGTCAATGGTGACAATTAGCTTGAAAAACGCCGTTAAAAACAATGACGGATGTATTTACACCAGTAAAAGCACTAATGACTGAACAGTTGAGTTTCGATCTCTGGCGAGTGAAGTTAGAAAAGCAAATGGTTGAAAGAATTAAAAGGGCTGCATAAGTTATGATACTACGTTCTAGTTTATTGATTATTTTGACTTTTACTGTATTTGCATGTAGTGGCCTTGAAATCAAGACAGCCACTCTCAACACAATAAACCCGACGGAAATGTGTCGGGATAAAATGGCATTCGACAGTGACACCACCTTCATTTTTTCTGATTGCCAAACTTACGAGTTTATCAATCAATATATCGTCTCAGATCCGATGACAATGCCGGAGTTTAGACAGTTTGTAACGGAGTATCAGGTAGGGAATGAATACCAAACAACGCTTGAGCAGAATCTGTTGCGCCATTTTGATGCGATGATTTCCCCCTTTGATCCAAATACTACAGTTGAATCTGATACAAACATAATTCTGTTTAGTACTAAACAGCATCTTGCATTATTTGAACGTAAAGGCGATCACTGGCTTCTGACCAAAGCCGTATTCAAGTAATAGCAAAAGGTCGCTACTGCAAGCGCTATCAACAAAGACACAAGCATTGCCATACCTGTTCAGCAGCGGATCATAGGGTCAGGTCTTGCAGCGGATCATAGGGTCAGGTCTTGCAGCGGATCATAGGGTCAGGTCTTGCTTTTTGCCTTTTCTGTCTGGTGCGCTACAGTTTATCGAATCGGCACATCATACGGAGCGTCCACTATGGCAAGACCTTTGCGGCTGGAATTTGCCGGCGCGCTTTACCATATCACCAGCCGGGGTAACGAGCGCAAAGCTATCTATGTTGATGATACCGATTTCGAACTGTTCTTAACGCTTTTGGGGAAGGTGTGCGAGCAGTATCACTGGGTGGTGCATGCCTATTGCCTGATGAGCAACCATTACCATCTACTGGTAGAAACACCGGATGCTAACCTCAGTAAAGGTATGCGCCAACTTAACGGTACCTTTACGCAGGCGATAAATCGAAAACACAAACGTGCAGGGCATTTGTTTCAGGGCAGATATAAAGCAATATTGGTAGATAAAGATGCCTATTTGCTCGAATTAAACCGTTACATTGTGCTAAACCCCATCAGGGCAAATATGGTGCGGGCACTCGATGATTGGCCATGGAGTAATTGGCATGCGGTGATGGGCAAAACGACTTCACCTGCCTGGCTGACGACAGATGCTGTATTAGGCATGTTCGGCAAAACACGTAAAGCGGCCAGAGATAAATATGAAGCCTTTGTGCAGAAAGGTAAAGATGTGTCTGTTTGGGATAAGCTCAGCAACCAAATATTTTTAGGCGATGATGACTTTGTACAATCCCATTTAGCATTAATTAACGAAACGGATAAGTTATCCGACATTCCGAAAAAGCAACTACGCAGCAAAGTACAATCGCTGACAGAGTATGAGCAACAAGCTGGCACACGTAATGAGGCAATTGCTGCTGTGTATCGCTCTGGCAGTTATACCCTTAAAGACATCGGCAGTTATTTTGGTTTGCATTACTCGCGGGTGAGTAAGATAGTTGCAAAAGGCAAGACCTGACCCTATATGCATTTGCACGTAATGAGGCAATTGCTGCTGCGTATCGCTCTGGCAGTTATACCCTTAAAGACATCGGCAGTTATTTTGGTTTGCATTACTCGCGGGTGAGTAAGATAGTGGCAAAAGGCAAGACCTGACCCTATATGCATTTGTCTATACGATACACTGAGCGACTTGCTGAAGCTGGAATTCAAGCGTCTGTAGGCAGTGTGGGTGACTCTTATGACAATGCATTGACTGAAACAATAAATGGATTATTTAAAACAGAGATTATTCGCAGAAATGGCCCGTGGAAGAATGTTGATGCTGTTGAATACGCAACGTTAGAGTGGGTCAATTGGTTTAATAATCAACGCTTATTATCTTCAATTGGGTATATTTCACCAGCTCAATATGAAACAGACTACTATGATAATTTAAACGAGTCAGGTAAAGTGGCCTGACTTAAACAAACTGGTCTCCGATGAACTCGGGGCGATTCAGACCATAATAAGTTGATTGATTATATAAAAGGAGTTGGCTATCGGTTAAGTGCCATGGAACACATAGTACCGGAACAGATGTTTTCTACTGAAGCAAAGCAAGCTCATGGTATAAGTGCAGTAAAAGCTTTGGCAATAGCAAGTAATCAAGGACAAAAAATTTGGCAAATTGACCAAAGAAATTTAAACGTAGCATTAGCGGCTATAAATGTTGATGCAGATATTGAAAGTGAAATTACAGCCGCAGTTTATGCTGGCAAGGTAGCAACGGTGCATGAGGCCCCTGTTAACTTTGAAGGTGGTACTAATGTGGGATATCTATTAATAGATCCAAATACAGGCGCAGGAGCTTATAAAATTTCAGGTGGTGCTAACGGGGGATTTTTATCTGATGATGCTGCAGGAATTTGGACGTGGGTAGGGCTGTCCGCTGGAATGTTAGGGCTTCTAGCGCCTGTTTTGTTCTATATAGCCGCAGCTATTGCAGTTATGCTGATTATTGATGCTGTACTAGATTTCGAAGGCAATTGCCCAGGAGGAGGCTTCTCTGCTCTTATCGCATTTGGTGTCATTGTCGCCTTGGCTGGAATATTTGCTCCTCCACTTATTGCAATTGTTTTAACATATACAGCCCTGTTACTTAGTTCACCAATTATTACAATAGACTCAAAACTTTGTAAATAAAGGCACAAGATGGATTTTATCAATATAGCGATATCGATTGTGCAAGTGACATTTATTTTATCAGTCGTTTATGGAGTGATATCTAAAAGAGTGTATATGTTTGGGCGTTGGGTTTACTACTCAGAAGGTATGGAATATTGGTTTGCTCTTCTTTTTCAATGCTTTGCATTGTTAATGTTTGTGCATTTTTTTGGGTGGGTTCCATTCGTTTTTGGTGACAACTAGATGAGGAATAGATCAGTACCTCTTAAACGCTTTAGCGAACTGCCTACGGAATATAAGATAGTAGTTTTTTCGCTACTATCTCCAATTTTGGCTCATATTTTTGGATATATTCGTCTCAAGCAACGTATTTGGCTGTTTAGTGCAATAGCTTGTACTACTTTGTATATTTTGTCCGCTTTACTGATACCTTTTCCTTCCATTTTAAAGCTAAATACGTTGCTTGCTCTATCAGTGTTAGTTGGTTATTTTAATTTAGGGACCAGCCGAATAGGTCACGCTGTTACTAAAACTCTTGTTAGTTTGGCTATTCTGTTTTCGCCATTGTATGTCCTATCGGGCTTTCCTGAATCAGTGCTAGGCCTTGTATTTTCAGGTACATTAATTTTACTTTGTATATTTCTGATTTGGGTTGGTGACTCCAAAGTTAAACTTCATTAGTTTTTTGCGAAGTATGTCTAGGCTTGTTCTAAGGTGCACCATCAATATGCTCTGCTTTTATAATAAAAGCATTCGCATCTACTTTTGCTGGGGCAGCGTCAGCAGAGTTGCTGGAGCAGATTTAATTGCCGCACCGTTTCCGGGTGGAAAGCATGGATTAAAGCTAGCGTATCACAATTAGGAACAGTTATTTAGACGAAAACTATCGGTCAAGTTCACACTGCACTTTCCTGCTTTACGTAAAGTACTTGAAGACTTCTGGTGAGCGTAACCCGAACCGCACATTCCAGGCTTAGCTAAATCTTCTTACCCTGTCTGAATCTACTACCAGACAGGAACCTTGAGGGTCAGATCCAAGTGTTACACGATGCAGTAAAACAAGTCTTTGCGGGTAAAGCGCATAAAGACAGCGCAGCGCAGTCACTGGAAAAGAACCGTGGGCGTCTAGAGTACCGTGAATTCCAGGTCTGTCCGGCCAATGAATTACCGGAAAAACTCAAAGCTGCCTGGCCAGCGCTGAGAACCTTAGGCATGGCAACGACTTACCGGGTGGAAAAGCACAAGCGTGCGGTGTTAGAGCAACGTTATTTTATCAGCTCAGCCGACCTTAACGCAGAAAGGCTGTCCCAGGCAGTACGCGAGCATTGGGGTATTGAAAACCAGCTGCACTGGGTGCTGGATGTGAGCTTAAGTGAGGATGCGTGCCAGATATACCGTGGTAATGCAGCAGCCAATCTTGCCACGATGCGACACTTCGGCTTGAATATGTTACGCGCTGAGAAGCGAAAAATGAGTATCAGAAGAAAGCAGCGTCAGGCATTGATGAATGAGGCTTATCTTGATGCGGTGTTGGAAGCTGGCATGAGTGTGGTGATTAAATGACCACTCGTAATCTCACCCTGCTGAACTCCCGCTTTGCGCCGATCAGACTCTGGAAGCTATTTTTCGCAACATAAAAATATTGTGATAAATTACAACATTAATATCTAACCTGGTAACAGGCCGCATGGACAACAACACAGACTTAGTTGAGCTAACAACGGTAGTACAACGCTGTATAGCAACAACAGACAACCCTTTTGCTGCTGAAAAGCCGGACACGCGACAGCTAACTATAGAGGCTATTGAACTCTTAACCGGTCAATACCGCATTGCCGATATTATTACAGCGCTTACAGCAGAGAAAGAACGTTTAACCGGCTTTACGCAACAACGCGGCGGTATGTTGGCGTATGAGCTTTCTCTGTCATATCGTGAAGCACTGTATAACTGCGATGCAGCGATAGCATTTTTGCACAGTACAGCTGTCCAGCAAAACTCAGCCGACAACGCTAATGCTTAAATCACAGACGCAGAGATAATTTATGCAGGATTTGTCACCCAACAAGAAGCATAGTTTAACGTTTATGGCTAACGGCGAAGTTGGCATGGGTGGGCCTATGATAGGTGCCATTAGCATAAACGGTAATCTGCTTGGTAAAAACTTTATGGGTTGCTGGCTGTGGAATGAAAACTCTGACTCGGTGCTGTTACTGGAATTTGTCAGCCGCGCACCCGACAGAACACAACTTGTAAGTTATAACGCTGCTACCAATGTACTTAAACATCACCAGATGGAATTTGGTTACCGCTTGCCAAATCTTGTGTTTGAAGACAATTTGCTAACCTTTACAGATGCTGAGCAGGTTATCGCGTTGGATCTTTAAGGTTGGTAGGCTGCCCCGCCAACTTGTGGTACCTGATACCAGGTTAATTATTTAACCACAGGATAAAGCTGGTTGTTTTTGCTACATAAGTTCTTAAACATTTGTAGCAAACCAGCTTGCTGCAACAGTTTGTTTGGTAACAACACACCTTGGCTGTTTCCTCTGCCATTAACAGCAGTGCGGCTCAAATTTTGAAGTTTAATGCCTTTCTCGCCATCATCACTGCATTTGGTTACATGCTTTATTTTTAGTTCTTCTCCGGCAATGCTGCCATCGACATGCAAAACATCATTTGGTAAGCCGCCCTGACTCGGCAGTTGCCAGAATTTTTCTTCGATAGTTTTGACTATCCAAGGCAGAGCAATTAATGGAAATTCAGCTTGCTCCAGCCACAGTCCCGGCTCATCTTCTTTACTGCTTATGCGTTTATCTGCAACTATTTTACTAACGATAATCAGGGTGTCCGGCGCAGAGATCACAAAACGTGTGTAGTCGGTCATCACCGGGTCTTTCACCGCCGCTTCAACAACATGATGTGCTGGCAGTCCATGGGTATTAAGGTAAGTCAAAAAAAATTCACCGCATCCGCTTGGGCAATTTCACCAGCCTGATAGCGACGGATAATATCTTTAAACATCGCTCGTGCGTGATCTTTCCAAATACTTAGTGCAAAAGAGAAAGTTTGTGCAGCTTCACCGGGAAGGATATAACAATCGCGGCTGAAATTTGTCAGCATATAGCTACCTACACTACCGAAACGCCGTAGCGTAATTCGATGTTTTCACCTGTAAACTGTTTATCGAGGTGTAACACTTCTTTTGCCAGGCCACCTTGCGATGGTTTGCGCTCAAACATAGTTTCTATCGAGCCTAGGGCCCAGCTTAAAGCATCAAGCGGCATTTCAAATTGCGTTATGCTATTTTTCTTACCGTTAGCCAAACGACCTTCTTTTCTGACTATAAATAGGTTATTGCCAATAAATATGTCGTTAACTATCTCTCTTTTTGTGGTTGATAGTGCGTTGGGCAATTTACCGATATATACATAGTCAACTGGTATATTTGCGTAATCAATCAACCCTAAAAAACTGGATATATTAAGCAATATTAACTGCCGTCCTTGTTAACTTTTGTCAGTAGTTGCTTATCCAATTCAGCCAGATAGGCCAGACCATATTGCGGCTCATTCAGGGATTGCTTCAGGTGTTCCGGCAGGTTTCTACTGTAGCTGGCAAAGCAGCTGGCAATTCCCACGGCGATAGCTGCCACACTGTCGGTGTCACCCGACAGCGCCACACAACTTTGCAGCAAATCGGCCAGATTGTCATGGCGTAACAAACAACTTAATGCGGCACTTACTGTATCAAAAGCTTCCACCGTTACGGCTTGTTGCCAGTTGTAATCCCAGTCGGCAAAACCCTCGCTTTGCAAGAATGTAGGCAATTGCGATAGTTCGCCCAGTTGGTACAAACCATAATGCGCTGCCAGCGCGACGGCACAGCTACTGGCTATGCCGATAGGTGAGTTATGAGTAATAGCGGCTTGTTGTTTAGCGTAGGCTAACAGTTGATGCTTATTGGCAATAATACCCAGCGGTACTGCACGCATAGCCGCACCATTGCGGGTACTATGAGCACGCAGCGTAGTGAGTAACTGCTGGCCGTTTTCAACTTGTTGCAATACGGCATAAAAACCTTTTGAGTACCCCTGGCGAGGGTCTCGTTTGAAACATTTTACAAACTGATCGGCAATGTTTAATGCTGTCCATTCAGCATCGGCTACTAACAACTCGGCCAATGCCAAACTCATTTGAGTGTCATCGGTATAGTTGCCAAGCATGCCGTATAGCTGATGTGGAATATAGTGGCTAAGGTCATTGTGCCGGGCAATCACCTCTGGCGCGGCAAACTCGAATCCGGCACCGTAGGCATCGGCTATAGCAATTTCATACAGCATAAGGGCTCTCTTTCAGGCTGTTTCAGGTAGTTTTGTTCCGGGTATTAAATAACCTCAGAAATTTCGGAGAAAAATTTCTCTAACCAAAGCTGTAGATCCTCGTCAGAGTCGAAATCCTCTTCAGTTAACTCTTCATACTCCTCAGTTGAAATGAGCTTATAGTCGATAGCTTCACGCAGTTGCGTTTTAAATAACTCTACGTCATAGGGAAATCCTTTCCCTGTAATGATAGCTTCCCTTATTAAGTTGGGATCATAGCACTCGACATGGCAGTATTTTTTCAATATCGTTTTTAACGGTTCTTTGATTTTGCTCATTTCAATCTCTTAAGTTTTTGGATTTGGATATAGAGTATGTAATTTAACATTTCCATGCCGGTCTAGTCTGTAAATTGCTTTCACTGTGCCATCGGTGAAATCGATTTGAGTATGCCCTGTTGGATTTTTTTTACTACCTAACCGTGTAACGCCTCGCACATGACTCTTATAGTCTTCCCCAAATACCTCGACCAGTGGAATTTCTACAGGGGCAACAAACATGTCGCCATTCATCCCGGCAGTTACAATATTTTGCTCGAACTGTGCAGAGTTTCTTGCAAATTCATCTGCTTTTAATAGTGCTTCATCACTGGTAAATGCTGTAGCATTCTTGCCAACTTTGTGAAGTGAAGGACTGCCATCCATATTTTTATTAAAAGCGTCATATTGTGTACCTGAAGCAGGATCTATGCCTCTAACAGCACGATTTTCAAGTTGTGTATCAGTCACTTGATTTGGGCCGCCATGTCTAATTGGAGCATGGCTTTCTAAATTAAGTGCTGCTATTCTTTGCTCTGTAGATGAGTCATTTGGCACGTCGCTGCCATCATTGATTTGAGGTGCACTAACTCTCTCGCCTAAACTTTCATGCCCGGCAGCTTTCGCTGCCACTGGCGCTTCAGTGGTTACCCCGCCACCTTTTGGCTTAGCCGCTTTAGCGGCGGGTTTGCTGCTGGTATTGCCACTGCTGGCTGGCGCTAAGCCGCCTTCGCCTATGCCGTTGCCTTCCGGTGGTGCGCCCCAGCCGTCGGTTAGTTGCCAGATGCGCAGTTCACCCGCAGCGAACAGCTTTAACAGCGCATCTCGCAGCTGAAAATCGCTAAGCCGTGAGAAATCAAAAGCCCAAGGTTTGGCGTGTTGATACATTTCCGTCTAAATTTGGCGTAAGTTCCATGATGGCTCTAAATCGTGCAGAAAATAGCGGCCATATACCTTGTCGTTTACGTCAGTAATATAACCTTCACCTAAATCTGCATAAGCCAGCAAACAACTGCTGCACAGGTAGGTTTTACCCCATTTGTCTTCGAGTATTACACCATCGTACTGACTGTCTAGCATCCTGCCGCCTTATATAAAAAACTTACCTGTATAAACAGTAAATTTACATGAGGGGCACTTTACAATTCGGCAGGGTATTGTAAAACATTGTGTTTAATTAGTTAAAAAAATGTTTTTATTTGTGCTGGCTAAGAGCTTGTTGCAGGGTAGTTAGAATGTCACTGCTTTTACGCTGTAGTCTTAGCTGGATAAATAATTCGGCTGCTTCAGGATATTGTAGTTTTAAATAACTAAACCATTGTTTAATTCGATTGCTGTAATACTGGCTTTTATCGCCACAGATTTCAAATTCCGAATATTGCAGTAATAACTCAAGCACTTGCGGCCATGGCATAGCGGCTGTATTTTGCCGAATGCTTTGGGCTAAGTTGGGCATGGCTAAGACGCCACGGCCTAGCATAATATCTTGGCAGTTGGCTTGTTGCTGACACAATAGGGCAGAGTGTCGATCCCAAATTTCACCATTAGCAATTAGCGGAATTGCAACTTGCTGCTTTATTTTGGCAATCCATGACCAATAAGCTGGTGGTTTATAACCGTCGGTTTTGGTTCTAGCATGTACAGCTAAAACTGAGGCACCGGCTTCAGCAATGGCTTGAGCATTTTCTATGGTTAGGCTGGTGTCATCATAGCCTAAGCGTATTTTAGCGCTAACACTATGCTGGCTAGGTACGGCTAAACGAACCGCTTTAACAATTTTATATAGTTGTTCGGGTTGCTTTAATAATACAGCACCGCCACGACTTTTATTAACGGCCTTGGCAGGGCAGCCAAAGTTTAAGTCAACACCGTGAGAGCCTAAACTAACCGCGCGATAGGCATTTTCAGCTAGCCAATTTGGCTCTTGACCTAATAGCTGAATACGCACTGGTGTGCCTGCTGGGGTTCTTCCTTGCTGGGCTAGCTCTGGGCAAATACGCTGAAATACCCGCTCTGGCAGTAGTTGATCGACAATACGAATAAACTCGGTAACGCATAGGTCAAAGCCACCTATGCGCGTTAGCATATCACGCATTAAGTGATCAACTACGCCTTCCATTGGCGCTAAAATAATGTGCATTTTTTAGGGCTAGGAATCTAAATAGGGCCGGCCTAACATCATCTGTTGGGCGAGTTGCTGTTCTGATTGAGCTTCATTGAGTTGTAAGTCATTAAATTGAACATCAAACTGTAATAAGTCAGGATCAGCTAAGTTTTGTACCAGTATTTTATCGGGCACTTGGTTAACTTGGCGATAGGCATTAATAGCGACTTGCGCTGCTTGTTCCATTAAAAGTAAAAACTGGCCTAATGGAAATTGCTGGAAAATCTCGTGATCTAAGTGGGCCCAGCCCAATAAGTCTCCACTAATACTGCCATCGGCATGATCAGTAAATAACATTGAAACAGCCGGATTTGCAGGGTTTTCACCAGGCGTAAATTTTTCGGCAGCGTCATGGCTAAATACTAATACATAACCAAAACTTGGGCAGCCTTCTGCGTCCATTTCATCAAATGACGCATCATACATTAGAAACAGTTCATTTTCTGTCATTACGCAACTCCTGCTGAAAAATTGGTCGCTAATTCTACCTGATTATTGTTCAAGGCTAAAGCTCAGCAGGCATTATATCTGTATTGAGTTAAATTTGGCTTTGTTCAACAGGCATTTCTAATAATAAGGCGAGGGCTTGGAGTAGGGCTTGCTCTTGGTTGGTTAACTGATTGTCGGCATTAACCGCGGCATGAATCGCTTGCCACAGCTGCTGTTTGTCGCTAGGGGCTAGAGCCAATAGCTTAGGTAATGCAGCACTAAGCATTGGCCAATCTATGCTTGGCTTAGCTGTGTCTGCGGCTAAGGCTAAGCTTTTTAGGGCTTGCTGCCAGGCATGTTGCTGTGCTTCTAACTCACCTGCAAGACTGCTAATTAAGGCTAATAACATTAGCATGGCTGGTTGCAATTGGCTTAAACTGTTCTGTGATAATTTTCTAACTATTTGTTTTTTATCAAATTCAGCAGCAACAGTATGTTGAATAAACTCGTAGGTTAGCCAACTGCTTAGGTTTGGCTGCACAAGTTTCTGTTGTAATGATTTAAGTAATTGATTCAGCTGTGCGAACTCGTTAGCACTAAGGGTTTTTAAGGCGGGAATAACGCGTTGTAATAACTGCACTTGTTGCAGTAAGTCTAAGTTTTCAATATGATCACATAGCTGATCAACCTGTTGTAGTAACTCGGTTGAACCTATTTGCTTTATTAAATTAAGTTGCTTTGCGCGCGAGGCTTCATCTGTTTGCAGTAATAAGCAACAGACTATGGCGCTAGCCGGTTGGCTTTGTCTGGTGCTATGGATTAACAATAATGGCAGAGAGGCCATCAGTTTTTCTTGCAGACTAGGCTCTGCTGCTGTATCAGGGTTTAACTGAGCACTGGCTTCCGCTATTTGCTCGGCCTTATTACGCGGTGTTGGGTATTTACCATTCCAGTGCGGTTCTATGCGCTTGATCCGTTTAGCCAAAGGTGGATGTGTGGCAAAAATACTAAGCCAGCTGCTAATGGCTTGGCCAAAAAATAAATGACTATTTTCATCGGCATTTTGATTACGAATGCGGCTTTGGCTGCTATGGCTGCCAATAACTTTTAAAGCGCCTGCTATGCCTCTTGGGTTGCGGCTAAATTGTACGGCTGAAGCGTCGGCTAAGTATTCCCGCTGGCGACTGACTGCAGCTTTGATTAGATTACCAAAAAAAGAACCTAAGTAGCCAATAACAATAAAGCCAAGGGCTAAGGCTAATAAGCCGCCACCATTATTTTTATTGTTGCTGCGAGAGCGACTTACTGAGCTGGTGCTGCCTGTGCGTAATAAAAAATAACCAACATGGCCTACAAATAAAATGCCATTTAAAATAGCAATAAGGCGAATATTCATCCGCATATCGCCATTTAAAACATGACTAAACTCATGGGCAATAACACCTTGTAATTCATCACGATTTAACTGCTCTAAAGCGCCTTGAGTAATGCCTATAACGGCATCTGCAGGGCTATAGCCTGCAGCAAAGGCGTTAATGCCTGATTCGGGTAATAAATAAACCGGAGGAACCGGTAAATTTGCTGCTAGTGCCATTTCTTCAACAACATTAAGTAAACGCCGTTGTAATGGTTCCGTGCAGTCAGGGGTAATGCGTATGCCACCAAGTGATTCAGCAACCGCTTTGCCACCATGGCGTAGCTTATGCCATTTTAATAAAATGGCCATGCTAATAGCACCAATAACAACGATACTGATAATGCTAATGATATCCCAAGGTAAATATTGGGTACTGGCTGGACTATCTATGGCAGATACGTCAACAAAACCTAAGGCAAACAGGGCAATGGCATTAGTGAGTAATACCAGTAGTAATACGGCTAAGCTAAATAGCAACACTAATATTTTAGTGTTGCGTCTTGCTAAGTCTTGCTGGGCAAAAAAATTACTACTCATGGCATTAGGCTTATTATTAAATGACGTTAATGCTAATTAAAAGCTGACTTTAGGAGCAGCTTGAATTTGTGCGCTATCTTCAAACTCAAGTAATTTAGCATCGGCTGCATGGCCAAAACTTGCAGCCAATACCACAGCTGGAAAACTTTGCTTGTAGCTATTATATTCTGTAACAGCATCATTAAAAGCTTGGCGAGCAAAAGCAACTCGATTCTCAGTGCTAGTAAGCTCTTCTGATAACTGCATCATATTTTGATTGGCTTTTAAATCAGGGTAGGCTTCCATAACAACATTTAATCGGCCCATGGCTTGTTGTAGCATGCCTTCGGCTCCTGCTAACTCGGTCATGGCACCTGCATCGCCCGGGTTGTTTGCTGCTACTTTAAGGCCTGCCATAGCAGCATTTCTAGCTTGAATAACCGCCTCAAGAGTTTCTTGTTCATGTGACATATAGGCTTTAGCTGTTTCAACTAAATTGGGTATTAGGTCATAACGACGCTTTAATTGAACTTCTATTTGAGCGAAAGCATTTTGGAAGCGATTTTTTAATTTAACTAAGTTATTAAAAATACTAATAACCCAGATGACTATCGCGAGCAACAGGCCAAGAATAATTAAGCTTGTCATGGCTATACCTTTATCTAGTTGTTATTATTCTTATTGTTAACGAAAGTTTAATCATGTGTCTAGTGATTATTGCTTTTAAGGCTAAATTATGTCGAATTTTAGCTTAAACTGGGGCTAGACTAGGTAAATTGATTTTCTCTAGGTTAAGATGGCAATAGAAAATTTATATCAGGTAATCAAGGGGACAGGATGAGTGAGTTTAAGCACATTAGTGTGCAACAAACTGCCGAGTTAATGCAGCAACAAAGCGTCGTTATTGCTGATATTCGTGATGAACAAAGCTTTATGGCTGGCCATATTGCGAGCTCTCATCATTTAACCGATGGCAGCTTGCATCGTTTTATGCAGCAAGTAGATTTTGAGCAACCCGTTATTGTGGTTTGTTACCATGGTAATTCGAGCCAGGGAGCTGCCCAGTATCTTGTTAACCAAGGTTTTGAGCAGGTGTATAGCCTAGATGGCGGCTTTGAAAGCTGGCGCAAGCAACAACCATTTGCTAGCGGATCTGAGCAGGAGCCAAGCTCTAGACAGGATAATAGTACGGCTGAAAATGACTGAAACTTACTTAAACGTATTTGCCATTTTAAATTCGGCTAAAGCCGCCCAGTTATTTGCGGATTATTGCCAAGCTCAGGGTATAGCAGTGCATTTAGAAATACAGTCTGCCGATGTTGCAGAGCTTTATTGCGCACAAGCTGATCTGGCAAAAGCTGAAGCTGAATTAGCCCGCTTTATGGAACAACCGCAGCACCAACGTTATCAACAAGCTGCTTGGCAATTAAGCCGGCCTAGTACCAGCCAAACTGAAGTTATGCCGAGTGTTAATTGGCAACAGGCTTTATTGGTAGCGCCTTTAACTTCTGTTGTTGTCGTGCTTTGTTTAGCGGTTTATGCTTGGATGCAAATTGACTGGCCAAGTGCTGCTAAGTGGATGCAGCTAACCGATCCGGTTGAGTTATGGCGTTGGTTTACGCCCATGTTGTTACATTTTTCATTAACCCATTTAGTGTTTAATTTAGCTTGGTGGTGGTTATTAGGCCGACAATTTGAGCGGGTGCTAGGTTTTGGTTTTTTAATTAATTTTACTTTGTCTGTAGCCTTGATTTCCAACGCGACCCAATATTTCTTAGTAGGTCCTAACTTCGGTGGCTTATCGGGTGTTGTTTACGGCTTATTTGGCTATTGTTGGTTAGCGGGAATTATTAGCCCACAACAGCGTTTATATTTAAGTTCAGGCATGGCTGGGTTTTTAGTCTTGTGGTTAGTGCTTGGTTTCTTTGATTTGCTTTGGGTGAGCATGGCAAATTGGGCTCATTTGGCGGGCTTAATCTCAGGTTTAGCTTGGGCCTGGTTATTACGCAAACAACCAAGCCGAATTTAGTAAACAATTGTATCATTAATAGCTCAAGGCCATTAACTGCGCTGCATTGTTATGGCCTTAGGGTTAGGTTTTGATGTATGGCTTGTTGAGATATTACTTATTGATTTTACTGGTAAAGGTACTTAGTAAATAAAATATCGCGAACCACAATATCACCGGTTTCGTCTTGCATTTTTTGTTGTATCTTTTGCAGTATCATTTGTCTAATTTCTTCACGGCCAACTAATGATTTAATTGTACTTTCTGGCTGTTGGCTAAAGGTGCTAATAATGGTATCTAAGATCAGGGGTTCGTGATGCTCGGTCAGGGCAAGATAAGCTTTATCTTCTAACATGAGTTCAACGACAACACGAAGATAGCCCATAGCGCGTCGATCTGCAGTAACATAATTTGTCACAATATCGGCATCAAAACCGTAATAAACAACTTCAGGTTTTACATCGTTAGCGGTGGTTGAAAAACTTGCGAGCAAGATAAAGGTTGCGAGTAACTGTTTGAGCATAACGTCCACTTTTTGATGTCGAATTAATTAATAAATCGTTCCAATAACGATCTATTGCTATTTTACCAGTTTAGGCGCTATTTGCTAATGGCTTTTAAATTAATTAATCGATATTAAAATAAAGCTAATTGTAATTAGTTTAAGCTTGCTGAAAAGCGCCAGCTAAGTTGTTACTATAGCAAAATAATAAATTTTTAGATGATGGTTATTCGTGACAACGCCTGTAATTTCTTTGCAAGCAGATTGGCAAAAAGCCAGTATGCTGAACTTGCCTGCAGTAATAGCACCTTGGCTATTAGAGGAGGCCTCGTTAACGGCTAAATTAAAGCGGCATAGTCAGTTGTTTCAGTTACAGGTACTGCATGAGTCTATGCAACCGGTGCCTGCATTTTTAACTGCGCTATTTCCGGATACGCCTGATAATAGTTCAGCGCTTTTACGAGAAGTCCTTTTAAGTTGTGATAATCAACCTTGTGTGTATGCCCAAAGCTGGTTGCCTAAAACAACATTAGCATCGTTACAACCCTTAGCGAATATGGGGCAAAGACCACTAGGTGATTATATTTTTCGCCAAGAAAATTTGTTACGAGGTGAAATAGAAGCTTGCCAAGTGGATATTAGCTTGCCGCAGGTTGCCAGTGGTCAATCTCAATTATGTTGGGCCAGACGCTCGGTCTTTCAGTTGCAACAGCAGCCTTTTTTAGTGGCTGAGGTGTTTTTACCTGCCATCGCAAGGTTAAAACAGAACAGTTCCAGCTTAGCGATAGCAAAATAGTGAGAGCAGAATAATGCAGTGGCAATTAACTAGCAGACATTGGCGTGATTATCTGCAATTAATGCGTTTAGAAAAACCAATTGGCACTTATTTATTATTATGGCCAACTTGGTGGGCACTCTGGCTAGCGGCTAAAGGAATTCCGCCGATTGAGTTATTAGTGGTATTTACCCTAGGCGTTATTTTAATGCGGGCTGCCGGTTGTGTTATTAACGACTTTGCCGATAGAAATGTTGATGGTGCAGTTGCCAGAACCAAAGATAGGCCTTTAGCTGCCAAGCGGGTAACGGCAACCGAAGCGTTACAGCTATTTTTTGTTTTGCTAGTAGGCGCGGCTTCTTTATTGTTGTTTTTAAATTGGCAAACGGTTTTGTTGTCAACTGTCGCCTTAGTGTTAGCAGTAGCGTACCCCTTTATGAAGCGTTACACCCATTTGCCACAGCTAGTATTAGGCGCTGCTTTTAGTTGGGGAATGCCAATGGCTTTTATGGCAATTCAACTTCAGTTGCCCGCTATTGTTTGGCTATTATATGCGGCTAATTTACTTTGGACAGTCGCCTATGACACTTATTACGCTATGGTTGATAAACCTGATGACATAAAAACGGGCATTAAATCTACGGCGATTTTATTTGGCCGCCATGTGTTGCTAATTATTGGCTTATTACAACTTGGCAGCCTAGCATTATTGGCATTAGTGGGTTATTTAGCTCAGTTACATTGGCTATATTACTTAAGCTTATTGGTCGCAGCAGGCTGCTTTGTTTATCAACACCGTTTAGCGAAAACAAATTTAGCGGGCTGTTTTTCGGCCTTTTTGCATAATCATTATGTTGGTATGCTGATATTTTTAGGCATAGCGCTGGGCTATTTGTTGCAAGGCTACTAGGTTTAACAGGAAATAAGGAACTCTAAGCTTATGCTAAAAAGTGCTGCGTTAAGTGTCTTGATATTACTTATTTGCCCAGCCTGTGCAGCACAGCCAAGCACAGAGGCAGGGCAGATGACTGAGCAAGAGGCTAGACAGGCATTTTCATTAGCTGCTGTGAATATTGGTAAGAGAAGCTTTATTGTTCAACTGGCAGACTCTGCACAGAAACGCGCTCAAGGCTTAATGTTTCAAAAAACGGCTAATCCTGGCATGTTATTGCTTTATAAGCAGCCTGATTTTATTAGTTTATGGATGCGAAATACAACTATGCCGTTGGATGTTGCATTTATAGGTCCTGATTGGACTATTTTGCATATTGAACAGCTGCAACCGTTAGATGAAACTAGTATTAGCTCTAATGGCAAGGTGATAGCAGCTTTAGAAATGCCCCAAGGCTGGTTTGCTGCTAAGCAAATTAAGCCAGGTGATAAAGTGAAGTTAATAACTAATTAATTAGATGAACTGATAACCAATTAGATAAACTGATAACCAGACAGTGCGCTTTAATTATAGCTTGCTGTCTGGCTATTGGGGGCATTACTCGCGTGTGCGAGTAATAATGGCCGTTATTTCGTTTTATACCGCCTACGGTGCAATAAGAAATACAGCACCGGTAGTAACAGCATAGAAATGATAGGCGCTGCTATCATGCCGCCTAGCATAGGCGCTGCAATGCGTTGCATTACTTCATTACCGGCTCCTGAGCCTAACATTATAGGTAACAAGCTAACAATAATCGTCAGTACTGTCATGGCTTTAGGCCGCACTCTTTGTACTGCGCCTTGCATAATCGCCTGCCACAATTGTTGCTCATTTTCAGGGTTCAACTCCGCTATCGCGCGTTTTAAATAAAGTAGCATAACGACAGCGAACTCAGCTGCGACACCACTTAGCGCTATTAAACCCACAGCAACCGCTACTGATAATTGATAATCTAATAGGTGTAGTAACCATAAGCTACCGCTTGCGGCAAAGGGTAAGCTTATTAAAACCAAGCTAACATCTTTAAGGTTACGAAAGGTTAGATACAGCAGCATAACAATAATAAGTAGTGTTAATGGCACTAGCTGTTGTAAGCGCTGCTGAACACGTTGCATATATTCATATTGGCCACCAATGCTGACATTTATTTGGTTAGGGAAGCTGCTATTGGCTAGCAGGGTTTCTAACTGTGCTAAGTAATCGCCAATGGTAGTGTCTTTGCTTAAATCTATATATATCCAGTTAGTTAAACGGGCGTTTTCTGCCGTTATCATAACAGGGCCATTTTTTACTTCTACTGTTGCAAGCTGCTCTAATAAAACATAAGCGCCATCACGGCTCTGCATTGGCAGTTTGCGTATTTGCTCGGGATCGCTACGATTAGCGCGAGGAAAGCGTAGGCTAATATCATAACTTTCTCGGCCTTGGATACTGGTAGCAATAGGGGCTCCGCCAATAGCGAAGCGAACATATTCTTGGAGCTCACTTAAAGTAATGCCATAGCGACCTAACTGACTTAGGTTAGGCTCTATATGTAGATATAACCCACGCTGAGCACGCTCAGCATAAACAGAGCGGCTGCCAGGTAAGGCTTTTATTTTATGCTCTAACTCGGTAGCAACCTCTTGAATGCGGGCTAAATCGGGGCCTGTTACCCTTACGCCTATGGGCGTTCTAATACCGGTAGATAACATATCAATACGGGTTTTAATGGGCGGTAACCACGCATTAGTTAAACCGGGTACCTGCACGGTTGCATCGAGCTGGGCGATAATATCATCTAAGGTGATCCCTTCTCGCCATTCTGATTGCGGCTTTAAGCGAATGCTGGTTTCAAACATGGTTAAAGGTGCAGGATCGGTTGCGGTATTGGCGCGGCCACTTTTACCTAGCACCACCGCGACTTCAGGTACGGTTTTAATCAACCGATCTGTTTGTTGTAACAGTTTGGCTGCTGTCGCAGGGCTGATACCTGGCAAAGTGGTGGGCATATATAATAAGTCGCCTTCTGCAAATTCAGGCATAAATTCACTAGATAAGTTTTGCCAAGGAATTAAGCTGCTGGCTAAGCCAAGAACGGATATCAGCACTAAGGTTTTAGGAAAAGCTAAGCAAAGCTTTAAAATAGGCCGATATAACGCTATTAAGCCTCGGTTTAATGGGTTTTGTTGTTCGGTCGGTATTTTTCCGCGCAGTAAATACAGCATTAACACCGGAATAAGTGTTATTGCTAAAATAGCGGCAGCAGCCATAGCAAAGGTTTTAGTAAAAGCGAGCGGGGCAAATAAGCGGCCTTCTTGTGCCTCTAAAAAAAACACGGGCATAAAGCTGACAGTGATAACTAACAGCGAGAAAAATAGTGCAGGGCCAACATCGGTACAGGCTGATGTAATAACTTGGCGATAATCGGCTGCAGTAAGTTGTGCTTGCTTTAATTTAGCCTGCTCTAACTGTTTATGCGCATGCTCAACCATAACAATGGCAGCATCAACTAAGGCCCCAATGGCGATGGCAATGCCACCTAAACTCATCACGTTGGCATTAATATTAAGTAAATTCATTAGCAATACACTGCTTAATAGCGCTAATGGCAAACTGATTACAGCAACGAGTGCCGATCTGAAATGGAGTAAAAAGAGCAAACAAATAATACTAACAACGGCCATTTCTTCTAGTAATTTGTCACTTAAGTTATTTACGGTAGCCATTATTAATTCAGAGCGATCATAAACGGTGATCACCTCAACACCCTCTGGCAAGCCAGCTTTGAGTTGTTGCAGTTTTTGTTTTACGGCATCAATGGTATTTAAGGCATTTTCGGCATGACGCATAACAATAATTCCCGCCACCACTTCACCTTCACCATTTAGCTCGGCAAGCCCACGACGCGCAGCTGGGACTAATTGCACTGTACCTAAATCGGCCAGTGTTAATGCAAAGTCGGCTTGATTACGTTTGCCCACAGGAATTTGGCCGAGATCTTGAACAGATTGAATATAACCATTGCTTTGCACTAATAGCTCTGTTTCTGCCACTTCAATAATGCCGCCACCGACTTGCTGGTTATGACTTTTAACCGCGTTAATCACATCGCCAAGGGTTAATTGATGCATCCGCAGTAAACGAGGATTAAGTTCAATTTGGTAGGTTTTATCCATACCACCTATAGTGGCCACTTCTGATACACCATTAACACTTTGTAGCTCTGGGCTTAAATAAAACTTTTGTAATTGGGTTAACTGTTCTAATGAATGCTGGCCGCTTCGGTCTAGCAAAGCATATTGAAACACCCAGCCTACGCCGCTGGCATCTGGCCCTAAAGTGGCTGTGGCGCCCTGAGGTAGAGTTACGGTTTGCAGATATTCCAATACCCGTGAACGCGCCCAATAGGGATCTGTGCCATCGTCAAAAATTACATATAAGAAGCTATCGCCCGCCATTGAGTAACTGCGCACCGCTTTGGCCTTAGGTACAGCTAATAGTGCTGTAGATAATGGATAGCTTACTTGTTGCTCTATTAACTCGGGCGTTTGGCCTGGAAAGCTGGTTTTAATTATCACCTGAACATCAGAGAGATCAGGCAAGGCATCTAGCTTAATCTGTTTACTGGCTTGCCAACCAAATAAAATTAGAGCCAGGCTACAGAGTAAAATTAATAATGGGTTTTTAAGTGACCAACGAATAATAAAATTAATCATGTTGCATGGCTCCATGATCATGTTGTTGGCTAGGAGCAGGGCTAGAGGTTGAACTCGGTAGCTGGCTTAAACTTGCTTCTGCATCCAGTAAAAACTGACCTGAAGTCACCACAGTTTCCCCTTCATGTAAACCACTGAGAATTTCTACCCAGTTATAAGCGCTATTACCTGTTTCAACTTCACGCACAGAAAACTCTTGCTCTGACTGTACAATAACGCGGCTACCGGTTGCTGATAACATAACCGCTTGTTTAGGCACAGTAAGAACATTGGGCAGGGCACCTCCGTAAAGGCGTACCGGCAGCACCATATTAGGTTGAAGCTGCAGCTGTTTATTAGCAATAGGCAGTCGAACTTGGCTGGTGCGGCTTATTGGGTCAACTTCTGGGTAAATAAAAGCAACGGAGGTTTCAATGCCTTGTTGTTTTAATGCTGGAATATCAACTTCAGCAGGCATACCTAAACGTAGCCAACTGTGCTGACTTTCAGGCACATCGGCGACTAACCACACTTGTTGTAAATTCGTAATTTCAATTAGAGTATCGCTGGGCTTAATAAACATGCCATCGCGGATGTTAAGCTTGGTAACCACACCATCTTGATGGGCATAAACGGTGATCCGATATAAGCTCTGTTTGGTTTGTTTCAGTTGACTAATATGTTTATCTGTTAAGCCTAATAAACGTAATCGGGTTTCTGCGCGCTCTAATAAACTTTTCCCATTAGATCGATTATTTTCAATCACAGACAGTGCTTGTAAATAGTCGTCTTGGGCCACTAATAAATCTGGGGCATAGTAACTAAATAGTTTATCACCGGCTTTTACCCTTTGGCCCGGACTGCGGACATATAAATCTTCAATCCAGCCCTCGGCGCGGATATGGCTATGATGAATCGCATCTTCGTCGTACTGTACTTGGCCAAAGGTTTCAATAAAACGCCAAAGAGTACGTTTTTGTGCAGGCTCGGTGCGAATGCCTAAAGCTTGCTGCATTTGTCCAGAAACGGTAACGCTAGCATTATTGTTCAAATTGCTTGGTTGTTTTTCAACTAAGCTCATACCACAAATGGGGCAAGTGCCAGCATGGTCTTGTTGAATATGCGGATGCATAGGGCAAGCAAAAATAGGCTGAGTCGCCTGTTGCAACGTGACTGGGTTTAAGACATTAGAGGGAGCACTAGCTTGATTTGCCAAAACTGAAAATGAATTGGCCACTAAAAAAGTAAATAATAGGCTGTATATACGCATAAGTAAGATCCTGATAAAGACGAAAAACGGCTAGCTATCTAGCGTAACGTTATAGTGTCAATCAGGCGTTTATAGGCGGTGGCGGGTCTTTATAAAATAACCAAGTGGCAAAGGTTGTTAGAGAGTTATTGCTGTTCATTGAACCAGCAATATAATTTAATAAGGCGGAATTAAGTAAGGCACTAGTTACCGCACAGTGCTGAGCACAACAGCCTTTATCGCAATCGTTCTCATCACATAGTGTGTCTTGCATACAACAATTGTCAGGGTGGCTGGCGCTGTCTTGTACTGCTACTGTTTCTGTTAAGCTATGACAGGGTGGTGTTTCTGGGGTTACGTGTTCGGTGCTAACTAAATTAGATTCTGTTATGTCATGGGCTAAAGCCACCGATCCGGTTAAGCTGGATAGTGTTAGGCAAATTAAAATGACATAACTAATAAAAGTGCGCATCAGTATTATAATAAGCGCTTAATGTGCTATTGGGAAGAGAATATTAAGCAGAAGCTGAGGCTTATGTCGCTCACAGGCTTATTTTTAATTAGCGGGGTCTAACACTCCATTAATATTAGCATTTTTGCGAAACCAGCCTGCGATGCTAAAGCGCGGATCTTGAGCGGGTAATACTTCATGAGGAAAGCGTTCGCTTTCAAATAGCAGCAAACTGCCTGCAGTCGGTGTAATGGTTTTAATTAGCGTGTCTTTTTCATCATATAAAGCTAACTGGCCACCTTGTTTAACCGTATTTAGATAGCTAACCGTTGTTAAGACCCTATTGGTGCGGCCTTTAAAAGCATCTAAGTGCTTTTTATAAAAATCTCCCTGCTGATAACGAGCAAAATGACATTCAAAGTCGAATAGGCCCAAAAAACATTGCCGGTTTAAAGCTTGCTGTAACTTAGCCATTAACTGTAAATAGTTCTGTTGAGCCGAGCTTTGGCCATCAAACCATTTGGTTGCATCGCGACGAATTTGCATATTTAGCTGATGAGCATTGCTACGGCCAATGCCGGCAAGGGTAAGGTCGGCTTCATATTGTGCTTCATGTAATAGGGCAGCATTGAGCTCTGGGGTTAAAAACTGCGGTAAAAATACCCAGCCATATTGATAAACATGCTCAATTAAAGATGAGAAGAAGATGTTATCGGTAGCTGCCAAAGAATTAATAATAGCCATAGAGGCGAAACCAGAATTAAGGATGCGCCGTTGTACAGGGAATAGACAGTAATGTCTAATTAAAGCTATTACTCTTTAAGATAAGTAAGATAAATTGAAAAGAAAATTGATGTATGTTGCAGGTATAGATAGCAGTATTAAGTAATTACAGACTGCGATAGGCTAAATTTAAATAGCCTTGCAGTCTGTAGCAAATATCATAAATGAGATAATTACTGCTGTGATTTAGGGTAGGTTGGGTATTGCTGCATAATTAAGTTTACAACTTTATTAACCGCTTTTTTAGGTTGGTTAAGATCAGACTTTCTTAAGGTACCTTCCGCTACGCCTTCCCAAATGAGTTGTTTTTTCGCCGCATCAACAATATCTATATTAACGGTGCCAACTTTATAATTCACCGTATCTACTTCTGTTGTGTATAAAGGGAAACCGGCATAAATACCACGACGATAATTATAGTAACCATAACTAATGCTCGCACTTGGCATAGAGCGTACTTCGGTTCTGTTTTCAATATTAGAGTTAAAGTTAACTAATAAATCCGGGTTCTGTTCGCTATATTCGTAACCAGCTAGTGCCATCTCTTTACTAATAGCTGCCTTAAAGTTTTGGGTAACTATAGTGGTATAACCTGCTTTATCTGTTGCTAATTGTTCAATAAAACCGAAAGTTTTATAAGAAGTAAAGTTAGTATTAGAGACAGAGTCTGAACGTACTTGCGGACCTGAAGAACAAGCTGCAAGTGATAACAGCACCACTGCACTTAAAAGAGCAGTAATTCGTTTAGGATTAATATTTAACATAAGTAAAAGGTCCTTCCAAGGTTGATCTCGCTGAGCTAGTCTAACAAGTTCACTGTTAAAATATACTAGGTTATGTATTATGAACTGGCCCTTAAACAAGAAAATTTTTTAATTTAATGATAAAGTGTCATTATTTATAATACATTTAATTAAATTAAGTTACTGTTTTAAATTGTATAAAAATAAAAAAATCTAAAATACATTTTTAGCGTTAGCTATCGTAGATAAGTCATATTACACTAAAGTACCAGTAGGGTGTCAGTGTGGTAGGTTAGGCATCGCTATATGTAGCCAGTTTAATTGTAATAGTGCTACTGACAACTAGCTTGTATTTTTAAGTAGCCAAAGTAAAACGAGAACTGATAATGACTACAGTAAAACAAAATAATAATAATACTAGTCCGCAACGTATTGCTGAGCTCTCTCAAGCTGCGAAATTAAGCATGCAAGAAAGCATAGAAGGTTTTTCCAGCCAACTAATTGAGATGCAGCAGCAGTCAATGCAGCAGTTTGCAACTGAAGTGCTAGCTGATGCTGATAAACAATGGCAACATCGTTTAAAAGAGCAAGAGCAAGCCTATCAAAAGTTGTTTAAAGAATGGCAGCAAGCAAAAAAATTGTTACAGCAATCAGGCGCTAAGTCTGAAACAAACGATGAATCGCTTAGCGCTTTACAGCAAGAAAAAAATGAATTAACTCACCGGTTAGCGAGTGTTGAGTCTGAGCTTACCGCAACCATGCGAGACCTTGTTGCTGAACAAGAACATTACCAAGAGTTACAGCAGAAAAATCAAGCTGAGTATGAAAAGTTACAACAAAAAATTGCTGAACTCACTGAGAATCAAGCAAATAACCAAGCCCAGCAATCTTCAGAACAAGTCGAAAAAGTTGATGATTTACAACAGCAGCTTAAAGATTTACAAGCCGAATCAGAGCAAGCTAAGCTTGCAGCCCATGATTTAAAATTAGAGTTACAGCAAGCTAAAACAGAACTTAAGCTTTTACAGAATCAACAGCAAAAGCACTTAACTGATCAAAATGAATCTAACGCTAAGTTTGAGCAGGAACTGACCCAGTTACAAAGTGAACATGAGCAACAACTTCATCAGTTGAAGCATCAGCATGTTGTTGAATTAGAATCTACTCAGAATCAGTTGACCCAGCTTGAAGCCGAATTAGTATCAGCACAGCAGCAAATGGCTGCGAATGATCAATCTTTGCAAGAAAAATCTCAAACCATCTCTAAACTGCAACAAGAATTACAAGATCGCAGTAAAACCGTTGAACTACAACAGCAAAAAATTCAGCAGCAACAACAAAGCGTTCAGAATTTAACTGATGATAACACTACCCTGAAGCAACAATTAAACGAGACTTTAGCCGAGCAGCAAGCTTCTGCAGAAAGAGCCGCAACGCTAGACTCTGAATTAACAGAGCTACAAAGCCGCTATGTTGACCTAGTAGAACAAAATCAAACTCAAGAATCTCGTCAGCAAAAAATTGAAGCTCAGCTGGAGCATGCTCAAAATAGGCAATATGCAGCTGAACAAAAACAACAGTCTGAAGCTGATAATAGCAGAGAAATAATTCGTACACTGCGGATGGAGTTACAAGAAAAAGAAGTGCAACAACAAGCCGTTGTTCAAGAAATGGAAGAACGCATAATGGAATTGAAACTTAAGTTTGAATATGCACAAAAACAATTACAAGTAACGAGTTAATCCTCGTTACTCCCCCTTTGTTAGGATCTAAATGAAACACAAAGCTAATAATTTTCAAGCTATGCGTGAGCTTAGCTTTTATCAGCAAGCGGCTATTGCCGCAACACTACTTGAACGTATGCTACCGAACTATCAGTTGTTTGCTGAAGTGACTAAGAGTGGTGATCCTGAGTTACCTCGCCATATTTTAACCTTGATCTGGGAATGGTTAACGGTTAAAAAAGCTAAAATAAACTTTGAGAAATTAGCGGCTGATCTTGAGTTAATAATGCCCGAAGTAAGTCAGTTTGATATTTTTGGTGTTTATCCTGCGGTTGATACCTTAACCGCATTAGATATGATGCTAAATGGTATTGCTTTGCAAGACAGTGCTGACTTTATTGATGTTGCTAAAATATCGCAGGCGTCAGTAGCACGATTAATTGAATATGAATCAGAAGATCAAGAAATTACTAGTGAAGCTGAGCTAAAAAAAATGGTTCGCGAGCACCCCTTAATGCAATATGAGATGGAATGCTTGGCTGAATTGATTGCTTTAGTGCAACCAATTAAACGCTTTGAACGAGAACAACGGCAATTACTGCAAGCTTGGGTTAAGCAGCAAGGCTTAACTAACTTAGGCATGGAGTTGGTTGCCGCTGAACAAACATAACCCGGCAAAGGGTTATGTTACTGTCGCTGGTATAACCTATATGCCAGCTGACCTGCTTGTTGTTGCTTTATTAGCAGCCAATTGCTCGGAACCAGGCTAACATCTAATTCCTTTTCTACTTCTAAATAAATAAAGCTACCTTGATTGAGCCAAGCGTTATTCTCTAATGCTTGGCAGCACACCATCGCAAGATCTTTATGAAATGGAGGATCAATAAATACAATATCGTATTGTTTAGACGCAGTTTTTGCTAAAACGTTTAGGCAGTCTTGATTTATTACTTCTGCATTAGTGCAATTTAAACGTTGTAAATTTTGGCTTAAATGGCTAGCTAGTTTGCGATCACGCTCGATTAAACTAGCAAAATGAGCATGACGAGACAGCGCTTCTATAGCTAAGCTTCCGCTGCCGGAAAAGCAATCCAGTACAAGGGCGCCGTCTATATGCTGCATTAGCCAATTAAATAATGTTTCTTTTACCCGATCTGGAGTAGGTCGCAAACCTTCTGCATTAAAAACCGGTAGCTTACGGCCTCGCCACTTGCCACTGATAACCCTAACATCACCAGGTGCTTTACTTAAGGCTGTTTGCTGTTTATTTAGTCCTGTAGCTGTTTTTATTTTTCGCTTTGCTTTTGCTTGTTTCATCGATTCCATTTTGCCTTTAACGCAAAGGTGTTAGTATAGCGCTTAAGTTTACCTTAGTTTTTAATTGTATACACTTGAGCTTATGAGCAAAAAAAATAAACTGTTTTCTTGGCTAGGCCTTGGCAAAAAAAATTCAACCGACTCCAATGTTCCTGAAACGGGGGCTGCAGAGAAAAATCAGCATTCTAACCAGGATGTGCAATCAGAAGCTGTTGTGACAACAACAGACAAGTCTGTGGGGGCAACTGATGACCCAAGCAGACAAAGCACACAGCCGCTTGCTACTCAAGTTGCTGCAACCGACGAGACGGCAGAAACAGCTGTAACTACTACAGCTGACATTATATCTGCAACTACTCCTGAGTCTGCTGAAAATGTTGATCCGTTAACGGATACGGTAATTAATACGCAAAGCGAAGCCGTTGTAACACCCGATGAACAACTAGAGCCTGAAGAGGTCAGCGTTGAAACCGAAGTTGTAAACACTGAACCTGTGCTTGTAGAAACTCAACCAGAAATTATTGAGCCGCCTAAAGTAGTAGAAAATCAGCCCGAAGCGGTTAAGCCTGAACCTCAAGTTGCTGAGGCTAAGGTTGAGTTTGAACAACCAGCGAAAAAAGTTGGTTTTTTTGCTCGCTTAAAGCAAGGTTTAGCAAAGACTAGCCAAAACCTAGGCGCGGGTTTAGCCGGTTTATTTACGGGCCGTAAAATTGATGATGAGTTATATGAAGAGCTTGAAACGCAATTGCTTATGGCCGATTTAGGTGTTGAAACAACACAAAAATTGATTAGCCAGTTAGAGCGACATGCTGATCGTAAATCATTAAAAGATGCCACTTTATTATTTGATAAATTACAACAGGATATGGCAGTGCTGCTTAGCGAAGTGGAACAACCACTAGTGCCTAAGTGCGAACAAGGTCCTTTTGTTATTTTAATGATTGGGGTTAATGGCGTAGGTAAAACTACGACTATAGGTAAAATGGCTAAGCAATATAAGCTGCAAGGTAAAAATGTCATGCTAGCGGCAGGCGACACATTTCGTGCCGCAGCCGTTGAGCAGTTGCAGGTATGGGGTCAACGTAATGATATTCCGGTTATTGCTCAGCATACCGGGGCAGATAGTGCCTCTGTTATTTTTGACGCCTATCAAGCAGCTAAAGCAAGGAAAGTGGATGTATTAATTGCTGATACAGCAGGCCGCTTGCAAAATAAAGCGCATTTAATGGAAGAGCTGAAGAAAATTGTCCGTGTATTACAGAAAATCGAACCTAATGCACCGCATGAAGTCATGTTAACACTTGATGCAGGTACTGGCCAAAATGCGCTAAGCCAAGCTAAAGTATTTAATGAAGCTGTACCCTTAACCGGAATTAGCTTAACAAAACTTGACGGCACAGCCAAAGGCGGTGTGATATTTGCCATTGCAGATAAATTTAACCTTCCTATTCGCTATATTGGTGTAGGTGAAGGGCTGGATGATTTACGCGAGTTTAATAGTAAAGATTTTATCCAAGCATTATTTAACCGAGATCTCTAATATGTTGCAGTTTGATCAAGTGAGCAAAAGTTATCAGGGTGGCTTTGTTGCCTTAGATCGCGTTAGTTTTAAGTTAGAACGCGGAGAAATGGCCTTTTTAACGGGTCATTCGGGTGCAGGTAAAAGTACCTTATTAAAACTTATTAGCTTGATTGAACGACCTTCAGTAGGAAGAGTATTAATTAATGATGTCGATTTAAGTCGAATTCGTCGTGCTCACATCCCTTTTGTTCGTCGGGATATTGGTATTATATTTCAAAATCACCGTTTATTAATGAACCATACCGTGTTTGATAATGTTGCTTTACCTTTAGTTATAGAAGGCTTTAGCGGTAAAGATATGGTTAAACGTGTTCATGCGGCTTTAGATAAAGTAGGACTACTAGATAAAGTACGATGTTTGCCTCATACCTTATCTGGTGGAGAGCAGCAGCGCGTAGGTATTGCGCGAGCGGTAGTCAATAAACCGCCATTACTGTTAGCTGATGAGCCTACTGGTAACCTTGATCCTGAATTATCGAAAGAAATTTTACGGGTGTTTGAAGCTTTTAACCAGGTAGGTGTATCCGTGCTAGTGGCTACCCATGATTTAGGGCTAGTGGCTAGGAAAAAGTATCGCACCTTAACCTTAAAACAAGGCAAGATGATTAACGATGGCTTGTTTCATGCTGAGGATGCGCCTATATGAGTATGTTATTTTCCGGTCGCGTTACCAGTGGCGCTTCGGCACGCAAGGTCGGACCTGTTCGACGTTTTTTGATGTTTTGGATAGACCATGTGCGTCAGGCGTTATTTAGTTTAGGTGAATTATGGCGCACACCTTCGGCATCTATGCTGACTATTGCAGTGTTAGGAGTAAGCTTAACTTTGCCGACCACGCTGCATTTACTCGTTAAGAATGTTCAGCAAATTAGTGATGGCTTTACTGAAGCTGCTGAAATAAGCTTATTTATCAAAGAAGGCAGTTCTGACAAACAAATTGCTGGTTTAGTACATATTTTAGAGTCAGATAAAGAGATTGCGCGTGTAACCTGGATTAATAAGCAACAAGCATTGGACGAGTTTTCACAAGTGTCTGGCTTCGGCAGTGCTTTGTCGTTATTAAAAGCCAATCCTTTACCTGACGTATTATTAGTATTACCGAGTAATACGGCTGCAGAGCCGGCTAAACAGCTATTAACGCGTTTGTTAAACGAACGATTAGTGGATACTGGAAAGCTTGATATTGACTGGCTTATTCGTCTGGAGGCTATTGTTAGCTTGTTGCGTCAAGCGGTTCTTGTTATTGCGCTACTACTATTAAGCGCGGTGCTATTAATTATTGGCAATACTATTCGTTTGTCGATTATGAATAAAAAAGATGAAATTGAAGTGATGAAGCTGGTCGGCGCTACTGACGCTTTTATTCAGCGACCTTTTCTGTACAGTGGGGTTTGGTTTGGCGTTTTTGGTGGCTTAGTGTCTTTCTTGATTGTTGAAATGATGCTGTGGTGGCTGCAGGGCGCGATTGGCGGAGTTACTTCTTTATATCAAAGTCAATTTCAACTTATGTCCTTAAATTTTTCTGAGTTCATAGGTTTAATGCTGATTGCGGTCTTATTAGGCCTAGGCGGCTCATACTTATCGGTACGTCGCCATATTAGTAGTATTGAGCCTACAGGCCCTTAATATCGCTTAGTTCTTAAATATAATATCGTTATAGCTAGCAGATCTAAAAATATTAGGAACTAAAATTAGCACTCTCTGTCAAAGAGTGCTAAGATTGGTTTCAGTCAGATTGAAAAGGACACCATAATGAACGATACAGCAAAAATGATCCCATTCCCGGTAGCCACTAGCAGTAGCTTAGAGGCCTATACCCATGCTGTGAGTTCAATTGCAATGCTAACTGTAGATGAAGAGCGTGAGCTTGCTAAACGTTTATTTGAAACGGGTGATTTAGAAGCAGCTCGAAAATTAATTATTTCTCATTTACGCTTTGTGGTACATATAGCACGCAGTTACTCAGGTTATGGTTTACCGGTTAGTGATTTAATTCAAGAGGGTAATATCGGCTTAATGAAGGCGGTAAAACGTTTTGACCCTGCGGTTGGAGTAAGACTAGTTTCTTTTGCCGTCCATTGGATTAAAGCAGAAATCCATGAATATGTATTAAAAAATTGGCGCATAGTTAAAGTTGCTACAACCAAAGCACAACGTAAATTATTTTTCAATTTACGCCGCTCAAAGAAACATTTAGGTTGGTTTAGCCAAGACGAAGTTAAAAATGTAGCAGAAACACTGGGTGTTGCTGAGCATGAGGTGCGTGAAATGGAATCACGCATGAGCAATTATGATATGCCGTTTGATGCACCTGATGAAGACGATGATGCTAGCTTTAGCGCTCCTGTCTATTACTTACAAGATAAAAATTCAGATGTCGCTTTACAGGTTGAAGAAGAACAATCTGATACGGCAGCGATTGATAAATTACAAGCAGCAATTCGTACTTTAGATGAACGCAGTCAAGACATTGTTCGTGCTCGTTGGTTAGACAATAACAAGCTAACCTTGCAAGAGCTAGCTGATCGTTATTCGGTATCAGCAGAGCGTGTTCGTCAGTTAGAGAAAAATGCCATGAAAAAACTTCAGGCAGCGATGGCTTAATAATAGCTAAAATAGTCACTACAAAAAAAAGCAGCCTAACAGCTGCTTTTTTTGTCTGTTTTACGCGGTTATTGCGGGGCAGAAACCGCTGGGGCGGTAAAGCCTGCGGCGACCACACTATGTTCTTGTGGTAACAGCTTTGATATTCCTACTAACTGAATACCTTGCTGTTTAAGTAAGGGAAGATGCTTACGTAAAAAGTTATAGGTTTCGGGATAGGGGTGACCAATGGCAATAGCGGGTCTACCTGATTTAGCCAGTCGTATAAGCTGATCAAATTGCTTACTGATGGCATCTTCTGTTTGCTCATTATCTAGAAAAACATGACGACTTAAACTTGTCACACCATACTCTGATGCATACTTATCAGCCGTGCTTCTTGGTGTAGTAAGACTGTCGACAAAAAATAAGTGACGGTGTTGTAAATACTCCATGGTCCAAGCCATATGCTGCTCTAGCTCAGTAAATAAACTGCCCATGTGATTGTTGATACCAATAGCATAAGGAATATCTGCCAGTGCTGTTTGTAAGCTATGTTGTACCTGCTGCTTAGTCATATGCTGAGATAGGGTACCTAATTCTTCAGCTGTATGATGGGTTGATTGCATCGGCATATGCAACATAACATCCCTTTGCCTTGAAAAAGCGTAGCGTGCTGTACGCTGGCCATAAGGGGTGTGAGGCAATACTGAAAAAGTTAAAGCATAAGGTAAATCGATTAATTTAAAATCAGATTTTTGGTAGCCAATATCATCTATAATAATAGCGATAGTTGGTTTAAAACTGTTAGCTTGCAGATTACAGCTTAACAGTAAGACTATAATAAATAAAAAGCGTCGCACGTTATTATTATTCTCATTTGGTGTTTAGCTAGGCTATTTTGTTATAAAGTATAAATAGTTATAAATGTTAATAAAGCATTTTTTCGGTTTTTATTTGTTGAGCCAACTAATGGGATTAACAGCTTCACCTTTATTTCTAATTTCAAAATATAACCCAGCTGAAGTTTGACCACCACTCATACCTGCTGCCGCAATGGTTTCTCCGGCGGTGATGCGACTGCCAGGCTTTTTAAGCAAAGACTGGTTGTGGCCATACAAGCTCATAAAGCCAGCACCATGATCAAGGACTATAACCCAGCCATAACCTTTTAACCAATCTGCATAAATAACTTGGCCATCCGCTATTGCTTTTATCGCCGCCCCCTCTGTAGTGTCAATGATGATCCCTTTAGATGACATGCCACCTTGTCGCTTTTGACCAAAATGTTGACTCAGTTTGCCACTGACTGGCCAAGTGAGTTGTCCTTTTTGATTAGTGAGACCCTTTAATTCCTGGACTTGTTGGGCCATTTTGTTTAATTTTTCAATAGTGGCTTGTAAACTTGCTTCGTTTTGGCGTAGGTAATCTAGCTGCTTACCTTGCTTTTGTAGCATTGTCTGCAAGCGAGCAATAGCTTGTTGTTGACTTCGTTTAGCGTTATTAAGTTGGTGCTGTTGTTGTTGTAGTTTTTTTAGGCTAGCCTCAAGTTGCTGCTGTTTATCAATTAACTCACTGGCAATCTTTTTAAGTTCGGATAAGGTTACATTAATACTATCCAGTTGCTTAAGCCTAGCTTGATTAAAATATTGATAGTAAGTTAATACACGCTCTAATTTTGAGGCGTCTTTTTGATTTAATAGCATCTTGCTATAGTCGTGTTGGCCAAGTTGATGAGCACTTTTTATTTGCGCTTCAAGCAACTCGGTTTGTTTACTAAGCTGTTGTTGATATTCGAGTTGTTGATCTTGCAGTTGTTGTTGTTGAACAATTATTGCATCACGCTGCTGCTCTGTTTCATTAACTTGTATTGAAGCCTTAGATAACTCTCGATCAGATTGCTGTAATTTTTTCTCGGCTCTCTCTAGCTGTTTTTGTTGTTGTTTAACTTCTCGTTCTGTCAGTTCAATTTGCTGCTGAACTTGAGCAAGCTCTTCTTGTTGCTGAGCTTGACTGGTTACACAACAAAACAACAGCAACCATAAGTGTTGCTGTAGCCAAATTTTTAAGCCTGATTTGTGCATTTAATCTACTTGCATTAAGATTTTTCCGGTCATTTCTGGCGGAATAGGTAATTGCATTAAATGTAACATAGTTGGTGCAACATCACTTAATACACCACCGGAAATGGCTGTAGCAGGCCGACCTACATAAATAAAAGGTACCGGCCCATTGGTATGTGCTGTATGGGCTTGGCCTGACTCTATATCGCGCATTAGCTCGGCATTACCGTGGTCAGCTGTAATTAAACATTCGCCACCAACTTGCTGTAACGCTTCGACAACACGGCCAATACAGTGGTCAACGGCCTCAACTGCTTTAATTGCTGCCGGTAATACTCCAGTATGGCCTACCATGTCGCCATTTGGATAATTACAGATAATAGTATCAAAATCACCACTATGAATAGCCTCTACTAGCTTGTCGGTAAGTTCTGTTGAGCTCATTTCCGGTTTTAAGTCGTAAGTAGCTACTTTAGGTGACTCAATAAGCACTCTTTGCTCACCTTCAAATAAGGTTTCACGGCCGCCGCTAAAAAAGAAAGTAACATGGGCATACTTTTCTGTTTCAGAAATTCTTAACTGAGTTTTGTTTTGCTTAGCTAACCATTCGCCAAGCACATTGTTTAACGCTACCGGTGGATAAGCACAAGGCGCATCTATATTTTTTGCGTATTCAGTTAGCATAACAAATTGGCTTAGCTTCGGTTGTTTTTGACGATGAAAGCCGTCAAATGCAGCGTCTACAAAAGCCCGACTAAATTGACGAGCACGATCCGCTCGGAAGTTCATAAAAATTAAAGCGTCACCATCTTCTAAACTAATAGTGTTGCCGTTTTTTGATTCAATTTTGGTTGCTTGGACAAACTCATCATTTTCATCACGTTGATAAGCTTGCTTTAAGCCGTCGACCGCTGATGAAGCCGTAAACTCAGCTTGGCCTGCCGTTATTAAGTTATAGGCTTGTTCAACACGGTCCCAGCGATTATCTCTGTCCATGGCGTAATATCGGCCAATAATAGAAGCTATTTGGCCGCAACCTGTTGTAGCAAAATGTTGCTCAAGTTTTTTTAATGAAGCCTCAGCACTTCGTGGCGGGGTGTCTCGGCCATCTAAAAAGGCATGGACATAGACTTTTTCAGCGCCTTGTTGCTGAGCAAGCTTAACCATAGCGATAATATGGTCCTCATGGCTATGGACACCACCAGGTGATAATAAACCCATAATATGCACCGCTTTTTGTTTAGTTACAGCGCCTTGAACGGCTGAAGTGAGTTGCGGATTAGTAAAAAAGTCGCCGTCAGCAATGGCTTTAGTGATGCGAGTAAAATCTTGATAAACAACCCGGCCAGAGCCTAAATTAACATGACCCACTTCAGAGTTACCCATTTGGCCATCAGGTAAGCCTACATCTAGGCCTGAGCCTGAAATTAAACTATGAGGATACTCCTGCCATAACTTATCCATCACGGGTGTATTCGCTTGCGCAATGGCATTGTTTGTTTTGTCTTCGCGGTAGCCCCAGCCATCAAGAATTAAAAGAACTAAAGGTTTTTTTTTGCTGGCCATGCAGACTCCGTAACTAAACTTTAAGGGGATTAATGTGGTTAATATCTTACCGAATTCTACAAAATTCGCTAGTCTTGATCCGCTTTGTGTCTGCTTAATTGCTGCTTTATTTTTGCAAACTGGGTATACTTGGCACTGGTTTATTTTAGTAAAAGCAGAATAGGTTATGCAGCAGTATATAGATTTTTTTAGTAATCATCCGATGTTAAGCCTTGCTTGGTTGGTTATCGCAGGTTTGTTAATTTTTGGCTGGTTTAAACAGCGTTTAAGTTCAGTAGCGCAACTTTCCCCTACCGAGTTAACATTACAGGTTAATCGGCATGATGCCGTGGTAGTAGATATACGTGCCGAAGCAGACTTCGCTAAGGGACATATTACCGATGCAAAGCATCTTACTGCGGCTGACATTGAAGCAGAAAAACTTTCAGGCCTTGAAAAGAAAAAAGATGTGCCCATTATTGTAGTATGTCAAGCTGGTATGAGTGCACAGAAAGTAGCAGCCACTTTGGCAAAACAAGGCTTTACCAAGGTGTCGATATTACAAGGTGGTATGGGCGCTTGGACAAGTGCAAATTTACCGATAGTTAAAGCGAAGAAATAAATATGTCAAAAGTAGTTATCTATACCAAAGCGTATTGCCCTTATTGCATGCAAGCTGCAATGTTGTTACAAAATAAAGGCGTATCCTATGAGGAAATACGTATAGATCAACAGCCTGAGAGAAGGCCTGAAATGATTGAAAAAGCGAATGGCCGTACAACGGTGCCACAAATTTTTATTAATGATTTTCATGTCGGTGGCTGTGATGATTTGATGGCTCTGGATGCTGCAGGTGACTTAGCTGCTTTATTAACTCAATAAATATAATATAAATTAGGAATTATTATGGCTGATCAACAAGTAAATGGTGCAAACGAACAACAATCTCAGGGGTTACAGTTTGCTATCCAACGTATCTTTGTTAAAGATATTTCATTTGAAGCACCAAACGCACCAGCGATCTTTCGTAAAGAATGGAAGCCAGAAGTTAAACTAGATTTAGACACGCGCAGTGAGAAGCTAGAAGAAAACACTTACCAAGTTATCTTGTCATTGACAGTTACAACAACTGTTGAAGGTGAAACAGCGTTTTTATGTGAAGTGCAACAAGCCGGTATTTTTTCTATTGGTGAAGTTGAAGATGCACAGCTAGCGCATATGTTGGCATCTTATTGTCCTAACATGTTATTCCCGTATGCACGTGAAGCCGTTTCTAACTTAGTTAATCGTGGTACTTTCCCACAACTAAACTTAGCACCGGTTAATTTTGATGCCTTGTATGCCCAGTACTTACAAAAACGTCAAGCTGAAGCGCAAGGCGCTACAGCAGACGCTTAATAGCATGAAAAACTCTGCAATAGCAGTGCTTGGCGCGGGATCTTATGGTACCGCGCTAGCTATTTGTTTAGCTAGAAATGGCAACACAATCAGTTTGTGGGGTCGTAATGTTGCTGAGATGAAGAAAATGGAACAGCAGCGCTGTAATGAGCGTTACTTGCCAGGAATTCTTTTGCCAGTTTCATTGCAGTTAAGTTCAGATTTAGCTAAAACCGTGGCAACTAGTCAGAATATTCTTATTGTTGTTCCTAGCCATGCATTTGCTGATACGTTGAAACAGGTTAAACCCTTTCTTCAGCCTAAAGCGCGAGTAGCTTGGGCAACTAAAGGTTTAGAGCCAGAGACAGGCCGTTTACTGCAAGATGTAGCCAGAGATATTCTAGGTGACAAAGTTCCTTTAGCTGTTTTTTCTGGTCCAACCTTTGCTAAAGAAATGGCTGCTGGAATGCCAACGGCGATAACACTTTCGTCAACTGATCCTGAGTTTATTGATGAGTTATCATCGCTGCTACATTGTGCCAAAAGTTTTCGAGTTTATACCAATCCAGATTTTATTGGCGTGCAATTAGGTGGTGCGGTTAAGAACGTTATTGCCATTGGTGCCGGTATGGCTGATGGCATTGGTTTTGGTGCTAATGCTAGAACGGCATTAATTACTCGTGGCCTAACTGAGATGTGTCGATTAGGTTGTGCTATGGGTGCTCAAAAAGATACGTTTATGGGGATGGCTGGTTTAGGTGATTTAGTGCTGACCTGCACTGATAACCAATCAAGAAACCGACGATTTGGATTGTTACTAGGCCAAGGCGAAGCCGTTGCAGAAGCAATGACGACGATAGGTCAAGTTGTAGAAGGCTATAGAAATACCAAAGAGGTTTTCAATTTGGCTCAGCGTTATCAGGTAGAAATGCCGATAACCGAGCAAATTTATCAGGTGCTTTATAAAGGTAAAGATGCAAAAACTGCAGCACTTGATTTATTAGGCCGAGAAAAGCGCGACGAGTTATCTTAGTGACCGTGCTTGTGCAATAATTTATTTTCTTTTGTTAATAAGCCAGCAATGTCTTTTGCTGGCAAGGCTTTACTGAACAAAAAGCCTTGTAGTATATCGCAGCCCATCACATGTAACAGATAAGCCTGCATTTCATTCTCTATACCAACCGCGATTATATTTAATTGCAAATACGAAGCGATCCTGATCAAGCTAGCGGTGATATTGCGCTGTTGTTCGTTATGCTCTATATCGGCTATATAGCTTTTAGTCAGTTTAATGTTGTGCAATGGGTAGCGCCGTAATACATCTATTGATAGTACACCTTCACCAACTTTATCTAAGGTAATTTGCAAACCTAACTCAATTAATTGTTGTAGCTTTGCCGATAAATTAACGCAAGGGGATAAAAACACCTCTTCTGAAAGTTCTAGTGCAAAGTGTTCACCTGCAAGGTGGTGTTGTTGTAATTGTTGCTTTAAACGTGTAACGAAATCGTCTTGCTCAAAACTTATCTTGGCAATATTAATTGATATACGCCCTCGTTCAAGTCCCTGTTTATGCCATTGAAGAAACTGTTGGCAGCACTTATCAATAACAGCATGATCTAGACTGAGAATCAGCCTTGTGTCATACGCTAATTGGATAAAATTTTGCGCCGAAATTGTTCCGCGCATCGGGCAAAGCCAACGAAGTAGAGCTTCATAACCAACTACCTTGTTACTAGAGATACTTATTTGTGGTTGAAAATAAACCTCTATTTGCTGGTTTTCTATTGCCAGTGCCAATGTGGCTTCTTGATTTAGGCTTTCAAGGTAATCCTGTTGGGTTAAACTATTTGCGAATTGAATTCTTTGTTTAGGATCTTTACTGCTGCTATTTAGTAATGCAGCTGATGCCGTGGTTAAAATGGCGTCTGTTGTATCTGCATCATCTGGATAAACTGCTATGCCTATCGCTGTTTCTAAATTATTACTGAGTCTTTCTACTGAGGAATTGTGATTTAAAATAGTCAGAGCTAGATGGCTAGCAAAGCTATTTATATTTGCAGTGCATAAATAAGCTGGAAGAAGTAAAGACAAACTATCTGTGCTATGCCGACCTAAAACTGCCCCTTTAGGTAGTTGATGTTGCATATATTTGGCTAGGCTAACTAATTGTTCGCTAATTGCTGTTTGTGCTTTAGAGTCTAGATCATCTTTTTCCAGGTTAACTTTTATTATTAATAGGATAAGTTTTGGTTTTTGAGGGGTACAGCTTTGGATTGCTTTGTCTAAAAACTCATTAAATACAGCTGATGCTAAAACATTCGTTTCGGGATCTCTAATCCGTTGTTGTAACAGTAATTGCTGCTGACGCTTTTGGCTTGAGATATCTTGACCAACAAACAAATACTTTAGCGGCGGTGAGTTACCTAACTGAGTTATTGATGCAGATATACAGCGCCGTTTTTCGGTGTTGTTACTAGCAAGCCATAACTCGCCTTGCCAATAAGCGCGTTCACTTAAGCTGTTCTCAAGTAAAGTATTCATAAGCTGCATGGAATTTTCGGTTGTATAGCTAATGAGGCTGAGAGAGTTGGCATCCGTTGTTGCTTGGTTCGTTAATGCCAGTAAATGCGAGTTTATAAAATTAGGCTCCAATTTATGATCTAGAACCGCAACCAGTTCATTGGAGTGGTGCAAAAAGCTTAATAGCTGTTGATATTGCTGGTTAAGATGGTTAAATCGGCGTTTGTAAACACCATAAGTAAAGAAGACAGCAAAGCTAACAACTAATATTAAGCTTAGGGTCCAAAAGTTTGCCCAGCTTACTAAAAAATCGGTATTTTCTATAGCCAAAACGCAGCTAGAAAAGAGTAGAACAAACTTGAAAAACAAAAGCTTTTTAAGCATAAGCATGATGTCAGCGTCCTTGTGAGCGATCAAAGCAATGCTTAATATAGACCCTAAAGGTTTATTTTAACAGTGTTAAAATACTAAATCTTTGCACCTGCATAATCTAGTTGACGCCATGATTCATAAACAAAAACAGAAACAGCATTAGACAAATTCATTGAACGGCTATTCGCCGTCATTGGAATTTTTAGCCAATGTTGCATAGGCAGTCGCTCAAGTAAATCCATGGGTAGCCCACGGCTTTCAGGGCCAAAAATTAAGGCGTCATCGGCTTGATATTGTGCATCGCTATGTCTCGTTTGCCCTTTAGTAGTACAGGCAAATAAACGCTTAGGCTGAACCTGCTGTATAAACTGGTCGAAATTACGGTGGCGCTGAACATGAACAAACTCATGATAATCTAAACCGGCACGCTTAATTCGTTTGTCGTCCCAAGCAAAGCCTAAGGGTTCAATTAAATGCAGCTTAAACCCGGTATTGGCGCATAAGCGAATAATATTGCCGGTATTAGGTGGGATCTCAGGTTCGAATAAAACAATATGTAACATGCTAAGCTCCAATGCGTTTAATTAAAGGGGACTTGTTGTAAAAAGTCATTAATGGCGTTAAAAGCGTTGTCGCGAATGGCATCATGCTCCATAAAAATTTCGTGTTTAGCACCTTGAATACTGACTTTTTGTTTATTTAAGTTTTTTGGTAAGGCCTGATACCAATTATCTTGCGAGCGATTAGCAACCACTTTATCTTCGGCTGCTTGTAATAATAGAACTGGCGTTGACCACTTAGCCGCTTGTAAATGAATATTTTCCATTGCATAAATCGCTTGCTCTAACCAGCGCAGTGTCACACCACCTAGTTGACTTTTAGGCTGTTGCTGATACTGCTGCTGTAACCAAAGGTAACGCTCTTGATTACTGGTTTGTGGGTTATTTTTAAAGGGTTTTAGTCGATAATCGCCTTGAAAAGGTGCATACCAAGGGGTGGTGCTAAAACAGCGGTTTACTTTATACCAAGCTAATACCGCAAACTGGGCAACAGGATAAGGCACTATACTGGTATAAATTCCGAACATAGGTGCCGCTAAAATGGTTGCAACAAAAGGATGCTTAGGCTGCTTAGCCAGATAAGTCGCTAAGATGGCGCAGCCCATAGAGTGGCCTAATGCAATATGATACTTATGCTGGCGAGGCTGAACAATTTGCAGCATAAATTGATTAAAATCTTGCTGATATAAATCAAAATCAATAATATCGCCTTTAAATTTATTGCCTAACGAACGTTGAGATAACCCTTGGCCACGGTGATCTAGAATAAAAACACTGTATCCCGCTTGGACTAATTCATAGCTTAGTTCGGCATATTTTAATGCCATTTCCATTCTGCCAGCGCTGATAACAACCGCACACTGAGCTTGTGGCGAGTGATGGTATTTATAAAATAAGCGGGTACCGTCGTGGCTTATTAGCTCACCCTCTGGCATTTTGTGCCAAAATGGCTGAACGCGCTTTTGCCATTGCTCGGTTAATAGTGCCGCTTTGCTAAGAGGCTTAATAATGGGAAAAGGGCTATGCGGTTTCAAGCGTACACTCATTTGTCACAGAATGGCGCTAGTTTACTGGGATCTGCATTGTGATACAAAGCCCTGCATCAGATATTTTAGATGCTGTTACCGTGCCAGCATGCTGGCGTATAACTTTAGCTACTATTGCTAAACCTAAACCTGTTCCCCCTGTGTTATTAGTGCGGCTATCTGACACTCGATAAAAGGGTTCGAAAATTGCCTCTAATAAGTGTGCCTCTATGCCATCACCTTGATCACAGATGCTAATGGTTACTAAGTGATTACCAGTAGTTAAACTGCAGCTAATAGTGCTTGCTTCAGGACTATATTTGATAGCATTACGTAGCACATTCTCAATAGCCCGAGCTAATAGTTGGCTGTCGGCATGAACTTCAATAGGCTCTTTAGCAATAAATTCAATTTGTTGCTTTTTAGCATCTGCTTCAACTTGATTCACTTCAATAATATCGGCAACAAGCTCTGTTAGATCAAAAGCCTGCTTTTGAAGCTGGTACTGGCCAGCATCGAGTTTACTGTAAGTAAGTAGCTCATCTAACATAGTATCAATTCGATCGAGCTCTTGTTTAATTCTGGGAACTTGCTGTAGGTTTTGTTGCCGCTCAGTTAGGCCTAATGCTAGTTGTGCTCGCGCTAAAGGAGAGCGCAGCTCGTGGGAGATATCTCTTAATAAACGCTGCTGATTAGTTAATAAAGCACTAATACGCTCGGCCATGGTATTAAAGCTATGGCCTAACTGACCAAGCTCATCTTGGCGTTTAATTAAATTAAGCACCCTAACATCGAGCTCACCATTAGCAAATGCGAGATTGCGTTGTAATAATTCACGTAAGGGCTTTGATATTGAAATGGCTAAAATAACACTAGCAACAATAGAAATAACCAGCATAAACAGTAACACCAGATGCTGTGGCGCATCGTGAATATGCCACCATGGGCGAACACGGTGCTGCCTTTTTTGATAGAGTGCCAGCGACTCATCACCAAGCTGTAATATAAAGGGGCCTGCGAGAGTAAGGTTTTTATGCTTTAACCAACCCGGTCTAGATAATTGAGATAACTCTGTTAACCAGTTTTGATCAAAATCTTTAGGTAAAGCAGGAATAGAGCTAATTTTATTTGTCTGAGTGTTAACGACTAACCAGCGATTTGGCTGCTGTTTATCTAAGGCTTTAATTAAGCTCTCGCTATTAGCTAGGTGTTGATAATGCGTTACTTGTCGCTGTATCTTAGCGGCTATATTTGGTGATAATCGTCTAATCTCGGTAGGCTCACTAAGGCTGCGAGATAATAAAACTGCAGTAATAACCGCACTTAGCAGTACCAGCCAAAACCAAATAAAAATACGTCCAGCAAGATAATGAAAAGGATTTAATGATTTCAATATAACGCTCTCGTTATTAAACTAGCTGTTAGGTAACAATAAATAGCCTGAACCTCTTAGGGTTTTAATTTTTTCTTCAGCGCTATATTGGCTTATTTTTTTTCGTATATTACTAATATGCATATCTAAACTACGATCATACATTTGCAAACGTTTGCCTAGCACCTTTTGGCTTAATTCATCTTTAGTGTGAACAATACCCGGTTGCTGCATTAAGATTTCTAATAGTTGAAACTCGGTTACGGTTAAGTTTAAATCTTGATTTTGGCACTGTGCTTGGCGGTTTTTTCGGTTAAGGGTTAAGCCATTAACTTCAAGCAGGCTACTAGTATGTAAAGGGGCTTGCATTAATTCTGCGCGACGTAATATGGCTTTTATTCTAGCCACTAATTCGCGGGGATTAAAAGGCTTAGCTAAATAATCATCTGCGCCTAATTCAAGCCCAACGATGCGATCAATATCATCACCACGCGCGGTTAGCATTAACACAGGACAGTAGTTGTCACCTTGACGCAAGGCTTTTAAAACACTTAAACCATCCATGCCAGGTAACATAATATCTAATAAAATTAACTGATACTGGCCCGAATTAGCTTCAGCTAACCCAGCAGGGCCGGTATGTTCGGCATGAAACTGCAGTTCATCAAGTGCAAGATACTCTGATACTAACTGACAAAGCTCAACATCATCGTCGATCATCAGTATGGCTGACATGGCGCCTCCTTTTTATCTTAGTGTACTTAATCTACTTAAAGATTTATCCACCTTTACAGAGTCTTTACCTGTTGCTTGCGTTGCTTTGCAATCGATGTTTTATGCTGTGAGAGTGCACGCTAATTAACCTACATATTATCTAATGGAGTTAAAAATGAAATTAACAAGTTTAGTAACAACACTACTGCTGGCTAGCGGGTTAAGTTTAACTAGCATGGCAATGGCAGACGTTGATAAATCAGAAAACAAAAAGGCTGAATCAAGTCATGACAATCAACATAATACCCGTCATAGACAGCATAAAGAACGGACGATGTTTATGCATCATTTACGCTCTTTAGATTTATCAACTAGTCAGAATGAGCAGGTTAAGCTATTAATGCAGCAATATAAAGCAGATAGTAAAAGTCAACGAGCGAATAAAGCGCAAAGGACACAAATGCAAACGGCTATTAAACAGTTAATGCAGGCCGATTACTTTGACCAGGCTCAAGCCGAGCAGCTAGTTAACCAACAGCAAATGCAGCAGAAACAGCAACAATTATTGCGCTTAAAGCTGCAATACGATGTGTTACAGCTATTAACGCCTGAGCAAAAAGAGTATCTTGCAGCATTAAAAAGTAGCAGGAAACATCATTAATTAGCCCAGCCTAAACTTAATAATGCTAACTAATTCGGCATAAATAAAATCTACTTAGGTTAATACCCTGCCAGCTAAGTTATTTTATACTTAGCTGGCTTAATTACTTCAAGCCTAGCTGGTTGAGTTTTCTCGTTAAGGTATTGCGGCCCCAACCTAAACGTTTGGCCGCATCTTGCTTATGGCCTTGGCTAAAGGCTAACGCTTGTTGAATTAATACTTTTTCTAATGCTAATTGGGCATCTTGGGCAAGATTATCATTACCAGTAGCCAGTTGTTGTGTAACCCAGTGGCTAAATAAATCTTGCCAATTGGTACTGGCGCTTGGTTGGGGACTATTCGTTGCTTGGGCTTGTAAGGGGGGATTTACTGCGCTGTCTAGTAATTCAGAAGGTAAATCGGTTTTATTTATATTTTTTCCGCTGGCCATGACGGTTAGCCAGCGACAGGTATTTTCTAGTTGCCGTACATTACCTGGCCAGTCTAATTGACTTAGCAAATGTTCAACTTCGGGGTTGAGTTTTTTCTTTTCTACCTTTAGTTCTAAAGCGGCTTGTTGTAAAAAATGTTGTGCTAACTGCGCAATATCCTGTTTGCGCTCTTTTAATGGAGGTAAATGGATCCGGATCACATTTAAGCGGTGAAATAAATCTTCTCGAAATTGACCTAAGGCTACTAACTGCTCTAAATTCTGGTGGGTTGCAGCAATAATTCGAACATCTACACTTATAGGCTCAAGACCACCCACGCGATAAAACTGACCTTCGGCTAATACCCTTAGTAAACGTGTTTGTACATGCAATGGCATATCGCCAATTTCATCGAGAAATAAGCTACCACCATTGGCTTGCTCAAAACGACCTTTGCGTAATGTATTGGCACCAGTAAAGGCGCCTTTTTCATGGCCAAACAGTTCCGACTCTATTAAATCAGTGGGAATGGCGGCCATATTTAGGGCGATAAAAGGTTGGGCTTTACGCGGGCTATGTTTATGCAAGGCTCTGGCAACTAACTCTTTACCTGTACCTGACTGGCCGTTAATTAAAACGCTAATACTAGAGCGCGCTAAGCGGCCTATAGCGCGAAACACTTCTTGCATAGCAGGCGCTGCACCAATAATCTCTGACGATATGGTGTTATTAATTAGGTCGTCTTGGCTTGGGTGAGTGGCGGCTTGCTCTAAAGCTCGGCTAATTAAGTCTACGGCTTCGTTAATATCAAAAGGTTTGGGTAAGTATTCAAATGCGCCACGGCTAAAGGCATTAACAGCACTTTCTAAATCAGAATGGGCGGTCATAATGATGACGGGTAAGTCGGGCAGTTGTTGTTGTAGTTGATTTAATAACTGTATGCCGCTACTACCTGGCATACGAATATCAGAAATGACGACGCTAGGTTGCTGATAAGTAAGTCGTTGCAACATTAAGTCAGCAGATGCGAAGCTTTCAGTTGCAATATTTGCTCGAGCGAGGGCTTTTTCTAATACCCAGCGAATAGAGTTATCATCGTCAACTATCCAAACACTTTGCGCCATGGGTTAATTCTCACTGTCTACTATGGGTAAATACAGGCAAAACTCGGTATGACCAGGCCAGCTATCGCAATCTATCCAACCGCCATGTTGATGCAAAAGCGTTTGGGCAATAGATAAGCCTAAGCCATTTCCTTGCGGCTGGGTGGTTACCATAGGATAAAATAGGGTGTCTTTAACCGCTTCGGCAATCCCTGGGCCATTATCAATAACTTTAATAGCGGCAACCAACTTATAACGCTTTCCGTGTAAGGTGTGTTGAAATAAAACACGGGTTTGCAAGCAGATATCTCCGCCTTGAGTGAGTACTTGCTGAGCGTTACGGACGATATTAAGTAAGGCCTGTTGTAATAGTTCGGTATCAAAAGCAAAGTCAGGAATGCTGGGATCGTAATCTAAGCTAAACTGGACTTTATGGGGGTTGTCCATTAAGGCGAGTTGTCTAACTTGCTCTATCATTTGATGTAGATTATTTTTTTGCAGCTTTGCTGGCCGATAAGGGCCAAGCAATCGGTCAACTAAGTTTGTTAATCGGTCGGCTTGAGCAATAATTAGCTGGGTGTATTCGGTTAGCTCGTCAGTTAATGACATTTCCAGCAATTGCGCTGCACCACGTAAACCGCCAAGTGGATTTTTTATTTCGTGGGCTAAACCACGAATAAGCTCTCGGGCTGCCAAATGCTGATGTTGCTGTAAACTCTCTAAACTTATTTTTCTTTGCTGATCAATTTGTCTGATTTCTAGCAACAAGTGTTGCTCAGGATTTTCACAGTAAGTCACGGTTATATCGAGTAATAAATGCCGACCGTCTAAGCTAATGGCTTTAACATCTGTGACATTAAAATTATTCTGTGAAGAAATGGCTTGATTAAAACGCTGAGTGTTAACTTCGTTATACTGAAATAGCTGGCTAAAGTGCTGCTGTAAAATTCGTTTTTCACCTAAGCCTAATAAAGCACTAGTGGCCGGATTATAAAACGTAACAAGCAAGTGCATGTCCAGTAATAAGACTGCCGTTGTCATTTGCGCACTGATTAGTTTTTCTGTAGAAATTAAGCTATTAGTCACCGCTGCTCCTTTGCACCATATTGGTGCATTGCGCAGTGTAATCTAGAGAATAAAAAATTGCACGAATAACTTATTGCTTAAAAGGACATTAGCAAGAGGTTAGTTTGGATTAATTCGTGATGCTCGATGTAAGTAGAAAGTACTCACTGGACTTGTTGCTATTACTTTACCTGTTGCATCTAATAGCTGCATTTCTAGTTTATGTTCGCCCCGCTCAATATCTCTAAGTACAAAAATAGTACTATTTTGCGGTTCGGCTTGTGCTTGGCCATCAATGAGTAGCTTAACTCTTAAGCCGCGCTTAAATGATGGTGTTATGCGACCTGAGACATGGACAGAGCCGGTATTGTCTCGAACCGTTGCTTGATCTTCTGGCTGCATAATGCTGATTTCATATTGTTCTGAAGCTGGTTGTCTCGCTTTAGGAAGCGTAGGATCAGTTGCGGGCATAACATTAGGCCGAGCTAAAAAGTTGACTTCTTCTGCGCCCATTTGTGGGCTATCTGAAAAAACCAAAACACCATTTTCATCAGTAGTGACAAATACTTTTTTGGCTTGTGCATCAGCAAAGGTTGGCAACAACATACATAATACTAATAGCAATAAACTTTTATTCATTATTAGCCAGTCCTTATATTGCTTTATTATTTTTATAGTTTGATTACTCTATCGTGAATTGTTAATAAATTCTACTAAAAAAAAGCCCACTTAAAAAAGTGGGCTTTATCAATAACTTTTAGCTTTAAACGCTATAGTATAACTCAAACTCTAATGGATGAACGGCTACAGCAACTCGCATGGCTTCAGCACGTTTAATCTCTATATATGCATCAATCATACAGTCGGTCATTACGCCGCCTTTAGTAAATACAGCGCGGTTTTTATCTAGTTCGTCTAATGCTTCTTCTAAGCTTTTAGCTACTTGAGGAATATTAGCCGCTTCTTCTGCTGGTAAATCATATAAATCTTTATCCATAGCATCACCAGGATGAATTTTATTTTGAATACCGTCTAAGCCGGCCATTAATTGCGCAGTGAAGGCTAAATAAGGGTTAGCTGTTGGATCTGGGAACCGGCACTCAATACGGCGCGCTTTAGCACTTGGCACTAAAGGAATACGGATTGATGCAGAGCGGTTACGTGCAGAATAAGCTAACATAACAGGTGCTTCATAGTGTGGGACTAAACGCTTGTACGAGTTTGTTGAAGGGTTGGTAAAAGCATTTAATGCTTTAGCATGTTTAATAATACCGCCGATATAATATAAGGCTAATTCTGATAAGCCAGCATATTTATCACCAGCAAATAAATTGACACCGTCTTTAGCTAAAGATTGATGACAGTGCATGCCCGAGCCATTATCACCTACTAAAGGTTTTGGCATAAAGGTCACTGTTTTACCATATAAGTGAGCGACGTTTTGAATAACATATTTTAATTGCTGAGTTTCATCGGCTTTTTTAGTTAAGCTATTGAACTTGGTGGCAATTTCATTTTGGCCAGCTGTAGCAACTTCATGGTGATGCGCTTCAACTGTTTGGCCCATCTCTTCTAGCACCATACACATAGCACTACGAATATCATGGCTAGAGTCTACTGGAGGTAGTGGGAAATAACCGCCTTTTACTGTTGGACGATGGCCTTTATTACCGCCTTCATAACTCGTGCCTGAGTTCCAAGCTGCTTCTGTTGAGTTTATTTTAAAGAAGGAGCTACCCATGGTTGTTTCAAAACGAATATCATCAAACATGAAAAACTCTGGCTCTGGGCCAAATAAAATAGTGTCAGCAATGCCGGTAGAACGTAGGTAATCTTCAGCACGTTTAGCGATTGACCGCGGATCGCGATCATAGCCTTGCATGGTGCTTGGCTCAATAACATCGCAAGTGATATTAAGTGTAGTTTCCTCAAAGAAGGGATCTAAAACTGCGGTGCTTGGATCTGGCATTAAAATCATGTCTGAGTCATTAATGCCTTTCCAGCCTGTCATTGATGAGCCATCAAACATTTTGCCATCTTCAAAAAAATCTTCATCTATTTGATTGACTGGAATGGTAACGTGCTGCTCTTTACCTTTAGTGTCAGTGAAGCGTAAATCAATAAATTTCACTTCATTCTCTTTTATTAAACTCATTACAGTTGATGCAGACATGCATTCCTCCAGTTAATCTGATTTTTTTGCGTTTGGTTGCGCTTGTTACTGTTTTCACTTTTGCTATAGTAGCTAATTATATGCCAATTATTTAAGTTTATGTATTTATTGAAATAAATATTTATAACTCAATTTTTAATAAGATGCTCTGCACTATAATGGTGCAACTTGTTAGTGTTTTGGTGCAAGGTTGAACCCCACTAAGCCTATAACCATAAAGCATAAAATAAAAAAAATGCAGAAATATTAATATGCAGTTTTTCTTTCTAGGTAAAAACAGAGTAGAATATGCGCCCTTAACGTAAAGTTAATTATTGCCTAGTGGTCATTATGGTCATCTAGTGCCACAGAGGATATGTTTACATGAGTGTTACCGCAACAAACTTAGACAAACTGCGCAATATCGCCATTATTGCCCACGTTGACCACGGAAAAACTACTTTGGTCGATAAATTATTACAGCAATCAGGCACTTTTGATGCTCGCGCTAAATTAAAAGAGCGAGTTATGGACTCCGATGCGCAGGAATCTGAACGCGGTATAACTATATTAGCGAAAAATACATCAGTGCGTTGGAATGGTTATCACATTAACATTCTTGATACCCCAGGTCACGCCGATTTCGGTGGTGAGGTTGAGCGTGTATTATCAATGGCTGATTCTGTTTTATTATTAGTTGATGCTGTTGATGGCCCTATGCCGCAAACTCGCTTTGTAACCCAAAAAGCCTTTGCCCACGGTTTAAAGCCGATTGTTGTTGTTAATAAGATAGACCGTCCTGGCGCACGTCCAGATTGGGTTATTGACCAAGTATTCGATTTATTCGATAACTTAGGTGCAACTGATGAGCAATTAGATTTCCCTATCGTTTATGCGTCTGCGTTAAATGGTTGGGCAACCTTAGATTACAATGATAAAAAAGAAAACATTGACGACTTATTCTCGGCCATTGTTAAACACGTAGCACCACCAGCTGTAGAGTTAAACGGTGAAACACAAATCCAAGTTTCTCAGTTAGATTACTCTAGCTATTTAGGCATTATCGGTATTGGCCGTATTAAGCGTGGTAGTTTAAAACCAAACCAACAAGTGACTGTACTTGGTGCTGATGGTAGTAAGCGCAATGCAAAAGTAGGCCAAGTATTTGGTTATTTAGGTCTAGAACGTGTTGAAACCGATGAAGCAACAGCCGGTGATATTGTTGCTTTCACTGGTTTAGGTGAGCTTAAAATTTCTGACACAATTTGTTCGACCACCAAACTTGAAGCGTTACCGCCACTGACGATCGATGAGCCTACCGTAACGATGACGTTCCAAGTTAATACCTCACCATTTGCCGGTAAAGAAGGTAAGTTTGTTACCTCTCGTCAAATTTTAGACCGCCTAAATGCGGAGCTAAAACACAACGTTGCTCTGCGCGTTCAAGAAACTGACGACGGTGATAAGTTCCGTGTTTCAGGCCGTGGTGAATTGCACTTAGGTGTGTTAATTGAAAGCATGCGTCGTGAAGGTTACGAGTTAGCAGTATCTCGTCCAGAAGTTATTATGAAAGAAGTTGATGGCCAGAAAATGGAACCAATGGAAAACGTTACCATTGACTGTGAAGAGCAGCATCAAGGTTCTATCATGGAGAAAATGGGTGAGCGTAAGGCTGAATTAACCAATATGCAGCCAGATGGTAAAGGCCGTATTCGTTTAGACTTTATGATGCCTAGCCGTGGTTTAATTGGTTTTAGAACAGACTTTATGACCATCACTTCAGGCACTGGCTTAATGTACCATAGCTTTGATCACTACGGTGACTTCAAAGGCGGTAACATTGGTCAGCGTATGAACGGTGTTATGATCTCTAATGCAATGGGTAAAGCAGCAGGTTATGCTATTTTCTCATTACAAGAACGTGGTCGTATGTTTATCGGTCATGCTGAAGAAGTATATGAAGGCCAAATTATTGGTATTCATAGCCGTAGCAACGATTTAACTGTGAACTGTTTAAAAGGTAAGCAATTAACAAACGTCCGTTCTTCTGGTACTGATGAGGCAATCAACTTAGTACCACCAGTGCGCTTTACTTTAGAGCAAGCGCTAGAATTTATCGATGATGATGAATTAGTAGAAGTTACGCCTAAATCTATTCGTATTCGTAAGCGTCACTTAACTGAAAACGAACGTAAACGTGCTAGCCGCGGTTAATCGTTAACTAGATAGAAAAAGCCAGCTAAAAGCTGGCTTTTTTATTGCTTCTTAAAAGCTTAAGTGAATTTAGAAACTAGAGGATCACTAAAGCAAAATAAAGATGTTAACTGGTTGTATTTATAGCTTTCATGTATTCTATATAAAGATTATTTTCAGTGGGGGGGTAAGGATGCGGCAGCAATTAGTACAAATAAAAGCTAATAGTATTCGTTTTATTCAGCTTTATATACAGCGCTGTGTGCATGACCAAATTACGGTTATCAGCGGTTATTTAGCTTATATTTCTTTATTATCATTAGTGCCATTAATTGCGGTGATCTTCTCAATGCTTGGCGCTTTTCCTATGTTTTCTGATCTACGTACTGAAATTGAAGCTTTTATGTACGCGAATGTGATCCCCTCACGAGGTGATGAAATTCAAGGCTACATTACCCAATTTATAAGTAATACAGCAAAGATGACAGCCTTTGGTATTGCTGCATTAGTGGTTGTTGCTTTGATGTTGATCCACAATATTGATAAAAGTTTAAATAAAATTTGGCGGATCACTAAGCGACCACGGCTTATTATTTCATTTTCAATTTATTGGATGATTTTAACCTTGGGTCCCATTTTAGTGGGTAGCTCTATTGCCCTAACATCTTATTTAGTTACCTTAACTAAGTACGCTGATAATTACACCTTAGGCTTTTCAACCTATTTATTAGGTTTAGTACCGTATCTGTTCTCGCTAATTGCCTTTTTTCTGTTGTATCTGGTTGTGCCTAATATCAAAGTGAAAATGAAACACGCCATTTGGGGGGCCTTATTAGCAACTGTTTTATTTGAGTTCTTTAAGCGCGGGTTTGCACTATATATAAGTCATTTCCCGTCGTATCAAGCTATATATGGTGCCTTAGCCTTAGTGCCAATCTTGTTTGTTTGGGTGTATTTGTCTTGGGTTGTTGTATTACTTGGCGCTGAGTTAACTGCGTTATTGCAACAGCTGGATGCCGATAAGCAAGAGCAAGAAAATGATGAGACTGCCTAACTTGTTTTATCTGGAAAATTAAATATGAAGCATTGGCAATTACGCGAGCCACAAACTAGCCAAGAATGGCAACAATATTATCAGTTACGTTGGCAAGTATTACGACAACCTTGGCAGCAACCGCAGGGCTCTGAGCAAGATAGCTTAGACGCTAAAGCTTATCATTTATTATTAATTAATGATGCTGGTGACATTGCTGCGGTAGGTCGTATACATCAGTGCCAAGATAAAACCGCGCAAATTCGCTATATGGCTGTGGCTGAGGCTTATAGGGGTAAAGGAGCAGGGCGGCGTATTTTACAAGGGTTAGAGCAGCAAGCTGTTTTATGGCAATGTGTAAGTGTTATCCTCAATGCCAGAGAGTCTGCTATCGGTTTTTATCAAGGTTTAGGCTATCAAGCTAAAGAAGAGGCTGAAGCATTGTTTGGTATTGCTCATACTAAAATGGCCAAGGTAATAAAATTAGAAGCAAGTAAGCAGGTATTTGGCCAGTGGTGCCAACAGCTAGGGCAAACTTGGCAGCAGACCATCCCTATGAGCCAGTATATGCAAATAAGTATTAATGGTTTTGATGGTAATACCTTTAGTTGCCAAGCTCCTTTAGCTCCCAATATAAATCTGCATCAAACTATGTTTGCAGGCAGTATTTACACGTTGGCCACTTTAACCGGCTGGGGCATGCTATTTTTACAGCTACAAGCTCAAAATTTAAGCGGTGATATGGTTTTAGCCGAAGGCAACATTCGCTATTTTGCACCGGTATCGATACACCCTGCAACTCGTTGCCAATTACAGCACTGTATTGGTGATCTTAGCCCTTTAGCTAGCGGTAAAAAAGTATCACAAAGCATAACAGTGGCAGTGTTATCTGATAATAAAGTGGCAGCTGAATTTAAAGGCCGTTATGTGGTGCTACCTAAAAAGGCTAGTCAGTAAAACGCCAAGCTAATAGTAAACTGGTTTTTTGGCCTTGCTGCATTTTCTGTTGCTTTATAACCACTTTGTTATATTTAGCTAATAAAGTTAATAAAGGCTTATGGTGCTGGCGCTGGGAAACTAGGGTTGTAAACCAACCTACCTGTTTAGAAAATAGATAACTTTCTGCAATCATATTACTAATAAAGCTAAGTTCACCGCCTTCACACCAAAGCTCGCTGGCGCTACCTTTGAAGTTCCGGCCTTGATTAGGTTTACCTAGTTTTTGCCACTTTTGTTTATTAACGGCAGTGGCTTCTTTGGCTGAACCATAAAAGGGTGGGTTACAAACGGTTAAACTAAAATACTCATTAGGTTGAATAATGCCCTGAAAAATATGCTGACTTTGTTTTTGTTGGCGCAGCGTGATTTTCTGCTGCAACTTTTTATTGGCATTAATAATAGTTTGCGCCACTTGTAATGCTTTAGCATCAATATCGCTACCTATAACCTGCCAACCAAAGCTTCGACTAGCCAAAATGGCATAAATGCAGTTAGCACCACAGCCAATATCTAACATCTTAATTGAAGACTTAGTTTGGTGACAAGCCGCAGGTAACTCTGAAACTAAATCAGCGGCATAGTGTAAGTAATCGGCTCGCCCTGGAATAGGCGGGCATAAATATCCTTCAGGTAGCTGCCAGAAATCTACTTGATAATAACTAGCCAATAAGGCTGCATTTAAACTTTGCACAGCTTTAGGATTGCTAAAATCAATAGTGTCAGCGCCGGTTGGACTTCTCACCACAAAAGATGTTAGAGCAGGATAACGCTGACAAAGTTGCTTAATGTCATAACGCCCTTGGTGCGGGTTTTTAGGGTGTAACTTGTTTGCTTGATTAGTCATAGTCTGACGCAATAGTAAGTTTGTTTATAGTGTAATGGAATGACTTAATGGCTGCGAGTGGCAAACTGCAGATTTGTTGACTGGTATTATAATTCCCTAGGTTTAACCACAATGGGGCCTTTAACTTGACTCGATAATTGCTTTATTAAGCATTTATCATCTGTTTATTAAGACAGAAAGACTATTTTGTTTGAAAATAACCCTATCATTATCTTCTTTGAAGTATTCATCATGATCAATAAATGGTTAGTCGTCTCTTCAATTAGTACCGTATTAGGCTTTTTGGCTGGTGTAATTTATCTTTTATTTGCTGAACATTCTTTATTGCTTAGTAATAGCGGTTGGGTGCTAAGTGCATTTTGGTCAACCTTTATGTTGTGGATTTTTATATTTATGTTTGTTTTAACCTTAGTGTTAAATATTATCGTTTTTATAGAATTAGACTCTCACCACAGTATGTTAACGATTAGCCTGCCGAGTTTAATTTCTATCAAGCAGAGGCAACAGCAGTTTATTGCTACAGCTTTAGGTTATTTAGAAAGTGAGGGGGTTCTTAAAGCTGCAGCGCATGAGAACCAACATTATCTTACAGTTAATGCCGAGGCTAAAAAGCTAGTATATATTCAACACAGATCACAACGGGTTGATATTTCGGTCATTAGACAGCTATTTCAGCAAATGTTGGCTGAAGATATACGTGAGGGCGTTGTGGTGAGTTATAGCGGTTTTAGTGGCCAAGCATGGATTTTTGCTAAAGAAGCAAATATTCAGCTTATTGATCAAAAAAGTATAAAAAAACAGCATAAACAATATAATAAACAGCAATTCGCACTTATTTAATAATGAGCTGTAGTGGCTTAACTGGCTGCGAGGCTCAATTATTAGCCACTACTGCTACAAACACCAGCTAGTTAATTTACTTTAAAAGTACTAGTGTCTTGCTTTAATTGCGTGGCTAACTTCGCCATATCATCACTATGCGTTAAACTGCGTTGCGCTTTTGCGCTGCTATCTGCTGATAACTCAATCATTTGTTGCATATTACTATCTATAGCTTGACCTAAAGTGAGTTGTGTCTCTGTGGCTGAAGCAACTTGTTCATTAAGTATCTGGGTTTGCGAAATAGCTTGATTGACCGCAGCTAATGAATTAACTAGGGTTGTCATTTGCTCTACACATTTATCTGAATCTTCTTTACCTTTACCTACTGCACTAACAGCTTGTTGGCTTTGTTGTTGCAAGCTTTCAATCATCTGACGAATTTCTGCCGTTGCCTGTTGGGTACGGTTGGCGAGAGTTCTCACCTCATCGGCGACGACCGCAAAACCTCGGCCCTGTTCACCAGCTCTTGCCGCCTCAATAGCCGCATTAAGTGCTAAAAGGTTGGTTTGTTCGGCAATATCTCTTATCGTAGAGAGGATGCTATTGATGCTATTAACCTCTTCATTAACATTGCTCATTATACTGCTGGTATTCGTTAATTGATCAGCTAAACCTTGGATCAGGTTATTGTTTTGACTGGCTATGCCATCAATTGCTTGTCCTTGATCTTGGGCTTGCTTCATGGCGTTTGCTGTTTGAGCCGCAATATCTGCAATCTCGCGAGTACTTGTTGCAAGCTGCACAGTTACATCATTAACTAAAGCAATTTGTTGCTGCTGTTGTTGTAATGAAAGATTAATTTCACCTATTTCCTGGCTGGACAAGTTGGTAAATTGATCAAGCTCGTTGGCATTATGTTGGATAGTTATGATTAAACGGCTTAACGCTTGGGTTAAACTATTTACTTTTGCAGCTAGGGCGCCAAATTCATCTTTTTGGCTGACATTAAGTTGACGACTTAAATCCCCCTTAGCTATTTCACCTAGCACTTTGTTAATGCCGGCTAAAGGCCTTAACATAACATTGATTGTAAAATAGGCAGTGATAATGGCGAGAATAATTAAAATTAGGGTTAAGCCTAAAGTTAGATTAGACCCGCTACTAACACTGCTCGTCATTTGCTGTTGTAGTTGACTTAACTGAGCTTCAGTGGCAGTAAGCAAAGAATCTAAAGCAGTTATTGATTGCTCGACTTTCTGCTCAGCAATGCTAAATTGCTGACGGGCGCGACTTTGCTGTTTAAGTTGCTCGGCTTTCATAGTCGCTAGATTATCAGCTGCTTGTAAGCGTTGTCGGATCTGACTCATTTGCTGAGTAAATTCAGGCCATAAGTTCCCGCTATCTTGCCCTTGGAGTAAATTGGCTAAATAGTTAATATTTACCTGCATATCACTGAGTGAGAAGTTGATATTTTGTCCATTCTTTTCCGCTTTGCTTACATCGGTGTCGGTAGTGACTTCTTGTAGGGTATTCATTAAGCCAAGCAGTTGGCCATCAATAATATTTGCACTACCGGATATCAACTCGGCAAGCGCTTGATCTTCTAGCTCTAAATAAGAAATATCAACTAAGTTTGCACCCGCATTATCTATTAGCTGTTGTAATTGGGTAAATTCTTCATTAGTGCGTTGCTGGTAATCAATAGCCGCTTCTTTAGCGTTAAACATGGCTAAGGCTGCTGTTTTATAATCAGTATATTGCTGCTTAAACTGCTGAATAAGTTCGATAAACTGGCTGTCATTCGCTGTTAACTTACCTAGGCCGGCTAACTGTGTTTCTAAAGCAAGTTCGGCTTGATTAAAAAGCTGTTGATATTGAGTGATTTCATTAGAGGTGTCTGCGGTAAAACCTAAAGCAGATTGCTTGGCAAGTTTTAATAATTGAATTTGGCTCGTATTGCTTTGCTGTTGTACTGGAACCGCAAGCTGATTAACTTGTTGATTTGAAATGTTAATATTGAAGAAACTAACTAAAGCGAAGCCACTAGAGAATAAGAGCAATAAGATAATAAAGCTAAAACCTAGGATAACTTTATGGGCAACTGTCAGATTAGGCATTTACAGGCTCCAAAATAAACTTACTTAAAGATAATAGAGCTTTGTGCTTGAGGATACAAATACTTAGATGGAAAATAGGAGAAGTTTGAAAACTACCTAAAACGATAGCTAGCTTATTTCGCTACCGTTTTAGGCTGTAAATAACTTAAAAGCTACATAATACCTTAGCAGGCAATAAGCTATTTAATTGTCGTTGGCGCAGTACTTCTGCGCTGTTATCTATGTCTGGTGCAAAATAGCGATCTTGCTGATAAAAACTCACCTTTTCACGCAAAATTTGCTTAGCTTGCTCTAATAAAGGTGTTGTTTTTAAAGGTGCTCTAAAGTCTAAACCTTGAGCTGCAGCTAAGTATTCAACGGCTAATACACCTAAGGTGTTTTCAGCCATATCCGCTAGCCTGCGAGCTGCGAAGGTGGCCATAGAAACATGATCTTCTTGGTTAGCCGAAGTGGGTAAGCTATCAACAGAAGCTGGATGCGCTAGCGACTTATTTTCTGAAGCTAAGGCTGCAGCTGTGACTTGGGCTATCATAAAGCCACTATTAACACCGCCATTAGGTACTAAGAATGGTGGTAATTTACTTAAGGTCGCATCTATCAGTAACGCCATCCGACGCTCTGATAAGGCACCTATTTCAGCAATCACTAAAGCTAAGTTATCAGCCGCCATAGCAACCGGCTCAGCGTGGAAGTTACCGCCTGAGATAATGTCATTATCGTCAGCAAACACCAGTGGGTTATCGGTTACGCCATTGGCTTCAACTTCTAAGACTGATGCAGCATGGCGAATTTGAGTTAAGCAAGCGCCCATAACTTGTGGCTGACAGCGTAAGCTGTACGGGTCTTGTACTTTTTCGCAATTAGTATGAGACAGGCCAATTTCTGAGCTGTCTTGCAAGAGATGGCGATAAACAGCAGCAGAGTCAATTTGACCTTGTTGGCCACGGGCCTGATGAATACGATCATCAAATGGCGAGCGACTGCCCATAGCTGCTTCTACGCTCATGGCGCCAATAACAGATCCAGCGGCAAATAAATCTTCCGCTCTAAATAAGCCTTCTAACGCAAACGCAGTTGAGGCTTGAGTACCATTTAATAAGGCTAAACCTTCTTTGGCGGCTAGAGTTACCGGCTCTAAATTAGCAAATTTTAAGCCTTCACGGGCATCATAAATTTGCCCTTTATAGCTAACTTCGCCTTCACCAATTAAAGGTAAAACTAAATGGGCTAAAGGGGCTAAGTCGCCTGAAGCGCCCACTGAACCTTTTTTCGGAATACAAGGGTAGACTTCGGCGTTAACCAGTTTAATTAAAGCTTCTATAACCTCTAGGCGAATGCCTGAAAAGCCGCGGGCTAATGAATTTATTTTTAACACTAGCATTAAACGCACCGTGCTATCGTCCATTAAGTCGCCATAGCCTGCGGCATGAGATAATACGATTGAGCGTTGTAATAGCTCTAACTCTTCGGTTTTAATGCGGGTGTTGGCTAATAAACCAAAGCCGGTATTAATGCCATAAACCACGCGGTTTTCTTTAAGCACCTTGGCAACGCAGGCGGCTGATTTTTCAATACCTGCAATCGCTGAAGAGTCTAAACTTAATTGCACGGCTTGTTGTTGTACTTGGCGTAATTGGGCCAAGCTAAGCTTGCCTGGTGCTAAATTTAATGAAAAGCTCATTCTATGTCTCCGTTACCTTTAACCATTAATCATTGGTAGGTCTAAATTTTGTTGTTTAGCGCAGTCTTTAGCGATGTCGTAGCCGGCATCAGCATGGCGCATAACCCCTGTACCTGGGTCATTCCATAATACACGGCCTAAGCGAGCCTCTGCTGCATCAGTACCGTCGGCAACAATAACTACGCCGCTATGTTGGCTGTAGCCCATACCAACACCACCACCGTGATGCAACGACACCCAAGTCGCGCCGCCTGCGGTATTTAATAAGGCATTTAATAATGGCCAGTCAGATACGGCATCTGAACCATCTAACATGGCTTCTGTTTCTCTATTTGGGCTGGCAACAGAGCCTGAGTCTAAGTGGTCTCGACCGATGACAATAGGGGCAGATAATTCACCACTTTTCACCATGTCGTTAAAGGCTTTAGCGATACGGGCCCGATCTTTTAAGCCAATCCAGCAGATACGCGCTGGTAAGCCTTGGAATTGGATCCGCTCGCGCGCCATATCAAGCCAGTTATGTAAATGCGGATCATCAGGGAGCAATTCTTTCACCTTGGCATCCGTTTTATAGATGTCCTCAGGATCACCCGATAACGCCACCCAACGGAAAGGCCCTATGCCTTGGCAGAATAAAGGACGAATATAAGCAGGCACAAAACCTGGGAAGTCAAAGGCATTTTCTACGCCCATATCTTGGGCCATTTGGCGAATATTATTGCCATAGTCTGTTGCCACAGCACCGCGCGTTTGCATAGTTAAAATGGCTTTTACTTGCACCGCCATGGAGTTTTTAGCAGCTGTAACGACTTCATCTGGTGCGACTTTACGTTGCTCTTGCGCCTGTTGCATAGTCCAACCTTGTGGCAAGTAGCCATTAAGCGGATCATGGGCCGAGGTTTGGTCGGTAACCACATCTGGTGTAATGTTACGTGCTACTAATTCAGCAAATACATCAGCGGCATTGGCTAATAAACCGATAGAAATAGGTTTGCCATCTGCTTTAGCTTGTTCAAGCATGGCTAAGGCTTCATCTAGGCTCTGGGCTTTTTTATCGACATAACCGGTTTTTAAACGAAAATCGATCCGGCTTTCATCGACGTCACAAGCTAACATATGGAAGCCCGCCATGGTTGCGGCTAACGGTTGAGCGCCACCCATGCCACCTAAGCCACCGGTTAGGATCCATTTATTGCTAGGATCACCGTTAAAGTGCTGTTTAGCAATTGCAACAAAGGTTTCATAGGTGCCTTGTACTATGCCTTGGGTACCAATATAGATCCAAGAGCCGGCGGTCATTTGGCCGTACATCATTAGGCCTTTTTTATCCAGCTCATTAAAATGTTCCCAGTTGGCCCAAGCTGGCACTAAGTTAGAGTTAGCAATTAATACTCTTGGTGCATCTGGATGAGTAGGAAAAACACCAACAGGCTTACCACTTTGCACTAATAAAGTTTGGTTATCTTCTAAGCGCTCCAGCACTTCAACAATTTTATCAAAGCATTGCCAGTCACGTGCGGCGCGGCCAATGCCACCATAAACAACTAAAGATTGCGGGTGCTCTGCCACTTCAGGATCGAGGTTATTCATTAACATCCGTTTAGCAGCTTCTGTTTGCCAACTTTTTGTGCTGATACTCGTGCCACGGTCGGCACGGATAACACGGCTATTATCAATACGTGGATCAGTCATTAGATATTCTCTCTACTGGTCGGGAGTGAAAAATTAAGGTGACCGCCTAAACGATAGCGGCTACCTGGTGAAGTTAAATACGCTAAACTCACAGCGCCTTCTCGGCTAAAGGTGCGCCGAGTTAAACGTAAACAGGGTTCAGCTTTTTTCAGTTGTAATTGCTGGCAAGTAAAGTGATCTGGCCAGATGGCTTCAACCGTATGCTCAGCTTCGGTTAAAGGGGCAATAAAGCTTAAATACTGGTGCGGTGTTTGGCTGTTAAAATCTTGCTGCACATAGTCTGGCACTAATAAGGGGCTGACATAACGCGCTTCAAGTTGCAATGGCAGTTGATTTTCAATATGCACTATCAAGGAGAAATACACTGGTTGATTGCGCTTTAAGCCTAAAGCTTCAGCAATAACCGCAGGGCAGGGTAATTCCGTTAGTTGTACTAATTTGGCTTGATAACTATGGCCGCGGGCGTTTATTTCGTCTGCGATATTGCGTATTTCTAACAAAGAAGATTGCGATTTTAAAGCCGCTACAAAACTACCCACACCTTGAGTACGATATAAAATGCCTTGCTCAGTTAGCTCTTGTAAGGCACGTCTTGCTGTCATGCGGCTAACGCTAAATTGGCCGGCTAAATCATTTTCTGATGGCACACGGCTATGTTCAGGCCAAGCGCCAATTTCGATTTGACCTAGCATGTATTCTTTTATTTCAGCATATTTAGCAACGGCCATTGAAGTTCCAATACCTAAAGATGATTAAGACTAAGGCAAAAAATATAGTATCTTGGTTGTATATACAAGTGGTTAGCGGTAATTTAGTTTAAAATAACATGATAAAGCTGACAACTTGATGGCAGATTGTGATGAGCTTTCAAGTTATTGGCAGCCGTTTCAATGTAACAGGAGTGAATATGCAACAGTTTGATGCTGTATGGCTAAATGCCAATATTGCCACTATGCAAGAGACAGAAAATGCTTATGGCACTATTAATAATGCGGCTTTAGCCATTAAAGATGGCGTTATTGCTTATGTTGGGCCGCAAACGAACTTGCCCGAGTTTGATCGTAAGACCACAGCTGTTTATGACATCGCAGGGCAGTGGATTTTACCCGGTTTTATTGATTGTCATACCCATTTAGTTTATGCCGGTAGTCGGGCTAACGAGTTTGAAATGCGCTTAAATGGAGCTAATTATCAAGATATAGCCGCAGCGGGTGGGGGAATTAAGTCAACTGTTGCCGCTACGCGACAAGCTTCAGAGCAGCAATTGTTTAAGTTGGCACAGCAACGTTTAAATACCTTATTAAGCCAAGGGGTCACTACAGTAGAAATAAAGTCTGGTTATGGCCTAGATTTAGCCAACGAAGAAAAAATACTTAAAGTCGCCGCCTTATTAGATCAACAGCACCCTATTAGCATTAGTAAAACTTTTCTTGGCGCTCATGCTTTACCTACTGAGTATGCCAATGACGCAGATGGTTATATTGATGCTGTTTGTGCCATGCTGCCGATTTTGCAGCAGCAAAATTTAGTTGATGCGGTGGATGTATTTTGTGAAAACATTGGTTTTAGCATAGAGCAGACTCGTAAAGTTTTTGCCGCCGCAACAGCTTTAGGCTTACCGGTAAAAGCCCATGCCGAGCAATTATCGAATTTAGGCGGCAGTGCCTTAGTAGCTGAGTTTGCTGGCTTATCGGCAGATCATATTGAGTTTTTAGATCAAGCAGGCGTGCAAGCTATGGCTAAAGCCGGCACGGTTGCGGTGTTATTGCCAGGTGCTTATTACTTTTTACGAGAAACTCAGCAGCCGCCGATTGAGTTATTACGTCAGAACGGTGTCGCTATGGCTTTAGCGACAGATTTAAATCCGGGTACCTCGCCTTTATGCTCACTACCGTTAATGTTAAATATGGGCTGTACCTTATTCCGCTTAACGCCAGAAGAAGCCTTGTTAGGGGTCACCCGTCATGCGGCAACCGCTTTAGGCTATAAAGATCGCGGTATATTAGCTACCGGCATGCGAGCAGACTTTGCTTGTTATGCTATTACCCAGCCAGCAGAGCTGTGCTATCAATATGGGGTGAGTAATTTAAGCCAGCTATTTATAGCAGGTAAAGAAGTAAATAATTAATTTAGCCAAATATTCGCCTAGCTAGAATTTATCTACTAGCTAGGCAGGGTAGATTAAACATCAAGCGGCTAAGCTAGGTTAAACTATGCTAGGTTAAACTATGCAAAGCTAAGCCAAGTGAGACTAAGCCAAGTTAGACTATAGGCGGTTGCTGTTGTTTGCCTTGAATAAATGCAAAGGTTAAAGCCGCTAATACTTGGCCTGCTTCATTCATGCCCGCAGCTAAGCCTGCCGGATGTTGGCTCGGTGCCGCTTCGGCTAAATGCAAATATTGACTGCGCGGCAATTTAGCCAGTTGAAACACAAACTGCTCGGCAGCAGCAACGCTAATACCACAATTAGTAAAGGCGCTAACGGGCATTGAGCTTATGCTGTCAGTGTCTACTTCAATACCAATAGCATTATTGCCCTGAACAATAGAATCAATGCAGTGGCTCAGCGCTTGATTATAGCTATATTGTTGGCGAACAAAAATTTGTTGATAACTAATAAACTCAGCACCCGCTTGGGCCATTAAGGCTAAATTGGCTGCTGAATTTTTTAATTCATGTAAGCCTAAAACAAAATAGTGTTGTAATTTTTGTTGCTGCCAAGCATAACTAAAACCATTGCCACTGTGTCGGCCTTCTAAAGCGCGAAAATCAGAATGCGGATCAAGATTTGCGCAATTAACCGCCCGCTGACTGACAGTGGCCAGCGCACTGATTATTGGATAACTATTATTATGGCCGCCGCCAATAACGATAGGGTAAAGTTCAGCGGCAAAAATTTCTGCCACGACTTGCTCGACTCTTTGGTCGATAATCTCGACTAATTGACGTAACTGCTCAAGTTGCGCTGGAACATTAGGCTTAAGCTCACTCGCTTGGGCTTGTAAATCGCTACAGTCAATATCGCCAAGCAGCAAAATTTGCTTAGCGTTAATAAAGTCGTTGCTTTGTAGATTAAGAAACTTACTTAAGAAAGCGGTCCAGCCAGCACTAGCGCCTGCTGAACCTAAGTTAGCTCTGGGGCCTATATCTTCACTAATGCCAACTAATACATAACGACAGCCTTGTTGTTTGCTATCTTGTAACTGCTCGGCTAAAGGGCTGCTGCTATTGGGTAGTAAAACCTGCTGACCTAAGCGTTGCTCTCCGGCTCTAGTTTGGCATAGTGCACTAAGTTGTTCTGGTGCAAAAAGTTTCAGCATAACTAACACTCTTTAGCTAAATGCATTTTAAAAAAATTATCATTCTATATCTAGGGCATCTGGTGACATAATAATGCCAGTGGTATCGGCATAGAGGTGATCACCGGGTAAAAAAGTCACACCAGCAAAGTTAACTGGCGCATCTACTTCACCAAAGCCTAGATCATCCGCGCCAACAGGAATGGCATTAACAGCTTGAATACCAATGTCAAAATCTTCCAGTAAGTCTAACTCGCGCACACTACCGTAGCAGACAATGCCTTCCCAATCATTGCTAGCGGCTAAGGCCGCTAACTCCGCATCAATAATGGCGCGTCTAGCAGAGCCACCGGCATCTATTAATAATACTTTACCTAAACCAGGGCTTGATAAAACTTGACGAACTAGGCCGTTATCTTCAAAGCATTTAATAGTTGTTATTTGGCCACCAAATGAACGGCGACCGCCATAACTGGCAAAAATAGGTTCTACTACATCGATAACATCGGCATAGAGATCACATAATTCAGAAGTATTGTATTCCATGGCAGGCTCCGTTTTTTAAGTTGTTGAGCATTAGTATACGCTGCGTTAGACTAGGCTCAAACTTTTATTCAAAACAAACAATTAGAATAAAGCTAGCAGTATCAGTTGTAAGGCTAATTAGTAGTTTGCTATTGTGTTGATAATCTTCTTTTAGGTAATTGTAGTGACAGCTGAACTTTTTGCTAGACTCGCCATTTATTCCACCCAGCTTGGGGTAGCATTGTTACTCAGTTATTTGCTATGGCATTTTAGCCGGATCTATCGCCAAAGCTATATTCAATCTTGGTTCTTCGCTTTTATTGCCTTCTCTGTATACCAACTGGGTATTCTGATTCGCCGCGATGGCATGGCTAACTTGATACTTGATACTGGCTTTAATATTATTGTGGTTGCCGCAAGCTATGGTTTTGCTGTGTTTTTACTCCGGGGTATGACACAAACTCGGTCCTCTTTAATTAGCATAAGTAGGCAATTAACGACTAATCGTTTAGTCATAGGCAGTTTGTTAGTTGGTATTTTAACTGTAGTTCCTTTTGTGATTTTTGATGACCTAGCTAATTGGCGTCGTTATTTTCAGTCAGACTTACGTTTATTTTTGATGGGCGTATTGTTATTAGTGGCAGCATTAAGCCTTTGGCATCAACTTGAAAAATCACTGGGTCAACGCTTAAGTGTAGTAACAATGCTAATCTGGGGTGGATTGTATATCTCTTTTTCAGTTTGGATGATGTTTAGCCCAGAGCTAGGTATTTTTGCTGAATATTTTTTTGCATTTAAATGTTTCGAGTTACTTTTAATTTGTAGTATGGGGCTGGCGCTATTAATTTGGCTGCAAGAGCACGAACGCAATAATAATATGCAGCTGACAAAGAAAACCTTGTATTTAGATAAACATGATCAACTAACTGGCGCTTTAAATCGAGACGCGCTTCTGTTGCAGTTAGATAGTCAAATACAGTTACAGGAAGGTAAGCCAGTCCATCTACTTATGCTGGGTTTAGATAAGTTTAAAACGGTAAATGAATCAGTCGGTATTAAGCAAGGTGATAAAATACTGCGCTTATTAGTTGAGCGTTTTAGCTCTAGTATTATTAAGCCTGTATTGATCGCCAGAACCGGTGGCGATATTTTTGCTTTAGTGATTAAAGATATAAATAATGATAAACAGTTACAGTTTACCTTAGATCATATTACTCAACTAGTTGAAAAAAACTTTGTTTTAGATACCGGTATTTTACAATTGAGTTGTAGCGTCGGTTTCTCTAGTTATCCTGAACATGCCAGCACAGCTGATGCTTTATTACAAAAAGCCAATATTGCCTTTCACCAAGCAAAACGGATCCAAAACTCGTGGTTAGCCTATCAACCTGGGATGGAGGATGAAACAACGCGTTTAATTTGCTGGGAAAATGACATTTTCTATGCTATGGAGCAGTCGCAATTTGTTTTATATTTCCAGCCTCAGTTATGTTTAAAACAAAATAAACTGGATGGGTTTGAAGTTTTAGTACGTTGGCAGCACCCAAGTAAAGGCTTACTGATGCCAGGACAGTTTTTACCTTATGTTGAACAATTAGGCCTAAGTCGTAAGCTGGATGTTTGGATTTTACAGCAAGCAATTAAGACCATACAGCGCTGGCAGCAACAGAGTATTTTTATTCCATTAGCCGTTAATATGTCGCCGTTGCATTTTCAGCAAGAAGGTTTAAAAGCTAAAATTCAGCAATTTTTATTACAGTATCAAGTGCCACCACAGATGCTAGAGCTTGAGATAACCGAAAATACAGCTATGCAAGATATGGAAGTGGGCTCTAATCATGTAATGGAATTACAGCAAATGGGGATCAGGTTATCGATAGATGATTTTGGAACCGGCTATTCATCCTTGTCATATCTACGGCAAATGCCTATTGATAAAATTAAAATTGACCGTAGTTTTATTGCTGAAATGGCTGATAATGATTCAGATATGATGATTGTTAAAACCATGATTAAATTAGCCCATGGTTTAGGTAAGCGGATTTTAGCCGAGGGGGTTGAAACCAAGAACCAATTAGAATTATTGCGCAGTTTAGACTGTGATTCAATCCAAGGCTACTTCTATGCTAAACCTTTATCTGAACAAGATGCTTTAGCGTTTTACGCTAAGTGTTCTAATACGGGTTAAACTTAATGGCAATTGCAGCTTCTCGATTAGCATTTGCCGCTTGTAATCGCTGTAAATAGTCTTGCCACAGAGTTTCTTGATTTGTAGCGAGTTGGTGCAGGTAATGCCAGCTATAAATACCTGTGTCATGGCCGTCATCAAACACTAGTTTAACTGCATATTGCCCGACAACACTAAGCTGCTTAATGCTGACCTGTTTTTTGTTGGCGACTAAGATAGGGGCGCCATGACGGCGAACTTCTGCAGAGGGTGAAAATACCCGCAAAAATTCAGCCGTCAGGCTAGCATGGCTTTGATCAGAGAAGTGAATATCCAGCACACGGCTTTGCTTATGATAATGTAGCTTGGTAACTTCTATCTCTGATTGATCCATAATTACAGAATATACCTACTTAAATCGTCATCTTTAACTAAAGCGCCTAAGTGTTTTTCAACATAAGCGGCATCCACTTCGATTTTCTCGCCAGCGTGATCAGCAGCATCATAAGAAATTTCGTCAAGTAAGCGCTCCATTACGGTATATAAGCGTCTTGCACCAATATTTTCTGTGGTTTCATTCACTTGCCATGCCGCTGCGGCTAAACTTTTAATACCATCTCCTGTGAAGCTAATGGTGACGCCTTCTGTGGCTAACATAGCGCTACTTTGCTCGGTTAGTGATGCTTTGGGCTCAGTTAAGATGCGCTCAAAATCGTGCGCAGTAAGGGCTTCTAATTCAACACGAATAGGCAGACGCCCTTGTAGCTCTGGTACTAAGTCAGATGGCTTACTCATTTGAAAAGCCCCTGAGGCAATAAATAAAATGTGATCTGTTTTTACCATGCCGTGTTTAGTGTTAACTGTACAGCCTTCAATTAAAGGCAGTAAGTCACGTTGGACACCTTCACGTGAAACATCTGGCCCATTGCTTTCACCACGCTTACAGATTTTATCTATTTCATCTAAAAATACGATGCCATTTTGCTCAACAGCTTCTAAGGCTTCGGCTTTTAATTCTTCTGGATTCACTAGGCGAGCGGCTTCTTCATCAATCAGCTGCTTTAAAGCATCTTTGATTTTAAGCTTAGTTTTTTTCTTCTTATCGTTGCCTAAATTTTGAAACATGCTTTGCAGCTGTGAGGTCATCTCTTCCATTCCTGGAGGTGCCATGATCTCTACACCAATATTTGCTTGGGTCAACTCTAGCTCAATTTCTTTGTCGTCTAGTTGACCTTCCCGTAACTTCTTACGGAAAATTTGCCGAGTGTGACTATCGGTTTTATCGCTGCTTTTATTATCTGCTTCTGGCCACTCAGACTTTGCTGGAGGTAATAAAATATCTAATATTCTCTCTTCAGCGGCTTCTTCTGCACGAAAGCGATTTTTAGCTATGGCTTGCTCACGTAACATTTTAACAGCACTGTCGGTCAGATCACGAATAATGCTTTCAACTTCTTTACCTACGTAACCCACTTCAGTGAATTTTGTTGCTTCAACCTTAATAAAAGGTGCATTAGCTAGTTTAGCTAGACGCCGAGCTATTTCTGTTTTACCGACACCAGTTGGACCTATCATTAAAATATTTTTAGGCGTGATCTCTTGGCGTAATGCAGGGTCTAATTGCATACGACGCCAGCGGTTACGCAAGGCTATAGCGACAGCACGTTTGGCTTTATTTTGGCCAATGATGTGCCGATCTAATTCATGAACAATTTCTCTTGGAGTCATATCAGACATAAATACCTACTTATAATTCTTCAATAGTCTGGTGCTGGTTGGTGTAAACACAAATATCACCAGCAATAGTCAGGCTTTTTTCTACAATTTCTCTGGCACTTAATTCAGTGTTTTGCAATAAAGCTGTGGCAGCAGATTGAGCAAAAGGACCACCGCTGCCAATGGCAATTAAGTCGTGCTCTGGCTGGATAACATCACCATTACCGGTAATGATTAGTGAACTGTGGGCATCGGCCACGGCAAGGAGAGCTTCTAGTTTGCGTAACATACGATCAGTACGCCAGTCTTTAGCTAGTTCAACAGCAGCTCGCATTAAGTGACCTTGATGCACTTCTAGCTTGGCTTCAAAACGTTCAAATAATGTAAAAGCATCTGCTGTACCGCCTGCGAAGCCAGCAATCACTTTGTCATTATAAAGACGACGTACTTTGCGAGCGTTACCTTTCATTACAGTGTTACCAAGTGAAACTTGGCCATCACCGCCGATGGCAACATGGCCATCGCGGCGAACAGAAACTATCGTGGTCATATTTTTTAAACCCTATGGCGTAATTAGCGTAGAGTTTAAGTGAGGTTGCAAGGGCTTAATTTCAAGACCAGTTCCAAATCTGACAAGTATTAATATTTTGTTGGCGTAATCTATTTCGATCGGCAGTGGCTTGACGCTTTGATTCGTAAGGGCCTAATATAACGCGATACCAAATACCATTTGTTCCTTCAGAGCGGCGAACTTCAGCGGTAAAACCAGAAAAAGCAATTTTGGCTTTCATTTCTTCTGCCTGACTTTGATTACGGAATGAGCCACACTGCATTTGGTAAGGTCCAGCTGCAGCTTGTTCGGTAACCTCAACTTTTACCTCTTTGTTTTCTAATTCTTTAATATATTGATAAGGCTCAGAGGTAGGCTTCTCAGGTAAGGGATCGGGTTTAGCCGCTACAGCTACAGGCATTTTAGGCTCAGCTGTAACTTCTAATGCAGGTTGCTGATTTAAATACCATAAAAAATAAGCAAAACCACTGACAATGCAGATTGCCAAAATAATGGCTAACCAAGGTATCGACGATGCAGCAGGTTTAGCTTTGCTAGGGCGACGTTTTCCCGGCTGACGCTTTGCTGTTTTTGGTTTAGCGCGGTTGGTTTTTACATAGTCTTTATGTGCCATGGAGTATTACAGTACCTCTTTATCTGGAACGGGCTATTCTACTTGGTTAATTATAAAAAGACAGCATGTTGAAGGCTAGTTTACTCAGCTAAGATCAATAGGATCAACATCTAGTTGCCATTTAACTTTTCGGGTTAAGGGCCAAGCCATAAATTCATTCAATAGTGAAGTTAGCGCAGTGTGAATAATACTGCGATTAGCGCTATACAGTTGTAATTGCCAACGATACTTACCAGCCCGGCGCTCTAAAGGTGAAGGAATAGGGCCTAATAACTGTAATTGAGGTGTTTTGTTTATTAAGCCAGCAACTTGGTTTAACCATTGCTGGCAATGCTCTGAGTTATGCGCCTCAGCTCTAAATAAAGCTAAATATTGATAAGGCGGTAATTGAGTATGTTTTCGCTCTAATAAAGCAGAACGAGCAAAAGCAGCATAGCCATTATGGATAATATCTTGTAGCAAATTATGCTCTGGATAATGGGTTTGTAATAGCACTCGGCCTTGGCTACCGCCTCTTCCCGCACGCCCAGCTACTTGCGTAAGCAGTTGAGCAAGTTGTTCTGGAGCTCGAAAATCACTGCTATATAAGGCGCCATCAACATCAACAATAACAACTAAACTCACATTGGGGAAGTGATGGCCCTTGGCTAACATTTGAGTTCCAACAATCAGCCTAGCGCCTGGGCTATTAATATCATCTAGAGCGCTATTTAGTGCGCCTTTACGCCGAGTACTATCGCGGTCGAGTCGGGTAATTGCAGTATCAGGAAACAGGGTTTGTAGGTTTTGCTCTAATTGTTCTGTACCTTGGCCTAAAGGGACTAATTGAGTGCTGCCACAGTCACCACATTGACGCGGGATCGCTTTACTGGCACCACAATGGTGACAAATAAGTTGTCGGCTTTGTTTATGATAGGTAGTAAAAGCACTGCAGCGGTGACATTCCGTTAACCAACCACATTCTTGACAACTTAATGCTGGCGCAAAACCACGGCGGTTAAGAAATAGCATGACTTGCTGGCCTAAGCTTAATTGTTTGCGAATATGGGCCAGGCTAATATCGGCTAACCCAAACTGTAAAACCTGCTGCTTTAAATCAACCAAGGTAAAGTCAGGCACTTTATAGCCTGTTGCTCGATCAGGCAGTGCTAAATGAATAAAGCGCTTATTGTCAGCATTATATAAGCTTTCTAAGCTAGGTGTCGCCGAGCCTAATACTATAGGACAGTGCTCTATTGCGGCACGTTTTATAGCTAAGTCTCTGGCGTGATAGCTAAAACCATCTTGTTGCTTTAATGATTGGTCATGCTCTTCATCAATGATTATTAAGCCTAATTGCTTAAAAGGCAAAAATAACGCCGAACGAGTGCCAATAATAACGGCCGCGGCGCCTGTTGCGGCCTGCTGCCAGCAATGTAAGCGTTCACTGTCAGTTAAAGCAGAGTGCCAGCATAAAATAGGCAGTTCAAATCTGGCTTGAAAGCGCGCTAAGGTTTGTGGTGTTAAGCCTATTTCTGGCACTATAACTAAGACTTGCTGCTGGGTTATTACGTATTGAGCAATACATTGTAGGTACACTTCGGTTTTACCTGAGCCGGTGACTCCTTCAATTAAAAAACGTTCAAAGCGGCCTTTAGCTTGATTAATTGCCGTAACCGCCAAGGCTTGATTCGGGGTGAGTTGTAATCCTGCTGCTAGGCGAGTTGGCGCAACAAAAGGACTTGGCGCAACAGGGTAAGACTCAACCAACTCTTTTTTAATCAGTTGGTTTAAAATAGCGCGGCTAAATTGTTGTAATAGCATAGACTCGGTTAGGTCTGACTGCTCAAGTGCTTGCCATAATGCCAATTGTTGTTTGGCGCGGCGTAACTGGTTGCTATCTAATGCTTTTCCTTTTTCGGTTAATCGATAAGCTAAAGGTTGGTAATCAGCTAAGTTTCTACCTTCACGTAATAAAGCGGGTAAAGCGCTAATAAGCACTTCGCCTAGCGGGTAATGATAATAATCTGCAGCAAAGCTGAGTAAACTGCATAATATAGGGGGTAATACCGGTTGCGGATCGATGATTTCAATAACCGTTTTCAGCTTATCTAATGCAAAGCTGCTATCTGGCGATACTTGCCAAACAATGCCAATAAGTTTGCGTGAACCAAAAGGCACTAATACCCGACAACCAACAGCGGGCGCGGTCAGCTCACTGACAAGGTAGTCAAAATGCTGTCTTATTGGTACTGGTAGGGCAACCCGAATTACAATCACAACATATCTCAAATCAATACAGAGCTGACAAGTGTAAGGACAGTGCAATTAAATGCCAAGTAAAACAAAAAAAAGCATTTTATTGTTCTAAGTTATTGCAACTTTGATGGTGATAGATTAAGCTACGCGCCCTAATTTAACTGAAATTACGTATGGTGTTCGGCAACAGAGTTTGACCGGATAGCGATGCGGCCTAACGAGGTAATCCCAATGAAAACAGGTATTCATCCAGAATATAAAGAAATTACGGCAACTTGTACTTGCGGTAATAGCTTCAAAACTAAATCAGCATTATGCAAAGACATTCACTTAGACGTATGTTCTGCATGTCACCCGTTTTACACTGGTAAGCAAAAAGTGTTAGATGTTGGCGGCCGTGTTGATCGCTTCAAAAAGCGTTTCTCTGTATTGGGCAACCGTTAATCGGTACCTTGCAGTTAAAAAAAGCACCTTAGGGTGCTTTTTTTATGTCTAATATTTGCCTAAAGCTAACACTTAAAATCAAGGATATAAAAAAGTAGTTTGCTCCAACATAAGTTAAATTGCATCAGCTATGCTTATAGGCTGGTACGATCAGAACGAATCTGGTTCTAATCTGAGTAAGCCCTCATTACACTATAGCTATCTTAGATAAAACAATAATAAAAACCTTTATATCTTATCTCACTTCAACTAGCAGGATAAATAGATGTCAGACTTCAGAGAACAAGCATTACGCTACCATGCCGAACCGACCCCAGGAAAAATAGGCATCGAAATTACTACGCCAGCTGAAACAGTGACAGACTTAGCGCTTGCTTACAGCCCTGGGGTCGCCGCTCCGGTGCGAGAGATAGCAGCAGATATAGATAACGTTTATAAATACACAGCTAAAGGAAATTTAGTGGCAGTTATCACTAACGGTACTGCCATTTTAGGTTTAGGTAATTTAGGGCCTATGGCTTCTAAGCCAGTAATGGAAGGTAAGTCATTATTATTTAAACGTTTTGCCAATATAGATTCAATTGATATTGAAGTTACTCACCGCACCACGGAAGAGTTTATTAATACCGTTGCTAATATTGCTGATACTTTTGGCGGAATTAATTTAGAAGATATAAAAGCCCCTGAATGTTTCGAAATAGAAAAAGAGCTGATTAAACGCTGCAAGATCCCTGTGTTTCATGATGATCAACACGGAACCGCTATTGTTACCGCAGCAGGCTTATTAAATGCGCTAGAAATTCAAGGTAAAGATATCACCAACGCGACTATTGTTTGTATGGGAGCGGGTGCTGCGGCTATTGCTTGTATGGAATTATTGATTAAATGCGGCGCTAAGCGTGAATATATTTATATGCTAGACACCAAAGGTGTTATCCATACTCGGCGTGAAGATTTAAATCAATATAAAACCTTATTTGCTAATAATACCGATAAGCGCACTTTAGAAGATGCAATAACAGGAGCGGATGTGTTTGTTGGGGTTTCAGGCCCTAATGTACTTTCAGCTGAAGCATTAAAGCTAATGGCTGATAATCCGGTTATTTTTGCTTGCTCTAACCCTGATCCTGAAATTGAGCCGGAGTTAGCTCATGCTACTCGTGACGATATTATTATGGCAACTGGGCGCTCTGATTATCCTAATCAAGTTAATAATGTTTTATGTTTCCCATTTATTTTCCGCGGTGCCTTAGATGTGCGTGCTAGTGTAATTAATGCTGAAATGAAAATTGCGGCTGTTGAAGCAATTAGACAAATTGCGAAAGAGCCTGTGCCAGGTGCGATTTTAAAAGCATCAAACGTGGATAAGTTGGAATATGGTAAAACCTATATTATTCCAAAACCAATGGATCCTCGTTTATTATCTCGAGTAGCTAAAGCGGTTGCACAAGCGGCCATTGACTCTGGTGTGGCACGCCTGCCTTTACCTGAAGGCTATATGGATTAACTAAATTGACATTAGCCTGCTGTTGCCAGCAGGCTAATATCATTGTTTTACTGCTTAAATAGATTAATTGTACTTAAAAAGTACTGTTTATTCTTCGTCTGGATCTGCGTCAATAATAATTGGAATATCTTTACCCTGACTGGTGAGTATTTCACGAACTTCTTGTGGTATTTGATGCGGGTTATCTTTTCGTAAATCATCATCAGCTGGCAGTGGCTGCCCTGTGAACGCGTGTAAAAAAGCTTCGCATAATAATTCACTATTAGTGGCATGTCGTAAATTATTGACTTGGCGACGAGTGCGCTCATCAGTTAATACTTTTAATACATTAAGCGGAATTGATACGGTTATCTTTTTAACAAGTTCAGATTTCTTTCCGTGTTCCGCGTAAGGGTGGATATATTCACCATTCCACTTAGCCATAATGGTACCTTGTGTTAGTTATTATCAGTTTATTGCCTTAGCAAGTGGCGAAATTCTATCGTGTTATGTCAGCGAGTCAAATAATGCAGCATAAATAATATTTTTAGCTAGTAAAATAGCTTGAACTATAAATTTAGCTGCGTAAAATAAGCCGTCTAGCCGTCTATTTGTGCTGGTTTATAATTTGCCCAAATAAACAATATAACCAGAACTCTATAATAGTGCTATTGATTCAAAATTGGCTCTGTATTAAGCCGATATTAATTGAGAAGCACTAATAGATTAAAGTTAGCAAGCTCGGGTTAAAGTGAGCATCACTAAGTTGATATAAATTAAAGCGTAAAATGCATAATGGTAATGAAACATGTTGAATACAATTAAGCGGGAAGAAAATAGCGAAAATCGAAATGTTGTTGCACAGGTGCATAAGTTTGGCGGTAGCAGTTTAGCAAACGCATCTCGCTTTCATGCCGTTTTAGAACTCATTTTACAGCAAGACAGCAACCAACCTATATGGGTAGTGGTATCGGCCCCTGGAGATTGTACAGATGACTTGCTCGCTATTATTGAACAACCAAACGACGCTGACCGACTCATCGCTATACTTGCATTACAGCAAAAATTAACTCGACTAATTATTGGCTGTTTACCCGCTAAAATTGCCGCCAATTGTAATCTAAAAATTAAAGCTTGGTTGCAAGATATTCCTTTGTTATTAAGGCTAGGGAAGCCTAACGATGTGCTGGCGATAGGTGAAAATATATCTGCGTTAGTGTTAAGTGAATTATTACTGTCAAAAGGTGTTGCTGCAGTTAAGTTAGATGCGAGAGACTTTTTATATTTCAATAATTATCAATTCGAATTTGTCTACAGCCAACAAAAATTAATAGCACATATCCAACCTGATACTATTCATATCGTCACAGGGTATATTGCCAAAGACATGGCTAATAACACTATCACCCTTGGTCGTAATGGTAGTGACTATAGTGCTACTTTAGTCGGTAGTTTAATTAAAGCTAACAGCATTAGCATTTGGACCGATGTACCCGCTATATATAGTGCAGATCCAAGATATTTTACTCATGCCCAGCCTTACGTTGCGGTTAATTGGCAACAGGCTTGTTTATTAGCGCAATTAGGTAACCCAGTATTACATCCCCGAACCTTATACCCACTACAGCAAGGTAAGGCTAGTTTACTAGTGAAAAGTAGTTTTAATAGCCAAAAACGTGGTAGTGCGGTTGTGTTGAATGCTAAAAGCCAAGATTTTCTGACCACCATACCCCAGGCCCAACTAGTCAGTGTGCCTATAAATGATCCTTTGTGCATCGATACGGTGGCGCAGCAGATACAGGTGCCATTAAGTCTATTTGATCAAACTAAGGAGCAACAACGATGGTTAGTGCCTTTAGCGGCAATAACGCTGTTACTGGAATATTTAACAAAGAAAATGCTAAAAGCGACTTTAGATCCACAACTTTATTTTGCTATTGCTTGGCTAAAAGCAGAACATACTAGTGGCCAATGCGATGCAGATAGAATACTAGAGCCCAATAGGGTTCAGCACCGTACTGAAAATGACGAAAGAATTATTTGGCTGTTAGCTGGGCCCTTAGCGAATGAAGAACTCAATAAGTTACATGATACTATTTTAAACAAGGCAATTTTACACACTACGCTTTTATAAAATGTAACTGTAAAAAGTGTTTTATGTTAACTATTAGTTTCAATGGTTTAAGTTGTTTATTTTCATAAGTTGACGCTAAGTTAGCATTCAAGACTATTACTCTATTGATATAGCTGTTTCAACATAACATAACTTGGCGCAGGAATGGTTTTACGTTAATCTGAGTAATAGCATCAGCTGGCTGTTATTGATTCAAGGATGAAATGTGAACCTGCTAAGCTTTAAATTCAACTATTTATCTGCAACTTTATGCAAATTTTTTATTGCTTTATCTTTACTGGCTATAAGCAGCTTTAGTGCGGCGCTACAACCATCTAATACTTTACTTGAAGATTATTTCCAAGAAACTTGGACTACTCGCGACGGCTTACCACACAATACAATCAATAGCATAAACCAAAGCACAGATGGCTATCTTTGGGTAGCAACTTGGGAAGGTCTAGCCCGTTTTAATGGTAGAAAGTTTCAACTGTTCGGTCGGGGTATGACAACAGGCTTACCTGATTCTGGAGTGCGTTCTTTAAATAAGGGTTTAACCGAAGGCATGTTAGTGACTAGCGCACGAGGCGGAGTCGCTAGAGTTAAAGATAACGAATGGCAAAGTTGGCCGCCTTTTGGTGTGCTAATTAACGCTGCAGCTGAAGAAAAGTCGGGAACTCTATGGTTTGCTAGTGAGGGTAAAGGCCTTTTTCGTCAACTGCCTAATGGCGAACGGCAGCAATTTACCACGGAACATGGCTTACCGAGTAATGTAGTGCATAGTTTATTGCTAGATGCAAACCAGCAACTTTGGGTAGGCACTGGCCTAGGATTAGCATTAATTGATCTAGGATCTGAACAGGTCATTATAAATACTTTACCGGCTTTACCTAAGGTGCCAGTATTTGTAATCAAGCAGCAACACCAACACATATTAGTCGGTACAGAGCAGGGGTTATATACCCTTGACCAAGGGCAGCTGGTGAGTTTAGAGCCTAAATTAAGCCAGCATGCTATATCAGCCTTATGGGTTGCTGGTAACACGGTTTGGATTGGCACAACCGATACCGGATTATTTAAGTTGACTGGTGCAAAATTAGAGCATTTAAGTATTGCTCAGGGCTTACCGAATAATCGGATCCTTTCTATCTATCAAGATCGTGAGCAGAGCGTGTGGATTGGCACTAATGGCGGCTTATTTCGTTTACGAGATGCTCCTTTTATTACTTATACTTCTGAAAAAGGCTTAGCTGGCGATTACATCCGTAGCGTTATGCGCCACAGTGATGGCAGCATTTGGGTTGGTACGAGTGAAGGTGTTACAAGAGTTAAAGGACACGAATTCCAACAGCTAGATCTCACTAGCCACAGCGTTGCTCAGTCAGTTTTGAGCTTAATGGAAGATCCTGATGGCTCGGTTTGGATAGGGACTTATACTGATGGTTTATTGCAATGGAAAGATGGCAAAATTATCAATAGTTACACTAGAAATACCGGATTATTGGCTAATGAAGTGAGAGCTATTTTAAAAGCGCAAGATGGCAGTGTGTGGGTTGGTACCGCACAAGGATTAAACCAAATTACCAAGCAGGGTATTAAAAATATAGGCACCGAAAATGGTTTACCTGCGCCTTTTATTATTGCTTTATACCAGCATGATGATCAGCGCATCTTTGTTGGCACAGGGGCAGGTTTAGCTACTATTGATTCGACAGGCACTATTACAACAGTCGATTTATCACACCTAGATGGTGCTGAGTATGTATTTGGCTTTACCTATGACAAGCAAGAAAATACTTTATGGATAACAACAGATAGAGGTTTAATTGCCTATGACTTAATTAATGGTAAAAAACAGCTAATAGGCCGTAAAGCCGGGCTACCTTTTGATAAATTGTTTCAGTTGGTGATAGATAAAAAGCAAAACTTCTGGCTTAGCAGTAATAGAGGTGTTTTAAGATTAAGTAGAAAAAATATTTTGACTTACTTTCAGCAACCTAGCACTAAGTTAGCTTATGAACTTTTTGGTGAAAGTGATGGAATGCAAAGTGCTCAAGCTAATGGTGGCTCCATGCCAGCGGCGACCTTAGGTGATGATGGAAGAGTGTGGATAGCGACATCTAAAGGTACAAGTGTGGTGGATCCGACATTATTAGCCCGTTTTTCAACTACAATTCTACCCGTTGTGCTAGAAGGTATTAAAGCTGATGGGAATGCTTTAAAGCTAACAGATAATTTAACAATCGAAGCCGGAGCGAGTCGAATAGAATTTCACTTTGCCGGTTTAGGCTTTGTCATGCCTCAGCGTATTTTATATCGCACTAAATTAGTCGGTTTTGATCATGACTGGGTGCAAAGAGATAGCCAAAATAATGCAGAATATACCAATTTAGCGCCAGGACAATATGAATTTAAGGTCAGTGCGACCTATCCTCAAGGTGTTTGGAGTGATGCTGTCGCTAGTTTTAAATTCACTATAGCACCACATTTTTGGCAACGACCTATATTTTGGGTTTTTATTGCTATTTCAGTTTTGCTATTGGCTTTATTTTTAGTTCGTATGCGCTTAGCCAGTTTACAGCAGCGTGAGAGGCTACTTACTAAGCAGGTGAAAGAAAAAACCTTAGCTTTACAATTACAGGCAGATAATCTGCAAAAAGTTGATAAAGAACGCTCAGAGTTACTTATACAATTAAAGCATCAAGCAGAAAGTTTTGAAATCCAAGCAAGGCTTGATGTCCTAACAAACTTAGCCAATCGTCGTGCATTTGATGAGGCTTTGGCACAAGAATGTGCTAGAGCCAAACGTACAGGTCAGCCGTTATCAATGGTGTTGCTAGATATTGATTACTTTAAATTAGTTAATGATCAATATAGCCATAGTGTTGGTGACCAAGTGCTAGTGCTGGTGGCCGCCGAAATTAACCAATATTGTCGAGAAGAAGATACTGTTGCCCGGTGGGGCGGCGAAGAGTTTGCTATTTTGCTACCACAAACAAAATTAACTGATGCTGTTGTTTTATGCGAGCGGATCCGTTTAGCTATTATGCAAATTGACTGTTCGGACATTGCAGAAAATTTACAGGTCACTATTAGTTTAGGTGTGGCTGAATATATACAAAACCAACCTTATGACAAACTACTTTCTCGGTGTGATACTGCCTTATATAAGGCAAAACAAAATGGCCGTAATCGAGTAGAGGTTTCAAATAGTTAAATTTAATATTAATTCACAAAAAGTGAATAACAATTCTTGATTGTCAATTCTTAACATTCTACACTAGGCGCAGTTTAGTGCTATACCTATATGTAGCCTCCTGTTTGAGATCATTACTATGTCATTATCTAAGTCATCAAATGCAAAAGTACGCAGTATAGTGCTAGGTGCCGCAGGCTATAGCGGTGCAGAGCTAGCGGTCATTTTAACCCGCAACCCTTATTTTGAATTATATGCAGCTTTTGCTTCTGCAGGCAGAGCTGCACAACCTTTTGCAGAGCTATATCCGCGTTACAAACACCAGCTTGATATTAGTATTCAACCTTGGCAAGACGAATTAGCGACTGAGTTAGCCGATAAAGTTGATGTCGCCTTTTTAGCTTTGCCGCATGAGGCAAGTGAAGCTATTACCCCTATTTTATTAAACAATAATATTGATGTTGTGGACCTTTCTGGTGCCTTTCGCTTAAAAAACATTGAGCAGTATCCTCAGTATTATGGTTATAAGCATCAGCATCCTGAATTATTAGCCGAGGCCGTTTACTCGTTAATGGAGTGGCAAACTGCTGACTTACCTAGACTTATTTCTGTGCCAGGTTGTTACCCAACAGCCTGTTCATTAGCCTTAATGCCGTTAGTGCAAGCAGGATTATTAGCAGACTCTTGTCTGCCAGTTATTAATGCCACTAGTGGAGTCTCGGGCGCCGGGCGTAAAGCGGCGCTAAATACCTCTTTTTGTGAAGTTGGTTTAAATGCCTATGGCTTTTTTAAACACAGACATCGTCCTGAAATAGAGCAGAATTTAGGCCGAAAAGTTATTTTTACACCACATTTAGGCAATTTTAAACGCGGTATTTTAGCCACCAGCGTGGTAACGCTTAAGCCAAATACTAGCGCCGAACAAGTTAAGCAAGCATTCGTCCAAGCTTATGCAGATAAACCCCTGGTTAGACTAGTTGATAGCTCACCCAATGTGGCTGATATTGCCGGTACACCTTTTTGCGATATTTATTGGCAGCAAGATGGCGATCATCTGGTAGTTGTATCGACTGTCGATAATTTATTAAAAGGTGCAGCAGCGCAGGCTATGCAAGCGGCTAATGTTCGTTTTGGCAAGCCAGAAACAGCTGGGTTATTTGCAGGAGTTGCATTATGACAATAAGTAATCTAACTGAGGCGAATAAACAGACACCCTTAGTGTTAAAAATGGGCGGCAGGCTATTACAAGACGATAAGGCGCTTGATGCTTTACTTAATGTTTGCGCGATATTAAAACAGCAATATTCTTTAGTTTTGGTGCATGGCGGTGGTGATCAAGTTGATCAGTGGCTCGCTAAATTTGGCTTTAACACTGAAAAATTGGATGGCCAGCGTATTTCCCCAACCGAACAAATGCCAGTGATTGCTGGCGCTTTATCGGGTGCAGTTAACGCCCATATGGTAGCAAGGGCTGCATTAGCAGGTTTAGCGCCGGTTGGCTTAACCTTAGCGGCGGGCAATAGCTGTCGCTTTGAATTAACGCCGCAATTAGGTGCAGTAGGGGTGGCAAAGCCACAAGATGCCAAGCTATTAACTTGCTTACTTGGTCAAGGTTTTACGCCTATTTTTAGCTCTATTGGTCATGGTGAACAAGGCCAGTTATTAAATGTAAATGCTGATTTAGCTGCTGCGGCAATTTGTCAGCTTATTCAAGGCCAGCTGGTTTTATTGACCGATGTACCAGGCATTTTAGATGGCAATGGTCAATTAATCTCAGAATTAACCAGCAGCCAAGCTGCTGAACTGGTTGAACAAGGTGTAATTAAAGGCGGTATGAAAGTGAAGTTAGATGCCGCCTTAGATACGGCTAAGGTACTGCGACGAAGCATCACTGTTGCCGGTTGGCAGCAGTCTGACGATCTTTTAAAGCTGATGCATCAACAAGCTGTTGGTACCCGCATCATTAATTAAACCTTAGATCTGGAAACCGCTTTGGCGGTTAAATAATCAGTATGAATAAATTACAACACCTCTTGAGTTTGGCGGAATTCACGCCGGCGCAATTTGCCGATCTTTTGGCATTAGCATTAAAGGTAAAACAGCAACCTGCTAATTATAGCCAAGCATTAGCAGGAAAAAGCATAGCATTAATTTTTGAAAAGCCATCTTTGCGAACAAGAGTTAGTTTTGATGTTGGTATAAATAAGCTAGGCGGCCATAGCGTGTATTTAGATCAACAAAATGGCGCTATGGGTAAGCGGGAAACGGTTGCTGATTTTGGTCGTAACTTAGCTTGTTGGACCGATGCCATAGTAGCACGTGTTTTTTCTCAAGCAACCTTAGATGAATTAGCTGCCACTAGTAATAAGCCGGTAATTAATGCTCTGAGTGATCGATTCCATCCCTGCCAAGCATTAGCCGATTTATTGGCCTTAACAGAACGTTTTACTGATCTTAAAAAAGTGCATTTAGCTTATGTAGGTGATGGCAACAATGTGTGTCATTCATTAATGCTAGGTGCGGCGTTATCCGGAATCAAGATGACAGTAATAACACCTGAGGGCTTTTTACCCGCAGCAGATGTTGTCACTCAGGCCAAGCAAATAGCACTGCAAACAGGCGCTAGCATTAGTTTAAGCCAGGATTTAAACAGCGCAAACGGCGCAGATGCTATTTATACCGATACCTGGTTATCAATGGGCGATAAAGCTAATCCTGAACTTATCGCTAAAACCTTTAGCCCTTATCAAATTAATCAACCGCTAATGCAGCAATTAGGTGTGACCTATTTTATGCATTGCTTGCCTGCGCATCGCGAACATGAAGTGACCAGCGAAGTGTTAGATAGCCAAGCATCATTAGTTTTATTACAAGCCGAAAATCGTATGCATGCGCAAAATGCGGTTTTAATCAGTTTATTTTCGTGAGGTTTTTTTATGAGTATTAAAAAAGTTGTTTTAGCCTATTCAGGTGGACTAGATACATCAGCCATAGTGCCTTGGTTAAAAGATAATTATAACTGTGAAGTTATCGCTTTTGTGGCTAATGTCGGTCAAGGCGATGAAGAGTTAGCTGGGGTTGAGCAAAAAGCCATTAATTCAGGTGCCAGTTCATGCCACGTAGTAGATTTACGTGAAGAGCTATTAAAAGAAGTGATTTACCCTACCTTAAAAACCGGAGCGGTTTATGAAGGGCAATATTTATTAGGTACTTCTATGGCGCGCCCGGTGATAGCGCGTGCTCAGGTTAACTTAGCGTTAGAGTTAGGCGCAGATGCGCTTTGCCATGGTTGTACCGGTAAAGGTAATGATCAAGTACGGTTTGAAGCGGCCTTTGCTGCACTAGCGCCACAATTAAAAGTAATAGCACCGTGGCGAGAGTGGAACTTTACTTCAAGACAATCACTATTAGATTACTTAGCTGAAAAGAAGGTACCTACCACAGCCTCAGCAACCAAAATATATAGCCGTGATGCTAACTTATGGCATATTTCTCATGAAGGTGGCGAGCTTGAAGATCCTTGGTGCGAGCCAACAGAACAAGTTTGGATGTGGACTAAATCACCAGAGCAAGCACCAGATAATCCCACCTATATTGAATTAAGTTTCGCTAAGGGTGAGCTCACTCACTTAGATGGTAAAGCGGTAGATCCTATCACAGCTATTGCGCAGTTAAATGCAGTTGGCTCTGAAAACGGTATAGGCCGGATAGATATAGTAGAAAACCGTTTAGTGGGGATGAAATCACGGGGTTGTTATGAAACACCAGGTGGTACCTTATTAATGGCGGCAATTAAAGGGCTTGAGGCTTTAGTCTATGATCGTGCCTCGTTAAAATACCGTGAAGAGGTTGGGCTTGAATTTGCTCAGTTAGTTTATGATGGCCGTTGGTTTACGCCATTAAAAGATGCATTATTAGCCTCTGCAACCAGTTTAGCCCAAGAGTTAAGTGGAGATGTAGTACTTAAGCTATATAAAGGTAATGTGACGGTTGCGAAGCGTCGTTCAGAAAACTCATTATATTCTGAAGCCTTCGCTACCTTTGAAGATGACGAAGTTTATGATCAAAAAGATGCTGCCGGTTTTATTTGTTTATTTAGCTTAGCAAGCCGGATCAAGGCTTTACATCAACAGCAAAAAGGATAAGGGTTATGGCTATGTGGGGCGGTCGCTTTCAAGAGGCGACCTTAGATGAATTTCGCCAGTTTAATGACTCTTTGAGTTTCGATTATGTATTGGCGTTACACGATATCCAAGCATCACGAGCTTGGGCAAAACAATTAGCCGCAGCGAAAATTATTAGTGCTGATGAAGCGCTACAACTAGATAGCGGTTTAGCTAAATTAGCCCAAGCAGTAGAGCAAGATCCAAGCTTGCCATTGCAAACTAGTGAAGAAGATATTCATAGCTGGGTTGAATCACAACTTACCCAGCAACTTGGCTCTGTGGCAAAGAAATTACATACTGGCCGCAGCAGGAATGACTTAGTGGCTACTGATCTACGGTTATGGACCAAACTTAATGCAGAGTCAGTTAAGCAAGCATTGCTTGGTGCTATTAAAGCTTTGTTAGACTTTGCTGAGCAAGCGGGCACTGATGTTATGCCTGGCTATACTCATCTGCAACGTGCTCAGCCAGTATTAGTTGCTCATTGGGCGTTAGCTTATGTTGAAATGTTCCGCCGAGACTTAAGCCGACTTGAAGATGGATTAAATCGGTTGGATGTCAGTCCTTTAGGCTGCGGGGCACTTGCGGGCACGGGGGTTAATATTGACCGCCAAGCTTTAGCACAAAGCTTGGGCTTTACAACCGCGGCTAGAAACAGCCTTGATGCGGTCTCTGATCGAGATTATGTCGTCGAGTTATCTGCTGCAGGCAGTATCAGTATGACGCATTTATCACGCTTATCAGAAGATGTTATTTTCTTTTGTTCAGGTGAAGCTGGCTTCTTTAAGTTAGGCGATGCCATAAGTAGTGGTTCATCACTTATGCCGCAAAAGAAAAATCCAGATGTATTTGAATTATTGCGGGGAAAAACTGGCCGAGTTTTAGGCCATCTAGTTGCGATTATTCATACCTTAAAAGGCTTACCGCTGGCCTATAACAAAGATATGCAAGAAGATAAACAAGGCTTTTTTGACTTAATGCAAACTTGGCAGCAATCTTTACTGGTACTGGCCACAGTATTACCGCATTTAACTGTTAATAGCCAAAAATGTCGCAAGGCTGCTGAGCTTGGTTATAGTAATGCTACCGATTTAGCAGATTATCTGGTAAGTAAAGGCATGCCATTTCGTGATGCCCATGAGGTGGTAGGCGAGCTTGTTGTTGCCGCATCTAAGCAGCAATTAGCGCTTGAAGCTATGCCATTAGCTAGCTTACAACAATACAGTAGCTTGATTGAGCAAGATGTATTTGCGGCATTGCAACTTGAAGCAGGATTAGAAAAACGTAGTGCCTTAGCTGGCACTTCACCCAAGCGAGTTTTAGCGGCACTGGCTGAGGCTAAAAGCTGGTTAGAACAGCAAACATAGTCATTACGTTATAACTGCTTAAAATAAAAAAACCGCTATAGTCAGCGGTTTTTTTATTGCAAATGAGTTGAGATAGCTCTTTAAGAGTGTTTTAAAATAACTCGACTTCTTTTTCAACCGGTTCGCTACTGCTATCAAAACTAATGGGTTGTACGCTATTACTGCTATATTGAGTAGGTTCGGTACCGCTAATAAAGTACTCGAAACTACTAGAGGTATCTGTTTTTCGGCTAAGTAAACCAGTTTTAAGATCAATTCTTACAGAAGCTAGGCCAAAAGGGGCAGCCATTGGCTTAACCGGCAATGATGGCGAAATAACCTTCATATAATCTAACCAAGCAGGTAAAGCGGTTCTTGCCCCAGATTCAGTGCCGGCACTTTGCGACTGCCCCATATTAGCATGCCATTGTGCTCGGCCTAAACTGCGGTTTGCATCATCAAAGCCAACCCATGTTGTGACAGCGAGGTCAGAAGTGAAACCAGAAAACCAAGTGTCTTTTGAATCATTAGTCGTACCCGTTTTAGCAGCGATATCTCGACGTTTTAATTCTTGTAAGCGCCAGGCTGTGCCATTCCAGCCGGTGCCAATTGCCCAATCGCCACCACCCCATACGCTTGACGTTAATGCATCAGCTATTAAAAAGCTATTTTGTTTTGATAATACACGCTGGGCAATAATAGGTTGCTCAATAGGCAAGGTGGCCGCAGCAAACTCAGCATCAGATATTTCATGATGGCTTAAGCGATCATAAAGTTGTTTAATTGAAGTTTCAGCTTTTAATGTTGATGAGACTTTAGGGATAGTCGCTATATCTGTTTCACAGTTATCACAAGCTATAGCAGGTTTATGCTGATAAATAAGGTTATGCTCGGCGTCTGTAATCGTATCAATTAAGTAAGGCTGAACTAAATAGCCACCATTAGCAAAAACGGCGAAGCCTTTAACGACTTCCATAGGTGTTAATGATGCTGAACCTAGTGCTAACGTTTCATTGCGAGGCAAGTCGCTGGCAGTAAAACCAAAGCGCTGTAAATGCTCAATAGCATTATCGATGCCGACGCCACGTAATAACCGAATAGAGACAACGTTTTTAGACTTAGCTAAAGCTTCACGAATGCGAATAGGGCCATCATATACAGCGGGTGAATTTTTCGGTCGCCAGGCAATACCAGCGTTATCATCCCAATGATGAATAGGAGCGTCATTCATAATAGAAGCTAAGGTATAGCCATTTTCTAGGGCAGCAGAATAAATAAATGGTTTAATATTCGAACCTACTTGACGCTTAGCTTGGATAGCGCGATTAAATTGGCTTTCACTAAAACTAAAACCACCCACCAGTGATCGTATCGCACCATCTTTAGGATCTATCGCCACTAAGGCACTGGTAGCCTCTGGAATTTGACTTAGCCGCCACTTGTTGTCTTGTTGTCTTATTAATACATGCATTCCAGGCGCTAAAATAGCATCTGCAGTTTTCGGGGCGTTGCTTTGTCGCCGGTCTGTAATAAAACTACGTGCCCACTTTAAACCATCCCATTCTATAGTAACTTGATCACCACCTTGCATTATTAAGGATACTGATTTGCTAAAGACTTCAGTTACAACAGCAGGAACAAGGTCTTCCAGTCCTTGTTGCTGGTCTAAATAAGCAATGATTTGCTCAGGTTCAAGACGATCGGGTTGTTTAAACTCAGGTTGCTCTGTGACTTCAGGATCTAAAGTCGCTTGCCACAAAGTATTAACGGGACCACGATAACCATGACGTTCGTCATAGTCATATAAATTTTGTTGTAAACTACGCTTAGCGATTGATTGTTGTTGGCTGTTGACGGTTGTAGTTACTTGAAAACCAGCTGAATAGGCAAGCTCTTCACCGTAACGATCAACCATTTCTTGACGAACCATTTCCGCAATATAAGGCGCAGAGGCAGTAATTTGCGCGCCATGACGTTTACTCGTAATCGGGGCCTTAATCGCTGTATCATAAGCGTCTTGACTGATAGCACCCACCGTTAACATTCTATATAAAACGACATTGCGTCGAGTCTTGGCATTGGCAGGTGAACGCACAGGGTTTAAAGTCGAAGGCGCCTTAGGCAAGCCTGCAATAATGGCAATCTCATCTAAGCTAAGTTCATTTACCGATTTACCGAAATAGACTTGGGCGGCTGCGCCAACACCAAAAGAGCGCTGACCTAATTCAATTTTATTTAGATAAAGCTCGAGGATTTTATCTTTAGAAAGTAGTTGCTCAATACGAATAGCTAGAAAAACTTCTTTAATTTTTCGGATCAACTTTTTTTCTCGGGTAAGAAAAAAATTTCTAGCTAATTGTTGGGTGATCGTACTCGCACCTTGGCTAAAATCACCTGATGTAGCAACAACACTGGCAGCACGAATAATACCAATGATATCAATGCCAGGATGTTCATAGAATCGGCTATCTTCTATCGCTAGAAAAGCCTCTATTAATAGAGGAGGCATTTCGTCTAGTGTTAACGGAATACGGCGCTTTTCACCAAATTGAGAGATAAGCTGGCCATCAGCAGTAAATACCTGCATAGGAGTCTGTAATTTTACGTCTTGTAATGTAGAAACATCAGGCAAGTCATCTTTTACATACAGATATAAGCCTGCGATAGTTAAAAGGCCGCATAGACATAAAATAACACCGAGAATTAAAAGTTTTTTAAGCCAAGACACAGATCAACACCAATTTTTTACTCCCAATTCTTGAATAACACTGCTAGTATATATTTATTAGCGCTGGATGAAACGCTTTTTATTGCGAAAAATTAGCAACTAAGCTAATAAACATGCAAGAATAGCGATAACGATAACAATAAAATTTATTGCAGGATGCTATGATAAAACGCCTGTTTACCAAACAACCCACTATGATGGTGGGAATAGACATTGGAGCCCACTCGGTTAAAGCGGTATTGCTTAGTCAGCAAGACGGTAAATGTAAAGTTGAAGCATTTGCGGTTGAGCCTATGATTAAAGGTGCAATGTCTGACCGGGAGATTCAAGATATTGAAGCAGTAGGTAATATACTGACCAAGATCCGTAAAAAGATCCCTAGATCAGTTAAACATGCCGCTGCTGCAGTATCGGGTTCTACCGTAATCAGTAAAATCATCTTTATGGATGTCTCCTTAACCGATGCTGAATTGGAAAGTCAGATTGAAGTAGAGGCAGATACACTGATCCCTTACCCCTTAAATGAAGTTAGTATTGACTTTGAAAAGCTAGATGTTAATGAGTCAGATCCTTCAAGAGTCAACGTCCTATTAAGTGCTGCACGCACAGAAAGTGTTGAAGTAAGAGTTTCTGCCTTAGATAACGGTGGTTTTACAGCCAAAGTTATTGATATAGAAAGCTATGCCTTAAGTCGCGCTGCTAAGTTGTGCTGGAGTCAGTTACCTGACGATGCTGAGAAAAAAGTTGTTGCGATGGTCGATATCGGTGCCACTATGACTTTGCTTAGTATTATCGAAGACGGCAAGACGGTGTATACACGAGATCAATCCTTTGGCGGCGATCAATATACTCGAAGCATTTTATCGTATTATAACAAAAGCTATGACGATGCTGAGTCGGCAAAGGTTAATGGTAATTTACCGCCTAACTATACCTTTGAAGTTTTAGCTCCGTTTCAAACTATGTTGTTACAGCAAGTTCGTCGCGGCATCCAAATGTATCTCACCAGTAGCGGTAAAGATGCTGTAGATTATATTATTATCTCTGGTGGTACCGCTTTAATTGAAGGCATTGATAAACTGTTAATTGACGAATTAGGTATTCATACCGTAGTGGCTAACCCATTTAATTCAATGGATATTGTTGCTTCAATTGACAGAGAACAGTTAAAGAAACATGCTTCACAATTAATGGTCGCTAGCGGCTTAGCTTTACGGAGTTTTTCACCATGGCATATATAAACCTACTGCCGTGGCGCGAAGCTGCGCGAAAAGAACGGCAAAAGAAATACTTAACTGTTTTAGCAGCAACGGCACTATTTAGCTTTGCAGCCATGTTTTCTATTAACATGCTGTACAATGCTAAAATTGATGGCCAGTTACAGCGAAACAGTTATTTAAATAATGAGATTAAAGTACTTGAGCAGCGTATTGTTGAAATTAGTACTTTAAAAGATAAAAAGAAAAGCTTACAACAGCGTATGTCATTGATTGAGCAGCTACAAAGTAGTCGTAACCTCGGTACTCAAATCATGGACGAAATCGCTAGTGTTGTTCCTGCTGGTGTATATCTGACTCAATTTGAGAAAAAAGGTTCTTCTTTGTTGTTGGTTGGTAAAAGTGAGTCGAATAATCGTTTATCAAATATGTTGCGTGAAGCTGAAAGCTCTGAGCTATTAGCTGATCCGTTACTGGAGTTCATTGAAGCAGGTAAAGATTCATCGACTCTGTTAAGTAACTTTAAAATGCATCTAATGATTACTGGTTTTGAAGCTGTTCATGGACCTGCAGAACCTGTGACACCTGCAACAGGAGGTGGTAAATGAGCTTAAATGTTAATTTATCTGATATCGATATTAATGATCTCGATTTAGAGAATATGGGCTCTTGGCCAGTTATTGTAAAAGTAATATTTGCTTTTATTGTTGCCGCTATAGTCTGTGCCTTAGGTTACTTCTTTGTAATAGATAGCAAGCTTGATGAGCTTGCCGCTGCAGAAAGAAAAGAAACTGAGTTGCGACAAGTTTTCAGAACTAAATATGCTTCAGCAGTTAATTTAGAAGCATATAAGCAACAAATGGTAGAGATGGAGCAATCTTTTTCATCTTTACTTAAACAGTTACCGACAACACATGAAACACCAGGCTTATTAGATGATGTTACTTATGTTGGAACAACCAGTGGTTTAAACTTTATCCGTATTAATTGGGAGCCAGAGATAGAAAAAGACTTCTACACTGAGCTGCCAATAAAGATAGAGGTAATAGGTGATTATCACCAATTTGGTAACTTTGTTAGTGAAGTGGCTAAATTACCTCGGATAGTGAGTTTACATGACTTCAGCATAAAAACGGAGAAAGATGAAAAACTACGTTTTAATGTTGTTGCAAAAACTTATAGATATAAAGAGGTGCAGCAATGATAAAAAGATTAGCTGCTATAGCTGTAAGCACGGTGTTGTTAACAGGATGCTTTGATGATTTAAGTGAAGTTCAAAGCTTCACCCAACAAGTAAAAGCAAGTACTAAAGCTAAAGTTGAGCCTTTACCGGAAGTAAAAGAGTTTCAACATATTGCTTATCGCTCTATAAATGCAAGAAGTCCGTTCTCAGAACCAAGACCTGAAGCAATACAAGATAAGTTTTTACAAGTTCAAGATTGTTTGCACCCAGACCCAAGGCGCAGAAAAGAACCATTAGAAAAATATGCATTAGATAATTTAAAAATGCGTGGCACTTTAGGTGATGTCGGTAATATTTGGGCTTTAATTGAAGCTTCAGATAAAACCTTACACCGTATAACTTTAAGTAACCATGTTGGGTTATTCCATGGTCGCGTAATTAACGTTGAGCCAACCCATATTGAATTGTTAGAGTTAATTCCCGATGGCGCCGGATGCTGGAAAGAACGGACGACCATGCTGCAGATGGCAGATACATCATCTGCTACAAGTAATTGATAAGTATGCGAGTAAATTATGGATAAAATAATCACAATAATGTCTGACAGATTTCTGCGCGCTTTGGCCTGTGTGCTAACGCTGACTGTTCTGTCTTTGCCCGCAGCAGCTGTGCCTCTGCTATATGATGTTAAATATAACCCGCTATTAACCGGCGAAACTGAAATTGAATTTGTATTTGATGAAGAATTATATGCAGATCCAAGTATTCAGGTGTTTAACGAACCGGCAAGGATTGAGTTATTCTTTGATAACTCAGACTATGAAGAAAAATTAGACGAAGTGCTAATTAACAAAGCTGGTGTTAAAAAAGTGACGTCTGAATTCGTAGGTGAAGGATTTAGAACGGTTATCTATTTAGACTATTTGAAAATATACCGTACCCGTGTAAAGGGTAATGTTTTCTATATGCATATTTCTGATAACCCAACTTCGGATATTGTAGGTCAGGCTGCAGATGTTAAGCCTACTTATATTAACCGCGTCAATGCGATTGACTTTCGCCGTGGTGATAAAGGCGAAGGCCGCGTATTAGTCTTTTTACGTGATAATACCGCTGCTGTTGATGTTGCAGAACGCTTGGGTAAGCTAGAAGTCGAGTTTCACAATACTGATATCTTAGATGAACTATTATATCAATTAGATGTTGTTGACTTCGGCACTATCGTTAAAGGTATTGAAACCTTTAAAGAAGGCGCTTCTACTCGTTTAGTTATTGATACAACAGCTGAATTTACCTTCACCTATCAGCAAATTGATAATATATTTACTTTGAATGTAGAGCGTGACACTACCAATAGAAGTATTCTTGGCGGTGGTAAAGAATATAAAGGTCGTGCTATTTCTCTTAACTTCCAAGATATTCCAGTAAGAACAGTGTTACAAATTATTGCCGATTATAACGGCTTTAACCTTGTAACGAGTGATTCTGTGACTGGCAATATTACCTTACGTTTAGATGGTACACCTTGGGATCAAGCATTAGACATCGTGTTACGTGTAAAAGGTCTAGATAAACGTATGGATGGTAATATCTTAATGGTTGCGCCTACCGATGAGTTGTCTGCTCGTGAAGCACGTGAGCTTGAAGCGAAACAGCAAGTAGCAGACTTAGAGCCTCTATACTCAGACTTTTTATCTATTAACTATGCAAAAGCGAGTGATATTGCAGGGTTATTAAGTAATAAAGATGCCACAATTTTATCTAGCCGTGGTTCAGTTAATGTTGATGAGCGTACTAACACTATTTTAATTAAAGACACGGCTCAAAATATAGAAAGTGTCAGAAAGTTAATTGAACGTTTAGACGTACCGGTTAAACAAGTTTTAATCGAGTCAAGAATGGTTACCGTACGTGACAAGGTTGATGATGAACTAGGTATTCGTTGGGGCTTTAGTGACCAACAAAGTAGTAGTAGTTCAAATCAGGGCACCTCGGGCAATGCAGGTGGCGCTAATAATATCGCTAATGGTGTTATGCCTGCGTTAGATAATCGCTGGAACGTTAATTTACCTGCGAGTAATCCTGCTGGTAGTATCGCTTTTCATATTGCACGTCTTGCCGATGGTACTTTACTTGACCTAGAGTTATCTGCTCTAGAGCAAGAAAATAAAGGTGAAATTATAGCTAGCCCGCGTATAACTACGGCTAACCAAAAACAAGCAAGTATTGAGCAAGGTGTAGAAATTCCATATGTGCAGGCAGCTTCAAGTGGTGCAACAACAGTTGAGTTTAAAAAAGCAGTATTAAGCTTGACTGTAACACCACAGATCACGCCTGATAATAAAATTATACTAGACTTAATTATCACTCAAAATACGCGTGGTGAAACAGTAGCGACACCAACGGGACCTGCAACTGCAATAGATACGCAACAAATTCAGACCCAGGTATTAGTGGATAATGGTGAGACTATAGTATTAGGTGGAATTTACCAGCAACAAATATTATCAACAGTAAGCAAGGTACCATTCTTTGGTGATATTCCTTACTTAGGTCGTTTATTTAAATCGACAAGCGAAATAAACGAAAAGAATGAATTGCTGATATTTGTAACACCAAAAATTATCTCAGAAGGGCTTTAATTCTAGTTTGCCAGTCAGTATCACAAAGGATACTGACTGGAATAGAGAATTAGCTTGCCAACAAACGGGGATTCCTGACATAATCCCCGCGCTTTAAACTTTCGCGGGAGCCATTTGGTCCTTGAATTCAACATTTAAATGAGTTGGCTGATTAGCAATACGAAATATGGCAGAAAAACGTAATATCTTCCTTGTTGGCCCAATGGGTGCTGGTAAGAGCACAATTGGACGTCATTTAGCAGACATGCTTCATCTTGAGTTCTACGATTCAGATCATGAAATTGAACGTCGTACAGGCGCAGATATTGCTTGGGTATTTGATCTGGAAGGCGAAGAAGGTTTCAGAGTGCGTGAAGAAAACGTCATTCAGGATCTTACAGAGCTTCAAGGCATTGTATTGGCAACTGGCGGTGGCTCGGTGTTAAGTAAAGAAACCCGAAACCGGTTGTCTGCACGCGGCATAGTCGTTTACTTAGAAACCCCTATCGAAAAGCAGGTCGCGAGAACCCAGCGTGACAAACGCAGGCCCCTGCTACAAACAGAAGAAGAGCCAAGACTCGTTTTAGAGCGTCTTGCAGCAGAGCGTAATCCTTTATATGAAGAGATTGCTGACTTTACTATTCGTACTGATGAACAAAGTGCTCGTTCTGTAGCAAACCAGATCATAGATAAAATTGGTTTTTAGCTAAACACATAACGGGGAGCTGTAATGCAAAAAGTTGATGTGCAACTTGGTCAGCGCAGCTACCCAATATGTATCGATACCGACTTTAACGATCTGAATGCTGAATTAGTTCAAAGCAAACAGGTCGTTATTGTTTCTAATCCCGTAGTTGCAGGGCTCTATTTAACCCAAATAAAAAAACTATTTAGTAAGTCCCGCTTAGAAATCATTCTAATTCCTGACGGTGAAGCCTATAAAACACTGGAATCATTTGAATTAATTCAGTCTTTTTTACTGCAGCATCAATTTTCGCGTGAAGTTTTATTAGTTGCACTTGGTGGTGGCGTTATTGGTGATCTAACAGGCTTTGTTGCCGCAACCTATCAGCGCGGCGTACGATTTTTACAAATTCCGACAACATTACTAGCGCAAGTTGACTCTTCTGTAGGAGGGAAAACTGCCATTAATCATGTGTTAGGCAAAAATATGATTGGCGCTTTTAAGCAACCGGTACAAGTATTAATTAATACTCAGGTTTTATCTACTTTGCCTGAACGTGAGTTTGCAGCGGGCATGGCTGAAGTTATTAAATACGGCTTAATAGCAGACCAAGATTTTTTCACCTGGCTAGAACAAAACCAACACAAGATTAAGCAAAAAGATGATGCTAGTTTGGCTTATATGATTAAACATTGCTGCCAGATGAAAGCTGATATCGTCAGTCGGGATGAAACTGAACAGGGCGAACGAGCTTTACTCAATTTGGGCCATACCTTTGGTCATGCCATAGAGGCGTATTTAGGTTATGGTAGCTGGTTACATGGTGAGGCTGTTGCAACAGGCCTGGTTATGGCTGCAAAATTGTCATTATCGCGAGGTTGGTTACAGCAACAAGAGGTTGATAGAATCATCAAGTTACTTATTGCTTTTAACTTACCTACCTTAGCGCCTAAAGGTATGACTATTTCTGACTTTTTACCTTATATTAAATTAGATAAAAAAGTGCTAAATGATAGAATGCGCTTTGTACTCCCCAGCCGCTTCGGTGTTAGTAAGCTAGTGGATGATGTTACTGAACAAGAGTTATTTCAGGTGTTTACAGATGGACTGGGTTAATCTGCAGCAACAGCTAGTTAAATTACCGCATTTATCACCTATACAGCGCGAATGGTTTAGTCGTGTCTGTTTTCAGTTGTCATTTAATCAAATCGACACTATCCAAACTTTAGGTTCAGCCTCAACGGGTAAATCCACTCTTGCTCTTGCCTTAGCTGAATTATTATCAGAACAAGCGAATGTCGCTTTACTAAATGCTACAGCGGAACAACAAGTTGTAAGCTCAATTGAGCAACAATGGTTCGGTCGCCAAACCGCAAATGTTGATTTGCAACAGCAAGTAAATTTATATGCTGGTCATGAAAAACTATGTTTAATTATCGATGATGCGCAAAGCTATAGTCTAGAATTAATAGCTGAATTAACGGCACTTAACGTACTATGTTTTATTTTTACAACACAGTCGTTAATTTCCTCAGCATTAACCTTAACGCTAAAAGATGCTGAAACTGCCGATGCCGCACAATTGTCAGAAAAATACAATATAACAGCTGAACAGCTAGAGTCGCGTTTTAAACAAGCTAATATCGGCCTAGATGGCTCACTTAATCGTGCTGTAAAACCCTTGAGCCCGCAATCAGAGAAACCAGTCATAGCAACCAAAAAATTGACTAGGTCCGTTTTTATTATTTTATCTGTGGTTGCTATTTTAATTTTAGCCGTAGTGTTCAATTATAATTATTCAGCCTCTAAGCCTCGTGAAAAAGTTGCGCAGCAATCTGAACCTGCTAAACCGCTATTTGCATTGCCGAAAAAAGCGGCTAGCAGTGACACTACCTTGGCAACGATAGGCTCTGTTGATCCAGAAACTAATAGCGCTGAGGCTGCAACTGAACAGGATAAGCTTATCGTACCGGGTACTGATCTGAATACTCAGTCTGAGACTAAGGTTATTAACCCTGAAACTGCTGAGCTAACAAAAACCAACACCGGAACTGCCAAAACGCATAGTTCATCTGATATAACTCCTGAGTTACCAGTGACACCTGTGTCTACAAAGGCGTCAGCAGCCTCACAATCAACCAGTACCAGTCTGTCTGATGGCAAGGTTGCTTCTAGTGCCATTTGTGACTCTGAGCAATTACAGCAAGCTTTAGATGGTGATATTGCAATACAATTAGCGGTATTATCTAATGTTGCTGCTTTTGAAGCCTTCCAATCGCAATACCCATCAGTAGCCATGCAATGTTATCAGCGTAGTTGGCAAGGCAACTTACAAATAGTCGTTCTGCTAGGACCCTATGCCGAGAAATCAGAAGCTTTAATGGCCAAAAAAGCATTGCCAGCCAAATTAACTAAAAGCGGCAGCTTTTTTAAAAGCCTCAAAGCAATTAAAGCAGAAATAGATGCCTTTACCGTTAGCCAGCAACTTAGTACTGTAGATTAATTTTATGTCGCAAAAAGAAACTAAAAGTAGGGCCTTTTTAAAATGGGCAGGCGGCAAATTTAAGCTGGTTGATGATATAAAGCGGCATTTACCCAAAGCTGATTTATTGATTGAGCCTTTTGTCGGAGCTGGCTCGGTATTTTTGAATACCGATTATAAGCAATATCAACTCAATGATATTAATGCTGATTTAATCAATTTATATCAAATAGTACAGCGTAATTCAGAGCAGTTTATTGCAGATGCAAGCTCGACATTCTGTGAGAGCAGTAATCAGAAAACTAGTTATTTAAGCTTGCGTCAGCAGTTTAATCAAAGCCAAGATCTCTATGAACGTGCTGTATTGTTTTTGTACTTAAATCGACATGGTTATAATGGCTTATGCCGATATAATTTATCAGGTAAGTTTAATGTCCCTTTTGGCAGCTATAAGAAGCCTTATTTTCCATTAGCTGAGTTATGGTTTTTTGCCGAAAAAGCCCAGCGCGCTAACTTTATCTGCAGCAGTTATCAGGATGTCATGGCGCAAGCGCCAAGTGGCGCCGTCATTTATTGTGATCCACCTTATGTTCCTTTAAGCAAAACGGCAAGCTTCACTAGCTATGCTAGTGCCGGTTTTAATTTGGATGATCAAGCGGCTTTGGCCAATCAGGCTGAGTTACTGCAACAACGTGGAAATACGGTTGTCATTAGTAACCATGATACAACTTTGACGCGTAAGATATACCACCAAGCAAAATTACACAGTATTAAAGTAGGTCGCTCTATAAGCCAAAATGGCGCTGGCAGAAAAAAAGTAGCTGAATTATTTGCCGTCTATGCTGGGGGAAAAAATAATCTTAACTTAAAACCCAATTGACGACCAAGAGTAGAACAAAGACAAACAGTAGGGTGAAAATAACCGCAGTTATAATATAGGGGACAGGGCTTTTATCTGTAAAATCATGTTGCCGTTGTTGTTCAGATTGTACACCAATCAAACCACCTAATACCGCTTTAATTACCTTAAAAAATGACGGTTTACGTTGACGGGCTATGAAATATTTAAGCTTTATTAGCTGGAGAAACACGATTAATTAGCTCTAGTAAGTCAACAAAATGAAATTGGGTAGAGCGACTTTGGCCTTTGATCCAACTTAACCAACTTTGGGTATGTGCTTGGACACAAGATTTAGCGTTATCAACATTTAAGTCATAGCATTCTTGAGCGGCTGATTTTACGAAAAATAGACTGACAACAGCAATAAATACCGTACTAATCGCAATAGTTTTAAATATTGTTGTTGATTTCATGTAAATTCCATTTTGCTTAAAAGCTTTTCCATCATAAAACATTTGCAATAGTGATACAAGGTGATTAATTTTTGTTCTTAATCGCGTTTATGAGTTAGCAGTGTAAATTACTAATTTCAGCGCAATTTACAATGCTTATCAGTTATAATCGTTTAAAATTTAGTATCAATTATAATGGATAACAATTATGCAGCCTTATCTTATTGCTCCTTCTATTCTTTCTGCTGATTTTGCCCGTCTTGGTGATGATGTTGCAGCCGTACTTTCTGCAGATGCTGATGTAGTGCATTTTGATGTAATGGATAACCATTACGTGCCAAACTTAACGATGGGGCCTATGGTTTGTAAAGCATTGCGAGATTTTGGTATTACAGCCCCTATAGATGTTCATTTAATGGTAGAGCCCGTAGATGCTTTAGTGCCACAATTTGCCAAGGCTGGTGCGAGTATTATTAGTTTTCATCCAGAAGCGTCAAAGCATATTGATCGTACTGTGCAATTAATTAAAGATAATGGTTGCCAAGCCGGTTTAGTGTTTAATCCTGCAACTTCGCTAAGTTATCTTGATTATATGTTAGATAAAATAGACTTAGTGTTGTTAATGTCTGTAAACCCAGGCTTTGGTGGCCAAAAGTTTATACCCGCAACACTCGATAAGCTTGCTGCAGTACGTAAATTAATAGATAACAGTGGCCTAGATATTCGCCTAGAAGTTGATGGCGGCGTTACCGTAGATAATATCAGCGATATCGCTAAGGCGGGCGCGGATATGTTTGTTGCCGGTTCCGCTATTTTTAATACCGACAATTATGCTGCAACAATCGCTAAAATGCGTCAGCAGCTTAGTTTAGTCAGCAGATAAATACGGGGTATAAGCCCATAAATTTGTTATTATAAACATCAGGATCAGCATTATTTCTGGTTCGGTTAGCAATAACATTAAATAAATAATTAATTTGATTAAAAGTGGACAGAATTATGAGTAATAAACCCATTGTATTTAGTGGTGCCCAGCCATCGGGCCAATTAACCATTGGTAATTATCTTGGGGCATTACGGCAGTGGGATAAGATGCAAGATGACTTTGATTGTCTATATTGCATTGTTGACTTGCACGCTATTACTGTACGTCAAGATCCTGAAAAACTTCGTGCAGCCTCTTTAGATAGCTTAGCCTTATATTTAGCTTGTGGCATGGACCCAGAGCGCTCTGCTATTTTTATGCAATCTCATGTGCCTGAACATAGTCAGTTAGCTTGGGTGCTAAATTGTTATACTCAGTTTGGAGAATTGGGCCGTATGACCCAGTTTAAAGATAAATCTGAGCGACATAACAATAATGTCAATGCCGGTTTATTTACCTACCCAGTGTTGATGGCAGCAGATATTTTATTGTATCAAACTAACCAAGTTCCCGTAGGTCACGACCAAAAGCAGCATTTAGAGCTAGCCCGTGATGTAGCTATGCGCTTTAATGCAGTGCATGGGGATGTTTTTACTGTGCCAGAGCCTTTTATACCAGGTGTTGCCGCTAGGGTGATGAGCTTACAAGAGCCTACCAAGAAGATGTCTAAGTCGGATGAAAATCCATGGAACTTTGTTGGCTTATTAGAAGAACCTAAGGTGATAAGCAAAAAGTTTAAAAAAGCCATGACCGACTCGCAAGATCCGCCACGGGTTTATTTTGATTTAGAAAATAAACCTGGCGTTGCTAACTTACTCAGTATTTATAGTGGTGTAACGGGTAAAACGGTTGCAGCGTTAGAAGCAGAGTACGAAGGCAAGATGTATGGCCATTTGAAAACTGATGTAGCTGATGCGGTTATTGCATTACTTGAGCCGGTACAGCAAAAATATAAAGCGTTAAGAGAAGATCAAGCCACCTTAAATGAGGTTATGCGCTCTGGGGCAGAAAAAGCCCGTAAACGGGCTGCAGCAACCTTAGCTCAGGTAAACCAAGCGGTTGGTTTTATTACACCTTAAATCGCAGTGTAATAGCTATAGCCTAGTCAACTAGGCTATAGCACTTAGCGTTGTAGCATAAAAGTTTCATATTCTAAACGCAGAAACTGTCTATTAATGAGTATAAGTCCGACAAGGGTGCTAATAAGCATAGATAAGGCGAAACCATAGCCATAAAACTGCGGGCCAAGTTGAACCGATAATTCTGAGAAGATAAGATTGGTACTGGCCATAACAATAATTAAGCTTAGGGCCTGATAGCGTTTATCTAAATAGAACATCACATTTAAGATAGCCATTACAAGAACTTGTAATGATACACCGACTAAGTCGACGTATAGCAAATGCAGATAAGCTAAATCTATTTGTAATAAAGTAAGTATTTCTTCACTCCACAGAAGCAATAACGCGAGTGTAATCCCCTGGATTTTAAATATTTGGTATAAGCTGTTTTTACAGTCCAGCACCATTTTGTCTTTTAGTAAAAAGATGGCTTCTAACGTACCGCCTTCACGTACTGTCTTGTAGAATTTTTCATTTGATGCTGCAAAATCTGTTTCCATATGAAGCATAAAAACCGCCATTCCCGGAATAATGGCTAAATAGGCAATAAAAATAGGCAGGTCATAAATATAAGAGGCGCGAAAGACATCTATAACGTTAAATGACACCTCAGGGTGAAACCAGAACACAAACTTATCGACCCATACGCCTAGGTTATATAACAAGCCACACCAAGCTAAAGAGTAAAAAGCTTTACGCCTGTTTAGAAATTGAAATGAAACCAGTGAATCTGAGCTGTAATTGCGTAGTACAAAAAATAATAAAATAAACGCAATTAAGCCTTGGCTCGCAGCAAAAATAATTAATAAGCCAACTAAGCCATTAGGGGGTAAAAGCCATGATGCTAAAACCATAATGCTATAACCCCCTAATAAGGTTACAACAATTCGGTAATATTGTTTCATACCGCTTAGGAAAACAATAATTAACCATAAGTTACATAAGGCAATAAAACCACAGAATAGAGCGGTTTTTATCGCAGGAGGTAAGGAAGTATAACTAAGTGCTGTTATTGCTAATACACTGCCTAATACTGAAACTGTCATCATACAACCTAATAAATTAGGCGTGACAAGTTGCTCTTTTTTTTCGAAAATTCTATCGGAAATAAAACGTGTGAGTAACAGCTGAAATAAGCCACTTAAAATTAACGATGCAGCCATCATGTAGGTGACTAATACTAAGTATTGAATAATAAGCGTGCTTGGCAATACACGGCCAATACTGAGCATGCCTATTATCATTAAGGCTAAAATAGATAGCACCCAAGGTCCTGAGCCAACCACAGCAGCTAAACCATAGGCTTCTAAATAGGATAAAAGAGTATTTTTCTTCAGGATCCGTCTAAGCTCAAAACCTATTCCTGCCACGATAAGTACTCCTGATATAGGCTTTGATACCGCTGATACATAGTTGCTTCCTGGTAGTATTTTTTTACTCGCTGATAGCCATTCTCAGACATCTGTTGCCAATGCTCATCATCAGACAACAAGGTTAACAAGGCTTGGCTAGCTTGATTAGGATCAGCAATATTTATAATGTAACCACAGCGACCAAGCTGTTGGTCTTGGTCATTCATGCCTTCAACTATCTCTTTGCAAGCGCCAACATCAGTCGCAATACAGGGTATACCTGCAGCCATAGCCTCTAGTAAAACTAAAGGCTGAGCTTCACTAATTGAGGTCAGCATACAAGCGCCTAGTTTAGGTAGGATCTCTGCAACATTTTGCATGCCTAGAAACTTAACATGTTGCTTAAGATCTAAACTATTAATTAGCAGCTCACACTCTTTAACATAGTTAGGATCTTCTTCTGTTGGTCCTATTATCCAACCTTGTAGATCGGGCTGTTGATTAATAGCAACTCGAATTGTTCGTATAAAGGTTTTAATGTCTTTAATAGGCACCACACGGCCAATTAAACCGACCACCTTAGGCGGAGACGTATTGCGCTGTTGGTAAGCTTGAGCAAAGCGTTGCATATTTATGCCATTAACTATAATGCCTGTTTTTTCAACTGGTGCACCGTCTTTTATTTGCCGCTGCCGATTGCCATCATATAACGCAATAATATCATTAGCTTGATCATAAGCTGTGCGACCGAGTTGTTGAAAAAAACTGATCCAAGTTTGCCGTGTTAGCTCCATTTTTTTGTGAATACTGGTATCTAAGGCACTATGACGATCTTTAATCCAACTAGCTTGGGTTAAGTCGATAGTACGTTCTTTTGTGTAGATGCCATGTTCAGTTAATAAAAAGGGGACCTTTTGGCTTTGTTTGGCTAAGGCACCTAAAAAACCTGCGTAGCCGGTAGAAATGCTATGAAACATAGTGGCTTTAGGCAATTGTCTTGCTATTTTGGCTAGGGTAAATAATGGGCTATAGATATTCCTGAAGGTCCAAAAGTAATCGACAAAAGATTGATTAGCCGACTGTGAAAAATATAAATCAACCAGCACCTGCCACGAACGTTCACTATATAAAAAATCATCGTAGCTAAGGCCGTTATCATGGCCTAATTGTTGTATTAGTATGTCAAGCTGATCTGCAGACAGTGATTGCTCACTATTGCTAAAGCGCGATAATATCGCCTGCCACATACTAAAAGCCTGCTTTTTACCCCGTCTTGCTCTAGGTGATAATATGCCGTCTCTGTCCATTAAATAATGCTCTTCTAAACCAACCACATTATCTGGTAATTCATAGTGTTGCTTGCCATAAAATGCCTTACTGCCACCAATAAAGACTAAATAAAATTTATAGTGAGGTAGACCAGTAATTAATTGATGCACCCAGCTAGAGACACCGCCACGGACATAGGGGTAGGTGCCCTCAAGTAACAAGCAAATATCAATATGCTTCACGAGACCAGTACTCCTTAATCTCATCAAGATTTTCACCAGCAGCAGTCGGTAGGCTATTTAGCATAGGCTTAATGCTTTGATAATTACCTGTAGCAAAAGCCGCTTCAGCTAAATAGGGCGCTACTTGGCGTAATAATAAGCCGTTCTGACTAGCTTGTTGCAAATAATGTATCGCGTTAGGATAATCTTGCAGTTCAAGTAAAACGCGGCCTAGTTTTAGTTGAGCTGGCGCTGTGGGTTGTATTTCTTCAGCTTTTAGTAGGTACTGTTTCGCTTGTGTTAGATAATGCTGTTTTAAAGGGCCATCAGCTATACCTAAATAACATAACTCCCAATACAAAGTAGAAATTTGATAATAAGCGTCATAATTTTTTAAGTCAGAATTTAGCTCATCAATTTTTTGATTAATGGCAAACTCAATTTTTTCAATTGCGGCATAAGCTAATAACCGAACGTCATCAACTTTATCGGTTAGGGCTAACTTTAATAATGGCATAGCTTCACGTTGTGGTAAAAAACGACAAGCATTTACAGCGATTAATCGGCGCTCCTCTGATGGGTTAAACAATAAAATATCTTTAAGCGCAGAGGTACCATATCGTTCTCCTTCAAAAATATCTGTATTTAATGGTAGCTCTAATATTTCTGAACGTTTCCACCCTTTGTCGGTTTTCTTTTTGGGAAAATACAATGCAATTAAAAAAATCAATGTTAAACCAAGCATACCAATAACCGGCATACTAAAAGCAATAACAAAAATAAAAGCCATAGCCGGTATAACCGGACTTTTGTATTTCATAGGTAAGACTAACCAACAGAAAAGCGTGAAACTTGCAGTACTTATAGCATGATTGATGGCATAGCCTAGCCAACCTAAAGTACTTAGTTGATCAAGACCTAATAGATAGAGACTGGCCGATTCAAAAAGAATCGTTTGCAGAATCAACCATATCTTCATTTAATGCTCCTAAGTCTTCTAGTAGGCTATTTACTTGCGGCAACTGCTGACTAACAATTAATGGCCCTACAACATCAAGTTCTGTAGCGTTTAACTCAGTGTTTTTTCCTAGCAAGGCTGTTATACGCTCAATAAAATGATTAGCCTCGATTAATGAAGTCATCGGTAGTAGTACACACAATGCCTGTCTGCCATCTTTGCGTTGACAAGCCCAGTAAACATCAGCGCCTCTTCTATAATCAGTGACTTGATATAAGTTTAAAGATTGGGTTTTACTATTGTCATAAAACACAACTAGAACGCTATCTACGCTATATTTATGCATATACCAATGTTGATTTTTAAGATAGTCGCAGAATAATTGTCCTTGCTCAGGATATAAAATAGGGGCAAATAAATCGTTAGAAGTGATATTGGCAATATAACTGGCTAATAGAGCGATTAATGCAATATTGCTATCGGTTAGCGAAATAAACTGTACTTTCTCTGCTAGAACGATGGCTTTTATCTCATCTCGTAAGTCAACTAAAGGGATAACAAGTTGGTAATTGAGATTTTGTGATTTATGATCAAGAAAGCTTAATGGTGAGAGAACAGCTTTAGACTCAAAAGCATCGTTAAGCATTAAATCATCTGGATATAACTGATGCTTTGCCCCTATTTTTGCTAAAGCTTGAGGTTGTATCTGATTATGTTTAACTTCATAAAGACCAGCTTGAAATAAACCTATAACGTCAGAGAAAACCTGTAAAGATTTATCCGCTATATTTATTAACTGTTTATCTGGGGAAGAATTAATTTGTTGCTGTATTAAATGGATACCCGTGCGCAAACTAATTTGTTTGCCCGCGGCGCGTTGTTCTAGTTGGTCATGCGATACTTTTAACAGGTGATAGTTTTGCGTAAAGCTGGCTAGTTTTTGCTCCATATAACGGTAGTTTAATTCATAACGCTGGTTGATATCGTACCAATGGTCACGAAACTCACCTACTAACATGGTAATAACAGCGGTTCCTACGGCAACTGAAATACTAATATCAATTTGCATATCAGCTAAGCGATTAAAAGCCCCAGCTAAAATTAATAAAGTGATAAAACTCATCATGCCACGGCCAAAACCATAGCGTAGCGCAATTAAAATTGGACCTAACATAGGCCAATAAAAATAATCTGTTGCTACTTCATGGGGTAATGCTGAGAGATATAGCCAAATAAGTGCAGCTGCAAAAGAGACGACAAGCATTTCAAACCAAGCAAAAAGTTGGCGATCGCTGCCTAATAATAGTCGTACAAAAATAGCATTAGCGCGACGGCGCTTATTAATCGGCATAGAGCAATTATTCCCAGTTCAACGCATCAAGTAAGTTGTCAAAAGCTTTTAAAGCAATATGAGATAGTGACTCACGGCCCCAGCCACTCTTAGAAACTGAACCACGCCATAAAGTATTGCTTTCAGTCGAACTTAAAATAAGTGTAACGCCTATAGCGGGCTCGCCATCTAAACCGTATTTATATTGCCATTCTTGCACTGAACCTGTAATGACATAGCCACTAGGCTGATTTGCTAACCAGTTTTTTGCTTCCGTTAGACGTTGCTGTGGCTCTAAGCTGGCTTGCAGATCATTAACATTACGCTTTGGGTAGAGCATAACATTAAGCCCTGACTCTGCTAATACCGAAGCCAATAATTGTTCAGCCTGGCTTTGCGCCATTGGCATACTTGACTGGTTTTCAAGCGGCATAATATATACGGTTTTATTACTGTCTAGCACAGGGCTTGAGCCATTAAATTGTGTGGCACAGGCACTTATCATCAACATTAGTATGATTACCCATAAGGTTTTCACATTCTTCTCCTTAATTTTAAAAATCAATAAAATAACCTAGATTCCAACTTAGATTTTTTTGACCGTTTTGGTCAGCACTTTGCCAAGCTGTTTTGAAAAATAGTTCGTCACTGCCAAATAGTGGAATACCCACACTAAAATTAATACTGTAATCTAACTCTGAAGTAAGTAAGTTATAGCCCAAAGCCGTGTCTAGACTAAAGCGTGGTGGCTTATCATCGGGTCCTGGCTCACCGACATTACCATGAATAATTGTTTGGCCAAGTGTTAGCCGCCGATAGTCTTGGCTTATAAAATCAGCTGCATTGATCGTCTTAGATGGAAAATAAGTTGATATTACACTTAAAGGCTGGGTGCTTAAGTTATTTTTATGATAGTCGAATTGGCTATAGAGCTGCCAATTTGGATGCAAGCTTAGCTGTTCGCTTAGGCGTAATGAGGTTTGTAACTGCTGACCAATATAATCTGAAAAGTCAGAATTAAACTCGGCAGCTGAGACGGTTAAACTAACTTGCTCGTAACGGTTTACTTGCCAAGCACCGCGCCATTGCAACCTATCTTCATAGCCTAATAAATATAAATTCTGACTTTGTTTGCTTGGCATATTGTTGCGTAACTCTACTTGTTGCGAAATACGCGGCGAACTTTGCCAATTAAGTTTCAATTGTTGGCCGAAAATGGTTTGCTTAAATCTATCACTCATCGACAGCGAAAACTCTAAGCCACTAAATGCAGACCAATTACGGGTTTTCCAGTTAAGTTGCAGTAAGTCTCTATTATAATTATCAACAATAGTCGATGCTGCTGTGCCATGTTCAAGCTGATAATCTAGCCTAAATAAGCCATTATAAATTGGTTGGTAGTAACTTAACTGTTCGGTATTAATTTGCCAACTATCATAGTTAGTGTGTTCAAATCTAACGCCGTGACTATGTAAGTTATGTGCATTTGCTAAAAAGCGTTGTAAAGGTGCGATTTGCTGCTTAATTGTACCAGCGTGTAAAGAGTGCTCGGCTGTTTGCCAAGCCGAGAAGTTTTGGCCTATTTTGCTTAGTGCTGTTGCTCGCTCAAGCGGTGTTAAGCTGCTGCTTGCGCTAGTAATGGCTTTAATTGTTTTGTCATCATTATAAGCAAGGGCTATTGCTAGCTGAATGCTGTCATTAAAGTTTGTACGTTCAATGACGGAGTGGGCTTGCCAATAAGCGAGTCTCTGTAAACCGACGCTGGTTATATCTGTATAGAGCTCAGAAAATGGTGTAACACTATCTTGTTGATAGGCCTGTTGTAAGGCCAATTGTTGTTTAGTTGCTACATAGGCGGGTGATACAAATAAGCTAAGTAATGCTTGATAGCTTAACTCACCTTGAGGCAACTGTCTTAACTGCTCGGCCAGTGTGGTGAGTACATACCAGCGCAAAATTTGCGCTTGCTCTTCATTACCTTGTTGCTCTAGCAATAAGGCCCAAGCTAATTTATTGGCGGCAGAGGCATATTCAGACTCATCCAACCGTTGATACCATAATTGGGCTTGCTCACTTAAGCCCAAAAGTTGAGCGGCATAAGCCAAGGGTTGAAAAAACGTACTATTGTGTTGCAGATTGGGTACTAATTGCCAATATAGTTTGCTCAGCCATTTTTTATCTTCTGTACTAATCGCTAGCCAAAAGCTACTTTCAATAATCTGCTGATTGTCTGGGTACTGAGTATGAAGCTTGACCAAAAGCTGTTTTGCTTGAATAACATCTTGATGATATGTGGCTAGACTTAAACGAAGCAGTTGTACGTCTAAGCTCATATTTTGCTTTAAGTTTTGCTCAATATTATGCTCAACCTGGTTTATTAACTGCGTGTTGTTAGCATTGATTGCATAATTTAAAATATGCGATAAGACAACAAGAGACCCGCTGTCTAAATAATATTGCCAAAGCAGTTTAAGATCCGTTTCGTTATTTACCTTATAACTACTGAGCAATGCATAAGGATCAATAGTGCGATCTTTACGCGCTATGCGCAGCTCTTGGATTAGACGTTGGGTTTTATTGTCACCAACATATTTAGCTAATGCGTCTAAAGTGGCTAATTGATTTAAGTTTAAACTGATTAAGGGAGTGTGCTTTTTAAACAAAGCTAAGGCTTTATCCGGCTGGCCTAGCGCAAGATAAGCCTGAGCAAAGTATTCTGCTTCTTGGTAATTTAACGTGCTATCAAGGTTTAGCTGTTGCCAAAGTTGAATAATTTTATCTTGCTCGCCAATAAAGTTATAAATACGGGCTAAAGCAAACCAATAATAAGCTTGCTCAGGATAGCGCTGATACAGGGACTGTAAGCGCACAAGGGTCTGCTCAGCACCATAGGCTTTATCGTTATAGTCTAACCATTGTGTTTTTTGTTGATCACTGAGTTGATTTTGCAAGGCTAGCTGATAGTAAAAATCACTTAAGGCTAATACATCACTTTCGGTCGCTGCTTCTGCTAGACCTTGGCGTAAAATAGTCGGATCTGTACTTTTTTGGAGCATTAACTTCGTTAATTCTAATGCTTTTCCCGGTTTGCCCAGCCATAACTGATAGTCGTGTAATTGTTTAATATGGGCAAAACTAGGCTGCTGCTTGACGACCTTAGCTAACCAGGTGGCAGCGGCTTGGGTATTGCCATTGGCCGCAAATAATTGGCTGGCTTGTAGCCAATCGCTAGTGTCGCTACTTTGCAGCGCTTTTTTTAGCGCATAGTTAACACTTTTTTCAGGTAAGTTTGCACTTAGCATAAAATTGATTAATGTTTGCAAACAGCCCAGCTGGCAGTCAACTTTAGTTATATTGTATTCAATAAAGTGAGTGCCAGCTTGCCAATTTTGCTCGCTGGCAAACAAGCTCACTAATGTCACAAACTGCTCAGTTGTTGGTTGTTGTTGAAAATCTTGTTTGAGGTGTTGAATTGCTCTTTGATTAAAGTTTGCTTGTAAGGCCAAATCGGCAAGTTGTGTATGGTTTTTTGTATTTTGCTGACTTAATAATTGATATGCCAGCTTGGGCTGACCAATTTGCAGGGCATAACTTGCGAATTGCTCTGCATTAGCGCTGGGTTGCACTTTTATTTCATTGTGCAAAAACTGTTTTAATTTTGCTGTTGAAGATTGCTCACCATTAAAGCTCAATTGCAATAAGCTAGTGGCATAGAGCAGTTTTGCAGGTGCCTCAAACTCTGAGCCCATAAAGCGAGATAATGGCTCCAGTTCAGTTATTGCTTGTTGGTAGTTTGTTAAATTTGCGTATTGTTTTGCTAGCACTAAGTCTAACTTTAACGAAGGAGAACTGTCGTCTTGTAATACCTCTAAAAAGGCGATAGCAATATTTGGATCTTGAGCATCTTCCATCATCCTAACAAGTAAATCTTTATTGGGTTGCAGTAACCATAATAGGGTTAAGGTAACGCCAGCTAGCGTAATTAGCGTTCTTCTATTAATTAAAACTATCCGAGACTTTTTGCTATTAGCATAGGTATGCGCTTGCTCAGGAATAGGTTTATCTATTTTTCTCACTTATCTGGCTCCCCAATTTGGGTAGAAGAGCAAGCGACACTAATATCAAAATAACCCTGCTCAGGGCTAGTAATACGCATGTTACTTTTGCTAGCAAGACTGCTGATTAGCTTGCTGTTATTAGAGGCTATACTGCAATTTTGAGCCTTAGCTAAGATGATATCTAAAGGTTGATGGCTTTGTATTGTAAAGTGAATGCCTTTAGAGGTTCTTTGCCAGTGTTGAATTTGACCATTAGCTGATTCTAGGTGCACATTGCCGTTAAAATCTTGCTTATTAGTGGCAGCGGTTAACTTGCTACGCGCTTGGGTTAAACTCACATAGCGGCCGTCGGGGCCTGAAGTTACACCGGCGATGCCTTCACTTTGTGCTGATAATGTAAAGTCAGAAGCAATACGTAAGCTTTTTATTCCAGTGCTACTAATGTACCAGCTAGTGTCATTAATTGATTTAGCTATACCCGTTTCATATAAAGCTGTCGCTCGCTGTGCATATTCACTTAAATATAATGGGGTGAGTGTTTGTTGTTGAGCCCATTTATAAACCTGTTTTAACGCCGCAAGTGAGCTTGGATAAACACCAGAATACATATGATAGTAAATACTAACTGGCTTTAACCGTCTTGGTTTACCTAATAAGTCAAAGGTTTCAGTTACCCGTGAGTAGCTATTATAATTTGCTGTCCACAAGGCGGTATATAAGTTTTCATTAATGGTAGGTGCATAAACTTGAACACCGTCTTTATACCAATTTAGGTGTGGGTAAACTTGGGAGATAGAATAGTTATCTTTTAATATAAACGTATTACCTCCATTTACATTTAATAAGCCTAGTTGTTGAGTTTTAGCTATAACGTCTTCAGTAGGGTTGGCCATGCCAGACCATAAAAATACTTTTACTGGCTTATCTTTTGGCGCCAATTGCTGATTAATGTAATTAACGCTACCATCAATTTCGCGGTTTAAATCTTGGGTGTAATTAGGAACAGGTAAAGAATCGCCATAGAGTTTTGTTGTCACATTAATTCGTTCGTCCCAAAAAAAAGGATGACTAAAAGTATGGGATGCCACTTCTACATTATCTAATTGAAAAATTTTACGCGCTATCTGCTCTAATTTATCGGCTATATCTGGGTAGAGGCCATGTTTGGCTATTTCTGCTTCAACAACAGATACCGTATGAGGTAAAGTTGATTGGCTTAAAATGTGCTCATAAACTGATTGACCTGCAAAAGGTTTGCCTGGCAGCCAAGCGACTGATGGAAAACCATCGCCATCAATATGGGCTGTAATAACACGCCGTCCAGACTCTGTTGTAATATCGGGTACGGGGATTTGCTCTAATTTTAATAAGGGCATTAGATACTCAAAGGGATCTAACGGCCAACGACTACGATTATTTATTAACTCTTGTACGTTGAGCGGTTCTAGTAAAACGCCACCCCAAGTTGTGCTTGCCACTGCAATGCCTTGCTGTTGCTTCTGATCATACAAGCTGGCCAGTATTTTATGTCCAGGATCAGTACTTAAGTAGCGGGTAAACTGATTAGGCAACGCACTGGGTAGCGGGTAGGTTAGCGATGCATTATGAATACTTAATTTACCCTCATAGCTACCTGCTGCTTTTAAGCCTAATAAAGACAGTATTTCTGAATTATCAGGTAATTTGCCGATAAAAACGGTAGGAACTTGGTTAATTACCTGCTCAATACTTGTTTGTACTGCCTTATTGTTATAACTGGTTTGAGCTAACCAATAGATAACCGCAGCAAACTGATGACGATTATTTGCTGTTAATGGAAAATCATGGATATTTTCACATTGCGGCACATAGCCATAGTATTCAATTAATACGGATAAATAACGGTGACAGTAAGATTGTTTTTTTAGCTCAGAATTACCGTCATAAAAGCCTAATACCCTGCGCGCTATAGGGTAATGGCTTGAAACACCAAACTGACTAAGGAGCCCATCGCTGATATAAGGTGTATAGCCACGAGCCTGAATAGCGCCAGCAGCTTCTATTCGTGCGGCTTGCTCTGGTGGTAAATAATCGATAACTATGGCTTCTATACCAGCTTGCTTTACTTTATCTAATTGACTTGAAAGCCATAAGGTATCTTGGCTTGTTTGTCTGAAGTAAGCGTTATTCTCTACATCGTAGCCATTAATTAATGATTCAGCGACAACGGCATAGGGGGGCTTTTTTAACTGTGATAAAAGGTTAAAACCACGGTTTAAAATTAAGTTGCCGTTGCTAACTTGAAGTTGGTCAATAAGTGATACAAGGGCGTGTTGCTGTGCTGCATATTGCTTTGGACTTACTGCTAGTTGATAGCTATCTAAGGTATCTAAAAATACGCCGTCATAACCTTGCTGCTTTAATTGTTGTGCTTTTTGCACTAAGTAATTACGCCAATCTTGTTGATTAGCATCCATTATTTTTGCTTGCCACTGCTTGTTGTTACCGATTATTGCCTTAGGGTACAGCTGAGCAATTGAGGGGTTAGCCTCGCCTACACTTAAATAGGCAAAGACTTCGGTATTGGCTGATTTAAGTTGTTGTAACTGTAAGGCTGAAATACTTGAAGACTCAATAACAACACGCTGATAGCTTAATAGCTCACGAACTGAATCCATATTAGCGTAATAAAAAGCGATAGATTTGGCTGTATTGCTTTGTGCTGCATGTGAAAAGTTAGTGGATGCAATTACGTTGAACAAAATATAAAATAACAAAAGTTGACAACGTAAAAGGGGTCTTAGCATTCGGTTACCTGACTACATGATGAATTTTTCTAAATTAGTGTAGTTTTATAAGTATAACTAAAGCTTGGTAGTATATATATTATTGATTAAATTAGTATTATTTTAAAAAGAGAACTGGTTTTTTGTTAATGTAAGTGGTTTTAGTTTAATTAATGTGCTTATTGGGTAAATATTTTGTATCTAACATTGAGTGTAGACTAAAAAAATGAAATGGAAAGATATTAAGTGCTATTAATAATAGATAACTATGATTCATTTACTTTCAACCTGATGCAATACTTTGCGGTTTTAGGTCAACAGGTCGTAGTTAAGCGAAATGATGATATAACTATTCAAGCAATAAAAGCATTAGCGCCGGAGTATCTGGTTATATCGCCAGGCCCTAAATCGCCCGATGATGCGGGTATTTCTATGCAAGCTATTGAATATTTTAGCGATAAACTACCTATCTTAGGGGTTTGTTTAGGGCACCAAGCTATAGCGCAAGTTTTTGGCGCTAAAGTGATTCGGGCTAAGCAGGTTATGCATGGTAAGAACTCACTGATAACACACAATAACAGCTCGGTATTTACCGGTTTAGCTAATCCGTTAGATGTAACGCGATATCATTCTTTAGTTGTTGATGCGACAACATTGCCTACAGAGTTAAATGTGACCGCATGGACCACAGACACACAACAAAATCTTGATGAGATTATGGGGCTGAGTCATACCTCTTTACCTCTTCATAGCGTGCAGTTTCATCCTGAAGCTATTTTAAGTCAGCAAGGTCAGCAATTATTAGCTAATTTCTTACAGTTGACAAAGGCAAGTTAGCTTTGTGCTTGACTGAATTAAAATCCACTTGCAGTATTGCGGCATTAATATAAATGTAAAAAAGGACTCTACGGCACTAATGCAATCTTCCTCATCTAATAATGACGTTTTTTATGGCCGTTTTCTAGATCATTTAGTTGGGGTAGATCCATCTGCTAGCCGGATACATTATGAACCCACTAAAACAGTAGAACCCTCGTCTGAACGCACTTTGTTGCAAGTTGAAGCCGAAGCTAGACGAGCAAAACAAAAAACGCAAAAGATCCAAGCTAAGTTTACGGTGTTTGCTCAAGCACACTTGCATGATGAAGTGTCTAATGAGTTGTTTTTAAAATTACATAATATTGAACATGTTGAGTCAGTTTTATTTAATTTAGAGCCGTCATTTTACTCTTTATTAGATCTATTAAGTACTCAAGCTGTCACTATCACTAAGTTAAATGATACGGTTAGCAACATAAGTTGGCTGAAAGAAGATTTATTGCGCTTAGTTAATAAACCACAATATCGTAATAAAACCGCGTCTGGCGGTTTAATTAAAGATAGTAAAGTCGCTTTGCGACTTTTTGGTATTGAGGCTTTACAGCAGATTGTACCTGTATATGCATTAAAGCGTTTGTTACCTCACTCAACCGACCCCTTTTCGGGGTTAAAATCACGAATTTGGCAGCACTCCCTTGCGGTATCTTTAGCAGCGCGAGCCTTAGCGCAGCATGAGGGATTAAATGAATTTAGCGCTTTTTGTACTGGGTTATTTCAAAGCCTGGGTTATATTGTTGTAACGCGCAGTTATTTACGTATTTATCAGCAGCAGAAACATCAACAGATCCTAAATGCGCAAAAAATGCGCGATACAGTGTTAATTGAAACCCTAGACCCGCTTTTGCCAGATGCTAGCTTTTTAAGTGATAGCATGGTGGAATTTGCCGCTGAACTCAATGCGGATATCACTTCACGCTGGCAGCTAAAAAGGCAGCCGCTATGTCAGACCTTAGAGCAATTGGCTGAAGGCATAGATAATGACAACACTAGTTTATTAACTAAAGTGTTATTGCAGGCGCAAACTTATGTGCAATGGCAAAGCCTAAAGCGATCCAAGTTAATTAACAATGAAGAGTCTTTACGCTGGCTAGCTGCTGCTAAGTTAACAAATGAAAAAATGACCTTGTTAGCTAATACCGATTTAACTAGGTTACATATCGAAATATAAATCTCGAAATATAAATATTCACTTCTTGTGAGAATCTATCTATAAGCCTTATTGTTGTTGGCTTTGCATTCAGTGGGTATGCAAGACAATTGTTATTTTATCTGTAATAATGAGCCGCAAAAGGCCCAGTAATGCAGGCAAATATTGCACTAATATTGCGTTGAATTATTTGCGTAATAACGTCATCAAACTGTAATAAGGCTGTAGCGTTAAAATGATAGAGTTAACATGGAGTAAGCAACGATGATGGTGGTTCGCCCTATTCGTGCAGATGATTATCCTGCTTTGTATGACATAGCCGTAGAGTCTGGTCATGGCTTTACATCGTTACCAGTAAATGAAGAATTGCTGATGCGAAAAATTAGTCGCTCTGAGCAATCTTTTACTAAAGAGGTACAACAGCCAGGGGATGAAGGTTATCTTTTTGTATTGGAAGATACTGCAACTGGTGAAGTATGTGGTACTAGCGGACTAGAAGCAGCAGTAGGCTTAGATGATGCTTTTTATCACTATCATCTAGGTAAGGTTGTGCATAGCTCACGTTCATTAGGCGTGTATAAGACAGTCGATATTCTTACCTTGTGTAATGATTACACCGCAGTCACTGAGTTATGCACCTTATTTTTACGTGAAAGCAAAAGGCAAAAAAATAATGGCCGTTTATTATCTAAAATGCGATTTTTATTTTTAGCTGAATTTTCACAGCGTTTTTCTGATCGTATTATCGCTGAGATGCGTGGTATTTCAAATGCTGATGGCAGTTCGCCTTTTTGGCAATGGCTGCAAGAGCACTTTTTCTCTGTAGATTTCCCCACGGCAGATTATTTAACCGGTATTGGCCAAAAGGTTTTTATTGCTGAGTTAATGCCGAAATATCCTATTTATGTTAGTTTGCTAAGCAAAGAAGCTCAGGCGGCGATTGGTCAGGTGCATGAGCAAACAAAGCCTGCACTGGCTTTATTAAAATCGGAAGGTTTTGCTAGCCGCGGCTATGTCGATATTTTTGATGCTGGCCCAACAGTAGAGGCTAGAGTGGAGCATATACGCTCAGTGCAAAACAGTCACAGATTACAAGTTAGCGTAGCCAGTGTTGGCGTAGGGCAGACTTACTTAATTTGCAATACAAGACTCGCTGATTTTAGGGCAACATGCTGTGAATTAGAGGTTAATTTACCGCAGCAGCAAGTGGTAATTTCAGCTGATGTTGCCGCCGCGCTTAATGTTTCCGCTGGCGATTGGGTAAGAGTAACCAGCATTTAATTAGGGGATAACAATGAATAACGCAGTACAGTTTATTAATAACCAATGGCTTGAAGGTAAGGGGGCTACTTTTAGCTCGGTTGATCCGGCTAAAAATCAACAAATTTGGCAAGGCCAGTCGGCAACGGCAGAGCAAGTAAATCAAGCTATTGCTGCCGCACGCCAAGCGCAATATGATTGGGCAGGCTTAAGCTTTGACGAGCGCGTAGCTATTATTAAAAAGTTCTCTGAGTTATTAGCTGCCAATAAAGAGCATTTAGCCCTAACGATAGCGCAAGAAACAGGCAAGGCTTTATGGGAATCTCGTACTGAAATTGGCGCCATGATTGGTAAAGCTGATATCTCTATTCGTGCTTATCAAGAGCGTACTGGTGAAAAAGAGAATGCCATGCCACAAGGTAGAGCTTTTATTCGTCATAAGCCTCATGGTGTAGTCGCCGTATTTGGTCCATACAATTTCCCAGGTCACTTACCTAATGGTCATATTATTCCTGCGTTATTAGCCGGTAATACTATTATTTTTAAACCGTCAGAGTTAACGCCTAAAGTTGCAGAAGAAACAGTAAAACTGTGGCAGCAAGCTGGCTTGCCGGCAGGCGTATTAAACTTAGTTCAAGGCGAAGTTGAAACAGGTAAAGCCATTGCTGCTAATGATGAAATTGATGGTTTATTCTTTACTGGTAGCTCTCGCACTGGCCATTATTTACACCAGCAGTTCTCAGGACGTCCAGATAAAATTTTAGCTTTAGAAATGGGTGGCAATAACCCTTTAATTGTAAAAGATGTACAAAATATTGAAGCGGTTGTGCATGATATTGTGCAATCAGCCTTTATCTCTTCTGGTCAGCGTTGCACTTGTGCACGTAAACTATTTTTACCCGCTGACGTCAGTGGCGATGCTATTTTACAACGCTTGATTGAAGTAACACGCAATATTAAAGTTGACGTTTACGATGCTCAAGAGCAGCCATTTATGGGCTCTATGATTTCAGTTGCAGCCGCTAAAGGCATGTTAGCTGTTCAACAACAGTTAGCTGAATTAGGGGGGAAACCTTTAGTAGAAATGCAACACCTTGATGTGAATACTGCCTTAGTAACACCAGGAATTATTGATTGCACTGAGATTAAAGATTTTCCAGATGACGAGCATTTTGGCCCATTATTAAAAGTGTTCCGTTTTACGGATTTTGATCAAGCCATAGATGCGGCTAATAACACTAGTTTCGGCTTGTCGGCAGGTTTGCTAAGTGATAGTGCTGCACTTTACCAGCATTTCTTCCGTCGTATTAGAGCCGGCATTGTTAACTGGAATCGCCCTATAACCGGTGCGAGTTCAGCTGCGCCATTTGGTGGTATTGGCGCTAGTGGTAATCACAGAGCAAGTGCTTATTATGCTGCTGATTATTGCGCATACCCCGTTGCTTCAGTTGAGTTAGAGCAAGTGGTTATGCCTGAGCAATTATCACCAGGTTTAAGCTTCTAGATAACACTGTAGTTGATCGGGGCATTAGCCCCGATTTGTTATAACGTTTTTGGTGTAAGATTATGGTGACAGATAAAGCAGGATACGAGCATCTTATCATGTTCTTAACGGAGCACTTGTCGATATTCGAGCAGCCAACGGGCGAAATGACAACAAAAACCATAGATGAAGTTTTAGAAGAAACCATTGCCGAGCAAATAATTAATTTGTGCATGCAACATACACAACTTGAGATTAACCATCGTAGTATGATTATTCGTGAAGTTGATAGCATTATGTATGATATGCAAGAAGTGTTAAGCAGTGTGCTAGAAACTAAAGCAACAAAAAAGCAATTAGAATTTATTACAGAAATATCTATTCTTATCAAAAATTTATTTGATACAGCCATAGCTGAGCTATTTGATTAGGCTAAGTCCTGAGCCGATTTAACTAGATACCTCGGTCAATTTTACGTAGAATGTCGCCCTGTTTTTTAGTCGGGACCGTATCATGCAGGCAAAAGTAAAATGGTTAGATAATAATACCTTTATAGGCCGCTCTGGCAGCGGACATGCTGTTGTTTTTGACGGCAACAAAGAAGGTAGTACAGCACCAAGCCCAATGGAAATGGTTTTAATGTCGGCAGGAGCTTGCTCGTCAGTTGATGTTATTAGTATTTTGCAAAAAGCGCGTCAAAATGTTCAAGATTGTGAGGTCAGCTTGACTTCAGAGCGTGCAGAGACTGTGCCTAGTGTTTTTACCAAGATCCACTTGCATTTCGATGTTACAGGACATGATCTTAGCGAAACTCATGTTGAGCGTGCAGTAAAGCTGTCGGCTGATAAATATTGTTCGGTGTCAATTATGCTCACAGGCAGTGTTGAAGTGACTCACTCATTTAGCGTTATTAGCGCTAAGTAACTTACCTTTAAATTTTAAATACACAGGGCAACGTAAACCGTTGCTGGGTGCTGGAGATCTTGATAAGTGGTAAAACCTTTTGAAAAACTGAAACTGCATGGCTTTAACAACTTAACTAAAAGTTTAAGCTTTAGTCTATATGATATTTGTTACGCAAAAACAGAACAGCATCGTCAAGAGTATATTGAATATATTGACGAACAATATAATGCTGATCGCTTAACCGATATTTTAACTGAAGTAACCGATATTATTGGTGCAAATGTGCTGAATGTGGCTCGTCAAGACTATGATCCACAAGGTGCTAGTGTCACTATATTGGTAAGTGAAGAGCCGGTTTTAGTTAATCCAGATAACACTGAAAATCCAGGCCCAAGACCTGATGCTGTAGTCGCACATTTAGATAAAAGTCATATCTGTGTTCATACGTATCCTGAAGTACACCCGCATGATGGGATCTGTACTTTTAGAGCCGATATTGAGGTATCTACCTGTGGCATTATTTCACCACTAAAAGCACTTAACTTTTTAATTCATAGTTTTGAAACCGATATTGTTACTATCGATTATCGTGTTAGGGGTTTTACCCGTGATATCAGTGGGACTAAGCATTATATTGATCATCCCATTACGTCTATTCAAAACTTTATGGATGATGAAACAAAACAAGCATTTCAGATGATTGATGTGAACGTTTACCAAGAAAACTTATTTCACACCAAAATGATGCTAAAAGAAGCTGATTTAAATAACTACTTGTTTGGCGTTGGCACCGACTCGATGACAAAACAAGAACAAGCTGATATCAGCCAAAAAGTTTTCCATGAAATGCGCGAAATTTTCTATGGTCGTAACTTGCCGGATATTAAGTAATAATTATCATTAAGTAATTGGCAGTAACTAATAAAGCCAAGTACAAATTCACTTCTTGATTATAAACTTTCTATCAAGCCCAATCTAATAAGCTTTACAATACTTAAATAAGTAAGCAAATTAGGTGGGCTTTAGGATAGCTTTATAAGTAATTTTCAGCTCTATTTCTACTACTGCTAGAGCAACGCACTCATCACAGAATAAACCATTGAGCAAAGCGTAAAGCCTAGGCTGTTTGGTGGTCACTTATGTTAAAGTAATGTTTTTTATTTGTTTGTTTTAGGTTTTTTGATATTTTATTGCGGTTAAATTATGCAAAGGATACTGCTAAATGAGTTATCAGGAGATTACCCGCCAAGCATTACCCGTTACCCACTTGTGCAAGCTGAAGCGTTGCAACAGAGGTTAGCCAGCGCTGGTATAGGTAAAGGCAGCATATTGCCTATACAACACCGGCTTATTTTTACCGATCAGGCTCTGGGTATGCTAGAAGTATTAAACGATGTTGATGTTAAGCATGTATGGCAAGAAATTGCTGAATTGTGCAATGACAGTCAACCAGAGCAAAGCGCAGGATGGTGGCGTGATGCTACGCGGCGTTTAATCAAAAGCCGTTATCCGTTTAAGCAATATCATTACCTAATCAGCTATCAGCGCGAAGCTAGCCAGCATATCGTTATTCATGATATCTATCACGATAGGGAACTGAAAGGACCACAACAGTCGCCTAAAAATGAGCGCACTATATTGTATCAGGTAAACAGGACTCTAGACGCGTTACCTTACAGGCAAGCTCAGACCGCCGGAGTAGTGGAGGGGATGGAGGGGGCATGGTCACTTGATCGCAAAGATGTTTATACCATAGGTACCGACTATGCTGCGGTAAATGGTATGTTAAATGAGGTTCAAAAAGCAGCTTGGTTAATGGGGGCACATTTAGATGTGGCCTATCCTAAGGCTGCTATGCCGGCTTACACTCTAGTGCATAACCCAACCGAGGGTTTTTTGCTCGACTTGCTAGAATGCTGGTGGGATAAAAGGCCTGAAGCCGCGCCCAGCCATAATGCTCTGCATTTAGCCAGTGCCTTGCGTCAACGGCAAGCTCAGGGGAAACCCACACAATGGCTGGTACACAGTCAAGGGGCAATAATTTTTATTCGCGCTTTGCAGCAATGCCGAGCACAGGGCATTATGTTGGATAAACACCAAGTGGTAGTGCATGTCGGCGGGGCTAATATGGTTAAATTGCGTGATGTAGCGCAAGCTGTGGGGGTGAAAATAATAAAAAATCGCGCCAACCCGTTTGATGCAGTACCCAATCTTGCGGGGGCCAATAACTTAAGTCCCAGTGGATTATTGCGCAGTATTAGTATGTTCTGCTCTGTTGTTGGCGGTACACCGTTAACTAGTCCGCATAGTTTACCTTATTTGGGGCTGCGCAGTTATCAACAGCAATTAAAAAATGCCGGCCGGCCTTTAAAAGCAGCGATGGTAAAGCAGGTTTATAACCTACGCATAGCCAAAGTCAAACGTAGTGGTAAACAGTTAGTTAATCCTATAGTGGAGCGCTAATATGAGCCTAAATATGTTAAACAGATTACTAGGCCGTGGTTTTAAAGGGGGGCCTAATGCGCTTAAATTTATTGGGCATCGTATCCAGTTAGAGCAAGATGTGTTGGAGTTTTGTGCGCCAGTGGTTAATCCAAATAACTGGCCCGAGCATGCGCCATATCTGGCACCTGAACTACTGGAACAAAGTAAGTGGCAGGAAAGAGCATTGCCTTACTTGCTGTTGAATGTGCAAAGCTATTGGTATGGTGGTTCTTTTATTAAAACTGCAGGCCAGCCGTTGGCCTACCTAGAATTGAGTATCAAACTAAAGACTGTTGTTCAAGGTCAGAAGATTGAACGACATAATCTGGCGTTATTAGGTCGTTATATCGACTGGGAATACGATGATTACTATAATGCACCAGTGTATAACCCTGACATTGGTCCAGGACGAGGTTGGAATAGCCGCATAAGAGATGACTTGCGTTTTCCTTCATCTCACTCGCAGCGCACTGAAGCAGAGGTTGACGAGTTAATGGTAAAAGAGGGGATGCCGATGCCAGAGCATTTTGAAATTACTGAAATTGGTAATTGGCGTATCAGAACGACTGTTTATTAATCCTCATTCGTCTTACTACTCTCAAGCTGCAGGCATTGAAATGCGTAGAAAAGCAGCATTAAACGCCCTCGGTGTTATTGGTGGTGGAAAGGCACGGCACGTCGTTAACCAAGAGTTAATTGATGGCTACTTTCAGCAATACGGCACCTAGTTTGACGTGCCGTTAACTACTTTTCAAAAATTTTGGAACACGCTATGAATTATCATCACAAAAATATAAATGGACAGACGTTGGATTTAGCTCTGGGAAAAGTGGTTTGTGTTGGCCGCAATTACGTGGAGCACGCAAAGGAACTTAATAACCCTGTACCTAGTGAGCCTATTCTGTAAGCGTCTAGCTAACTGCACCTAGCCCTGTTTAATATTCCATGGTAGAAGCATGTCAATATTATCAGGCTTCTTAGTAAGGTGTTGCAAGCACATTGAGATATAGTCATGCACCATAATATCGTTGGCTTTTGCAGTTTCAACAAGACTATACAGTGTGGCACTGGCATGGGCGCCTCTGCTGGTGTTTGAGAACAACCAGTTTTTTCGACCTATTACAAACGGTTTTATTGCTCGCTCGGCGCAGTTGTTATCAATACTGAGCCTGCCATCTTCTAGGTAACGCCGGAACTTTTCAAACTGATTTATCCCATAGCTAATGGCTTTACCCAGCGGTATTTTCGGTGGCATGTTGTCTTGATGCTTTATCAGCCACTGATACAATTCATCCACTATCGGCTTGGCTTTTTGCTGCCTAACGTTGAATTTTTCTTCAACCGTTTTATCTTTAATGGCTTGCTCAATGCCGTACAGCTTGCCGATGAGGTTTAGTACTACGTCCGCTTTACCCGTTTTCTTATTATCTCCTTTGGCTTCGATGAATTTCCGGCGTATATGCGCAAGACACGCAACCAGTGTTGCCTGCGTTTGCTCGTAAGCTTTATAACCATCAACCTGCAGATACCCTTGGTAACCTGCAAGAAAATCAACAGCACATTGGCCTGCTCGGCTATTGTTGTAGTCAAATAATACAATATTGCGGCCTTTACCTTCCTTATCATCACCACAACAATACACCCACATATAGCTTGTTGCTTTATCCGCGTTAATTACCTTTAACGGGGTTTCATCACCATGAATAACCGCTTGAGATAACAGCACCTCTTTTAAGCGTTGATACAAGGGTGACAACAGTTGTGCACAACGTATCATCCAGCTGGACATGGTTTGCCTGCTCAACTCAATTTCGATGTTAGCAAACAGTGTTTCTTGGCGATAAAGCGGTAAGCCAAACTGGTATTTACAGGTGATTATTTGGCTTAGCAAACTGGGCGTGGCAATACTTTTTGCAATGGGTGCTGCGGGCATCGGGGCGGTTTTTATCACACTTTCAATACCTTCACGCTCACAGTGCCGGCAGGTATATTTTGGGCGAATAGTTTTTATCACTTTGATATGCGCGGGCACAAACTCTAAGGCTTCACTGCTGCTTTCACCCATTTTGTGCAAGGGACTTTGACAGCAATCACACACTTTGTCACTGTCATCTAGGTCAACAACCACGTTAACTCTGGGCAACTGCTTTGGCAGTGCCGTGCGTTTAGGGATGGCTTTGTCTTTTTTTACTGCGGCAGACGCCGCTAATAGCGCTTTATCATGTTCATCTAGCGTTTCTTCCGCTTCATTGAAGACCTCACCCGCACCTGGCATTTTTTCTGATTTCTTGGCGTATTCTTTGGCAAGCTTGGCGTTGTAGGCTGCAAGTAGCTCATGAATTTGTGCGTCTTTCTTAGCCAATTCTTCGTCTTTTTTTGCCACAACAAGGTGCAGCTCAAGCAGCATACGCTTGAGTTGCTCTGGGTCGTCAGGTAATGAGTGGGCATCAATTTTCATGGCCACAATTTAGCAGAGTTTACGATTATTTTCTTGCTGGCAGAGCAGATAATTACTGGCGTGGTGGCAATGATCGTTGACTCGTCATTCACACTCTTCTAGATCAGACTGATAACGCAATGCTTGATGGCCAAGCACATCATAACCGGATAATAACCCAATAAGTTGTTGCTCGGTAAGCTCAAACTCCAGCGTATCTAATTGACTGGGCCATTTGAACTTATGCTTTTCTAATCGTTTGTACCATAAAGCAAAACCTGTTTTATCCCAGTACACTAACTTGAGCTTGTCTTTGGTTTTATTGCAAAATAAAAATAATGCGCCAGTATAGGCATCACGTTTTAACTCGCTTTCAACGATAGCAACAAGGCCATCAATAGACTTTCGAAAGTCCACAACATCGCGGTGCAAGTAAATGCTGTCGGGTTGAACGAACATTTTCATTCGGCAAGCTCGCGTAGTAATTGACTTAGGAAGGTGGCGGAGGTTGTTGTCGGCAAGCTAAGTGTTACATTGCCAATCGCAAGAGTGAACGGCTGTTGCCGCTCGATAACGTCGATTTGTTTGGTGATTTTGGCACGAATAAAATGACCCGATGACGCACTCAGTTTATTTTTTGTGGCATAAAAAGTCTTTTTTGATAAAGCATGTTGTTGGCAATACTCAGCGACCGTTAACCCGCTAGCTTGTTGCTCTTCGATAATGTTGCGCCACTGCGCAAGGCTACGTGATTTTTTCATGGTTATCTCCTCATTGAAACGAGGAAATAGCCTAAGAGATTTGATGAGTTACTGGTAGGTGCACTTTGCTAGACGCTTACACCCTTGTGATTTATCCAATAGATCAATCTTGGTCAGAGTGCAGCGCGCTGTTAACAGCTGATAGCGTTCACTCAACCGAACGACCACATGCCGATAATGAAGACAGGAAATAGCGGCATTTATATGTGAAATTATGACCCACCTCACTAAACTAAACTGGTCGAATTCGACCAGTTTATATTTTTGAAAAGAGCCTAGTGCCGTAAGGTCTAGAATTCAAAATATACAATTCAGCAGTCTTATATCCGACTGCTATGAGCGAAAAGCAGACATTGACCGTTAATCGTTTCAACGACGGCAATTAGCCATACGTTGCATGTTTGCTCCCTTACTGGTTTTACGATATCCAAAACCGACATAACGACCATTAAGCAAATACCAAAGTAAAATAGGTATGTGCTCCAATCATATAGCCAAAGAGGATAAAGCGTTAATAGCACTGCTACAGGCCCTAGAATGCTGAAGACAGCTCTGGTATGGTTTTTATTTTTGTGCCAGTTGTATAAGTTTACCAATAGTTCCAAAGATGCAAAAATAGGTAAAAGCGTATTTACAGCTATTCCTTCGAAGTGAGAGAAGAAGCCTAGTCCTAATGCCGATGCAAGTGACCTTAATGCAGGGAGGCAGGCCGTGCCGCTAGCCAAACGCCACTAGAGCCTACTCTGTCTAATATTTTATTTATCATTTGAAAGTCTATTGGTTGATATTACCATCATTCTAAACTCCGTATACAAGTACGGAGTCAATCATTTTAATGAGTCAATTATGGGGCAATGTGTTGGATCTTCGTTTTGCATACAGGTATTTGTCATACCCACAATTACTTTCTCTAAACGTTGAAGGTCATTAATTTTGTCTCGAATGATTGCTAACTTTTGTCGGTTTAATAGCTCAACTTGAGCGCAGTTGCTGTCCATAGACATTAGCGATTTTATTTCTCTTAACGTAAAGCCGAGCGCTTTGGCTTTTGTGATAAACCTAAGTTGTCCTGCTATTGATTCGTCATATTGTCTATAACCAGATATTGGTTTTTCAGGTTGTGTAATCAGTCCTTCTCGTTCATAAAAACGAATGGTTTCTACATTTAAATTTAATGATTGTGCTAATTTGCCAATGGTTTTCATTATTGCCTTTGTGAATACTACTAATCTAAAGTTATATTTAGTTCAACTATCTAATGACTTGATAATGCCACAGACTTCAATTGTACCGTCAGACCCGCAAGAGCTTGCCATTAGTTTTAACTCTTTTTTGAGTGCATTCAATTCCTTCATTCGTTGATTAACTAAAGTTAGTTGCCGATCAATTAATGCATTTACACTAGAGCAACTCTCCTCTGGCTTGTTTTTTAATTCAATGAGTCGCTTAATATCATTAAGCGGAATATCTAAACTTCGACAATGCTTTACGAACTCTAGCTCTTTAAATGCCTTATTAGAATACAACCTGAAATTCCCTTCAGTGCGATCAGGATCTGACAGCAAGCCCTCCTTTTCATAATATCGGATGGTTTGTACTGAATACCCCGATGTTTTCGATAACTCACCAATTTTCATAAAATTTCCAAATAAACTTGACCCTATAGTCACTATAGGATTTATAGTTAGAGCATACAAGTTAATCGGAGATGAAAATGAGCGATTGTGGGTGTGAAGTTGAGCTAAAAGATAACCAGCAAAAAACGGTGCTTTATTGGCTTCTGGCTATCAATGCCTCGATGTTTGTTTTTGAAATTGGCTTTGGTTGGTTATCAGAATCAACGGCTTTAATTGCAGATTCGTTAGACATGCTAGCGGATGCAATCGTCTATGCAATTGCACTATACGCGGTGGGAAAGTCAATCCAACATAAGGCTAATGCTGCTTTAGTGAGTGGCTATTTCCAACTGGGGTTAGGCGTGCTAATTCTAATGGATATTGCTAGAAGGCTGTATGGTGAAAGTGAGCCTCACTCTTGGTTTATGATTGGCGTAGGCATGGTTGCTTTAGTTGCAAATGTGATTTGTCTCATCCTTATTCGAAAGCACAACAACGATGAAGTACATATGAGAGCTAGCTGGATATTTTCAGCGAATGATGTAATTGCAAATCTTGGTGTCGTTATCGCAGGCATACTCGTTATGGTGCTGAAACAGCGTTGGCCTGATATCGTCATTGGTAGCATCATTTCAATGTTAATTCTTCGAGGCGCTTACCGAATACTAAGCGATGCTAAACAAGAATTAGCTGTTGCTGAGAAAACACGTTAAACACCAAATGAAGATAAACAATCAACCTTTGGTTGTTCAAAGTAAGGAAACATCAATGAATAGCAAATATCTAGAAAAAACCAAGATAGTAAATTTTGAACACTCTACAATTCAATCATTAATTTCTGAGCGTAATTGGCAAGAACTCGATGACTTCAACAAAATTGGTGCAGCCTACCAATTTGTTAAAGATGAAATATTATTTGGTTACAATGAGAGTGATGATATTTCAGCAAGCAGTGTTTTAGCCGATGGTTACGGACAATGCAATACCAAGGGTAACTTGCTGATGGCTTTGTTACGAGGATTAGGTATTCAATGTCGTTTTCACGGCTTTACTATTGAGCAGCGATTACAAAAAGGAGCTATTCCAACTTATGTATTTTGGTTAGCACCTAAATATATCATTCATAGTTGGATTGAAGTTTATTTCAAGGATCGTTGGATAAACTTAGAAGGCTTTATATTAGATGAACAATATTTAAGTTCACTACAGCACAAATTTAGTCAAATAAAAAACGAATTTTGTGGTTATGGTGTTGCAACAAAGTGTTTCTCTTCGCCAGATACAGATTGGCGTGGTCAAGATACCTATATACAAAAAGAAGGTATTCATGATGATTTTGGTGTTTATAATTCCCCTGATGAGTTTTATCTCGAAAAAGGAACTAACTTATCAGGAATCAAACGTTGGATGTATCAACGAGTGATCCGTCACTTTATCAATTTTAACGTAGTCAATGTAAGAAATTTAAAAGTTCTTGAGGTGGAAAATGCACAATCATAGCCATAGCCATTCGCATGGAAAAGACGACCGTATAGGTTGGACATTTTTCCTTAATGTTTCATTTACTATTATCGAATTTATTGGTGGTTGGCTAACCAACAGTACCGCTATTATGGCTGATGCTGTACATGACCTGGGTGACAGTTTATCTATAGGATTCGCTTGGATACTGAGTCGTTTCTCGGATAAAGAAGCATCCGATAGATTTAGCTATGGCTATCGTCGTCTTACCCTGTTTGGCGCATTAATTAACAGTATTGTATTAGTTATTGGTTCTGTCTGGGTGCTATTTGAAGCAATACCAAGATTATCTAATCCTGAAATGCCAATGGCTGAAGGAATGTTGGGTCTTGCATTACTTGGGGTTGCTGTTAATGGGTATGCAGTATTTAAACTAAAAGCGGGTAAAACGCTGAACGAAAAAGTACTTACGTGGCATTTGCTTGAAGACGTACTTGGCTGGGTTGCAGTCCTAATTGTTTCTATCGTGCTGCTTTTTGTAGATCTACCAATATTAGATCCTTTGCTTTCTATAGGCTTTACACTGTTTATATTGTTTAACGTTTTGAAAAACCTGAAAACAACATTGGCACTATTTCTTCAAGCTACACCTGATGAAGAAGTGCAGAATAATATTGAAAAAGCGATAAAGGCTATACCTGAAATTAATGGGATTCATCATATGCACTTTTGGTCATTAGACGGGGAAAGTCACGTATTAACTGCTCACCTAGAGTTAGCCCATAACTTTGAGGTTGATAAATTAATTAGGCTAAAACAACAAGTGGCTAAGGAACTTTCTTCTTATAATTTATCTCATACAACCATTGAGTTTGAGTTTCCTCAAGAAACTTGCCGTGACGAGCATGAAAAACATGCGCATGGCTAGTTTAGAAAACCTTTTTTTGATATTATAATTTTTCATATTTAAGTAGGTGTTTATTTTGAAATTCAATGTTGCGTTAAAAATACTATTAGTCGTTTCGATTGTTTTGCAATCGTTAACTGCTGTTGTATCCGCAACACCTGAGAATCACCAAATAGATATAGAGCACCTTCAAATTCAACATGATCATGCAGATGATCGAAATGTCTCAAATGATAATGTAGGTGATGAGCAGCATAATGAAAAAGATTGTCATCACTGCGGACATTGCAGTGGCAGCCACTTATCTTGGATTTTAGTCAGTAATTCCAATGTCGATGGTAAGCTAAATATTATCAATAAAACGCCTTATCAAATTGATCAAACAAGTACCTTTCTTGAAGCTATACTTCGTCCGCCTATTTCTTAATTAGATTAATTTTTAATGACCTATTTATCCTTTAATAATGGATAAAGGGTTCGTGTTTATTAATTTTAAAATTAAGAATTTTTATGTATATATATTTAAAAAATACAGGTTTAGTCCTGTCATTATGTATGGCTGTGAGTTTTTCAGCTGCCAGTTATGGCAAAGAGAAAAATATTTCATGGCTTGATAGTCAAATAAATAAAGATCCCGAAGTTATAGCAGCGAAAGAGTTACTCAATGCAAGTAGTCATAGAGCCAAAGGTTTAACTCAAGCCGTTTATAACCCAGAGCTAGAAGCTAGTTATGAAAAAGAAGGTGATTTTGATAATTACTCTATTGGTATCAGTCAAACGATAGATTTTTGGGATAAGCAATCAGCAAATAAAAGCATTGGTGAAATTGATGTTTATGTAAACCAGCAACAATTGTTATCTTTACTCGATTCTAAAAAGGCTAACGCTTTAACTGCATTAGTTAATTGGCAAGCAGCAAAAGAAGCTGCTCAGTTACTTTCAGAAAGAGAAAATCAATTACAAACACTCGTTGGAATTGTTGAAGATAAGCGAAAAGCCGGACTTTTAGAGCCACTTGACGCTGAACTGGTTTATTTAAACTTGTCCCAAGTTTTCAGTGAAATATCTGAGTCGCAAATAGCATTGAAAAATGCAGAGGTAAAGGTTCAGGAGTTATTGCCTGATTGGACGCCTAATACTACCAATTTGTTTTCATTTACTTTTGGGGCAACAAGCTATTCATTTAACTCCCAGTGGGTTGAGGATCATCCAAAAGTTAAACTCGCTAGAGCGCAATGGAAGGGACAACAATCTAAGGCTCAGCTAACCACTATGGAATCTAAAGCTAATCCAACCATTGGAATTAGCGCAGGGAGAAGTGGAGATGAAGACTTGGTTGGTTTGACTTTCTCAGTTCCTTTAAACATCAGGAATAACTATTCAGATACGGTTAAAGCCGCTTATTCAGAAGCAATCGCAGCAGAAGCCAACTTTCGCTCGGTTTATCGAAAGCAGTCTTTTGAAGCAAAAGCTAATTATGAATCGCTTAATGTCAGTAAAAAATACTTTGAGCAATGGCGAAAACTCACAGAAGGCAGATTAGAAAGTAGCGCAAATTTATTAAATAAGCGCTGGGAAGCTGGTGACATTAATACGTCTGATTACTTACTTGTATTAAATCAACGTGCGGAAGGACTTCATGCAGGAATTCGTTTGGAAAATCAATTCAAGCTTGCAGAAATATCCTTCGTTTTAAGTATGGGTCAGTTATCAAAATTTGAGATTTAAACGTTTACTTTTTCAGTTACGAAAAACGAAATCTTAAATTTATCAAAAATATAGGTTACAAAAATGAATACAATATTTAGTAAAAAATTATTAGCCGTAGTAATTAGCAGCCTGTTATTAGGGCTTACTACAAATCATGATGCTTTTGCACAGTCATCAGATGGTACTGGTTCTGTCGCAAAGGTTTTGAAGCAAGATGTAAAAGAACATGAAGATGATCATGACGATCATGAAAAGGGACATGAAGAAGAAAAAGATGACCATGACGAGCATGAACACGAAAAAGGACATGAAGAAGATAAAGGTGACCATGACGAGCACGGCCATGAAGGTGATAATAAAGAGGAAGAAGAGCATGAAGAAGGTATCACTATTGATCCAAAGAAGATGTCGCTTGCTAACATCAAAGTGGAAAGTGTTAAGCCTGAATATCAATTTAGCACCGTGTATGCACCTGGCGAAATAAAAGCTAATGGCTATAAAAGTTATGTGGTATCACCACGTACAGAGTCGGTTATTATCAGTCGCCATGCAGCGCTTGGCGAACATGTAGCAATAGGTCAGAAGTTGGTTACATTATTTAGTGAAGCAATGGCACAAGCACAGGCTGACTATTTAATCGCTTCAACCGAATGGCAACGTGTGAAAAAGCTGGGTAACAAGACGGTGAGTGAAAGTCGATTGTTACAAGCAGAAACTACATTCAATGCAAGCTATGGGAAGCTTATTGCTTTAGGATTAACTGAAAAAGCGATAGATGGGATTTCTAACAAAAACATAAAAGCGTTTGGGCAATATACATTAACTGCTCAGCGTGAAGGAGTGGTACTTCAAGACGACTTTATCCAAGGGCAACGTGTTGATGCTGGGGATACCGTTATGTTGCTAGCTGATGAAAAACAACTATGGGTTGAAGCAAAAGTTTCTCCAAATAAAAAGCTTAATTTATCAATTGACTCTCCTGCGGTACTTAAATTAGAAGGCCAGAGTTACAATGCCAAAGTTATCCAAGAAGCCCATACAATTGACCCTATTACTCGTACTCGAATTATTAGATTAGGAGTAGAAAATTCGGATGATAACCTCCATTCAGGCATGTTTGTAAAAGTTTACTTTCAGTTCGCCACAAAGCAGAAAGTGATGGCTGTGCCAGAAGAAGCATTGATCCGTAGTGCCGATGGTGATTGGACCGTATTTGTCGAAGACCACCCTGGAGAATTTAAAGCTGTAGAAGTAGAACTAGGCCGAGCCTTAGGTGGTTTTAGAGAAATCATTGGCCTTGATAGTGGAACGCGAATTGTAACCAAAGGTGCATTTTTTGTTGCGTCTGAAATCGCTAAAGGCGGATTCGATCCGCATAACCACTAAGGGGCAAAACTATGTTTAATAAAATAATAGATTGGTCTGTTAATAATAGACTCCTGATTTTGATTGCGCTGTTTGCCACCATGGTTGGCGCAATTATGGTTATTCCAAAACTAAATTTAGATGCCTTTCCTGATGTTACTAATGTTCAAGTTGCTGTGAATACTGAAGCGCCAGGACTGGCTGCTGAAGAAGTTGAACAACTCATTACGTACCCCATTGAAGCGGTAATGTATGCTTTACCTGATGTAGAACAAGTGCGCTCAATTTCTAAAACAGGTTTGTCTGGCGTAACGGTTGTTTTCAAAGAAGGCACCGACATTTACTTTGCAAGACAACTCGTATTTGAGCGTCTTCAAGCCGCAAAAGAACTCATACCTGAAGGTGTTGGGACACCCGAAATGGGGCCAAACACCTCAGGGCTGGGCCAAGTTTTTCAGTACCTTCTTATTTCTGATAAAGATGCAGGCTATGATGCTATGGCGCTTCGAAGTCTTAACGATTGGATTGTGAAGTTACTCGTTATGCCTGTCGATGGTGTTACTGATGTACTCTCCTTTGGAGGTATTGTTAGGCAGTACCAAGTAAATGTAGATCCATCTAAGCTTCTTTCTTATAACCTAACGCAAGAAGACGTTGTTGGTGCCCTAGATAACAACAATGCGAATGTTGGCGGCTGGTATATGAACCGTGGGCAAGAGCAGCTTGTTATTAGAGGTACAGGTTGGTTTGAAAGTGGTGACGCTGGTATTAGTAATATCAAACAAGTTCCCGTCAAAACAGTTGATGGGACGGTTGTGACGGTTTCGGATATTGCTAAAGTTGAAATGGGCAGTGAAATTCGCCAAGGTGCTGTCACTATGACGCGAAAATCACCCAATGGTAAAGTAGAGAACTTAGGTGAAGTTGTCTCTGGTATTGTATTAAAACGCATGGGGTCAAATACTAAAGCTACCATTGATGGTATCAATGCAAGAATCCCATTGATTAATCAAGCATTACCTAAAGGTGTTCGCTTTGAACCATTTTATGATCAGGCTGATTTGATTGAAAAAGCCGTTGATACGGTAGTTGATGCACTTTCACTAGCATTTATTTTCATCTGTATTGTATTGGCTCTATTCTTAATGAATTTACGTGCAACCTTCTTGGTATTAATTTCAATTCCAATTTCTATTGGTATTGCGTTAATGATCATGGCTTGGTGGGGGATATCTGCTAATTTAATGTCGCTAGGCGGAATAGCTGTCGCTATTGGTATGCTAGTTGATGGCTCAGTCGTGATGGTTGAGAACATGTTTAAGCATTTAAATAGACCAGACTCTACCCATTCAAACAGTGTAAAAGAAAGAGTGCCTAGTGCTGATACTGATCCACATGATGTAGAACAAGATGAGCATGGTATTAAATTACGTCTTCAAAATGCGGGTAAAGAAGTGGCTCGTCCCGTCTTTTTTGCAGCCTCTATTATTTTAGTCGTATTTACGCCTTTATTTAGCTTTGAAGGTGTTGAGGCAAAGTTATTTCAACCTATGGCAATAAGCATCATTTTAGCTGTTATATCTGCTATTGTGGTTGCGTTGTTTGTTGTACCCGCTTTAGCTACTTATTTATTTAAGTCAGGTGTAAAAGAGAGGGAAAGCTTTGTTCTTAGGCCATTAGACAAACTCTACAGAAAAGGGCTTACATTCGCACTAAAACGCACCAAATTAGTCATTTCAGCCGCACTTATATTAGTTTTCTCTGCCTTTGCATTAGTTCCATTAATTGGTACTGAATTTGTACCTGAGTTAGAAGAAGGGACGATAAACTTAAGAGCAACGCTTGCACCTTCTTCCAGTTTAGATACCGCGCTCACTGTGGCACCAATTCTAGAAGAAAAACTAATGGCTTTCCCTGAAGTAACCTATGCATTAAGCCGAATTGGACGAGCAGAAATAGGTGGAGATCCAGAGCCAGTTAATAACATAGAAATTTACATAGGATTGAAGCCTGTTTCTGAGTGGTCAAGTGCATCTAATCGATATGAACTTCAAGGTAAGATGGAGAGATCTTTGGAAGAATTCCCTGGGTTGTTACTCAACTTTTCTCAACCTATTGCGACTCGTGTTGATGAGCTACTATCTGGCGTTAAAGCTCAGTTAGCGATAAAGTTATTTGGTCCTGAGTTAGACGTTTTAGCAGCTAAGGGTCAAGAGATTGAAGCAGTTATTAAGAGTGTTGACGGTGCAAGAGATGTTGCGCTTGAGCAAATTGCAGGTGAAGCCCAACTTGTCGTAAAACCTAATAGGCAAGAGCTATCGCGCTTTGGACTTTCAGTTGTTGATATAATGGAAGTTGTACGAGATGGTATTGGTGGGGTCGAAGCTGGACAAATCATCAATGGTAACGAGCGATATGATATTTATGTGCGTATTGAAGAAGAATATCGACGAAATAAGGAAGCTATTTCAGATATTCGAATTCAGTCACCAACAGGTGCCTGGGTACGCTTAGGTGATGTTGCAACTGTTTCATTTGAATCAGGTCCTCCTCAAGTAAGGCGTGATGATGTTCAAAGGCGTGTCGTTATTCAAGCAAACGTTCAGAATAGAGATATGGGCAGTGTAGTAGCCGACATCAGAAAAGTTATTGCTGAGAAAGTTGACCTACCTTCAGGCTACTCGGTAGCAATAGGTGGCCAATTCGAAAGCCAGCAGCGTGCTCAAAACAGACTAGCTATCGTTGTACCTCTGTCTTTAGCGCTAATTGCATTGTTACTTTACTTTGCTTTTGGCTCTGTTGGTCAAGCTATGCTGATTTTAGTGAATGTGCCACTAGCCGTAATTGGCGGAGTTTTCTCCTTATATTTATCTGGACAATACTTGTCTGTACCAAGCTCCGTTGGCTTTATTACCTTATTTGGTGTAGCGGTATTGAATGGGGTCGTTATGGTAGAAAGTATCAACCAACGTATTAAAGACGGTCTAGAAGCATCTAAAGCCGTTTTTGAAGGCGCTACTTCAAGATTAAGACCTGTACTTATGACTGCTATAACATCAGCTTTAGGTTTGATACCGATGTTAATGTCTAATGGTGTTGGTGCAGAAATACAGCGCCCATTAGCGAGTGTTATTGTTGGCGGCTTGGTAACTGCAACACTGTTAACATTATTTGTTTTACCTGTTTTATATCGCTGGTTTTCAGAGAAAAAAATAAAAGAGCTATCCAGATAAAATTACTGTGAACTCTAACCCCACGCTAAAGTCACGTTTAGCGTGGGGTTATTGAGTAGATGAACGAAAAGAAAGATTAGATTTAACAATAAACTAATAGTCATGACTGCTTTGTCGGAATATTTGTCGTTAAACAGGCCAAAGCTAACTTCCGCTTTCGTATCTTTGCAGTCTTAATCTCTATGTGTCTCAAGGTCGGATTATGGCACAGACTGTGTGAAAACTCTGATCACCTTTTGGTCTAAGTATGTTCTGCTTATGATCTATTAATCTATACATTTAGTTCACTTAATATACTGATATTTATATAATTAGACTATTGATTCAGTTGAGGGTTGAGGCAGTATGTCAAAGTTTATAAGCGGTGAAAGTCGTGACCAATCAACGTTATTTCCAGAATCGTTGGAAGACTACGTCAGTGAAGATAATACGGTCAGAGTGATTGATGTTTTCATTGAGGAACTAAATCTAGCTGAATTGGAGTTTAAAGGGTTAACTTTAAAGTCCACAGGCCGCCCTAAGTATCATCCAGCCACATTATTAAAACTGTATCTTTATGGTTACCTCAACCGTATTCAATCATCCCGCCGATTAGAAACCGAATGCCAACGCAATATTGAACTGATGTGGCTACTTGGTAAGTTGGCACCCGACTTTAAAACGATTGCTGATTTTAGAAAAGACAACGGAGATGGTATAAAAAATGTGTGCAAAACGTTTGTTGAAGTCTGCCGTCGTCTGAATATGTTTGAGAAACCAGTTGTTGCCATCGATGGTAGTAAGTTTAAAGCTAGCAACAACAAAGGCAATAATTTTACGCCAAGCAAAGTTAAATTCCACATCGACCGAGTCGAAAAGAATATTGAACGTTACCTTGAATTACTTGATGAAGCCGATAAAGAGCAAGCTAACGTCACAAAAATTAAAGCCACAAAAGATAGGCTAGCTGACTTTCGCAGCCAGTTAAAAAAACTACACGAGATTAAAGAACAAGTTGAAGCTCATCCTGACAAGCAAATATCCACTACTGATCCTGATTCACGTTTAATGAAAACTCAAGGTTTTACAAGAGTTGTGAGTTATAACGTGCAAAGTGCGGTTGATACCAAGCACCACCTTATAGTGGCGCATGAGGTGACCAACGTGCCAGATAGAGGCCAGCTTGCGTCAATGACAAAACTCGCACAAAAAGCATTGCGCAAGGAAGATATAAGGGTATTAGCAGATAAAGGTTACTTCAGTCAGCCCGATATAAAAGATACTATCGATTTGGGTGCAGAGCCAATCATGCCCAAGACGGATACATCGTCCTCTGAAAAGAAAGGGATATTTAACCGCTCACTCTTCAAATACGATGCAAATAAAGATATTTACTTATGCCCCGCTGGTAATGAACTTCAAAATCGAATGCAGGTATTTGAGCAAGGTAAATACCTTGATGTTTACTTCAATCACATTGCTTGTCGAGATTGTAAAATAAGAAGTCAGTGCACTAACTCTAAAAAAGACCCTAGGCGAATAAGGCGGTGGGTGCATGAGATTCTGACAGAAGAAATGCTTCAAAAGCTAAAGAATGAACCTGAATTGATGCTTCATCGCAAGCAAACTGTTGAGCACCCCTTTGGCACAATTAAACTCTGGATGGGAGCTACCCACTTACTAACACGAGGTTTAAAAAGCGTGGGGACAGAAATAAGTCTTCATGTCCTAGCTTACAACTTCAGAAGAATGATAACAATTATGGGAGTTAACGGCCTAAGTAAAGCAATTAGAGTAGCGTTGCCATAGCAGTTTCGCTCGCGCGGAGAAAATTGCGATACTGAGAAAAAATCGATCGCAACCATCTTAAATGGTTTCAAACTAAGAACATTCCCAAGACAATTTATTAAAAATTAGTTTTCACACAGTCTGGGCACAAATCAGTCAGTATGAAGCCATACATCTTTTACCAATTACCGATAAAACCGCTCAGCCAGCTCATCACAGAATTTCGTCCGGTATACCAAAGCAGCTTTTAGCCGCTGCGCGTCCTCCTCAGTCAGCCATGCAGCACTCGACTTCGGCTTGGTATGCGCCGTCAGGTAGTCGATAGCGCCTTCATTTATGCGCTTGGCATCTGCTAAAATGTCTTTTTTTTGCGAGAAGAACATGATTTTTTCATAGCAGCCCAGTTCAAGGCCTTGTGCGTACTTCAGCAAAATACCTTTACGACTCTCAGGGCTTTTAAAAGAATGCTCAAACTCCACCGCACAAAGAGTGCCACTAGGTTCACGTACGATGGCGTCGACACTGCGAACGTCAAATTTCCGTGCTATTTTTCGAAATTCAGCATCAGTAACAAAACAATTCCAGCCATCAAAACTATCGCCGTTTTGAAAATACTGCCCGGTAATACCGCGTAGGATGACATATTGCACTATCAGATCATGATACAAGCTCGATAGATTAATCCGCTGCGAGACCTGTTCTGACGAGCGAAAATGTAACTGCACACCGGTAAGCTGTTCGGCATATTGCGCACCGGCCCTGGTTAGCACATAAACTCTGTCATCAGGTGAGCGGTGTGTCTGGGTAAAGTCTAGCAACCCTTCCTGGCAAAGCTTGTTCAGGTGTACCAGCGCCTGGGCTTGAGAAATACCATATAACCAGCGGATGATCAGCGGACTGGTATGCCCAAACCGACTGACAACTATCATTGTCAGTCGACGTCGGCTTTTGCCTATTTGGTTATTGTTAGTGCCATGGCTGTAGTACATATCAATTGAAAAGTAGTTTTGGTACTGCTCAGTAATTCCTGGGGTTATACTCATAGTGTTTTTTCCGTTAGTTATTGGTCATAACTAACTAGAAAGTGGGGCTGCGAAATTTTCAGTTCCGCGCAGTTTGATGAATATTTTCATCGCGAGATGCTGATGAAGCCTGCTGGCAATGAAATTGGCGATGATTATCGCCAACCTGTCATGCTTCGCATGTTAGCTGGCCGATTTCATCACCCAACTAAACAGCTTGGAACGCACGTCATGCCTGGCCTCGCGAGGCCGTCCTGCCTTTACGCGCTGTTAGCGTTAGCGTACCAAACTGTAAGGCGCACGTTCGGGGCGATGCCCCGTACTACAGCGATTTTCGCCGTTTTCGTTCTGCGAATGCTGTCGCATTTTTTTCGCATCCACAAAAACTCTGCCGTCTGTCGACGGCTTAGGTTGCACTCGGCAATCTGGCGATTGTCTAATGCAATTTTGCCTGGGGGCAAAACAAAATTCACTGTAGTTCGGGCCAGCCGAACGTGCGCCTGCTGCACGCCAAAACCGCTATCGCGGTTATGCCGTTCCGCGACTTGTTGGCTAATTGCATTAGCGCCTTTTTTTGCATTTTTATGCTAAAAATGCTTCTAGTACTTCGTCAAAGGCGTTCTGAGAAATGTGCGGTTTTATATTGAGATAAAAATACTTTAATACGGAATTTTTAGTTTCCTCGCTGGATATATCGGACTGCCCGCGGGGTGAAATTTTGTGCAGGGCATTTTGCGCATCCAATTCGATATAAATTTCCGTTAATGTCGACAGGTCTTGATGGCCAGTAAACAATTTTGCTATGTGCACAACGCTAAAACCTTGCTCAAATTTACGGGAAATGCCCTCCCTACGTAGGTCGTGCAGTTTGAAATCCTCAAGACCTGCGGCGGTGCGTAATTCGGCAAAATACTTGGAAAACGTTTTGCCTTTTATTGAGAAAATCCGAGAGTCCTCGGTAAAATCTGGGCTAATCAAAGATTTGAACAATTGCATTCCGGCGTCTGTCATTTTTGCTGTGAAAGGACTTTTTTGTGTTAACCGCTTAGTGTATTTTAGATTGGAAACTCTGATTGTCTGGTTAATAAAATCCAAATCACTAACCCTAAGATGGAACAACTCCGACAGTCTCAGGCAGGTTTCGATAAGTAGCTGAATAATAATAGTGTAGGGCAGATTGGCAATGTGCTCGGTTTCAAACTGCTTTGCTTTGTTAAACAGTCGATCAGCTTCGCCATGCTTAAACCGGCTTTTACGTCTGCTTGACTGACATATGTACCCCGCTTTTTTCATATCTCTGATGTAGGTGTCCAGATGTAACGTTGATATAGCTTGCTCAGGAAGCTTTTCCGCTGCGTCTTTTAGAGCAGCAGATATAATTTGAATTTCTGTATTAATAGTGCTGGGAGATGCTCCATTGGCAGCGCGGTCTTGACAGTAGCTGATGAAATGTTTGTAAGAGAGTTCAGATGGATGCACTCTTGAAATATCGTATTTTAACGGCTGTCTGCATGCGGACAACATAGAACTGCTATAAGGGTTTGCGGCTGATTGACGATTTGCATAACCCCAATTAAGAACGTCTGCCACATTCGAAAATATTATTTTTGGTTTGAAATTTTGAAAAATAATTTGTTCGCTGTTATCAGCACAAACATGATTATTTAATGTTTCAAGACTCTCTTTAATGAATTGCTGCGCATCTGACTCTGTGTCGAAAGTCTTAGCTTTGGCTGGAAGCTCTATTCCAGCATGTTTTTGCCGGATGATTGCTTTGTATCTGGTTTTGCCACGAGCTGTTACTGTTTTAATTTTTGCGTAAGCCATCAAGTTCACCTGTTAGTAGGACAGGTAAATGCTAATAGATTTTTATATTCTTTCTAAAAGTTAGATCAAAGCGTGAATGGTGCCACGCTTTGTCCGTGGTTTTTAGCTCTGTGTTAGTTGACGCTCTTTCAGGTGAATATGTGCTGGTTTATCGACACGTACACGTTCCAGAGGATTTTTAGATCTTTATGGCCTGTTACCCGTGCGGCCTCTTCAACTGAAAAGCCTTGCTCAATCAACCGGCTAGCCCCCTCTCGGCGAAGATCATGATATCGTAAGTCATCGATTCCAAGTCGCTTGCGTACTCTACGGAATGCGGCTGTAACCGAGCGTGAATTATAGGGGAAAATTAGATCAGTTTGTTTTGGCTGCCGCTTGATGATGTCCAGCGCATTGCCCAGCAGAGGTAGAACGCAGTTGTTGCCAATTGAACCATTGGGGCTTTTCCGATCTCGGATTAAAATTACTTTATTAGTAGTATCTAAATCAGCCCAGCGAAGCTGACATAACTCGCCAATCCGACAGCATGTAATAAGGGACAGTTCGAAAAGATCTGCAAGAGGTAAAAATGATGCGTGGTGATGTTCGCTGGCCCTTAGTTGCTCTAGTAGTTGAGATTGTTCTGAATGTTCTAGTCGGCGAGCTCGTCGGTTTGAGCGGGCAATTAGTTTTAGATCATGTAGTGCAGCATAGGCATCTATAACGCAGCGGTCATCGGTTTTAACGCCAAAAATGGATTTTGCCACTTTTAGCACTTTTCTCAAACAGCTGACATCAATGGAAATAGTTTGTGGAGTAGGGTGGTTGGCGCTTTGTTTACGTTCAATGCAAAAACTGATCACATCTTTTGGTCTGATTTTAGTTACCAGCATCTGACTTATTGGATACCGCCTGATTAGTAACAGTGTATTCCTGGCAGTACGACCAACCGGTCGGTTTGAGGAATCTTTCAAACCTATATAGCGATCAATGAGTTCACCTAGAGTGCAGTCTACTAAATCGGGGTCTGTTTCATCCAGGCAGGATTCAACTTTATTGACCATATGTTTGCCCCAGGCGACAGCCGCAGTTTTGCTGTGAAAAGTTTTTGCTCTGGAGAATATAACAACGCCCTGCTCTTTCTCTCTCACTTTTACTGCGTAGACAGTCTGCCCACCCGTTTTACGTTTTGCTATGGTATAATTTGCCATCGATTTTATCCGTTTTTTGGGACGTAATTTAGTCCCCTGTGGTGAAAAAAAGAGAGCTGTTCCCCACAAAAAACGCAAAAAAATGACAAACGTCATTTAACCGGATTATTTTAAAATTAATGAAAAACAATAGCATACAAGACACTAGTTCAAATATTTTGCCTCACAGGTTCTCTGTCGCACCAATGTTGGATTGGACCGATAAGCATTGCCGTTATTTTCATCGTTTATTGTCAAAACAGGCTGTGCTTTATACTGAAATGATCACAACGGGTGCTTTGATTCATGGCAGTGGTGATTATCTTGATTTTAACCTTGAAGAACAACCCGTTGTTTTACAGCTTGGCGGTTCTGATCCAGACCAAATGGCCCATTGTGCCAAGTTAGCTGAACAACGAGGTTATGATGCGATAAACATTAATGTTGGTTGCCCATCTGACAGGGTGCAAAATGGTATGTTTGGTGCCTGTTTAATGGCTCAACCGCAGCGGGTAGCTGATTGTGTAAAAGCGATGCAGGATCAAGTGTCAATCCCAGTTTCGGTGAAAACGCGAATTGGTATTGATGACTCAGATGATTACCAGTTTTTACAAGACTTTGTTCAAGCCATGGCCGATGCTCAATGCCAGCAGTTGGTGATCCATGCCCGTAAAGCTTGGTTAAAAGGCTTAAGCCCAAAAGAAAACCGAGATATACCGCCGCTTAATTATGAGCGGGTATACCAGGTTAAACGTGATTTTCCGCAGATGGATATCAGCATTAACGGTGGCATTAAAACATTAGAGCAAGCCCAGCAGCACTTAGCTTTTGTGGATGGTGTTATGGTAGGACGTGAGGCCTATACTAACCCTATGCTACTTAGCCAAGTTGATCAGCTTATCTACGGTGACACTAGCCTTGTTAGCACACCGCAGCAAGCAGTATTAGATATGCTCCCTTATATAGAACAACAAATGCAGCAAGGCGCGCGTTTTTGGCATATTGCTAGGCATATGCTGGGTTTATTTCAAGGTATGCCAGGTGCACGGCAATGGCGACGCTTGCTAAGTGAACAGGGCCATCTAGCAACAGCTACACCAGAGTTATTACTACAAGCATTAAGTAAAGTTAGTCAGTTTGAAGATTGCACTATTTAATAGTCTATTTAACTAAAAATTAGTTTTTCAGCAAAAGGCCAATACTTAGTATTGGCTTTTTGTTTTTAAATCTAAATTAAAATCAACAACTTATTTTTATTTCTGCACTTGGCACGCCACTTGAAATACTTTGATCGTAGTGTCGATTAATCATTTCAAGGAACATACTATGAATACGTCTAAAGTTACCCTATCAACTGCTTTGCTCGGATTATGCCAGATTAGCAATAATCTGATGTTAATCGATAAATCTACTATTTCTCGACTATTTCAGAAGAAATAGACATGTTTTTTTCAGAAAATTGGTTATTACTCATCTACTTAAGTCCTGTGCTGAGTATGATCCCAGTATTACTTTTTTATCAGGGTATCAATGTGCTGTTACCGCTTATCCAAAAGTTAAAATGGCCAAATTAAGGTATAAGCCGTGTATTGGATTGCACTTGAGTTTTTAAGTTTCAGTAGTTTTATGTTGGTCTTGTTTGGTATGGGCCGACTGGTTAATTTAAATAAGGAATAACAATGTATACCGAAAAATCTAATGGTTGGTTTTGTTCACAAGCACATCGCAAAATTTCTGGTGTATGTGCCGGCTTTGCTGAATATTATCAACAGCCACGTTGGCTAGTGCGTATTGTGGCTGTTGTGCTGTTAATAAGTGCGCCATTATTGACCCTAAGCGCTTATTTTATTGCCGCACTTTTATTACCTAATCGATAATAGGGTCATAAGGCTTTGCTTTATCAATAAATCCTGACAGCTTAGATGGATACATGCTGTTAACTGAACGCAACTGGTGTAATATATTGTTATATTAATCAAGGAGCGTGCAAATGCATAAATTGATAACAAAGCTTTATTTCTCATTATTGGTGCTTTTAAGTCCTGCATTGTTTGCTAACCCAGCGACTATAATAGATGTATTAGACGCTCAAGTACGCCAACCCATGGTTGGCAGAACGGTTACTGCTGGGTACTTCACTTTACAGAATAAATCTGCTGATGATTTAAGTTTAGTTAGCGTGAGCTCCGATGCATTTGAGCGCATCGAGCTGCATCAACATAGCCACCGTAATGGGGTAATGCGGATGGAGCAAGTTGATGCAATAACAGTTGAAGCCGCAAGTTCTGTTACCTTAAAGCCAGGTGGTTTGCATTTAATGTTATTTGAGCCCAAAACAGACTTAGTTATAGGTGAAGTTATCATCTTGACGTTAACCTTTTCTAATCAGCAAGAATTTGATATTGAAGTGCCAATTGTCGCGCTACCAAAGCGTTAAGGAGTCAAAATGGGCAACGTGAAATTAATTAGTTTTGGCGCATTAATACTGTTAGTCATAATGTATTTAACTGCGTGGTGGGTTAGTAGAGAACCAGATTTACTGGTTGATGAAATCTATCAAAGTCATCAGTCTTTAGGCGATAAAGCGCCTGTAGGTTATAGCACAACAACGGCGTTAATCAGAGTAAGTGAGACGCTACTGAATAAAAATGGTGGCTATATATCAAATGATATTATGCCGCCGTTTAGCTTTATAGATAATATGCCAGCGTGGGAGTTAGGTGTATTAGAAATGTCTCGTGATTTAGCGTTGTCTTTACGTAAAGACTTGAGTCGCTCGCAGTCACAGTCGACAGAAAACATTTTTTTAAAAGTTGCTCAGCCGCAGTTTAATATTGATCATAAAAGTTGGGCGATTCCTAGTGCAGAGTCTGAATATAAAAAAGCCATAGCCCAATTATATTTGTATCGTGATGAGTTAGTTGATCCTGCTAAGCCAGATAGCCAATTTTATGCCCGTGCTGATAACTTACGTGATTGGTTAAAAGCCGTTGAAAAACGTTTAGGTAGCTATTCACAGCGTTTAAGTGCCAGTGTTGGTCAAGATAGATTAAACACAGATCTAGCGGGTGAAGCCGCTGCCCGCCAATCGACCTATGCACCATCTTTGCGTAATATTAAAACCAGCTGGTGGAAAATTGATGACGAGTTTTATGAAGCGCGTGGTGCTGCTTGGGCATTATTGCATTTCTTAAAGGCTGTAGAAGTTGACTTTGCAGACACGCTTGAGCGTAAGAATGCTATGATTAGTTTGCGGCAAATTATTCGTGAGCTAGAGGCGACTCAAGAAGCAATCTGGAGTCCTATGGTATTAAATGGCAGTGGGTTTGGTTTATTAGCAAACCATAGTTTAGTTATGGCTAATTATATTTCTAGAGCTAATGCTGCATTAATCGATTTGTCAGAACTATTATCACAAGGGTAACGATTAGATGAAAAAATCAGTTTTAGCATTAAGCATGACCGGGATGTTATTAAGTTCAGCTATTCAAGCTGACACTATATTAGGTATATATGCCGGTGCAGACGCATGGCGAACTGCTGGTGATGGGCATTTTGGCCAGACCGAGCAAGTACAGAAATTTAACTTTAAAGATAAAACGCAAGGATCCTATTACTTAGCATTAGAGCATCCGATTCCTGTGTTGCCAAATATTCGTATTCAGCATACTCCCCTTAAAGCTAACGGTGAGACAACCCTAAGCACGGATCTTAGTCTGGATGGTCAAATCTTTCCTGCTGGAACTATGATTAACAATCAAGTTGACCTTACTAGCACAGATTATATTTTATACTATGAAATTTTAGATAATGGTTTAGTAAGTATAGACTTAGGGATTAATGCAAAAAACATCAAAGGTGATGTTTATGTGGAAGATATCAATACTGGTTTTGCTCAAAGACAAAACGGATCTGAGTTTATTCCTTTAATTTATGCTTCTACCATTGTGGGGTTACCGCTAACTGGTTTAGAGTTTTTCGCTAATGGTAATTACGTATCTTATGATGGTAATCGAGTTTATGATGCTCAAGCCGGTGTGGCTTATGCTTTATTAGATAATATAGCGGTCGACCTGCGCTTGAAAGCGGGTTATCGCGCTTTTAATCTAACATTGGATGATGTTGATAATTTATATACTGATCTTGATTTCACCGGTGCATTCTTAGGTGTTGAACTACACTTTTAATGTAGTAAACGTAAGCTAAATTATTAGCTTACGTTTATTAAATTTTGGCTATTATAAGATTAATAGCCGTTAAAGAGAGAGTTCGTTTTATTTTGGTAAATCATTTTCGGCAACTAACCTTACCTTGGCTAGTTGCAGTTAGCCTGATGCTGCTGTTTACAGCACTTTGGTATCAGTACGAGGCTAAACTACAGCAACGAGCACAAATACAGCAGTTTTCTGCCGCATTGCAATTATCGGTTGCGCCTTATTTAGCTAATCGTAATTATCAGGCGATTAGTAATCACCTTACGCATGCTGGGGCCGTGAGTCGTTTACCTATTCAAGCAACCGCTTTGTTGTCAAAAACAGGTGCCGTTTTGGCATTATCACAAGCTTCTAATTTCTCTGAAAAACATATTCAGCAACAGTACTTTTCAACTGAAAATTCGACTAACTATCAACTGCAGAAAGTTGATCATTTATTAGTGTCGGTACAGCCGGTTTCGGCCTTGCAGCACTCTTCTGCAATAGACAAAGATTTTGAAAATATCGGCCAATATTATTTACTGATTATTATAGATAACAAGCCGGCTGTTGCGGTTTGGCTATTGCCGATGTTAGTGGTGTTTCTTATTGGTTTAATAACATTAATTTGGATTAAAAACAGCTTAGTCCAGCAGCAGCAGCGGCAGCAAATTGATATTGGTTTAGTTGCACATAAACTACGGCAATTACAACAAGGCCAATATAATTGTCGTATTGATGAAGAATTAACTCATGACTTAGAGCCCGTTAAACAGAGCTTTAATAAAATGGCTGAGCAATATACAGAGCAACACTCTGTATTGCAGCAAAACTTGCAAGATCAAACTGAAGAACTTAGCCAAGCTCGGTTAAAGTTAAGTCAAACTAATGATGTTATGCAGCAACTAATAACCGATCAGGTTAAGAATAAAGCTAAATTAGCCTACAGCATCCATGGTCTGCAAGTACTTTGTCATAATAGGTCCTTACTCGCATCTGAAGACTTATCTCGCCTAATTAGTAAGCAGCTATTCTTAATGCAGTTATTAATTAATGATGAAAAGTTTCTGCCAGAAAAGCTGTTATTAACTGAATTTATAGCGAATGAACTATCTGAATATCGGAAACGATTTACAGATAAAAATATCGAGTTGGTTGTATTTGAATCGCCTGCCAATGCTATTTATGTTATTGACATTAATCCAACGGTGTTAGGTGTTTTATTATCATCCTTATTAGAGATCGCAGTAGTAAACACTGAGGTTAGCCAAGTTGTGTTACGTATTGATTTAAAGGTAGAGCAAGCTGCATTTGAGCTAAGTGTTGTTAGCGATGGTGAGGGCTTATCTTTAAAGCAACAAAAGTTATTTGAAGCTAAGGATTTTACAGGTTTAGGTTGGCAAGATGTTGATTATGCCATTCTAGCCGCGTTAGGTGATCAGCTTAGTATCACAAAACATAATCTTAATTTAGCAGGGTTAGGTTGCACAATAAAATTGGATATTCCTGTTACTGTAGTAGAGCAGAAGCCTATAAGACCACTGGCAAGTATTTTAGTTTTTGATACAGATTTAGAGTATTTACAAGAACGAAAAAATAATTTAATGCCTCTAGCCACTCAAGTCACTTACTGTTCAGATTTAGCTAGTTTAGAGTTTAAAGCGAAACAAGCGAATATTGATACGGTTATTGTTTTTCTGCCGATACCTGAATCCTTGACTATTTGGCAACAAGCAATACAGAACATAAGCAAAAACCGGCGCGTTTATTGTTATGCTAGCCTTAATAGTGTTGAAGTTTGGCGACAAGCTTTAGGTCACTTAATACAAGAGGAATTATTTTGCTTAAACACCTTATTATCTAGTGTGGACGAAACTAAAAATACCCAACTTTTAGTGGTAGATGATAATCTGACAAATTTAGCTTTTATACGGGTTTTAATGAAGGATAAACCCATAGATCTTACGTTAGTTAGCTCAGGGCAAGAAGCTTTAGATGTCTGTGCCGTGAATAACTTTGATGTTATTTTACTAGATATTCAATTACCTGATATCCATGGTATTGAGATAGCTAAACAATTAAGAATGCAACCTGCCTATCAAGATGTACCCATTCTAGCTTTTACAGCCCATGCACTTGAATCAGAAAAAGCAGAGTTTCTAGCAGCAGGTATGAATGATGTTATTTTAAAGCCTCTACAGGCTGACAAATTAGAACAAATTCTACAGTGGTGCGATCTTGAAAAGTAAGCTGATACAAGTTGTAACGACTTATTGTTACTAATATCAACTAGCTTAAACGTTATTTAGGGGTATTATTAATTCAAACTATTCCTTAATTAACTTAGTGAAATTTGTTCACAAGTATTAATATCCTGCATTTATGCTGTTATTTTTCTTATCTTAAATTATAGTTAGGAATAAGAAATTTAAGTTCTAATTTGATTAAACATGGTTATTTATCGTTCTAGACTACAGGATTAAAGCGCATTGTCTAAAATATCAAATACAGACTTTTTGTTTTCAGCAGAAAGTGAGCCAGAGGTTAGCACTAAAAAAACCAGTTTGACGCCTTGGCCAATATTGATTGTTGATGATGAACATGAAGTTCATACAGTGACAACCTTAGCTTTAAGCAACTTACAGGTATTAGATAGAAACCTTATTTTTTATCATGCCTATAGCGCTGAAGAAGCGATCCAACTGCTAAAGCAGCGCTCTGATATTGCGCTGATTCTATTAGACGTAGTGATGGAGTCTGATAATGCTGGTTTGATTGCCGTACAACGAATCCGTGACGAACTTAAACTTGATGAAGTTCGTATTATTCTGCGTACCGGCCAACCTGGATTTGCTCCTGAAGAAAGAATAGTGAAACAATATGATATTAATGACTATAAAACTAAAACTGAACTTACTCGTGCTAAGTTAGTTACGTCTATTATCTCTGCTATACGCTCGTATCAACAAATCAGAACCATTAATCAAAGTCGTCGAGGTTTAGTTCAAATTATTACAGCGGCTGCAAACCTTCTTGAGCGGCAATCATTACACAGTTTTTCTGAAGGTGTCTTAACCCAAATAGCGTCATTACTAGGTTTGCCCGCCGAAGGCATAGTTTGTGCTCAGTTAGAGGAGGATGGTAAAGCCAGTGATAATATTTATGTATTAGGTGCTGCAGGCGAGTATGCTCCTTTTATTAAAAGTCAGTTAGAACACATAAATAACAACGATGTTATTGCCAAAATTAAACAGTGTTTAAAACATCAGCAGCATGTATATTCTGCTGATTCAACTGTGCTGTATTTAGGTCATAATCAGTACCACGCTGCTGTTTACATTACAACCAATCAGCCTATTTCTGAGCTAGTGCAGCAATTAATAGAACTTTTCTTAAGTAATGTTTCTATAGGTTATGAAAATGCAGCATTATTTCAGCAGCTAAAAAATGCAGCTTATATTGATCCGTTAACTAAGATTGCTAATCGTAATGAGTTTATTCAACTTATAGAGAAAGAGTTGATATTAGACACCACCGAAGATGTTATTGCTCTTGTGGATATTGATCATTTTTCGGATATTAATGACGGTTTAGGCCAAGAAACTGGTGATGAAGTCTTAATGGCTGTAGCTAATCGACTGACAGAATGCTTTGGTTTAAAAGCGCAAATTGCCAGGGTAGGTGGTGATGTCTTTGGTCTTATAGCGGCAGATGCCGAGTTAAGTTCTGACAATATCAATGCTGCTTTTACCCAGCCTTTTATCATATCAGAGCACCGGTTGCAGCTAAGTGTTAATATAGGTTTGTGCCGATTACAAGAGCTTAAGTGCAAAGCGTTATCTGCTCTAAAAAATGTAACAATCGCACTTAATGTCGCTAAGAAAAATCTAACTACAAATTATCAGTATTATCAGCCTGATATGGGGCAACAAATAACCGGTCGTCTTAGCTTATTGCGCAATCTAGCTTATGATTTTTCTCAGCAAAAATTGCAGCTTTGGTATCAACCGCAAATCGCTCTTAATGGTCAGAAAATAGTTGGTGTTGAGGCTTTACTACGCTGGCCGCAAGATGATGGTAGCTATATTTCTCCTGCAGTATTTATTCCTTTAGCTGAATATTCTGGCTTAATTGTTGAAATTGGCGACTGGGTACTGAAACAAGCTTGTCAGAAAATCAAGCAATTTACCGCTGCAGGCCATGCTATACGTATAGCTATTAATGTTTCTATGCAGCAATTTAGAACAGCAACCTTTGTTCAGTCGGTGATGGATAATATAAGTTATTATGGTATTGATGCTAGCCAACTGGAGATTGAGATAACGGAATCCATTGTTATGGATGATCCTCAAGCTATTATCGCAGCACTAAATCAATTAAAAAAGCTTGGAGTTAAAGTGGCAATTGATGACTTTGGCATTGGTTTTTCATCGCTAAGTTATATTCAAAAGCTCCCTTTAGACAGATTAAAAATAGATCGTTCGTTTATTATCAATTTAACTACAAGTACCGATAGGGTTATTGTTGAAACCATTATTCGTTTAGCAAAACAGTTAAACCTAGCGACTATTGCTGAAGGCGTTGAAGAAGCAGAACAACAGCAACTATTAACGGCTTTAGGTTGTGATGAGATGCAAGGTTACTATTACGCTAAACCTATGCCTGAGAATGAGCTTCTATTGTTGTTAAACAAACAGCAGTAAAGTCGTTTTAATAAAGCATAAAAAAGCCCAGTTAACTGGGCTTTTTTATAGCAACGGGCTAATTATTTGTTAGCGCGGTCAAAAGAACTTTGAATTTCTGCTTTTGCAGCATTAATATCGCCCCAACCGGTTACTTTTACCCACTTGCCAGCTTCTAAGTCTTTATAGTGCTCGAAGAAGTGTTGAATTTGCTTTCTTAGTAACTCTGGTACATCAGAAACATCTTTAACATCGTCATATAACTTAGTTAATTTGCTTACTGGAACCGCGATAACTTTTGCATCTTCGCCTGCTTCATCAGACATATGTAATACACCTACAGGACGGCACTTAATAACTGAGCCAGGTACTAAAGGGTAAGGTGTAGGAACTAACACGTCAACCGGATCACCATCTAGTGATAGGGTATTGTTTACATAACCATAGTTACAAGGGTAAAACATCGGGGTAGACATAAAGCGGTCAACTAAAATAGCACCAGTGTCTTTGTCTACTTCATATTTTACTGGATCAGCATTTGCTGGGATTTCAATAATAACATTAATTTCGTCTGGTAAGTTCTTACCTGCAGGGATTTCACTTAAGCTCATTAGCTTTTCCTTCGGTTCTTAAAAAATTGTCGCTTATTATAGCGGGCAAAACAAAAATCGCTATGATTGATGGTAATTAATGCAGGTTTCTACTTCGTGTTTAGAGCCTAAAATGACTGCAACACGCTGGTGAATACCCGTGGGCTGAATTTCCATAATACGCTGATAGCCAGTCGAGCTTAAACCACCTGCTTGTTCTACTAGGAAACTCATAGGATTAGCTTCATACATTAAACGTAATTTATCAGGCTTATTGGCATCTTTTGTATCGGTTGGGTACATAAAAATACCACCACGGCATAAAACACGGTGCACATCGCCTACCATAGCGGCAATCCAGCGCATATTATAGTTTTTACCGCGGCTACCCGTTTTGCCTTTTACTAGATCATCAATATAACGCTGCATTGGCTCTTGCCAGAAGCGCTGGTTTGACATATTAATAGCAAACTCAGCGGTATATTTTGGAATGCTAACCTGTTCTTCAGTCAGCAAAAAACCACCATAAGTTTTATCTAAGGTGTAAACTCTTGTGCCTTTGCCGGTAGTTAGCGCTAACATTGTAGATGGGCCGTAAAGTACATAACCTGCAGCTAGCTGTGCTGTGCCAGGCTGTAAAAACTGGCTAGGATCATCAGCAGCTAAATCAGCTTGTGCTGGTAATATTGAAAAAATAGTGCCAATTAAGCTGTTGATATCAGTATTAGATGAGCCATCTAAAGGATCGAATGTGACTAAATATTTACCATCTGGGTTGCCGGCAACAGTATGATCTTCTTCTTCTGAACTAATGGCTTTAACTAAGCCTGTCTCTAAGATCACCTCTTTAAGTAGCTCATTGGCAATAATATCTAGCTTTTTTTGAGTTTCACCTTGTACGTTCTCAGCTAAGGTTGAACCTAAAACACCAGCTAACTCGCCTTGACTGACACGAAATGATATTTCGCGACACGCTGCCAAGATGGTTTTTATTAGTGAAATTAAGTTACTATCAACTTTGTCTTGTTGTAGTACAGGGGAAATACGGCGCATTTTTGCTTCCTTTTCTCGACAGTTAGTCAGTGTAAAATAATAGGGCTAGACTATTTTAATGAATTTACCGCTAAATTGCAGGTGTGATTAACACTTTGTTTGTAATTACAGTAAAAACGGTAAATTAAGCGTAGGAAATGTTATGCATATTCACATTCTCGGTATCTGTGGCACCTTTATGGGCGGAATCGCTGCTATAGCAAAATCTCTTGGTCATAAAGTGACAGGTTCAGATGCCAATGTTTATCCGCCTATGAGCACGCAGCTTACTGAATTGGGTATTAATCTAACTCAAGGTTATGATCCAGCACAGTTAGATCCCGCACCCGATCTAGTGATTATTGGCAATGCCTTATCACGAGGGAACCCTGCTGTTGAATATGTTTTAAATAATCATTTACGCTATACGTCTGGGCCACAATGGCTTGCAGAACAAGTTTTGCACGACCGCTGGGTGTTAGCGGTATCAGGGACTCATGGTAAAACGACCACCAGCACCATGTTAGCGTGGATTTTAGATTATGCAGGTTTAAACCCTGGCTTTTTAATTGGTGGTATTCCGCAAAACTTTGACTGCTCAGCACGCCTGGGCGATTCGCCTTTTTTTGTTATTGAAGCCGACGAATACGATACGGCTTTTTTTGATAAGCGCTCTAAGTTTGTTCATTATCGACCACGCACCTTAGTTATTAATAACTTAGAATATGACCACGCAGATATTTTTGCCGATTTAGCCGCTATTCAAAGGCAATTTCATCACTTGTTACGGATGGTACCTAGCAATGGCTTAGTGTTATCACCTGAAGATACCGTTGCAATTAAACAAACTTTAGACATGGGCTGTTGGAGTGAAAGACAAAGTTACGGTACAGATTGGCAAGGGCCGTTAATTAAACCTGATGGCACTGAATTTAAAGTATGTTACCGCCAAGAAGTGCTAGGCCAAGTGCAATGGACCTTAAGTGGTCAGCATAACGTTGAGAATGGCATTATGGCAATAGCCGCAGCTCGCCATGCTGGGGTGCCGGTGAATATTGCTATAGAAGCCTTAGCTAAATTTGTAGCGCCTAAACGACGGATGGAATTAAAAGCTCAGATAAACAATATTAAAGTTTATGATGATTTTGCCCATCACCCCACAGCAATTAATACCACTTTACAAGGCGCTTGTGCCCAAGCAGGGCAAGGCCGAGTGTTGGCGGTATTAGAGCCTAGATCAAACACTATGCGTATGGGAGTTCATCAAGCCACCTTACCAGCAGCCTTAGCGTTAGCTAATCATGTCTATTTATACGAGCCTGCTAATGCCAATTGGTCATTAGAAACCCTAACACGCGCTTTGGCGCCTAAAGCCAGTTTATCGCATGATATTGCGCATTTAGTGAATATATTAACCGAACAGGCCTTACCAGGTGATAGTATTGTTATTATGAGTAATGGCGGCTTTGGCGGTATTCACGACAAGCTTATTGCTGCGCTAGAGGATAAATGGAACAATTAATGAATCAACATTTAGCGACTACAGCTGTAAAAGAAGTTACCTTAGCTTTTACAGGCGCATCAGGTGCTGGCTACGGCTGGCGCTTATTAGGTGTATTATTAGGCCAAGGCATTAAAGTTCATTTATTAATATCTAGTGCGGCTCGAGTTGTTTTTGCCACTGAAAATAATATTAAATTAGCGGCTTCTGCTGAAAAATGTACTGCACAGCTGGTTGAAACCTTTGGTTGTGATGCCAATTTAATCACTGTTTATGGTAAAGACGACTGGTTCTCTGTGGTTGCCTCAGGGTCAGCGGCACCAAAGGCGATGGTAGTTTGCCCATGCTCGACTGGGACGGTAGCCGCGATTGCTCATGGTATGAGCGATAATTTAATTGAGCGCGCAGCTGATGTTGTTATTAAAGAAGGGGGCAAGTTAATTTTAGTCCCTCGAGAAAGCCCGTTAAGCGCTCTACATTTAGAAAATTTACTTAAGTTAGCAAAAATTGGTGTAACCATTATGCCCGCAGCGCCAGGCTTTTATCATCAACCGACCCAGGTTAGCGATTTAATTGACTTTATGGTGGCCCGCATTTTAGACCATTTACAATTGCCGCATCAGCTACTAACCCGTTGGGGCTATAGTGGCACAACTAACAAATAGGAGAGCAGTGTTGAGCTTAGCGTTAGATATTCAGCAACTTCATAAAGTATATAAAAGCGGTACTGTGGCACTCAGTGGTATTGACTTACAAGTACAGCAAGGCGAATTTTTTGCCTTACTGGGCCCTAATGGCGCAGGTAAAAGCACCTGTATTGGTATTATTAGCTCGCTAGTTAATAAAAGCAGCGGCAGTGTTAAAGTATTTGGTTATGATTTAGATAACGACTTAGAGCAAGCTAAACAACAACTAGGCTTAGTCCCCCAAGAGTTTAACTTTAACCAATTTGAAACGGTGTTACAGATTGTTGTTAACCAAGCTGGTTATTATGGCGTGCCGCGCAAAGTTGCCTTACAACGCGCTGAAAAGTACCTAAGTCAATTAGGCTTATGGGATAAACGCTTTGCACGCTCGCGTGAGCTATCTGGTGGCATGAAGCGCCGATTAATGATTGCTAGAGCCTTAATGCATGAACCCAAATTACTTATTTTAGATGAGCCCACAGCAGGTGTAGACATTGAGCTTCGCCGTTCAATGTGGGACTTCTTACGGCTTATTAATCAGCAAGGCGTGACTATTATTTTAACGACCCACTATTTAGAAGAGGCAGAAAGTTTATGTCGTAATATCGCCATAATTGATCAGGGTAAAATTATTGAAAATACATCAATGAAAAGCCTATTAGCCAAGCTGACTCGTGAAACATTTATTCTAGATTTAGCAACAAATCCAAACCAGATCCAATTAGAAAACACTAGCTGGCGCATTTTAGATGACCATAGTATTGAAGTGGATATTGAAAAACAGCTTGGTTTAAATGCAATTTTTGCACAGTTATCAAAGCAAGATGTCACGGTATTATCGATGCGAAATAAAGCCAATAGATTAGAAGAGCTTTTTGTGAGTTTAGTTGAGAATGGCCGTGGAGGTAACGCATGAGTACGTCTACTTATTGGGTAGCATTAAAAAGTATTTTAACCAAAGAAACTAATCGATTTTTACGTATTTGGGTACAAACCCTAGTACCGCCAGCAATTACTATGGCGTTATATTTTGTTATTTTTGGTAATTTAATTGGCTCACGCATCGGTGAAATGGGCGGCTTTAGTTATATGGCCTTTATTGTGCCTGGCCTTATTATGATGTCGGTAATTACGAGTTCCTATTCTAATGTAGCATCCTCTTTCTTTAGTGCTAAATTTCAGCGCAACGTTGAAGAGCTGCTAGTGGCGCCTGTGCCTAATTATATCATTGTACTTGGTTATGTTGGCGGCGGCATGGCACGAGGCATGTTAGTTGGCTTGATTGTGACCTTGTTATCATTATTTTTTGTTACTATCCAAGTGCATAATATAGCGGTGATTATAATTACCGTTATGCTAACTTCTATGTTATTCGCACTTGGTGGCTTAATTAACGCCATCTACGCGAAAAGTTTCGATGACATTAGTATTATTCCTACCTTTGTTTTAACCCCGTTAACCTATTTAGGCGGTGTATTTTACTCGTTAACCTTACTGCCGGAATTTTGGCAAAAGGTTGCGGTATTAAATCCGGTTGTGTATATGGTTAATGCGTTTCGTTATGGCTTTTTAGGCGTATCTGATGTCAGCTTAATGGTTGCCCTCACTGTTGTTGTTAGTTTTATCGTTGTTCTGTTTAGCTTTGCATTATTTTTAATCAATCGGGGCATAGGCCTGCGTAGCTAAAGTTAAGTGAGTTATGATAATAATTTTTTACAGACTTTTTTTAACAGTTGCAGTAAAGTGAGCGACTTTCTTAACCGGCTTGGCAATATTAAGGCCAGTAAGTGCATGGTACTATAAGCATGACAGAACCAATACAGCGGCAGGCTACAGCGTCTGAAGAATCGCTTTTACGTATTTTTACCGTACCAGAAGCGCCAGATTCAACTTTAAGTATTATTGAGCAAAATCTGTCTCAAAATTTAGCTGGTTTTTTGCGAAATAGCATTGTTGCCTTAGAAAAACCGTTATGGCAAATCGAACGTGACTTTCAAACGCATCAAATTCCAGAGATGCCAGAGTTTGTGTCTGATTATGCCCAGAAGCTAATGCAAAAATTGGTTGCCCATTCGGTGCATACTGCAGCCCCTAGTTTTATTGGCCATATGACGTCAGCCTTGCCGTATTTTGTCTTGCCATTATCAAAAATGATGGTTGGGTTAAATCAAAACTTGGTTAAAATTGAAACATCAAAAGCCTTCACGCCGATGGAGCGCCAAGTTTTAGGCATGATGCATCACTTAGTCTATGGCGAAGCAGATGGCTTTTATAAAAAGTGGATGCATAGTGCGAACCATTCACTAGGCGCTTTTTGCTCTGGTGGTACTATTGCTAATATCACGGCCTTATGGATAGCCCGTAACCGGTTGCTCAAAGCCGATGGCGACTTTAAAGGGATAGCTCGGGAAGGTTTATTCCGCGCCATGCAGCATTATAATTATCAGGGCTTAGCTATTTTAGTTTCTGAGCGTGGCCATTATTCCCTTGGTAAAGCGGCGGATATTCTTGGCATTGGCCGAGACTCGTTAGTTTCTATAAAAACTGATGCTGATAATAAAATTGATGTCGCTGAATTAGCTGCGGCGATGGCTGATTTAACCGCACGAAACATAAGAGTGATGGCGGTGGTTGGCGTTGCTGGCACTACGGAAACCGGTAATGTTGATTCCTTGCATCAATTAGCCGATTTAGCCGAACAATATCAATGTCACTTCCATGTTGATGCGGCCTGGGGCGGTGCAACCTTATTCTCTGCGCGTTACCGGCATTTATTAGCTGGCATTGAGCGCGCTGACTCTGTCACTATTGATGCTCATAAGCAAATGTATGTGCCTATGGGGGCCGGTATGGTGGTGTTTAAGCATCCATCAGAAGCGCATGCTATTGCTCATCACGCTGAATATATATTACGTAAAGGGTCTAAAGATTTAGGCAGCCAGACTTTAGAAGGCTCAAGACCCGGTATGGCTATGCTAGTGCATGCTTGCTTACAAATTATAGGTCGTGATGGCTACGAGATTTTAATTAATAGAAGCATTGAAAAAGCCCGTTATTTTGCCACTTTGATAGCGCATAATATTGATTTTGAACTCATAACCGAGCCTGAGCTTTGTTTATTAACTTATCGCTATGTGCCAGCTCAAGTACAAAAAGCTATGGCTCAAGCAAGCCCTGAGCAGTTACTTAGTTTTAATGAGCTACTAAATGGCTTGACTAAGTTTATTCAAAAACGTCAGCGTGAAGAGGGTAAGTCTTTTGTATCACGTACTCGGTTGACTCCGGCCAAATATCAAAGGCAAGAAACCATTGTATTTAGAGTGGTTTTGGCAAACCCGTTAACAACAGAGCATATTTTACATGACGTTTTAGTTGAACAAGATCAAATAGCTCAGCAGGATAAAGACTATTACCCTAAATTAATCCAATTGGCAAAAAAACACTTGGCTTAATGCGGTAGTTTGTTCTGGGTTAATTAAGGCGCTATGCTTTAAACAATGATGATACTAAGCAAAGGATAATTTTATGCGCTACTTGTTGATTATATTACCTTTACTGTTAAGCCTTACAGCATGTCAAACTGCCTATTATTCCGCAATGGAAAAAGTGGGTGTTCATAAACGTGACATTTTATCAGACCGTGTAGAAGAGGCGCAGGAGTCACAACAAGACGCACAACAGCAATTTAAGTCGGCCTTAGATCAGTTTAGCCAATTAATTCAGTTTGACGGTGGTGATTTACAGCGTGCTTATGAAGCAACAGATAGTGAATACCAAGCTTGTAAAAAGGCCGCCGACGAGGTGAGCGAACGAATAGATAGCATTGAAGCGGTGGCAGATGCTTTATTCGATGAATGGCAAGATGAGCTTGAACAATATACTAGTGCCAAATTTAAACAAGATAGTGCAAGAAAACTAGAAAGCACTAAGCGACAATATACTACTTTACTTAAAACAATGCGCCGTGCTGAGAAAAGTATGCTACCGGTGCTGGCTTCTTTAAAAGATAATTCACTCTATTTAAAGCATAATTTAAATGCTAAAGCCATAGGGGCTTTACAAGGCGAGTTTGGCTCTATTCAGCGTGATATTAATCGCTTAATTTCTGATATGAATACTGCTATTGCGCAGTCAGAGCAGTTTGTTGCGACGTTAAAACAATAGGAAGTTTACTGCTGCTATCAACTCGCTTTAAATAAACAAGGCTTTAATCTAGATTAAAGCCTTGTTTATTTTACACTTTGAATGTTTTAAGCTAAAACTTAAATTTCAATATTATCAATTAACCTAGTTTTACCTAGTGACACTGCCGCTAAGATAACTTTTTCGTGCTCAGGGCTAGTGGCTAGCGTTAAATCTTGCTGATTGGCAATATTAATATAGTCAGCGGTAAAGCCTAAAGTATTTAGTTCTAGACGGGTTTGCTGCTCTAAAGAGCGGTAATCGTGATTGCCAGCAATAATCGTACTACGCAGCTGTTGCAGCACCTGGTACAGCTTAGGGGCGATAGCGCGTTGCTCCGGGGTTAAATAACCATTACGCGAGCTAAGTGCTAAGCCATCTTCAGCACGCTCTGTTGTAACGCCGACGATCTCAATAGGTAAAGATAAGTCACTAACCATTTGGCGAATAATAGCAACCTGCTGATAATCTTTCATACCAAAGCAAGCGATATCGGGCTGAACTAAATTAAACAGTTTGCAAACTATGGTCGAGACACCGCGAAAATGGCCCGCTCGGCTAGCACCGCAGTGTAAGTCGCCAAGTAAAGGCACTTCGACAAAGGTTTGCACATCTAAGCCCCGTGGATACATCATATCTGGGGTAGGCGTAAATACGGCATCGGCTCCGTGAGCAGTTAAGCCCTTGCAGTCGGCTTCTAAGGTGCGCGGATATTTGTCTAGATCTTCATTTTTACCAAATTGCATTGGGTTTACAAAAATACTAACAATCACGCGGTCAGCTTTTTGTTTGGCTACGTCGACTAAACGAAAATGGCCGTTATGCAGGTTGCCCATTGTTGGAACAAAAGCGATACGCTCACCATTACGGCGCCACTGGGCAATTTGTTCACGCAGTTCTGTGTTGGTAGTTAATAATTTCATCATAAGTTAAAGCTGTGCTCGGCAGATGGGAAAACACCCGTTTTTACTTCACTTACAAAGGTGCTAATAGCACTGCGGATTTCACCAGTTTGCTGTAAGTAGTTTTTCGAGAATTTTGGAATGTAACCGCTGCTTATGCCTAAAATATCGTGCATAACTAATACTTGGCCATCGGTAACATTGCCTGCACCAATACCAATAACAGGAATAGTTAAAGCATCAGTAATGCGTTTTGCCAGGGCTGTAGGAACACATTCTACGACCAATAGCTGTACTCCAGCTGCTTGTAAGGCAAGTGCTTGGGCTACAATAGCATCAGCTTGCTCGTTAGTTTTGCCTTGCACTTTAAAGCCGCCAAAAACATGCACCGATTGCGGCGTTAAACCAAGGTGACCGCACACAGGCACACCGCGCTCTGTTAAAGCTTTAATGGTAGGAATTAAAAAGTCGCCGCCTTCAACTTTAACCATATTGGCACCCGCTTGCATTAGGGGCACAACGCTTTGTAAGGTTTGCTCTAGGGTGCCGTAGCTCATAAAAGGCATATCAGCAATAACAAAGGCATTAGGTGCTCCAGCGCGCACAGCACGGGTATGGTAAGCAATATTATCAATGGTAACGGGTAACGTATCGCTATGACCTTGTAAGACCATGCCTAAAGAGTCACCGACTAATAATATTTCTACGCCTTGTTCAGCAAATAATTTAGCAAAGCTGGCATCATAAGCAGTCAGCATGGTAATTTTTTCAGCCTGCTGCTTCATTTTCTGTAATACGGCGGTATTAATTTTAGCCATTTTATTCTCTTTTACTTGTCTTGCAGGTTGCGCAAGATTGCACAATCCTAAGTTAACTGCAACTATTGTCCTAGCTTATATAAACCATTGTCAGGGACTTGGTTAAGCAACTGTTGTAACGAGGTGCCATCAGGAAGTATTAACTCTGGCGTTATTTCTGCCAAAGGGTATAGCACAAACTCACGCTGGGTTAAGCCATAATGGGGCACAGTTAAACGTGGTGTATCTATTGTTTGTTGGCCATAAAGTAAGATATCTAAATCTAAGGTTCTTGGCCCCCAGCGCTCATCTTTACGTTGCCGGCCTTGGTTAAGTTCAATCTGCTGTAAGTTATCTAACAGCGTTTCGGCTGTTAGTTCGCTATCAAGCGCTGCGACAGCATTAACATAGTCGGGCTGATCTTGCGGTCCCATAGGCTTAGAGGCATAAAAAGAGGAGGCAGCAATAAGTGTAGTGTGAGGAATTGCCTCTATTGCCACTAATGCTTGCTGTAATTGAGCCAGAGGCTGATCTAAATTAGCCCCTAAACCGATATAGCAACGAGTCATGATTATTTCTCTGCTGGGCGCTTACGTTTATAGTTACGTCTACGGTTAGGCTTTTTAGCATTGCCGCTTTTACCTAACTGTTGTACGAGGATGTTTTTTTCACCTTCATTGGCAAATTGAAACCGCTCCCACCACAGAGCAAGCTCTGTAAGATCGCCGCCTTCAGCTTCAGCTCTAAGTTGTAAAAAGTCAAAACCACCACGGAATTTAGGTTGCTCTAATAACTTATATGCCCGTCGACCACCACGTTTTACTAAACGGTGTTGTAAAATCCAGATATCACGCATAGTAAAGCTAAAACGCTTAGGAATAGCAATAGTGCGCTGAACGTCGGCTAAAATCTCGGTCATAGCAATGTTAAGCGCATCTAATTCATTTAAGCCGCTATCAATCATAAGCGCTTGGCTGCGCATTTCTACTGGGTACCAGAGTAAAGCCGCAAAAATAAAGGCCGGCGTAACCGGTTTGCCTTCTGCAATACGGTTGTCGGTACTTTGTAGCGCCTTAGTCGCTAATAAAAAGGCTTTGCCTTCTGGCTCTTGCTTTAGGGCCTTATCTAATTGTGGTAATAACTGCCTTAACACTCGCATTTCACGCATTAGCATAAAGTTGTCAAAGGCTTTGCCGGCAAGAAACATTTTAACTAGCTCGTCAAATAAGCGCGGCGCGGGCACTTCTTTTAACATAACGGCAAGTTGTGGAATTGGCGCTGCAGTGTCGGTTGCTATTTGCATATTTAACTTAGTAGCAAAACGAATAGCGCGTAATATGCGCACCGGATCTTCACGATAGCGCGTTTCAGGATCGCCGATTAATTCTATTTTACGCTGCGCTATTGCTGCCATGCCATTGGCAAAATCATAGACTGCGAAATCATTAACGGAGTAATATAAAGCATTAATAGTGAAGTCACGCCGCTCGGCATCTTCTTCAATAGTGCCATAGACGTTATCGCGTAAAATTTGTCCTTTATCACTTAAGCTAGCGGTTTTATTTTTAGCTGCCACTTCCTCTTCGTCATCTGCGCCACTATGATGGCCGCGAAAAGTGGCTACCTCAATAATTTCTCGGCCAAACATAATATGGGCTAATCTAAAGCGGCGACCAATTAAGCGGCAGTTACGAAATACCTGCTTAACTTGTTCCGGATGAGCATTGGTTACGACGTCAAAATCTTTTGGTTGCATGCCAAGCAATAAATCACGAATACAACCACCAACTAAATAGGCGTCAAACCCAGCATCTTTTAAGCGGTATAGCACTTTTAACGCATTTGGGCTTATTTGTTTACGAGATATAGCGTGCTGATCACGCGTTAAGCGTTTTACATCAGGTAATGCGCTAGCGCCTGCAGCTAATCGCGCGGGGGCGGCTTTAGTAACTGGATCGGCAGAGCGAGAGACTTTTGACGGTTCAGTTTGTTCTGTGGTTTGTTTGCCGGATAGGGTACGGCGGCAAAAATCTAACACGCGCGAAATAATGATAATTCTCCTGAAAAATAAACTGAATTAGTGACGCTAAAATTAGCGCTGCAATAATACCGCAGCTTGAAGCAAAAAAGAATGAAACTAAGCGTTATCAATTAAATTCCGTTTGTAATATCTCATATTGTCGGCTTACTTTTGCTAATTGCCACTGCGGGATAGCCCAGTTTAATAAATCTGTTACCGGTGCCGCCTTAAGTTCTAAAGGCACTGGGTGGCCTAAAAATTGTAAAACCTTAGCTAAGGCATCTGAACTAGACCAATGGCGAATATCTGTAGCATGATTTTGCTTGCTTAATTTAATGCCTGGGGCTGTTACGGCTACTGGAATATGGCCATAGTTAGGGCTAGCGGCGCCGAGTAATTTAAATAATGCTTGTTGGCGCGGTGTCATATCTATTAAATCTGCACCTCGAATGACTTCGGTTATGCCTTGATCCCAGTCATCTACTACTACGACTAATTGATACGAAAACAAGCCATCGCGCCGTTTGATAATATAATCTTCGTTAGCGAGCTTTTGGCTAATCTGTTGTTGGCCAAAGACCAGATCGTAAAAGTTGGTGTTAACGGTAGAGCGTAGGCGCCAAGCTAACCGGCTTTGCTTATCTTGGTTGGCAGCTAGCTGTCTATTGGCACAATGACCAAGGTAAATACCGCCTTGTTCGCTAATTTGTTTACGGCTGCAGTCACAGCCATAGATTAAATCTTGCTGTTTTAACTGTTGAAAAATGTCTTGATAACGCGCTAAACGCTGGCTTTGGTAAATAACAGGGCCGTCCCAGAATAAACCAAATTGCTCAAGCGTTTGCATAATACTGCTTGCAGCACCGGCTACGGTTCTTGGGCTATCAATATCTTCGATACGTAATAACCACTTACCCTGCTGGCTTTTAGCTTGTAGATAACTACTGGTGGCCGCTATTAAAGAACCAAAATGAAGAGGGCCGGAAGGCGAAGGTGCAAACCGGCCAGTATAGACAGGAACAATTGGCATCATTAGCCGCCTAGCTGTTTTTCCTTGATCTCAGCTAAGGTTTTGCAATCGATACACATGTCCGCCGTTGGGCGGGCTTCTAATCGTTTAATGCCTATTTCAATTCCGCAAGTGTCACAGAAACCAAAATCGTCATCTTCGATTTGTTGTAATGTCTTTTCAATTTTCTTCAATAATTTACGTTCACGATCTCGGGCGCGTAATTCGAGACTAAATTCTTCCTCCTGCGCGGCACGATCAACTGGATCCGGGAAGTTTGCTGCTTCGTCGGCCATGTGGTTTTTCGTGCGATCCACTTCCTCGCGTAATTGTTGACGCCAAGCGTCAAGAATTAAGCGAAAATGCTCTAACTGTTTTGGGTTCATATACTCTTCCCCAACAGCTTCTTGGTACGGCGCTACGCCTGCTAGGGCTAATAAGCCCAGGGTTTTGGTAGTCTTGCCCTCTGGCATGATCATCTCCTGTATAATGCCAAGCAAAAAATGTGGCGGCTATTGATAGCAGAATATCGCTATTATCGCAATCAGATCTTAAAAGCGCCGCAGTATACATTCGTTTAACCGGTTCGTCATCTGTTATTCAATAAAGCCGCTTTTATCCGCGCTCTAGTAGTGTGTTTTGGGCTATACTCGGCAGTTATTGAATTGCTATGTTACACTTAAGCCCATTTTTAGTTGTGGTAAAAGACGACAGGATAAAGCGTATATGACAGATATAATTGAAATTAAGTTGCAATTAGATGCAGTTGAAGCCAAGTGGGGTAAAGCATTATTTAGCCCTGTAGCTAACGGTTTTCAAATACATTTAACGGATACTGATAAAGCAAGAACAGTACAGAAAGTTGCAAGAAGCCTTGAAAGCATGGGCTTACGTCAAGTTCAACTTGTTGGCTCGGATTGGACTTTAGAATTGCAATGGGCGTTTTATCAAGGCTTTTGTAGTGCTAAAAAGTTAGGTGGTGTTAACTTCACCGGTGATAACGAAACTAAGCAGCATTTAGAACATTTAGCAAAATGCTTTAGCTGGGCCAAACAAATCGTCAATGATACGCCAGAGAATTTAGCACCTGTGACTTTAGCTAAGCAAGCAGTGAGCTTTATTGAATCTATTGCTGCAAAAGGCACAGTATCTAGTCAAATTTTACAAGGCGAGCAATTATTAGAGAATGGTTGGCAAGGTATACATGCGGTCGGCCGTGGTAGTTCGCGTCCTCCGGCGATGTTAATACTCGATTTTAACCCAACAGAAGATGATAACGCTGAAACCGCAGCTGCTTTAGTGGGTAAAGGCATTACTTTTGACAGTGGTGGTTATTCAATAAAAGCAAGCGAAGGCATGGCAACCATGAAGTGCGATATGGGCGGCGCGGCAACGGTGACTGCTGCACTCGCTTTAGCTATTTTACAAGGTTTAAATAAGCGAGTACGGTTAGTTCTTTGTTGTGCTGAAAACTTAATTAGTGGTAATGCTTATAAATTAGGTGATGTTATTACCTATAAAAATGGCACTACAGTTGAAATCTTAAATACCGATGCCGAAGGACGCTTAGTACTTGCTGATGGCTTAATGTGCGCAACAGAGAGCGGTGCTAAGTTAATTATTGATGCTGCAACCTTAACAGGTGCTGCCATTATGGCATTAGGCAGTGAATATAACGCGCTGTTCTCATTAGATCAGGCGCTTGCTCAGAAAACCTTAGCCTTAGCTGAGCAAGAGCACGAATTAACCTGGCAATTACCGTTACAAAAATGGCATCAACAACAGTGTCCATCACCTTATGCTGATACCGCTAACAGCCGTGCAGTAAAAGGCGGCGGTGCGGGTGGTGCTATTAACGCGGCTGCTTTTTTAAGTCGTTTTGTCAATGAAGACGGCAAAGGCTGGTTACATTTTGATTTAGCCGCAGCTTTTAACAGTAGCGGTAATGCGTTTTGGGCTGCGGGCGCAACGGGGATGGGCATTCGCACTATCAGCGCAACCTTACAATCAGAAGCAGAAGCCTGATTTTTATAGCGAAATAAGGTAAACTGCACAGCTAAAATAGCCATTTGGGTATAGCTGTGTTACCTGTTGCTGATATTTTTCCAAAATTATGTTCTTTATTAAAGCAGCACAGCATAGTGCTGCTTTCTGCTCCGCCTGGAGCAGGTAAATCTACTTATCTTCCTTTGCAATTACTACAGCACAGCGACTATGCAAATAAGCGCATTGTTATGCTGGAGCCGCGTCGTTTAGCGGTAAAAACTATCGCCAGTTATATTGCTAAGCAGCTAAACGAGCCGGTGGGGAAGACGGTAGGTTATAAAATTCGCCATGACAGTAAGCTAAGTTCAAATACTCGGTTACTTATTGTTACTGAAGGTATTTTAACCGCTATGCTGCAGCACGATCCCAGTCTTGAAAATGTCGATTTACTTATTTTCGATGAGTTTCATGAGCGTTCGCTACATGCTGATCTAGGTTTAGCTTTTAGTTTAGATGTTCAGCAATTGCGGCCAGATCTAAAGTTACTACTGATGTCCGCTACCATTGATATGGATAAGTTAGGACAACAACTCTCGGCTGCTGTAGTGCACAGTGAAGGGCGAAGCTACCCGGTAGAAATTAACTATATTCCTGACAACAATAAACCTTTGGCCATTCAAGCGGCAGCTGCAGCTGAAATGGCTTTGCAGAAACATTCAGGTAGTATTTTAGTGTTTTTGCCAGGCCAAGCTGAAATTAATCAAGCAGCCCAGCATTTATCTGGGCAGTTAAGCCACAATGTCGCCTTAGCACAAGTAGAAGTGCACACATTGCTTGGGAATTTGTCATTAGCTCAGCAGCAAGCGGCAATAGCCGCACCCGCTGCAGGGCAACGAAAAGTGGTGTTAGCGACTAACTTAGCCCAAACCAGTTTAACCATTGAAGGCATTAAGGTGGTAATAGACAGCGGGGTTTATCGACGAGCCCGTTTTGACCCGCGCCAAGGTATTACGGTTTTAGAAACCGTGGCAATTAGCCAAGCTGCGGCTATTCAACGCAGCGGCAGGGCTGGCAGATTAAGTGCCGGTGTGTGTTATCGCATTGATACCCCTGAAAAATGGCAACGAAGAGCCGCCTATGATCCTGCAGAAATAGAGATAGCCGAGCTAACTCAGCTAAGACTAGATATCGCAAGTTGGGGAGCTAAGGTTGCCGATTTAAATTGGCTAACGCCACCGCCGATGGGGGCAATACAGGTTGCTGAGCAGCTATTGCAACAATTGGGCTTAATTGATACATCAGGTCGTTTAACACCCTTAGGAACTGCATCAACTAAACTGGCCGCTGAGCCTAGATTGGCTACTATGTTACTGCATGCTAAAGAGTTAGAAAAGTTGGGGCATACTGGTGCGGCAGGTTTGGCTTGTGTTTTAGCGGCGTTGTTAGAAGACACTCGACACTTAGCGTCTGATATCTACCTGCAAATAGCAAACTTAAAAACCAGCTTAGGGCAACAGTGGCAACAAGCTTTAGCGCTCAGTCGGCAGCTTAACTGCAGCATAGCCAGTTCTTTACCCTTAGAGTTAGTACCCATTTTATTATTGCGAGCTTATCCAGACAGGTTAGCCAAACAGCGTGGCCAAGGCTATCAATTAGCCAGTGGCATTGGTGCCCAGTTAAAAGAAAATGATGCGCTGCAGCATCAACCATGGCTAGTGGTATTGCATTTGCAGCTTTTTGCTAAGCGAAATATCATTAGCCGTGCGGTGACAATAACTTTAGAACAAATACTTGCCGATTGGGATGACGAGTTAAGCTGGCGTACAGTAACGGGTTGGGATGATACTAAAGGCAGTTTTTATGCTGAGCGACAACTTAATTTTGGCCAGTGCCGACTTGCAACTAAGCCGGAGTCATTAGCGCTTAGCCCCGAGCATAAACAGCAAGCTTGGCTAAATTATATTAAAGTACAGGGGCTTAATTGTTTAACTTGGACCGAGCAAGCGAAGCAATTTATTGCACGCGTGCAATTGCTGCAAGAGTATCAACAAGAAGAAACTTGGCCAGATATGTCAGAGCAAACACTCATTGCTCAGTTGCCGTTATGGCTAGGTCATGCGTTACCGGCCATTAATAAACGGCAGCAATTAGCAGATGTGCCGATATATCAATATTTACTGCAGCGATTAAACTATGCGCTACAGCAGCAACTACAAGCGTTAGCGCCAACACACTGGCAAACGCCGGCTGGTAATAAGGTATTGATTAATTATTTAGCCCAAGGTGGGCCAAGAATTTCGGTAAGGGTTCAGGAAATGTATGGTCAAACAGCGTCACCGACTTTACTGCAAGGACGCTTAGCCATTACGATTGAATTATTATCACCGGCAAGGCAGCCATTACAACTAACCCAAGACTTAACCAGCTTTTGGCAAAATAGCTGGCAAGAAGTGCGTAAAGAGATGCGTGGGCGCTATCCAAAACATTTTTGGCCCGAACAGCCTGCACAAGCGATGCCAACCTCTAAAACGAAAAAGGCCATGTTGCGATGAGTAGTAAAAGCAATAAGAGTAAAACTAAGACCAATAAAAAGCAGAGTGCAGCGGTAAAATCTGCAAAATTAGGCCGCTTATTTAAACGCTGGGTATTCACTTTACTTAAGCTTGCGTTAGTTTTGTTTTTAATCTTGGTTTTTTATTTTATTTACTTAGATAGCAAAATAACCAAAAAATTCTCTGGGCAAAAGTGGCAAGTGCCGGCGCAAATTTATGCTCGCAGTATGACTTTACTGCCCGGTAAAAAAATCAGCCAGCAACAATTATTGCAACAATTAGACGCCTTGCAGTATCAAAGAAATGCCGAGTTAGCTTCTCCTGGCCAGTATAGTGTTTCTCGTGATCATATTACTATTTATCGTCGGCCTTTTACGTTTATCGATGGCTATGAAACGGCACAGTTATTTAGTGTCGAATTTAAACGAGGCAGTATTCACCGCATTACTCAACGGTTACAGGAACAGCCAATTAATTTTGCGCGACTAGAACCGCAACTGATTGAACATTTAGTGTCACCTCATCAAGAAGATCGTGAACTAGTGCGCTTAGAACAAGTACCTGAAATTTTTAAAGATACATTGCTTCTAGTTGAAGATAGAAATTTTTACCATCACCATGGAGTATCACCCTTAGCCGTATTGCGTGCGCTCTGGGTTAATATTACCGCTGGACGAACTGTACAAGGGGGCTCAACACTTACTCAGCAGTTAGCTAAAAACATGTATCTTAGTAATGAGCGTACTTTGTTGCGCAAGGTTAACGAAGCGCTTATTGCCATTATTTTAGATTATCGGTTTAATAAAGATCAGATTTTAGAAGCTTATCTTAATGAGGTTTTTGTTGGTCAAAAATATGCTACTGCCGTTCACGGTGTGGGCTTAGGTAGCCGTTTTTACTTTGGTAAGCCACTGGCTGAGCTAAGCATTAGTGAATCTGCGCTATTAGTGGGCTTACTTAAAGGGCCATCGTATTTTGACCCGCGCCGCCATCCTGAGCGCGCATTACAGCGTAGAGACTTAGTATTGCGCCTGATGTTTGAACAGCACTTTTTAAGTCGACACCAATATGAGGCTGCCGTAATGGAGCCATTATTTGTTATTCCTAGGGCAAAGTTGTCTAATGCCAGTTATTCTAGCTATATTGATGCTGTAAAAAAGGAGCTTCGCCAGTTAAATTTGGCTCATCAATTACGGCAAAGCGGCATTAAAGTTTTTACTCACTTAGATATTATAGCGCAGCAAGATGCAGAGGAAGCCGTAGCAAGCCAACTACAAAAATACGATGAAGCCCTGCAGGCAGCTGTTATTGTGACAGAATACCAACAAGCAGATATAGTCGCAGTTGTTGGTAGTCGTACCCAGGTAGATAGTGGTTTTAATCGCGCCTTAGATGCTAAAAGGCAAATAGGTAGCATTATCAAACCAGTTATTTATCTTGAGGCCTTAGCACAAAAAGGACGCTATAGTTTAGCTACCAAAATAGAGGATACGGCTATTCGTTTACGCAGTAATAATCAAGATTGGCAGCCGCAGAATTTTGATAAGCAATTTCGTGGCCCTGTTAGCTTATTGGATGCTTTAGCTAACTCCTTAAATGTGCCTACAGTAAGGTTAGGTTTACAGCTCGGTTTGCCTAATATTAGTAAAGGTTTAGAGAAACTCGGTTTAGAACGTGATATAAAATTACATCCTGCTGCTTTATTAGGAGCAATTGAATTAAGTCCTATTGAGGTAAGTCAGCTGTATCAAACTATTGCTAATAGTGGTTTGCATCGAAAGCAAAGTACATTGCTAGCGATAACTGATAACAATGGCCATATACTGTATCAGCGCCAAGATGCATTAACGCGCCGCTATTCAGAAGCCGAAATGTATCTATTACACTATGGCTTGATTCAGGCGGCTACAACGGGAACAGCAAAATCGTTAACTAATGCATTCCCACAACAGGTTTTGGCGGGTAAAACGGGAACCTCAAGTGATTATCGAGATAGCTGGTTCGTTGGCTTTGATCAGCATAAACTGGTGACAGTTTGGCTAGGTAAAGATAATAATAATGCCATAGGCTTAACCGGCAGTAGTGGTGCTTTGCCGGTATTTAGTCGTTTCTTTCGACAACAAGGTGTAAGCTCTATTTTACGGCTTATGCCAGAACAAATTAGTTTACAAGCTTTTTCAGTGACATCAGGCTACCCTCAGCCAGAGCACTGTAGCAGCATCTTGTTATTGCCAGCTTTTACCGATGAATCAATGGTAGTAGATGGTTGTGAAAACTAAGTTTGAACTATTAAAGCGTAATAACAGCACATTATAATTATAAACAGGCGTTAATTAATTCTATGACTATAAAACCAGATCAACCATTACAGGTTGGCGATTGGCAGTATTTGCCTGAGCAGGATAAGCTGGTTAAGCTAGATGCTCAGGGTGAAATTAGTGACGTTACTGATCTTGATAATTTATGTCAAAAAGTGATTAACTATTTTATTGTTAATGCAGGTAAGTTAGTCACTAAAGATGAATTATTACTTAAAGTGTGGGGCATTCAAGATGTTTCCGACGGCCGCGTTACACGAGTTATTCGTGTGCTTAGAGTGGCCTTAGGTGATGACACGAAAGAGCCTAGCTATATTGAAACTATTCCTAAACGCGGCTATCGTTTTATTGCCCCTGTTACACCGCTTACGTTAGAAACAGACAATCAAACGTCAGACGATACTCCCACTGATACTGGGTCTACTGCTGTTGCTCAAACTTACTCTCAAGCGAAATCAAAAAAGGTATTTAGTTATATTGCAATTGCATTTGCGGTTTTATTTGTTGTAGTAGCCTTGCTAGTGGGATTAATTCAGAGTAATGACAGCGAGCCAACCGAACTCAGTACGGCTATGCATCGTTATCGCCATATCACTGCTTTAGATGGTTTAGAGTTTTATCATCATACCTCTTTGGATGAACGATATTTAGTTTATAGTTATAAGCGTAATAATGATGTCAGCGCTGTTTTATTGCTAGAAGACTTACAGTTAAATCAGCGTATAACATTAACCTCTGCCGAATATAATAGCTTTGGCGCAGTATTTAACCGCGATGCAACAAAAATAGCTTACCAGCGTTTATATCCTGATGGTAGCTGTGAAATTAGGCTAATCCATTTACAACAACAGCAATTAATAGACGATACGTTGTTAGTTAAGTGCGCAGACAATTCTATTTCAGCACGAATAGCTTGGTCGCCGGATGATCATTATTTAGTTTACCCTGAGTTAGAGGCTGAGCAACGCCAGATGGTTTTAAAAATGCTGGCATTAGATAGCAAAACCCCAGAGCAGTTAACTGTGCCTTCTGCTAGTAGTTTTGGCGATTATGCGGCGCGTTTCTCGCGCAAGGGCGATAAGTTGGTTTTTTTACGTGATGCTTCAGGCTCAGCGCAAATTTGGTTATTAGACTTAGCTAGCCGCGCGACCCAATTTATTGTTGCTATTAAAGATATTTACCCCGGTAATGTTGATTGGAACTTAGACGATACCGCAATTATTTATCCGTCAGGTGCATCGACGCTAAGTCGAGTTGATATTGACACCTTACAAAGCAATATTTTTGCTTTTACTGATGATTATGCCAGTGAATTACAGGTGACCTCCTCGGGTAAAGTTATGGTATCTGCTGGAAACTTTTCTCGAATGAATATTAAAAAAGTAACTAACCCTTTATTAGCTGGTGCTGCAGTTGATCAAGTGGTATTTAGCTCTAATCGTAATGAAACCTATATTGAAGTAAACCCGAACAGTGAGGGGCCTACTGCAGTGGTATCTAGGCGCTCAGGTATACCGCAAGTTTGGTATTTTTACCCTGATGGTCGCCAGCAACAGATGACATTCTTTGCAAAAAACAGACGTTTTCGCAGCATTAGCTTTTCGCCAGATGGCCAGCAGCTATTAATACAATTAAATAATCAACTCTGGCTGCTTGATGCAAAGCAAAAACTGCAGCATATCGCCGGAGATGAGAAGGCTATTATTAATATGCCCAGCTGGGCTAAATCAGGTGAGAGTATTTATTATGCAGAGTCTAAGCAAGGGCGTTGGCAAATAGTCAAACAAAGTACCAGCCATAACGAAGTAAAAAGTGTTCATGCTACAGATAGAGAACTCTATTTAGAAAGCCCCCGCACAACTTATCACTTTTGGCGCGATAGCAGCAATAAGCACTTTTATATCCAATATGATGATAACCAGGCACAGAAGCTAGCAATAGACATACCTGAAGCGCAGGTGTCTTTGCAATTTTGGTTGGGGTTTAGAGGTATATACTATGCCTATTTTATCGGAGCTTTAGAGGAATATCAGCTACGTTTTTATGACTTTCAGCAGCAGAAAAGTGTAGTGGTTCAAGATGGAATGCAATTAGAGCGTTTTAGTCTTAATGCTAATGAAAGTGAGATTTTTTATTTAGAATATGAACTAGGTGATATCGATATTGCTGAGTTTACGCCTGATATCGGTTCTTTATAATAATTTTATCGGTTAAATATTAGGTTATTTTATTTTTATTGTTTTAGGTTGGATGTGTTGCCGACATAACTATAGAGGAATAAAAATGGTATCACTATTTGCATCAAGTGTTTTACTTGGCCAGCTACTTATGAACCAGCCGATAGCAGTAAATTCTGAGCAAGAATATAATCTACTAAATGAACAACCTGCTGAAAGTCAACTGTTAGCTTGTATTATCTTCCCATTGTGTACAGATCCAGATATGCGAGATAAAGAAAAAGACACAGACACGACGTCTAAAGATAATGACTCTAGCAGATTAGCTTAAATAGTTACTTACTCTACAAAGATAAAAGATTAAGTTAGATTCAGGTATACTCCGTTCGATGATTCAAATTGTCGAACGGATTTTTTTATGGCAGAGCGGGAGCCGGTAGTGCTTTTTGGTGATTGGCACTATGAGGTTATTGAAGGCCGAATACGTGCAATAAAGAATAATACCGATGGCGGTATTAGATTAGAGCCATTATTACAGCGTTTACTTAACTTCTTTATACAGCAGCCTACTATAGTATTGTCTAAACAGACTTTACTAGAAAACGTTTGGTCTGATGATTCAGGCTCAGACGCTGCGGTTATGCGTGCGATAGGCGCTTTGCGTAAAGTACTTAAAGATGACGTTAAGGCTCCTCGTTATATTCAAACTATGCCAAGAGAAGGTTATTGCTGGATTGCTGAAGTTACAAAAGTTGAGGCTAGTCAAAGTACTGAAACTCAGATAACAACCTTAGCCTTATTAGCGGAACCAGTAGTAGAGCCTGTAAATAAAACAGCTATAAACCAAGAAGCCGCTCCAGAAGCATACCCATTAGTAAGCAAAGTTATTCAACCAGCTTTAACACAAGCTTTGTCCCCAATCGTTGGCGACAAAAGCGCTAAAAATAATCAAAGTGATAATAGTAGCAGTTGGCGCTTTGTGTTGTTTTCTACCCTAATGCTATTAATTTGTTCAGCAAGCGTAGCCTATATTTTATCAATTTATACCACAGATCCGCTGCTAAAAATGCCAGATAGTCTGGTACCCATTAGCGCATTAAATGGACAAGAGTATTGGCCCATTTTAAATGTTGAGCAGACAGAGGTCATTTTTCAACATAAAAAGATGGGACAATCAACATTAAGCTGGGTACAACAAAGCTTAATTAGTCGACGCGTTAGGTTTTTAAAGCAAGACTATCTAGCCTTAGCGCCAAGCCAGTGGCTAGATAATAATCATATTATTTTTAGTGGTCAAACCGATAAAATTAAGTGTGGTATCTATAAGCAGCAACTTTACCCTGAGGTTGCGAAACCAGCGTTATTATGGCGCTGTAAGCAGCATTTTAATAATGCAGTTGTTAGGTGGCAAGACCAGTGGTTATGGCTTGATCTAGCAAAACAAGCAACTGAACAGCAGGTGTTAGAGTTGTGGCTTGGCGACGTTTCACAAACTGCCAGTTTGTTGGCTTCATTTAAATTAAATTGGCACAGCGTATCGGCTACATTACTACAACAAAATAAACTTTTAATGCTAGCTCATGAAAGTCCATATAATACGGTATTAGTTGAAATAGACCTTAAAACCCAAGCTTTATCGATACGTCATCGCTTTGATCGTAAAGTTAGTCATATGACATGGTGGGATAAATCTGAATTACTATTGTCGGGTTTTAATCAACAATTACAAATTTATGATTTAAAAGCGGGTACTGAGCAAAGTTTAGGACCATTAAGCCAAAGCTTAATTCAGCCCTTGCGTTACCCTCGACAAGTATTAGCAACACAGTATTTGAACTATACTAGCGATATTTATCATATTGATAACACAGCTAAATATGAAGCTAGATTGTCGGCATGGCAAGTTAGTAACAGAAGTGAGTATTTACCGAGTAAAAATGGTGGGTTATATGCTTATGTCTCAGAGCGCACTGGGCTTAGCCAAGTATGGCTACATTCGTCTTCTGGAGAAAACAGACAACTAACCCAGTTTACTCAGGCCAAGCAATTAAGGCAGTTATTCTGGCATAAAAACCAATTAATGTTAGTGGCGAATAACCAGTTATACCAATTGGATCCCTCCAGCTCTGAGCTTACATTAGCTCAGCAGCAGGCGAAGAGCCCAGGGCGTTATACTAGCTGCCAGCAACAACTGTTTTGGACCGAGCTTAACGATAACGAATGGCAACTTTTCACTGAGTCAGAGCAAGGGCCAAAACTACTATATAAAGATGTGGTAGATGTGCGTTGTGGGATTAATCAGCAATTGGTTATTCAACAGGCGACTGATCCCACTTTACAAGTTATCTCGTTTACAGATGGCAAGGTACAGTTAGTTAAGTTGTTGCCAGTTGGGCTTGATTGGCGTCAGCTGACAGCACAGCAGTGGTTTACTGATCGAAGTGGGATTTATTGGTTAAATCCAATAACAAAAACGCTAGATAGTTATTTATGGTCATCACAGCAAGTGAAACAAGCTAAGTTGCCAGATGATACTTGGCCATTAGGCATATACAGCAATGAAAACGGCCTAGGTTTTATAGTAAAAGCTAGGCCGTTTGATACCGATATTGTTTGGTTGCAACAACGAAATTAAAAGCTTTGCTATTACAATGCGGCGAAGCTTTTTTCGGCAGCAGCTATGGTATGAGCAATATCGTCATCTGAGTGGGCTAATGAAATAAACCCTGCCTCATAGGCTGAAGGCGCTAAATACACACCATGTTGTAGCATTAGATGGAAGAAGCGATTAAAGGCTTCAGTATCACACTGTGTAGCTTGAGCAAAGTTAGTAATGTTTTCTTCTTTGCTAAAAAACAAACCAAACATAGCGCCGACTTGGTTAGTGCTCAATGGGATATTATGTTTTTTCGCAGCCGCAGCAATACCATTAACTAACACCTGAGTCTTTTTGGTTAAGGTCTCATAAACGCCCGGCTTACTTAATTCAGTTAAAGAAGCTAAACCTGCAGCCATTGCGATAGGGTTACCTGATAAGGTGCCCGCTTGGTAAACCGGACCTAAAGGCGCGATATGGTGCATAATTTCTTTTTTGCCACCAAAAGCACCCACTGGCATGCCGCCACCTATAATTTTACCTAAAGTGGTAAGATCTGGTTTTACATTGTATACCGCTTGCGCACCGCCTAGTGCCACTCTAAAGCCGGTCATTACTTCGTCAAAAATAAGCACAGCACCATATTGGTCACACAGTTGACGTAAACCTTGTAAAAAACCTTCCCTTGGAGGAATACAATTCATATTACCGGCCACTGGCTCAACAATAATACAAGCAATATCATCGCCATGAGCCGCAAAGGTTTGTTTAAGCTGATCTAGGTTATTAAACTCACAGGTTAAAGTATATTTGGCAAAATCAGCTGGCACACCAGGAGAATTCGGTACGCCTAAGGTTAATGCCCCTGAACCAGCTTTGACTAATAAAGAATCTGCATGGCCATGATAGCAACCTTCAAACTTAACAATAGTATTTCTATTGGTATAGCCTCGAGCTAAACGAATAGCACTCATGGTTGCTTCGGTACCTGAACTGACCATCCGAACCATTTCCATGCTAGGGACTAGCTTAGCGACCATCTCAGCCATATCAACTTCGGTCGCGCAGGGTGCGCCAAAGCTTAAACCTTTTTCAGCGGCCTCAATAACGGCTTTACGAATAGCTGGATGGTTATGGCCCAATAACATTGGTCCCCAAGAGCCGATGTAATCAATATATTGCTTACCATCAACATCAAACATATAAGCGCCATCAGCATGATCAATAAATACAGGCGTACCACCAACACTACTAAAAGCACGAACCGGTGAGTTTACACCTCCTGGAATAGTGCGTTGAGCGCGGGCGAATAGTTGTTCTGAAATCGACATAAATAGTGATCCTAATAGTGACTTTAAATAATTAAACAGTTAGAAAGCGGCTTTAATTAAGCATTCTTATTACTAAACCAAGGCACAGCACACTCGTAATCTTTAACCTTATCAGCAACACCTAAGGTTAAGGCAAATAAAGCCATGCGTACTAATACGCCATTGTCAGCTTGACGAAATATGGCCAAGTTAGGGTTCAGGTTTAAGTCGTTATCAAGCTCGTTCGCATCTGAGCGAGAATCACGTGGCAACGGATGCATAATGACGGTATTAGACTTACAATAGCGCGTATAAATTTGTTGGTTTAAACGAAACTTGCCGCGATATAAGTTAGCTTCTTCTTTGCTGCTAAAACGCTCTTCTTGGATCCGAGTCTGATAAACAATATCAGCACTTAGATTGCCTTCTAAAGTATCGGTAATAGTGACTTGATGACCAGCAGTTTCAATTGCACCTGTAATTTCATCCGGCATAGCCAGAGCATGAGGCGCGATCAGAGTAAAACGAATATTTTTGAACAAGCATAATAACTTAGAGAGTGAATGTACTGTTCTGCCATGTTTAAGATCGCCGACCATTGCGATATGCATACCATCGACAGTTAAGCCAGAAGCAGCAAGTTCACGCTCTATAGTAAACAAGTCTAATAGGGCTTGAGTAGGATGCTCATTAGCACCGTCACCACCATTAATAACGGGTACTCTACTGCCCAAAGCAAATTCAGCAACCGATCCCGCCTGAGGGTGGCGCATGGCAATAACATCGCTGTAGCTACTAATTACCCGCGCTGTATCAAATAACGATTCACCTTTAGCTAAAGCCGAACTTTCCATACCGGTAGTTTCACGCACTTCACCACCTAACAAGTTAAAGGCACAACCAAAGCTAACACGGGTTCGGGTGCTTGGCTCAAAAAATAAATTACCTAAAATAGCGCCTTCTAATACTTTTGTCCGCTTCTGGCGGCTGGCATAAGGAGCCATATTGCGGGCAATTTGAAAAATCTGCTGGATACTATCGCGGTCAAATTGATGTACAGAAAGAATATGTTCGCCTGTGAAGCTCATATTTAGCACTCTCGTTGGTAAGATGTTATCACTGCCAGAATTGGCCAGTAACTACTGGCCATTATACCCAAGAACCTAGATTAAAAGCGAGTTTGTTCAAAAAGGTTTAAGCACGGCTAATAATACAACTGCTAATAGAACTAGCACTGGAAGCTCATTAAAAATGCGATAAAAGCGAGCGCTTCGTTGATTGTTATTGTTTTTAAAGTCAGCCAGTAATTTGAAACAATAGCCATGATAAAGATATAAAAGAAATACCAGCAGCAATTTTGCATGCAGCCAATGGCTAAATTTAAACCAAGCTAAGCCGTAGCTATAAATAAGTAAGCCGCCAAAAACTAAAGTTAGCAGTGCAAAAGGAGTCACAAAATAGAGCAGACGACGCTCCATTATTTTAAATTGCTGATCACAATCAGGACTTTGAGTTTGAGCATGGTAAACAAATAACCGTGGAAGGTAAAAAATGCCGGCAAACCAAGCGACCATAAAAAACAGGTGTAAAGCTTTATAGATTAATAGTGTTGTCATAGTAAGTTATTCTGTTTAATTAATAATGTGCGTATTTGATCCCAGCGAATAATCCCCATTAGCTGACAAGGATCTTGCTGTCGGTATATATATACTGCACCCTCTTTTGGCTCTTCTAATATTGAGAAAACCTCAGCGAGGGTAACTTGATGGCTTAAGCCTACTAAAGGCAGATATTTTAAAGCGCTATCGCTTGTCATAGATAATTGAACATCGTAATTGGCTAACAAAAATTGTGTTTCGTTACCTTCTCCTCTTTTTACAAGTAACTGAGCTGGAGGAGTTAAATTATCTAATGCTTGCATCACTGTTTCGTCATCTGGGTTATGCAACAGTTGATAATTAGTGTCTAGTACAGCGAGTGCTCCTACTTTTTGTAATACGTCGTTAGCCGGAGATAACTTATAGGGCATCTGTAAAAAATCTAACTGCAATAAAAAAATTGATTTATTATTAAACAGTTGCACCGCAGTGACATAGGCTGTCGCTATTACTAGCATAGCAGGGACAATAATAGTGGGGTTATTAGCTAATTCCATTACGGCAACTAAGGCTGCTAGAGGGGCGTGCATGGTTGCGGCCATTAACCCGGCCATACCTAATAAAGCGTAAGTGCCTGCTAGACTATTATCACCCGTAATGAGTGCTGGAACTATAGCTAATAAGGTGCCAAGTACAATGCCTAAACCAAAAACAGGCCCAATTACTCCCCCAGGTACGCCTAAACCTAATGCGAATAAGGTTAATAACATCTTACCTATGAAAATAATTAATAATAAACTAATGTCATCAGGTGCATTAATAGCGTAAAAAATAGCCCCTGTTTCAGCACCCATTGCCAGTGGAATAATATAACCAATAGCCGCAGTAATAATTCCTGCTAGACAAAGTCGAATAGCTAATGGCCATTTTTTAAAAAGTTTAAGTAATAGCATTAAATTGTTATTAAAAACAAAAGCGATAACGCCAAAAATAACACCACAGAGTACTAGGTAGGGTAAATGCCAGCCACTAATAGCAACAATATCTAATAAGGCAAGTTCCGATGTATTATCAAACACCGCTTGTGTCACTATAGAGCCAACAACAGAGGCCAGCATAATAGGAATAAAAACGTGAACACGATATTCCCTCAGTACCACTTCCATAACAAAAAGCACAGCGGCTAAAGGGGTATTAAATGAAGCAGAAATACCGGCAGCAATACCACAGCCGGCAAGAATTCGAATACTATTAAAAGGTAGCTGTAGGTATTTACCTATAGTACTAGCACCATAAGCACCAAGATGGACAGAAGGACCTTCTCGACCGACAGAAAAACCGCTGCTTAAGGCGATAATGCCACCAAAAAATTGATTAAAAGTATTGCGAAAAGGCATTAAGCCATACTTAATTTTAATTCGACTAATGACAAAAGGAATACCTAAACGATAATGTTTATAACCAGTAATTGCAGCGATAATACCGATTAAAACAGCCCCAGCGATAGGTAACATCCACCGAATATCAGCAGGAACAGTCGAGAAATCATCACTTTTATCTAAAAAAAATGCTTGAATGCCGATAATGGCTAAGCGGAATAAAATAATAAGTAATGCCGCAACAAGGCCACCTAATATAGCCAGTAGACATAACTGCCAAGATGTTTGAGCCAGCGCTAATCGCCGCTGCAAAGAAGGAAGCCAAATTTTCCAGCGTTGCATAGTTAACACCGTAAAAAGTTCGTTATAATTAGTGTAACATAAGCAATTGATTGCGCGTTATTAAAGCTTTTATACCTGTATAATATAAAAGTGAATACTTGAATAAAACAGTCAAGTATTAGATAATTTGTACTTAGCGTTAAACGATGGAGTTATTATGTCAGATCCTGCAGTACCAATTGAGTTTACTGAAGCGGCGGCAAAAAAGGTCGCATTACTCGTTGCTGAAGAGGAAAATCCGGCACTAAAGTTACGGGTATATATTACTGGTGGCGGTTGTTCAGGCTTCCAGTACGGCTTTACGTTTGACGAAAAAGTAAATGACGGTGATTTTGTTGTTGAAAAGCAGGGCGTTTCAATGGTTGTTGATCCAATGAGCCTGCAATATTTAATGGGCGGTGTTGTTGATTACACCGAAGGCCTACAAGGTAGTCGTTTCTTAGTGCAAAACCCAAACGCTAGTACAACATGTGGTTGTGGTTCTTCTTTCTCAGTGTAAGGGCATGACCTATAAAATTAATACAGCTAGCACGCCATTAGCGCTGAGTTAGCTGTATTAATATCGTTAGCATAGCTGCAATGGCTAAATTAAAGCTAATAATATAAGCAAATCCTTTCCAGCCTTGCTTAATTGTCCAATTATGTGATTTTAAATACCAAAACCATAATCCACACATAATTAATGGTATAAAATACAATAATTTAATCATGATTGTGCTGAAACCTTAATAATAACCTTTACTCATCTCTATACTAGCATCTATTAGCCAGCTGAATATAGCTGCTTTAGTACCCTAAAATGTTAAATGTTTTCGCGGTTGTGCTGTACGCTCTTGGTGAGCTGTGGTTTAATTAACCGATCCACTTTGCTTATTGCGTTTTTGCAATAAGGTTTACTGGTTGCGTTTTGCAACAACTGAACATTGCTATAGCGACATTAACTACCGGGAGAATAATAATATGAAAGGTACTAAAAGTGTCACGTCTGAAGAAAATAAGCGCTTATGTGTTTGGCTAAAGCGACAACGCCAAGAAAAAGGTCATACTATGCGCAGCTTATCTGAAATTTTAGGAGCACCACACTCTTTTATTGGTAAAGTAGAAAACCAAGAAAGAAGGCTTGATGTCATTGAGTTTGTACGATATTGCCAAGCACTAGAGGTTAATCCAGCAGAAGGTATTACCAAAGTATTAGAAGGCGAGTATTAGCGTTAACAATATATAGAATAAAAAACACCGCTAATTAGCGGTGTTTTTTATTCTAGGCGTAAATTTATTCAGGAGTAGTATTAAAGTTAATGCTGGGATCCCTAATAAGGCGCTAACAATAAAAAATTGGTTGTAGCCTAAGGATTGCACCATAACGCCAGAAAAACCACCAACAAATTTAGGAAGCAATAACATAAGAGAGCTAAAGATAGCATACTGTGTTGCGGTAAAAGCTAAATTAACTAGGGAGGATAAATAAGCAATAAAAGCACTAGTTGCAATGCCAGCACTAAGGTTATCGGCTGAAATAACAACGGTTAGCCAAATTAGATCATGACCAAGGGTGCTTAAAACAGCAAATAAAAGATTGGTAGCAGCGCTTAAAATTGCCCCTAAGAATAAAATACGCAAAATCCCAAATTGGTTTATGAGAATTCCACCTAATGCAGCGCCTAATAATGTCATAATGACACCGAAAACTTTTGAAATACTGGCTATTTCTTCTTTGCTATAACCCATATCAACATAAAAAGTATTTGCCATAACGCCCATAACAATATCTGACAATCTGTAGCAAGATATTAAACTTAAGATTAATAAGGCGTGCCATTTATAACGAACGATAAAATCAATGAAAGAAGCCAATACGGCCGTTTTTAACCAAAGTAATAACTTAAAGCGGCCTTCTTGTGTCGTGCCATGCTTAAGTTGGCTGTTAGGCTCTTTACTTAATAAGGTAGTGAATAAGCCCGGTAACATGCAAAGTGCCATGGTAGCGTAGGTCAGCTGCCAAGCGGTTAAGTCATAGCCGGTACCGGTTGAATATAAAGCAGCCAACCATAAGGTGCCAGCAGAAGCTAAAATCATCGCTAAGCGGTAGCCAGTTAAATAGGCCGCAGCTAAAGCTGCTTGCAACGTATCAGGAGCGGTTTCTATACGAAATGCATCGACATTAATATCTTGGGTTGCAGAAGCAAAAGCTAAAATAACCGCAAATACCGCCATCAATGCTAGGTTCTGTTGCGGATCAGAAAAGGCCATAGCGGCTATTGCTGTAATTACAGTAACTTGTGATAGTAATAACCAGCTACGCCGACGGCCTAACCAAGCATGTAAAAAGGGAATTTTCAAGTGATCGGCTAAAGGCGACCATAACCATTTAAAGGCATAGGCTAAAGCAACCCAGCTAAAATAGCCAATATCAGCCCGTGATACGCCAGCTTCACGTAACCAAAAAGATAAAACACCAAATACTAACATTAGTGGCAAACCACTAGAGAAGCCTAAGATGAAGATGCTAAGAACGCGACGCTGAAAATAAATATGTAAGCCACGTAGGCTACTAATAATAAAAGACAAAGGAAATACTCAATAGCGACAACAGCTGTTACTTTACTGCTCAATTTAGTGAGGTCAAGTGTTTATGGTCTAATACCTATACAATTAGCCGGAGCAATACCTGAGCCCTGTAAAAAGCGCAGACAATACTGAATATGTAAGCGTAATGGCTGGTTATGAATTAACTCTGCTTCAGGCCAATATTCTAATTGATGGATTAAATACCAAAAAACACGTTCATAATCGTCACACTCAGCGCAAGAGGTTACTGAGTATTGCGCCCATTCCTCTAATGTGTCCCAAATAAAAAGGTGTAACTCGTTATAAAGCAGTTGGCCTGAAAAGTAGGCCGATGCATATTTAATTAGCTGCTGAGCTTTTGAATCAATAAAATGTTCAAGAATCATGCGTTAAATACCCTCTTAAGCAGAGTAATTAACTTGATTATAGCTGGTTTTACAGTTCTGGCTCAGGCAATACGCGGATCATCTTAATTACAATAGGTTCAACCGGCACGTTAGGCCAGCCTAACTTTGGCGATACATCAGTGGCTTGCTCACGAATGGTTTCTAACACTGACTCGCCTGCGCTAATACGACCAAATACAGCGTAGCCCCAGCGTGATCCTGGATCTAAATTTGGGTTGTCTTTTAAATTAAAGAAAAACTGGCTAGTTGCACTATGAGGATCATTTAATCTAGCCATAGCTATAGTTCCGTATTGGTTTTTTAAGCCATTACCCGATTCGTTAAAAATAGACTCACGCTCTTCTATAGTAGTAAAGTCAGATTTGTAACCACCACCTTGTAATACATATTCTGGCTCTAGGCGATGAAAAACAGTATTGTTATATCTCTTTTCTTTAACATAGCTTAGAAAATTATTGACCGTAATCGGCGCACGACTGCGATCAAGCTCGACTTCTATATCGCCTAAGTTAGTGCTAATTAATACTTTAGGGAATAAATTATTAGGTTGAACAAATTGACCAGGATTAGCAAAAGTACTCTGGCTAATACTTACTAGGATTAGTAACAAAAATAGGGGCAGTAACAGTTTATATTTCATGGCTTAGCTCCGTAATTAGCTGCGTAAAAAATGTTGCCAGCTTGAGTCTTGCAATAATTGGCTTAGCACCTGTTCAGTTAATAAGCGTAGCTCGCGCTCTACAGCAGCAACGTCTATTGTGAATGGTCCTGTGTAATTTCCATCACCTGAGTAAGTTTTGGTAAAAGCGCCCGCTGCGGTTTGTACATTAATAATAAAGGCAACTTGGTTAGTTACTGTGTGATCTAAAGTGTTCTGTTGAACTAAGGCCTGTAACTGAGCTATTTGGATCTTAACTTGATAATCATTACTACTATTGATTGCCGCCCCTTGCTCAGTTAATGCTTGGGTAATTGTTGTTTTTAAATGGCTCAATAAGTCATTGCTAGTTTTTAATTGAAAGCTTTTATTACCATTCATTACCTTTAAGGTATAGGGCATAGCGCGGCTATCAACTAACTGAAGGTTAAACCTAGTTTGGCTTAAAGCTTGATTTTGGGGCGCAAAAGCCTGAGGAGCCAAAATAAATTTAGTCGGGTTATTACTACATGCGCTGATTAACAACAGCATAAAAACTAGCAGGTAACGCATTGATTAACTCCTTTTTATTGCTTCTAAGATAACAAACTTGGGATCAGCCGCTAATTGCCGACAATTACCAAATAAGCGTTGTAATACCTCTGCATAATTCAAGTGACGATTAGCCACAATACGAAAATGGCCCCCTTGCTTAAGCACGCGCTTAGCATCGGTAAACATTTGATTAGCAATATGCCGAGTCACAGCTTGTTGTTGATGAAATGGCGGGTTGCAAATAATGTAATCGGCTGATTTATCGGTTTGTTTTTGTAAACAGTCATCAATAATAAACTGGCACTGGGCTAGTTGTTGCGGCAAATTGTTAGCGATGGTTTGTCGAGCTGAATCAATAGCCATATAAGATTCATCGCATAAAATAAGCTTAATCTGCTTATCTTGCTGTAATAGTTTTAATCCTAAAACACCATTACCACAGCCTAGATCAATAACAGTATAGTGATCTTGCATTTGCGGAATATGCTGTAACAGCACCCTAGCACCTAAGTCGAGCTTTTCACGTGAAAATACATTGGCATGATTAACCACAGTAAAATCTGTACCTTCTAATGGCCAAACAATAGGAAAAGTAACAGTTTTAGCCTGTTGTGGTTTGTTGCTAAATTGGCTAGTGATAAGACGGCACTTCTTAACGGTTAAAGAAGCTGAACTTGGTCCTAAGCTTTGCTCGAACATTGTCATCACATTGCGGGTGATATCTTTAGCTTTCGCGCTGGATAAAATAACCGTTTTATCGTTAACAACCTTGGCTAGCTGCTGGAGAATATACTGTAAATAGCTATGGTTACTAGGGAGCTTAAGTAGCACTATATCTGCATCTGGGTATGTATCTAAGCTAGTAATCTGGTTTAAGTTTTGTGTTGAAAGGTTGTTTTGTTGTCTATTATATAAGGTGCCCTGTTCGGCTAAAAATGAATCATTAACCTGTATTTGCTGGCAATCAGCTAATGCACAAGATAAAGCACCAAAACTATCATTGATTATTAGCACCTTAGGCTGGCGCTGTTGCGTTGCTGCAAATTGATTAATAGCCTCAATAGCATGAGTAATCAGTAACTCATCAGCCGCATCCCAAGCCTGTAAGCTAGTATTTGGCTGGTTTAATGGCCAGCGACGCAATTGTAAGGTACCGGTTTGGGTTTGAAAATTAATATTCATAGCAACACATTTTAATAAATAAGGCCCCCATTTTGACACGGCATTGCCATACCGACAACTAGCAAAAGCAAGTCAATGAATTAATCAACAAGCAGGTCAATAAAATACCTAGTTTTGTGGCTAGACAAGTTTGGCGTATAGTATGGCGGCAATTGTCGAGTTAGGCTTAAATTAACGACAGCATTCTCAGCATAAGAGGTTATATAATGGTGGTTTATCCAATTATAGAGCAAAAGCTACAAGATGCATTTTCGCCTATTTTTTTGCAGGTGAAAAATGAAAGCTATAAGCATAATGTGCCAGAAGGCTCGGAATCACATTTTAATGTGGTGATAGTAAGCGAAACCTTTGCAGGGCAGCGTTTATTACAGCGCCATAGGGCAGTTAATACCGTGTTAGCTGAAGAATTAGCTAAGCAAATACATGCATTAGCTATCCATACTTATACGCCTGAAGAGTGGAGTAAGCAGCAAGCAGAACACGTTCCCGCCTCTCCAAAATGTTATGGCGGCGGTAAATAGGGGTAGCATAAACGGGTAAATAGATTAGTTTTGCGCTGATCAGACCTGTTTTTGCTGGTAAAGTTTTACACTAGCGTCAATTTTTCGCAATAACAGCAGGAGCTGTCATGGTTATTCAACCTAAAATTCGTGGTTTTATTTGTACTAATGCGCATCCCGTCGGTTGTGCTGAGCATGTCAACGAACAGATTGAGTACGTTAAATCGTTAGGTGACATAAGTGAAGGCCCTAAAAATGTATTAGTAATAGGAGCTTCAACAGGATATGGCTTAGCGTCACGCATTACAGCCGCTTTTGGTTCTGGCGCTAAAACTTTAGGCATCTTTTTTGAAAAAGAACCAACTGAAAGCAAAACTGCTTCGGCTGGGTGGTATAACACTGTTGCTTTTGAACAAGCTGCAAATGCCGCAGGCCTATGGAATAAACATATTAATGGCGATGCATTTACAGATGAATTAAAAGCGCAGGCAATTGATATTATTCGCCAAGAAATGGGCAAAATTGATCTCGTGGTTTATAGTTTGGCAGCACCAAGACGTAAAGATCCGGTAACCGGCGATGTCTATAGCTCAGTGTTAAAACCAATAGGTGAGGCCTATACCGCTAAAACCTTAAATACAAGCAAACGTGAAATCGAGCATGTATCAGTAGAGCCTGCTAGTGAGCAAGAGATTTTCGATACCGTTAAAGTAATGGGTGGCGAGGATTGGGAGCGATGGTTAAATCAATTAGACGGTGCTGGTGTTTTAGCGGATAACTGTCAAACAGTAGCTTATACCTATATCGGTGAAAAACTCACTTGGCCTATTTATGGCAAAGCAACCATTGGCCGTGCCAAAGAAGATTTAGACCGCGCAGCAACTGAGATTACCAATAAATTAGCCCATATTAATGGTAAAGCCTATGTGGCGTCATTAAAAGCTTTAGTAACGCAGGCTAGTTCAGCTATTCCTATTATGCCGTTATATATTTCATTATTGTATCGTGTAATGAAAGAAGAGGGCACACATGAAGGCTGTATTGAGCAGATTAATGGCTTATTCCGCCAAGGCTTATATAGCGAAACGCCAACTTTAGACAGCGCTGGCCGGTTACGTCAAGACGGTAAAGAGCTTAAAGATCATATTCAACAAGCCGTTACCGATTTATGGCACCAAGTGACAACAGAAACCATAGATACCTTGACTGATTATAAAGGCTATCATAGTGAGTTTTTACGTCTGTTTGGTTTTGGCTATGATCATGTTGACTATAACGCTGATGTTAATCCGCTGCAGCCACTAGCTAACTTAGTAAAATAAATAGAGTAACTTAAAAAAAAGTAAAATTAGTTAGCATTTTACGTCACAAATTAAGCTGAAAAGTAACGATATCGCTTGGTTTTATTCATCAATTAAAAGTGAAATAGACCAAGCGTGCATTTACTCAGCCCATTTGCTGGAAAATTTACGTTTTAGCATAGATAGGTGATCGTATTAGTGCTAGAATTCGCGACTTTAATACGTGTATCCGCTGAAAAAATGAGCAGTTAATGTTCGGAACTCGTCAACGGATGCGCTGCGCGGTGAGCAGCTGAAAAACTAGGTCCTGTTTCTTCCAATAAAGTAGTGCAAGTACGTATGATAAAACTCAAGAAAGGCTTGGACATTCCCCTGTCGGGCAGTCCTAAACAAGAGATTAGTACCGGCAATAGCATTAAAACCGTTGCGGTTTTAGGCGAAGAATATGTTGGTATGCGTCCGACTATGTCGGTCGAAGTAGGTGATAGCGTAAAAAAAGGTCAGGTACTTTTTGAAGACAAGAAAAACCCTGGCGTTAAGTTTACGGCACCTGTAGCAGGTACTGTTAAAGAAATTAACCGTGGCGCTAAGCGTGTTTTACAGTCTGTAGTGATTGCTGCAGAAGGTGACGCGGCTGAAAAGTTTGCAAGTTACCCTGCAAACCAGCTAGCTGGCTTAAGTGCTGAGCAGGTTAAGCAGAATTTAGCTGATTCAGGGCTATGGGTTGCATTGCGCACTCGTCCTTACAGCCAATCGCCTGCTTTAGACAGTACACCTAAAGCAATTTTTGTTAATGCCATGGATACTAACCCGCTTGCGGCAGATCCAAGCATTATCATTGCTGAGAATGCAGATGCGTTTAGCCATGGTTTGACGGTGTTATCAACGTTAACTGCAGGTAATAAACTCTATCTGTGTAAAAAAGCTGGCGCTACTGTGCCAAGCATTTCGCAGGCAGAAGTGGCTGAATTTGATGGCCCGCATCCAGCTGGTTTAGTCGGTACCCATATTCACTTCTTAAATAGTGCCAGTGCAAAAAATGTTGTTTGGCATATCGGTTATCAAGACGTTATCGCAATTGGTAAGCTGTTCACAACAGGCGAATTATGTAATGAGCGTGTTGTTTCAGTTGCTGGTCCTATGGTTAAGTCGCCTCGTTTAGTTAAAACCATTTTAGGTGCCTCTGTTACTGAGTTAACAGCTGGTGAACTTAATGACGGCCAATCTCGTATCATTTCAGGCTCAGTGCTTTGTGGCGTTAACGCTAAAGGTGTACATGGTTACCTTGGTCGTTTCCATAATCAAGTATCTGTGCTCGAAGAAGGAACTGAAAAAGAATTCTTAGGTTGGATAGCGCCAGGTTCTAAAAAGTTCTCAGTTACGCGTGCTTATTTGTCACATTTAAACCCGAAACGGTTATTTAATATGACAACCACGACTAACGGTTCTCCGCGCTCAATGGTACCTATTGGTAACTATGAACGAGTGATGCCACTGGATATATTGCCTACTTTATTGTTACGTGATCTTATTTCTGGCGATACTGACGAAGCTCAAGCTTTAGGTTGTCTAGAGTTGGACGAAGAAGATTTGGCACTTTGCACCTTTGTTTGTCCTGGTAAATACGATTACGGCACCATTTTACGTAATTGCTTGACGACCATTCAGAAGGAAGGCTAGTCATGAGTTTGAAGCATTTTTTAGAGCGTATTGAGCCGTCATTTGAAAAAGGCGGCAAATATGAAAGATGGTATGCACTATATGAAGCAATCGCGACTGTATTGTATACGCCAGGTCTGGTAACCCGTAACGGTACTCACGTTCGTGACAGTATCGACTTAAAACGGATTATGATCTTTGTTTGGTTGGCGTTATTCCCAGCTTTATTCTTTGGTATGTATAACGTTGGTCATCAAGCTGTTGTTGCGTTACAAGCCGGTTTTGGTACGCCAGATACTTGGCAAGTTAGCCTATTTGCTATGCTTGGCGGTGAGCTTACGCTTGACTCAGGCTGGGGCAGCAAAATGTGGTATGGCGCAGTTTGGTTTTTACCAATCTATGCTGTGACCTTTATCGTCGGTGGTTTCTGGGAAGTATTATTCTCAACTGTGCGTAAGCATGAAATCAACGAAGGTTTCTTTGTTAGCTCAATCCTATTTGCCTTAATTTTGCCTGCGACCATTCCTTTATGGCAGGTCGCCTTAGGTATTACTTTTGGTATCGTAGTGGCAAAAGAAGTATTCGGTGGTACTGGCCGTAACTTCTTAAACCCTGCGTTAGCCGGTCGTGCTTTCTTGTTCTTTGCTTACCCAGCTGCGATTTCTGGTGATCAAGTATGGACAGTAGCAGATGGCTTCTCTGGTGCAACTTGGTTAAGTAAAGCGGCTTCAGGCGAGTTAGATTATAGCTGGGCTGCAAGTTCACAACAGTGGTTAGATGCATTCTACGGCTTTATCCCAGGCTCGGTAGGTGAAACGTCAGTTTTAGCGCTATTAATTGGTGGTTTTGCCCTAATTTATTTCCGTATTGCTTCTTGGCGTATTGTTGCCGGTGTAATGATTGGTATGGTGGCAACATCATTCTTATTCAACGCTATCGGTTCTGAGAGTAACGGCATGTTTGCTATGCCTTGGCATTGGCACCTTGTGTTAGGTGGTTTTGCGCTAGGTATGTTCTTTATGGCAACAGACCCAGTATCAGCCTCTTTTACCAACCAAGGTAAATGGGCATATGGTATTTTAATTGGCTTAATGGTGGTGATGATTCGTGTTGTTAACCCGGCTTACCCAGAAGGTATGATGTTAGCGATATTATTTGCCAACTTATTTGCGCCATTATTTGATTTCTTCGTGGCTCAGGCCAACATTAAACGGAGGCTGGCACGCAATGTCTAGTAATAACGATAGCATTAGTAAAACGCTGATAGTAGTTATCTCTTTATGTTTAGTTTGTGCGGTTATTGTATCAACAGCAGCGGTACAGTTACGGCCACAACAAACAGCGAATAAGCTACTAGACTCGCAGAAAAACGTATTAGTTGCCGCCGGTTTATTAGAAGGCAGCAATATTGCCGAGCTTTATAGCAAGCACATTGAAGAGCGTTTTGTTGACTTAGATAGTGGTGATTTTGTCGAAAAACCGGCTAATTACGATTATCGTAAGTTTATGAAAGATCCTAACGAAAGCATTCGCTTAAAAGGTGAAGAAGACCAAGCGTCAATAAAAACACGTGCTAATGTTGCACCTGTTTACTTTGCTTATGAGCAGGGCGTTGAGTCAGGTAAGCTTTCTGCAATAGTGCTGCCTATTCATGGTTATGGCTTATGGTCAACTATGCATGCGTTTTTAGCATTAGGCCCTGATGGTACAACCATAAAAGCCCTTAATTACTATGAGCAAGGCGAAACTGCTGGTTTAGGTGGTGAAGTACAAAATCCGAAATGGGTTGCTCAGTTTGAAGGTAAAAAGTTACTTGATAAATCAGGTCAACCAGCTATTAAAGTGGTTAAGCCTGGCAATGCCAGTGCCGATTCTGCTTTTGAAGTAGATGGGTTATCTGGTGCGACTTTAACCAGCAATGGTGTGCAAAACACATTCGATTTCTGGGCCGGTGCTAAGGGTTTTGCCCCATTCCTGGCTAAAATTCGTGACGGAGCATTAAACAATGGCTAATGCAAAAGAAATTAAAACGGTTCTGTTTGGTCCTATTTTTGCCAATAACCCTATAGCGTTACAAGTATTAGGGATCTGCTCGGCACTAGCTGTGACTACAAGAATGGATAAAGCGTTAGTAATGTGTATTGCACTTACGTTAGTAACAGCTTTCTCTAACTTCTTTATCTCGTTAATTCGTAACCATATTCCATCAAGTGTGCGTATTATTGTACAGATGACGATTATCGCTTCATTAGTAATCGTAGTCGATCAGCTGTTAAAAGCATTTGCTTATGAGGTCTCTAAAGAGTTATCGGTATTCGTTGGCTTAATTATTACCAACTGTATCGTAATGGGACGTGCTGAAGCCTTTGCGATGAAACGCTCACCAGGTATCAGCTTTTTAGATGGTATTGGTAACGGTTTAGGTTATAGCTTAGTGCTGATGATTGTTGCCTTTATCCGTGAGTTAGGTGGTTCAGGTACCTTATTTGGTGTTGAAATTATGCCTCTAGTTAAAGATGGCGGCTGGTATCAACCTATGGGGTTACTGTTAATGCCACCAAGTGCGTTTATCATTATTGCCGCATTTATATGGATACTACGCGCTTTTCGTACTGAGCAAGTAGAGAAGGCATAAGGGGTTATCGATGGAACATTATATAAGTTTATTTGTTCGCGCGGTCTTTATAGAAAACTTAGCGCTAACGTTTTTCCTCGGTATGTGTACTTTTATTGCCGTATCGAAAAAAATCACTACTGCTTTTGGCTTAGGTGTTGCAGTTACTGTAGTACTTGGTATTTCTGTACCGGTTAATAATTTGGTTTATCAGAACTTATTAGCTCCGGGTGCACTGGGCTGGGCTGGTTTTCCTGAAGCTGATTTAAGCTTTTTAGGTTTCTTAACCTATATCGGTGTTATCGCTGCATTGGTACAGATTTTAGAGATGATTTTAGATAAGTTTTTCCCTGCGTTATATAACGCACTAGGGATCTTCTTGCCGCTAATCACTGTGAACTGTGCCATCTTCGGTGGTGTTGCCTTTATGGTAGAACGTGATTATAACTTTAGCGAAAGCGTTGTTTTTGGTTTTGGTAGTGGTATAGGTTGGGCATTAGCTATTACCTTACTTGCTGCTGTACGTGAAAAGTTAAAGTATGCAGATATTCCGGAAGGCTTGCGCGGTTTAGGCTCAACCTTCTTAATTGTTGGTTTAATGGGATTAGGCTTTATGTCTTTCTCAGGTGTTTCTCTGTAAGGGGTAAAGGAACGCGATATGGAAAATGTAGACATATTTCTTGGCGTTGGCATGTTTACCCTGGTGGTGCTGGCGTTAGTAATTATTATTTTAGCGGCTAAGTCAAAGTTAGTTGCCTCGGGTGATATTACTATCAGTATTAACGATGATCCAAGTAAAGCAATTAAAACCAAAGCCGGGGGTAAATTACTCGGTGCTTTAGCTGATAAAGGTATTTTCTTATCTTCAGCTTGTGGTGGCGGTGGCTCTTGTGGTCAGTGTAAGGTGCATGTTAAGTCTGGTGGTGGTGAAATCTTACCAACAGAATTAGGTCATATTTCTAAAGGTGAAGCGCGCGAAGGTTGCCGTTTATCTTGTCAGGTTAACGTTAAATCTGATATGGAAATTGAAGTTGAAGAAGAAATCTTTGGTATTAAAAAATGGGATTGTGAAGTTATTTCTAATGATAACAAGGCAACCTTTATCAAAGAATTAACTTTAAAAATTCCTGATGGTGAATCAGTTCCTTTCCGTGCTGGTGGTTATATTCAAATTGAAGCCCCTGCGCATCATATCAAATATAAAGATTTTGATATTCCAGAGCAATTCCGTGGTGACTGGGAGCGCTTTAACTTCTTTAGCTTAGAGTCTAAAGTTGATGAAGAAACCATTCGTGCTTATTCGATGGCTAACTACCCTGAAGAAGAAGGCATTATAATGCTAAACGTGCGGGTTGCTACGCCGCCACCAAATAACTTGACCTTACCTTGTGGTAAAATGTCATCTTATATTTGGAGCTTGAAAAAAGGTGATAAAGTTACTATTTCTGGCCCATTTGGTGAATTCTTCGCTAAGCAAACTGAAGCAGAAATGGTGTTCATCGGTGGTGGTGCAGGTATGGCCCCGATGCGTTCACATATTTTCGATCAGTTACGCCGTTTAAAAACGGATCGTAAAATTAGCTTCTGGTATGGTGCCCGTTCTAAACGTGAAATGTTCTATGTTGAAGACTTTGATATGCTTGCTGCTGAGAATGAAAACTTCGAATGGCATGTTGCATTATCAGATCCACAACCAGAAGATAACTGGACCGGTTATACAGGCTTTATTCATAATGTTATTTATGAAAACTACCTGAAAAACCATAAAGCACCAGAAGATTGTGAGTTCTACATGTGTGGACCGCCAATGATGAATAAAGCGGTTATTAGCATGTTACAAGATCTTGGTGTTGAAGATGAAAACATCATGTTAGATGACTTCGGTGGCTAACATTATGTAATACGAGCAGGGGCAATTTTTAGTTGCCCCTGCTGCTTTTAGGAACTTATATGCAATTAGTATCCCATTATAAAGTATGGCTAGCGGCTTTGGCGCTGGCCTTTTTAGTTTCTTGCAGTCCTGCTACTTCAACAGATAATCCGCAAAAACTGACTGGCAATACCATGGGCACTTATTATGTTATTAAATTCGTTGCTCAAGCTGAAGTTGATGCTGATGCTGATAAGTTACAACAGAAAATTGATGCAGAGCTAGAATTAATTAATGACTTAATGTCTACCTATCGCCCTAATTCAGAGCTAATGCGTTTTAATGCTTACCAAGGCACTGAGCCATTTGCTTTAAGTGACCAAACACGCACAGTAGTCGCGGAAGCTATTCGCATTGGCGCACAGACTAAAGGGACCTTAGATGTGACTGTTGGGCCTTTAGTTGAACTGTGGGGATTTGGTGCTCAGGGCCGAATTGAACATGCGCCTGAACAATCTCAGATTGATGCTGTCAAAGCGGCTATAGGCATTGAAAAATTAAGCCTAAGCGAACAGGGGTTAAGCAAAGCAGATCCAAAAATTGCCGTAGACTTATCAACCATAGCAAAAGGTTATGCTGTTGATAATGTGGCTGCTATTTTAGATCAAGCGGGTATACATAATTATCTGGTTGAAATTGGCGGTGAAATGCGGATTAAAGGTGCTAAAATAGACCAGCCGTGGCGTATTGCGATTGAAAAACCAGAGTCAGCTGAGCGTGCGGTTCAACGGGTGCTTGAACCTGGCGATATGGGAATTGCAACTTCAGGCGATTACCGTAATTATTTTGAGCAAGATGGTATTAGATTTTCGCATCTTATTAACCCCCATACAGGGCGACCAATCCAGAATAAGATTGTTTCTACAACGGTTTTACATCCATCTTGTATGACAGCTGATGCTTATGCTACAGCATTACATATTATGACCAATGCAGAACAAGCTCTAGCCTTTGCAAATGAGCATAATATAGCAGCACTTATTATCGTTAAAACGGCTGATGGTTATACAGAATTAGCATCAGAACAATTTAAACCCTATATAACTCAACAGTAAAGGTGGCAAAAATGAGCATATTCTTATTAACATTTGGTTTGTTTTTAATTGTCGTCGTTGCTATGGCATTAGGGTATTTAGTGCAACGAAAAACTATCGCAGGCAGTTGTGGTGGCTTAGGCGCACTAGGTATTGAGAAAGCCTGTGACTGTGACAAACCTTGTGAAAGCAGACAGCGTAGGTTAGAGAAAGAAAAGTTTTGGCAAGATAATAAAATAATTTAAGTAATAGCTTTATTAAAGGCTTAACTTAAGGTTGTAGCTATGGCTGTTGCTGGTTATGCTGTAGCTATGACATTCATTTAGAACATAACGGTTCTTTCATTAGCAGGATAAGAATGAGGTTACGCCAGACGCTTGTTGCTTATATGCTGCCGCTTTTATTGCTGCCAGTTTTGGGGTTTGGCTACTTAGCTTATTATTACCAGCAGCAACAAATTCAGCAGCAAACCTTGTTCGAAGCCCAACTTGCGCTAAGCAAACAAAAAGATACTTTAGAGCAACTATTTCAGTATCACCTTACTCAGCTAGAAATGCTGTCTAAAAGTACAAAGCTGGACGCATATTTAAATCAACCAAGCCCTGAAAATAAACAGCTAGTTGTCGAGTTGTTTCAATACTTCTCAGACATTATGCGTAATGTTTATTCAATTAAGTTACTGTATTTAAATGGTGACTTAGCTTTGCAAACGCCGGCACAACAAGAAAAAGTCTCAATTCCAAACCGGTTAAGAAATCGCTACTTTTCTAATTTACAATCATTAAATGAAGAGTCAGGCTTTTTCATGGCTAAAGATAATAATAGTGACAGTTTGAAATTGTTTTTCGCTAAAAAGCTATATGCTTCCTCTCTTACCGAGTCGCAGCAGTTATGGGGATATTTAGTGCTTGTGCTTGAGCCTAATATATTATCTGAAGTGATCCAATATCGGCATACACCTAATAGCCATTCAGTACTAATCAACAAGTCAGCTACAGTTGCTTATGCTGCTGATCCTAACGAAATAGGAGCAAATATTGCTCCTGTTGATTTTCGTTATATTCAAAATAGCATTGAACAACAACAATTTACTCACGCTAGTTTACTTAATCAAACAAGACTGGTAATTGGTGATAATTTAGCAAGTAATTACCAATTAGTATTTAGCTTAGACGAAGCAGAGCTATTTCCAGTACATAGTAATGGCTGGTTAATTTGGCTTGCTATTTTTCTTTGTTGCTTATTAATTCCGTTGTGTATTTATTTCCTATTAATACGCAACGTATTTAGTCCGATTAAAAAATTAACTTCAGCAAAAACCGCTGTTGGTCGTGGCGACTTTACTATTTTATTAGAAGTAGAAAAGCAAGATGAGCTGGGGGATATGTTTGCAGCATTCAATGTTATGGTTCGACAACTGAGAATTTATCGTGAACGAGAGCGCGCTTATAAAGAGCAACTAGAAGATAAAGTGCTAAAGAGAACTCAAGATTTAGCCTGTGCCAATGATGATTTAGCTGCAGTTAACCAAGAGCTTATTTTAGCGCGTGAAACCGCTGAACAAGCTAATAAATTAAAAAGTGTATTCTTAGCTAATATGAGTCATGAAATTCGGACTCCCTTAACGGCTATTATTGGTTTTTCAGAGCAGGCCACCCAAGAGACAGAGATAGAGAAGCAACAAAGTTACTTAAATCGAGTACTCAATAGTAGTAAACATCTTTTAAACTTAATAAATGATATTTTAGACCTATCTAAGATTGAAGCTGACAAACTCGAGCTTCAACCTGAGCCTTTTGATTGCCTAGCGTTAATTGATGACATTTTTCAATCGACAAATGACCAGGCAAAAATTAAGGGGCTACAATGTAAGTTAAATTTACAATTCCCTTTACCGCAAATTTTAAATAATGATCCGGTTCGTTTTCGTCAGGTTTTGCTTAACTTAACCAGTAATGCATTAAAGTTTACGGCTAAAGGTAAAATCGTTATTAGTGTTAGCTTTTTAGTTGAACATAACCAACTGCAGATCAAAGTTAAAGATAGTGGTATAGGAATGACAAAGCTAGAGTTAAGTCGTATCTTTAAGCCCTTCGTTCAGGCTGATGCGACTGTGACACGTCATTATGGTGGCTCAGGTTTAGGTTTATGTATCTCTAAAAAGCTCATGCAACAAATGAATGGCGATATTATTGTGCAAAGTGTTAAGGGGATTGGCAGTAGTTTTGAGTTACGTTTTAGCTGTGATTCACCATTACCTGAGTTAGTTGAACACTATCAACCAGCCGAGAGCCTAAGCAAAACTGCCAATATAGAGCCTGATAACGGTGTTAATAACTTATATATCTTAGTTGCTGAGGATAACCCAGATAACCAACTATTGCTGTCCATTTTGTTACAGAAATCAGGGGCTCGTTTTGTGTTAGTTGAAAATGGGCATCAGGCTGTAGAGCGGGCATTAGCTGAATCTTTTGATGTTATTTTTATGGATATGCAAATGCCTGTAATGGGCGGAGAAGAAGCGACTAAGCTAATTAGGTATGCTGGCATAGATACGCCAATTATAGCGGTTACCGCTAATGTGATGACAGAAGATATAGAACTGTATAAACAAGCAGGTTGTCAAACTGTTTTAGCTAAACCTATTATACATAATGATTTATTAGCAATATTAGCTGAATATGGCCAAACAACGGTGCCTAATATAGCGTCTGAAGTATTCGTTACAGATGAACCGGAGCTTCTGGCTTTAAAACAAAGTTTTACTGCCCAGTTACCGCAACTTTATACCGAGTTATGCAATTTATTTACAGAACAAAAATGGGCTAATTTAAGTTTTGCTGCTCATAGCTTAAAAGGCAGTGCAGGTAGTATGGGCTATCCAAGTTTAACCGACTTAGCAGGACAATTAGAGCAAGCGGCTAAATTATGTCAAGTTGATCACGTTAGTGCTTTATTAATCCAGATAAAGTTAATTGTAGATGACGCTAAGGTCAAAAATGAGAGTGAGTAAGAATGTCTAACAGTTTTATATTAGACCAACGGTTAGCCGCTGACAGTATCTATATTAGCGATTTAAAACTATGCCAGGTAAGACTAATTAATGATGCGCGTTACCCTTGGTTTATTTTAGTGCCGCGGCTTAGTAATGTAGCTGAAATTATTGATTTGTCGCAGCAGCAACAGCAACAATTATGGCTTGAAAGTGCAGCATTAAGCTTATGGTTAAAGGCTGAGTTTAAACCGGCTAAGCTAAATGTTGCAGCCTTAGGTAATATAGTTTCTCAACTGCATATGCACCATATCGCTCGATTTGTAGAAGATGATGCTTGGCCTGCCCCTGTATGGGGTAAATTCCCAACAACCGCCTATACTGATGAAGCTAAGGTTAAATTAAAGCGACATTTTTTGGAAACATTTTCATTCCCAGCAGAGGTATAGTATGTCAGCAGAGCAAGAATTGCTTCAGGTTATTCAGCAAAAATTAGTTGATGATACATTGACGTTACCTACTTTGCCTGATGTAGCATTAAAAGTAAGACAGCAAACTGAAATGGCAAATGTAAGTCTAAAAAGTATAGCTGATATTATTAGTCAAGATCCGGCATTAGCCGCCCGAGTTGTTAAAGTGGCCAATAGCGCTTTTATGGGACGCTCTATCAAAGTCTCTACTTTAAGTCAGGCAGTAACAAGAATAGGCCTAACGCAAATACGTAATATTGTTATTGCGATGGCGTTAGAGCAAATTTTTATGACTCAAGATAAAGCTTTACAAGACCAGTTAGCATGGCAATGGCAGCGTAATATACAAATCACCAGCATTGCTGTTGCCTGTTTAGCCTTTTATAACAGACAGAATCAAGAAAACGTTTTATTATTAGATGTTATTACCTTAGCTGGCTTAGTACACAATATAGGTGCACTATCGCTGATACAAGAGATTAGTCTATGTAAAGATACATTAGGTGACTCGCGCTTTTTACAGCATGTTAGCGCTAAGTTAGCACCAACAATTAGTGAAAAAATATTAAGAAGTTGGCATTTTCATGATGATATCATTGACGTGGCAGTAAACTGGCGTCAGCTTAAGCCTAATGCTGATCATGTTAGCTATACAGATTTTATTCGATTGGCAATGATTGCTAAAGATCAATATGAAGATAAAAACTTACAACAACGCTTGCTTAATTACTATGTTAAGCAAAACTTAGTACCAAGTGATAAATTTATGCAAGAGCCCGAAATTAATATGGTCTATCAAAATATTCGGGCCGTATTCACCTAAAAGTTAAAGGTTAATTTTCGCTATTTGTTAGCTGTTGCCTAATATTTAATAAAGCTTCATTTAAGGCTGATGACATTAGCAATAAGTCGGCATCCATTCTAGCGACTAAGTCATCCCAGCCTAGTTCATCATTTTGGCCTGTGAGTAAGTCATGGAACTTCAGTTTCTTAATTCCGCCATCATCAGTAATTTGAAAAGACAAACCATCAGGTTGTTGCAAGCTGATGCTAGTGACCAATTTATCTTCTAAATGCGTTTGGACATCTTCTGTTGTGAGCAGGTGATTAGAGAACTTCACTTTCGCACCACCTTCATCAGGTGCTTTTAATTCAACTTCATCGCCTTGTTCAAAACCTCTGGGTAATGCTTTATTTTGTAGCCATAATTGCAGTTGCTGGGTCAACTTATGGCTTTCTAGCCAAGGTAGCGCAGGTAATGAACCAAGAGCTTTACGCAATAATGCGAGTACATCTTCGGCCTTGCTTGCACTGCTGCTATTGATAACTAACCATTGATGTTTAGGATCATAATAACCATGAATAACAGAAGAGCGACTAAAGGCTCTGGGTAATAAGGTTAATTGCAGCTCTTCTTTTAAACTTTGTTTTTCTTTACGGCTTAATGGCCGTCCTTTTTCTTGTTCCATAGCCTCGAGCTTTGGCTGCATTTCTTCATTAATAACGGCAGCAGGCAGTATTTTCTCTTGGCGTTTTAAGGCGAAAAAGATAATGTCTTGGCAAACATGAGTATAGTGTTGAATACTTGAATGCAAAGGGTAACTAAAGCCTACCTTAACAGCCTCCTGAGCTGAGAGCGGGGTAAATTTAAACTCTTCTAACGCTTGTTCCCAAGCATTTAAATCGGACGTTAGCGGGGCGCTAAGTGTATAAACACGAACATTTTTAAACCACATAATTCACTCTAATCGACATGTCTAAGCCACGAGTATAACTGTTTAAGTTAAACGCATTGGCTCTATTGGAAAACGGATATGATAGTGCAAACCTTTACCAGGTTCACTTCGAGCTTGAATACTACCATGTAATGTTTGGCGCACTAAATTATAAACAATATGAGCACCTAATCCACTGCCGCCTTGGTTAAGTTTGGTCGTGAAAAAAGGGTCAAATAGCTTAGCGAGTTGCTCACTGGTTAAGCCTTTACCATTATCGCTAAAAGTAAGATTAATATTATTATCTTGCTCTAAAGCACTAATGCGAATAAGACCTTGGTTTGTGTCTTCAAAGGCGTGCACTAATGCATTAATCATTAGATTAGTAATAATTTGCGAAATTGCACCTGCGGGGCAGTCAAAAATGATGTTGTCAGGGCAATTTACCTCAACATGATGTTTTGTTTGTTTTAGGTTCGGCTGTAGTGAACGGATAACTTCAGTTAAATAATGCGCTAAATTGATTGTGCGAATAGCATCGCTAGTTTGATCTACCGCTATTTGCTTAAAGCTAGCAATAAGCTCAGCGGCACGGGTTAAATTAGATTGTAATAGTTCTGAGCATTGGTTTGCTTCATCAATAAAAGTGGCTAATTGCGATGAGGTGAGGGTCTTTGCTGTATAGGCTTCATTTAATTCATTTATTTTATCGCTTAGTAAGCTCGTTGTTGTAACCGCAATTCCAACCGGTGTATTAACCTCATGAGTAATACCAGCAACTAGGCCGCCTAGCGCCGCCATTTTCTCTGACTGAATTAATCGCTCTTGTGTTTGTTTTAAATCATCAACTGTGGTTTCTAGTTCCGATTTTTTAGTCAGTAATGCTTGTTCGGTCTCTCGTCGATAACTAATTTCTTCAATTAAGCTTTGTTGTTTTATTTCTAATTGTTGTTTTTGATGTTGTAAGTCAATCATGGCTTGGCTTAAGCCTGATGTTTTGCGGGCCACATCTTGTTCTAACTTTAAGTTATGCTGATCAAGTTTATTATTCGCACTTAACAACTGCTGTTGGGTTGAACTTAGTTGTTTCTGGTAATCTTGTATTCGGTTAATTAAGCGAGTAAAGGTTGTTGTCATAACATTTAGCTCGCTAGACTCTTGTGCTGCTAGTGTTATTTTGTCTTGGCTTAACTGTTTAAGATCTATGTCTTTAATTTGCTGAGTCAGCTGAGATAAGGGCTCGGTAAGGTGTTTTCTAAAAGCGATTAAAAACAAAATAACTAAAAAGGTGGTTTTAATTATCGCATTAGCGATAAGCACATAAGTGCTGGCTGTAATTCTGTCGATAACAGTAGCGCGATCTGAAAGAAGCGTAACATCACCTACTTGTTTCGAGCGGCCTGAATACTCAAAAATTAGCGGGAAGGTATAGCCAAATAATCCTGAACTGTAGCTTACACTTTGCTTGTTTTTTCTGATTAGATGCTCAGGTAGAGTTAGACTTGATAGTGTTTCTTGAGTTAGCGTATTGAGTATATTACCGTGTTCATCACGAATAATGATTTTTACAACTGCAGGCGTAGTGTTCACACCTTGTGCAATGGCAATCACCTGATCTGTATTAAGTTCCCCAATTGCTCTGGATAAACTCGCTGAAAAGGTTTTTTGTAATGTATTTAACTCATCGTTAATTTGATTCTTAGTAATAAAATACTCTGCATAGACATGGCCTAATGACACAATTAATGTCAGTATAAAATACACTGACAGCACCTGAGCTAATAGCTTATGAGATAAGCTTTTTTGTTGCATTAGACAACCTTTTTTCGAATGTAAGCAGTTATTGATACTAAGCCAGTAGCAGCAAAAAATATACTATTGGAAATCGACGGTTTAATACTGTTTAATATAATATTATTTAACCTTACATTTAGCTTTAACTTAAAGCAAAGAGAAATTATTAGAAAAAAGTATCTGTAGCAAACCTTAAGGGGCCTGAGTGTTAGGATTTTGTCTACTAGACTGCGCTGTATTTTTTTTAATCGTGTTTTAATTTCATAACTATTAAATAGGCTGATGTATATATGGCTTTAACGGTATTAATATGTGATGACTCTTTATTTGCTCGTAATCAGTTAAAAAAATCACTGCCTGCCGATTTAGATGCTGAGATAGTGACTGCATCAGATGGCTACCAAGCGTTACAAATATTGAGTTCACAAGAGATTGGTTTAATTTTTCTTGATCTAACTATGCCCAAATTAGATGGTATAGGTGTATTAGAAGCAATAAAGTCGGCTCAGTTAGACTGCTTTGTTATTGTTGTTTCGGCTGATATACAGCCACAAATGCAGCAACGGGTTATGGAGCTAGGTGCTTTAGCTTTTATTCAAAAGCCGGCTAAAACTGAGACCATAAGCGAAATATTACATATGTATGGCTTAATTTAATATTTTATTATTTTTTATGTTTAATCGGGATTGACAGACGTCTATAAGTCTGTGCATAGTGTTCGCATGAAAACAGAGAACTTAACAATCACCATGATTATTACCACCAACCCTACGGGGTAGGGGGTAGCGGTGTGTTATTAAAAAAGACCCGTGGCCTCAAGTGTCACGGGTCTTTTTTTTATAAAAAAATAAGGGAATAAGGATGCGAGTATTAAAATTTGGTGGCTCATCGTTGGCATCAGTGCAGCGTTTTACAGATGTAATTAATATTGTAAAACAGCAAAGTGATTTAGATACTATTTGTTTAGTATTGTCAGCACCGCAAGGTGTGACTAATAGCTTAGTTGAATTAGTCGAAATTGCTGCTGAAGGTAAGGCCTTCGAATCAAGATTAAAGCAATTAACTGAACGCTATCAAGTTTTAGTCACAGATGCTGTACAGCTGTATCCTAGTATGGAAACAGAGTCTATTCAGCAGCTTATTAACCAACAATATAAACTATTAAATGATAATTTAACCGGGATCCAATTATTACGTTATTGCCCTGATCATGTAAAAGCGCAAATTTTAGGCTTAGGTGAGCAATTTAGTGTAGCTTTAATGACCGCAATGCTCTCAAGTTTGCAGCTCGTTTGCCAAGCGCTAGATAGTGCTGGTGTAATTAAAAGTCAGGGGGATTATCTAAACGCCAATGCAGATATTGGTTTAACCGCTAAGTTAGTACAACAAGCTATTGCAGATAGCCAAGCGCAAATCTATGTTTTTGCTGGTTTTATATCAACTAACTTGCAAAATGAACCTTGCTTGTTAGGTCGTAATGGTTCTGATTATTCTGCCGCTATTATCGCTGCCAGTATTGCCGCTGATAGCTGTGAAATTTGGACCGATGTTAATGGGGTCTATAGTGCCGATCCTCGGCAGGTTAAACAGGCTAAATTAATTGATAAACTCTCTTATGATGAAGCCATGGAGCTGTCTTATTTTGGCGCTAAAGTATTGCACCCAAAAACCATAGGCCCATTAGCGCAATTTCATATCCCTTGTTTTATTAAAAATACTCTTAACCCAGCAGCACCTGGCACCTGTATTCATGATAACGGTAATGGTGATTCATTAGTTAAAGGAATTTCAAGCTTAGAGCACTTATCGTTAATTACAGTTTCTGGGCCTGGCTTAAAAGGTGTGGTAGGCATGGCAAGTCGAGTTTTTTCTGCCATGGCTAAAGCACAAATATCGCTAAATTTAATTACTCAATCATCGTCTGAATACAGTATTAGCTTTTGTGTCTCAAAATTATCATTAAAAGTAGCTGTAAAAGCCCTAGAGCAAGAGTTTGAGCTTGAGTTACAAACGGGGTTATTACGACCACTGATTATTCAATCTGATATGGCGATTGTTAGTTTAGTGGGTGATGGTATGCGGCAACACCGTGGTGTTGCTGCGAAATTTTTTGCATCATTAGCCCAAGCTAGAGTCAATGTGGTTGCTATTGCCCAAGACAGCAGTGAGCGCTCTATATCCGCTGTTGTTGAGCATTCTGCCTGTAAAAACGCAATCAAAGTATGCCATGAAAACTTTTTTAGCCAAGTACCTAGCATAGACGTTTTTTTAGTTGGCTGTGGTGTGGTAGGCCAAGAGCTATTGCAACAGTTTAAGCGCCAGCAGGCCTTGTTGCATAACCGCCAAGTTAAATTAGTGGTTTATGGCATAGCTAATAGCAAGGCATTATTACTGCAAAGTGAAGGCATAGATTTGCAGCATTGGCGCGAGCAGTTAGCACAAGCGACAGAGCCTTTTTCGCTGGCGGCATTAAATCAGTTTGTCCAGCAACAACACTTAACTAACCCAGTATTAATAGATTGTACTAGCTCTTTAGAGATGGCTTTTCAGTATGCTGATTTTATCCAGTCTGGCTTTCATGTGGTTACTCCGAACAAAAAGGCCAACACCGCTTCGTTTGCTTATTATCAGCAATTACGACAATTAGCTTTGCAGCATCGTCGTCGTTTCTTATATGAAACAACAGTGGGTGCCGGTTTGCCAGTTATAGATACCTTGCAAGGTTTATTAAACGCCGGTGATGAATTACAGGCATTCGAAGGTATTTTATCAGGCTCTTTATCTTATATATTTGGTGAGCTAGACGCTGGTATGAGTTTATCAGAGGTAACTATTAAAGCACGAGAGCTTGGCTTTACAGAGCCTGATCCGCGTGACGATTTATCAGGGATGGATGTTGCTAGGAAACTACTGATATTAGCCCGAGAGGCTGGGTTAGAGTTAGAGCTTAGCGATGTTAAGGTCGAATCTGTATTACCAGAAGGCTTTGCTCAAGATAAAGATATAGCAGGCTTTTTAGCTGAATTACCCTTATTAGATAAAGAATTTGCAAAGCGAGTGGCCGCAGCAAAAGCACAAGGTAAAGTATTACGTTATGTGGGTGAAATTCGTCAGGGTAAATGCCAAGTAGTTATTAAAGCCATAGAGCCCAACCATCCTCTAGCTAAAGTTAAAGAAGGGGAGAACGCATTAGCTATTCATAGCCTTTATTATCAGCCCATTCCCTTTGTACTTCGAGGTTACGGTGCTGGCGCTGCGGTTACTTCAGCGGGGGTTTTTAGTGATGTTATGCGCACATTAGGTTGGCAACAGGTATAATTTATGCGACATTTTCTAGCTAATAACGGTCAGATGCCGTAGATGAGATTAAGGCTAATAAAATGAAAACAAAACGATATTATGCGCCTGCTTCTACCGGCAACCTCTCGGTTGGTTACGATTTATTAGGAGCTGCCTTTGAGCCTATTAATGGCGACTTATTTGGCGATGTTTTAGAGATTTACCCGCAACAGGCCAAAACAAGCTTAGAAATTACCGGACGTTATCAGCATCAGTTACCATCGGCTAGCAGTGATAATCTAGTGTTGAAATGCTTTTATGCCTTTGAAAACAAACTAGGAAAGCCATTACCGCAACTAGGGCTACGTTTATATAAGAATTTACCTGTGGGCAGTGGCTTAGGTTCCAGTGCCTGTTCTATTGTCGTTGCATGCTATGCATTTAATGACTATTTTAATCAGCCATTTACAGAGGCGGAATTATTACAATTAATGGCAGAAGCCGAAGGGCAAGTCAGTGGCAGTGTCCATTATGATAATGTGGCACCGTCTTACTTAGGTGGCTTGCAGCTTATGTTGCCAGACAGTCCGCAACTGTGTCGGCCCTTGCCATGGTTCGAGCATTGGCGGGTTGTATTATGTTATCCCGGAACGACGTTATCGACAAAAGCTGCTCGTGAGGTATTACCTAAGCAAGTTTCAATGGCCCAAAGTATCTTATTTGCCGGCATGCTAAGTCGTTTTATCGCCGCGCTCTACCAGCAGGATGAAACTGAAGCTGTTGCCGCTTTACAAGATACACTAGCAGAGCCGTATCGTATCTCACTGATACCAGAGCTCGTGCAAATACGTGCCGCATTGCAAGCTAAAGGTGTGCTGCATGTTGGGATCTCGGGTGCTGGGCCAACCTTATTTGCCCTTTGTCACTCAGAGCAACAAGCAAGTGTTGCTGCAGATTATTTAAAGCGGCATTATGAAAAGAATCAAGATGCGATAACCCAGATCTGTAAGTTATCGTCAGCAGGCGCAAGAGCGCTCTAGGGAAAGTTATGCTATTAACCAATATTAAAGTTGCATCAGAGCAAGTGAGTTTTTTACAGGCTGTTCGTCAAGGCTTGGGGCAACAGCAGGGCTTATTTTTTCCAACAAGCTGGCCAAAACTCGATATTGAACAATTATTGAACTTGGATTTTATTCCTCGCAGTAGTCAAATTTTACATGCGTTAATTGGTGACGAATTAAGTTATGCTGAAGTCGAAGCTATGGTGGCGGCTGCATTTAATTTTCCAGCGCCTTTAATGCCAATAAGTGAAAACTTACATTGTTTAGAGTTATTTCATGGCCCTACATTGGCTTTTAAAGATTTTGGCGCTCGCTTTATGGCGCAAGCCTTAGCTAAAGCACAACAAGGTAAAAAAACAACAATAGTCACCGCAACTTCTGGTGATACCGGTGCTGCTGTGGCTCATGCTTTTTATCGTCAGCCGGGCGTAAATGTGGTTATTTTATTCCCTAAGGGTAAAATAAGTCCGTTACAAGAAAAACTATTTACCACCTTAGGTGAGAATATTACTGCGCTAGCCGTCGATGGTGACTTTGATCAATGCCAAGCCTTAGTGAAACAAGTATTTGATCAAACTGAATTAGTACAAAAGCTGAATATTAACTCTGCTAATTCAATTAATATAAGTCGTTTATTTGCCCAAATTTGTTATTATTTTGAAGCCGTCGCTCAAGTTCCAGCTAGCGAGCGTAAGCAGCTTGTGTTTGCTGTGCCCAGCGGTAACTTTGGCAACTTAACGGCAGGTTTAATCGCTAAGGCCCTAGGTTTACCCATTAAGCGTTTATTAGCTGCAACCAATAATAATGATACGGTGCCGCGCTATTGGCGTAGTGGCCAGTGGCAGCCAAAGCCAACAGTTGCCACCTTGTCTAATGCGATGGATGTTAGTGCGCCTAATAATTGGCCCAGAGTGGAAGCTTTATTAGCCCAAGGTGTGATCCAGCGTAGTGATATTGCAACTGTTGCCATTGATGAAGATGATACTAAGTTAGGAATTAAGCAACTTGCTCAAGCTGGCTACACGAGTGAGCCTCATGCCGCAGTGGCATTTAAAGCCCTTAAGCGTAATGTGCAACAAGATGAATTAGGGATCTTTTTAGCGACGGCCCATCCGGCCAAGTTTAAGGAACAAGTGGAAAATATTTTAGGTACGCCGCTTAGCTTGCCTGAGGCTCTTAGCCGCTGCGCTGCAGAGCAAAGCTTAAGTGTCAATATTGCTGCTGATTTCGCTGCTTTACAGCAGGTTTTACTTGGTTTGGACTTAGCGTAATGACGTGGCAAGCTTTATTAGCAGCAGAAAAACAACAAGATTACTTTGTTCAGTTGTTGCAAGATGTTCATCAGGCGAGGCTAGCAGGGCAAGTTATTTATCCGCCACAAACCCAGATGTTTGCCGCATTTAAACTAACACCGTTACAGCAGTTAAAGGTAGTGATATTAGGTCAAGATCCTTACCATGGCCCAAACCAAGCACATGGTTTAGCCTTTTCAGTGCGACCTGGCGTTAAAGTACCGCCTTCATTAAGAAATATCTATAAAGAGCTCGCGTTGGAATATGACAATTTCACAATACCAGAGCATGGCCATTTAACCGCCTGGGCTGAGCAAGGGGTGTTATTACTCAATACGGTGTTATCTGTGGTGGCAACTAAGCCTAATTCACATAAGAAGTTAGGCTGGCAACGCTTTACTGATCATGTTATTGGGCAAATTAACAGCCATTGTACAGGTGTGGTGTTTTTACTTTGGGGCGCTAATGCTGAAAAAAAAGCCAATCTTATAGATGGCAAACGGCATTTAGTGTTAACAGCACCGCATCCATCACCTTTATCTGCCCATCGCGGCTTTTTTGGTTGCGACCATTTTAAGCAGGCAAATAATTATTTAGTGCAACAAGGCAAGACGGCCATTAACTGGCAGTTAGCGCCGGTGCTGGACTAAATTGAGTTCAAAAAATAGAGTATAAACAAAAACGCCCAATCAACTGACTGGGCGTTTTTTTAATTATAGCTCTAGGTCGGCTAAGCTAGGCTCTAGGGTCCAATCCATATCATTTAGCTCTTGCTTTAAGCGCTGTCGCTCTTTTAACTGTTCTATTTCACGCCACTTGCGTTTAGTTGTCTGCGGTTTAGCTGCCGGACGTTCCAACTTATTCAGTAAGTCTTCGAAGCTTTCCATTATTGGCCTCTCTGATAATGTTGTGTCAGTGTTGTTTAATAATCTTAATAAGTATTTAGCATACTCTGTATGATATTAAAACACTAATGTGACATTTTTGTGATTAGAATAAGTTTTATTTGTTGGTAAAATGCCTAATTAAAGAATCGGTCGAGCTATCTAGTTCTTGGTTATGCTGACCACTAAGAGCCTGAAAAATAGGTTTAGATAGTTGTTTTCCAAGCTCAACGCCCCATTGATCAAAGGAGTTAATTTGCCACATCGCGCCTTGGCAGAATATTTTATGCTCATAAAGGGCAATTAAGCTGCCTAAATAGTAAGGCGATAATGTCGGTAAAAGTAGGGTGTTACTCGGCTTATTGCCAGCGGATACTTTATGTACTGCTAAGCTGGCCGCTTGCTCTGGGGTTTGGCCCTGTGCTAAACACTCTTGATAAGCTTCAGTAAAGGTTTTTCCTTGCATCAAAGCTTGAGTTTGGGCAAAGCAGTTTGCTGCTAATCGTTGGTGCTGTTCATGCCGCTGATGCTCTGGTTTAATGGCTAAAATAAAGTCAGCCGGTACTACTAAGTCGCTTTGCAATAAAAGTTGGTGGTATGCGTGTTGGCCATTGGTTCCTGCATCGCCCCAAATAACCGGAGCCGTAGCATAGCTCACATTATGGCCATCGGTTTTTACGCTCTTGCCGTTCGACTCCATATCTAGCTGTTGAATATAGCTTGGCAATAAACGTAAATAATGGCTATAAGGCAAAATCGCTTGGCTTTTAAAACCAAAACCATTGATATACCAAATACCTAATAACGCCATAATAACCGGCATATTGCTATGAAAAGGGCTTTGAATAAAGTGCTGATCCATCGCTTCAGCCCCAGCTAAAAGTTGCTGAAAATTAGCATTGCCAATAATAATAGCAACCGGTAAGCCAATGGCTGACCAAATAGAAAAGCGGCCGCCAACCCAATCCCAGATAGGGAGAGTATTACTTGCTTTAATGCCAAAATCAGCTGCCGCCGCAATATTTGAGGTAACTGCCCAAAAATGATGGCTTATCGCAGCTGCGTTGGCGCCATGATCTGTAAACCACTGGCGAATAGCTAAGGCATTTTGTAATGTTTCTTCGGTACCAAAGGATTTAGACGCAATACAGACTAAGGTGGTGTCAGGGTTAAGTTTGGCTAGAGTGTCATTAACAACAACAGGGTCGATATTACCAACAAAATGTACTTGCACTGGGCTAGAGTGATAGGGTGTTAAGGCCTCAACGGCCATTTCCATACCTAATAATGAGCCACCGATACCTATCCAAATAACATCGGTAATTACTTTATTGTTATAGCCGAGATAGTTTTTGTTGTGTAATTGCTCAACTAATGCAGCCATTTTTTCACGGCATGCATTAATTTCAGCGCCAATGGCTTGGTTATCTAAGCTTAAATTACTGACATCTTTTTGCCGTAGTAACATATGCCAAACAGCACGCTGTTCAGTGTTATTTACTTTATCTCCGGCTAGCATGGCGCTTAGTTTTGCTTTAATAGAGCTTTGCTGGGCAAAATCTTGTAGTATTTGCCAGCTAGTGTCATCAATTAAATTTTTAGAGTAATCAAGATAAAGGCCACAGGCTGACACACTAAAGCGCTGGGCTCGCTTAGGATCCTCAGCAAAAGCTTGGCGTAAAGAACCTTGTTGTTTAGTCTGCGAGGCCAGTGCTGACCATATGCTACCCGACATATTTTATCCCTTAAATAAACGACTAACCATAGTAATATAAGTCACTAGCTGATGCATGCTTAAAGTCGTTGTTGTATCGCTTGCTCGAGTTTTACTTGGTCAATGGCAAACTTTCTAATGCCTTCGGCAAGCTTTTCTGTGGCCATAGCATCATCGTTTAGTTGCCAGCGAAACTCGACTTCCGTCATAGGTTTAGGCGGAGTATTTTTAGGGACGTCGGCGCTTAAGTGTACTTGCAATGCTCCTTGTTGTTGCGCTAATTCTGCCAATAAAGCAGGGCTAATAGTTAAACGGTCACAGCCAGCTAAGGCTAATACTTCTCCTATATTGCGAAAGCTGGCGCCCATAACTATAGTTTTAAAATTATGGCTTTTATAAAACTGGTAAATCTCCCGCACAGATAAAACCCCAGGATCAGTTTCTGCGCTATATTCTTGCTTAGAGTGCGCCTTGTGCCAATCTAAAATGCGGCCAACAAATGGCGAAATTAAAAACACTTTAGCCTCAGCGCAGGCTCTTGCTTGTGCTAAATGAAACAACAGCGTTAAATTGCACTGAATTCCTTGTTGTTCTAGTTCTCGTGCCGCTTGTATGCCCTCCCAGGTGGCAGCAATTTTAATTAGAATTCTATCTGTAGAAATGCCATTCTCTTGATATAAAGCGATTAGCTGCTTGGCTTTTGCAATAGTCGCTTTGGTATCAAAAGACAGTCTTGCATCGACCTCAGTTGAAACTCTGCCAGGGATCAGTTTGCTGATGGCTGTACCAATATCAACGGCAAACTTATCACAAGCTAAATTTAGCTGCTGTTTAGCATCAGTATGCTTTGACTTAGCATAAGCAATGGCAGCCTCTAGCATAGGCTTAGCAAAGGTTAATTGGCTTGCATTTAGCAGTAGGCTAGGGTTAGTCGTGGCATCAATAGGCCGGAATTGGTCAATAGCAGTAAGATCACCACTATCAACTACAACAGTGGTAACGGCTTTTAATTGGCTTAATAAATCTTGTGTCATATCGGAATACCAAATTTATCAGTTTAATCTGCGGATAAGTCTAAACTAGCTGATTAGAGAAAAAGAATACAACATATACTGACTTTAATTAGCACAGAATGAATGAAATGCTAGTTTATAATACATTAATTAAGCAGTTCGCTGTGTTAATCAACATTAAAAGGTGAATATGTATTGGCAGTAGCACTATGCTATGGCTAAATGTTTGTTATATAAAGTGGTATATTAGTCTGGTAAACGCAAAAGCGTCTAGGAATTATAATAGGGTAAAATTATGTTAATGGTTGTCTCTCCGGCAAAAGATCTAGATTTAAATCCGCTATCTGAGTCATATTCTTATACTCAGCCTGAGTTATTAAGCCATGCAGAAAAATTAGCTGCAATATGTAAGCAGTTAACGCCTGCAGAACTATCTTCTTTAATGCACATTAGTGATAAGTTAGCAGGTTTAAATGTGGCCCGATTTGAACAATGGCAATCGCCTTTTACGGTAGATAATGCTAAAGCGGCTTTATTTATGTTTAATGGTGATGTGTACCAAGGAATTGATGCGGCTACCTTGTCGGCTGACGATGTTCAATTTGCTCAGCAGCATCTGCGTATTTTAAGTGGCTTATACGGTGTTTTGCGGCCGTTAGATTTAATACAAGCTTACCGGTTAGAAATGGGCACTAAGCTTGCGAATGAAGCCGGTAAAGATTTATATGCCTTTTGGGGAGAAGCGGTAACAGAGCAGCTTAATCAGCAGCTAGCTAGTTTAAGTAGCCAGGTGTTGTTAAATTTAGCGTCGCAAGAATACTTTAAATCAGTCAAGCCGAAGTTGCTGCAAGCCAATATTATTACGCCTGTGTTTAAAGATTTTAAAAATGGTAAATATAAGATTATTAGTTTTTATGCTAAAAAAGCGCGTGGTTTAATGGCTCGTTATGCTATTGAAAATCGGGTGACAGAGGCTGAAAAACTAAAACAATTTGACGTTGATGGCTATCACTTTAGCGAAAAAGACTCTTCAGATTCAGAGTGGGTTTTTCTGCGTGATAATGAGTAATAAGGCCTGATGTAGGCCAGTTTATTTTGTTACAATAGCGCCATTCGCCTATCAAGGCTTAGTTATGGTGCTTTAGATGAAATTTCCTGGCCTGCGGAAAATTAAACATTACTTTCCAGTTTCTCAGCCTAAACCGCAATTACCGAGTTTAGAAGTCTGTCCCGAGTTAGATACTTATATTGTTGGTTTAGACCAAACTATTGTCGATGTTGTTGCCACTGTTGATGATGCTTTTTTAGCAAAATATGCTATTCCTAAAGGCCTTTCTAACTTAGTTGAGCATGAAAAAGCTAATGCTATTTATCAAGAGTTAGTAGAAAGCCAAGCTATTTCTGATCATTTTGCGGGTGGCACCATAGGCAATACTATTCATAACTATTCCGTGTTAGCTGATGATAAGTCGGTATTGCTAGGGGTAATGTCAGCTAATATTGCTTTAGGCTCGGCTGCGTATCATTATGTGCGTCATACTAGCTCTAAGGTAGATATGAATCATTTACATGGTGTTGCGGGTGATATTGGTCGTGGTATCACTATGATTACACCTGATGGTGAGCGCACTTTTGTTATTGATCCTAGCGATATGGATGAATTAAGTGCCGACTATATACCGACTGAGATTGTTCAATCGGCTGCTGCGGTTGTACTTAGCGCTTATCCATTACGGGCTGTCAACAAGCCTATTCAACAGGCAATGCTAAAAATGCTTGCTGATGCTAAACAGCAGCAAGTGCCTGTTGTAATGAGCTTAGGAACACGCCATTTAGTTGCTGAACATAAACAGAAAGTACTAGAAACTATCCAAGAATACGTTAACGTTGTGGCAATGAATGAGCTTGAAGCTGAAGCGTTAACGGGCATTGCTGATCCCTTACTTGCCGCTGAAGCCATTTTAGACTATACCGACATGGTATTAATTACTGCAGGTGCAGAAGGACTTTATTTGTGTGGTCATACTGAAAACGCATTAAAGCGCCAGAGCACTAACCCAATAAAATCAGCAAGTTTAGCTGATTTTAATCAGTATGAATTTAGTCGACCCATGTTAAGGCAACATTGTCAGGAGTCAATAAAAGTCTACTCGCATATTGATCCTTATTTAGGTGGACCTGAGTCAATTAAAAATACCAATGGCGCAGGCGATGGCGCTTTATCTGCTTTGCTGCATGATATGGCCGCGAATCATTATCACAAACAAGTACAGCCATTATCAGGCAAGCATGAACAGCCGTATTTAGCGTATTCTTCTTTTGCCCAAATTTGTAAATATGCTAACCGTGTAAGTTATGAGATTTTAGTGCAAAATGCCTCTAGGTTATCTAAAGGCTTACCCGAGCGTGAAGACTGTTTAGAAGAAGCGTACTGGGAGCGTTAAGCCTGTGTTTTAGCATCAAGCTTAACGAGTATAGTGGGTTTAAGAAAGTTAACCGCAATCAATTAATTGCGGTTAATCCTTGCTTGGTTCTTTCTAATATTTGTTGTGGCATAAAGCTTTCTGCGCTAGATTCCCGCATGGCTTGTTCAAACTTATCTGGCGCTGAGCCATTAAGTAAACTTCCCGGGATCAAGTTAGTATAAATCTGATCAAACCGGCGCACTTCTGTTTCACTTATGCGGCGAAATAGATGCGATCGGTTTAACTCTGACATATGGCGTAATCCGGCTGCAGCAATCATCTCCATACTAGCCTTAACGGTTTCTTTATGGTAGCGCGCCACGCGCTCAGCTTTAGTTTCAACTACTAAGCCTCTGGCTAAAGATGGGTTTTGTGTTGCAACACCGGTTGGGCACTTATTGGTATGACATTCTAAAGATTGAATACAGCCAAGTGCCACCATCATGCCACGAGCGCTATTACAAATATCGGCACCCACAGCAATATTTTTCACGATATTAAAACCAGTGAAGACTTTGCCACTGGCAATAACCTTAATTTGTTTTTTTAAGTTAAAGCCGACTAAAACATCGCAAACAAAAGCTAAGGCTTCACGTAAAGGCATACCAACTGAGTTGCTAAATTCTAATGGTGCCGCCCCCGTGCCACCTTCACCACCATCAACGGTAATAAAATCTGGTGCAAAACCTGTTTCAATCATCGCCTTACATAAAGCGATAAATTCACTGGTTCGGCCAATTGCTAATTTAATACCAACAGGTTTACCGCCAGATAACTGACGTAACTGCTGAATAAAATGCATCATATCTATAGGCGTATTAAATGCGCTATGGCTCGGTGGCGAGTCAACTTGGGTATTAGGCTCAACCAAGCGAATACGTGCAATTTCATTGGTATTTTTATCAGCAGGTAAAATACCACCGTGGCCAGGCTTAGCCCCTTGAGATAATTTAATTTCTATCATTTTAATTGACGGCAAAGTGGCTACTTGGCGAAACGGCTCAGGCGCAAAGTTACCTTGGGCGTCACGACAACCAAAGTAGCCTGTGCCTATTTGCCAGACTAAGTCACCGCCAAATTCTAAGTGATAATCGCTTACGCTCCCTTCGCCGGTATTATGGTAAAAACCGCCTAAAGCCGCGCCTTTATTTAAGGCACGAATAGCATTATTACTTAAGGCACCAAAGCTCATGGCCGAAATATTAAAAATACTGGCTTCATAAGGTTGAGTGCAGTGTGGACCACCAACAACAACCTTAGTAGGTGGGTTGTGGGCACTATGGTGTTTAGCCGCAAGTGAATGACCAACCCATTCGTAGCCAACACGTTGAGTGTCTAATTTAGTACCATAAGGTATTGAATCTAAATTACCTTTTGCTCGCTGATAAATAACTGAGCGATGCATACGGTTAATAGGAGCACCATCGGTTTCAGATTCAAAAAAATATTGGCGAACAAAAGGGCGTAAAAACTCCATTGCCCAACGGCCATGTCCAACGACAGGGTAGTTACGCAACAAACTATGGCGACGTTGAAATATATCGACAATACCACGAATAATAACCGGGATAATAACAAGCAAAGACCAAAGAATAGGCTGCCAAATAAGACTTATTAAACCAACAATAACTAGGGTAACAATAGAGGTAATAACAAATGCACGACGCATGACAATTCCATTAAATTAAAATTGAAAGGCTACAGTAGCCAAGTATATTGATTAGGCGGTTTGAAACACAGACTGTAGCAGCTTAAAACTGCCATTATCGGCGTCCATTTCAACCTTAGCTCCTACGGGAACAATAAACTGTTGTTTTATATGGCCAATCATAGCACCACGATAAGCAGGGATCTGCAGTGGTTTAATGTGATCGTCAAATATTTGATCCATGGTTAACCAGCCATAACCGCCAATAGGGTTGCAGCCGGTGCAGTCGCCAAAAATAAAGCCAGCAAGTTTATCTAATGCGCCCATTAACTTTAGGGTACTTAACATTCTATCAATGCGGTAAGGGGCTTCTTGAACATCTTCGACAAACAAAATTTTATTTGTAAAATCAGGTAAATAAGGTGAACCAGCTAAGGAGGTAAATACACTTAAATTACCGCCAATAATTTCGCCCTGTGCTTTGCCACTGTTGATGGTGATAATTCGGTTTTGTCGTGCTGCAAGTTCATCTCTGGCATCAATCACGTTTTCGTATTGCATACGCTCTTGTTGAAAAAATACCCGCCTAAATTGATCGGCATTAAAGCTATTCCAACTGCCAGTGCCATTAGGGCCATGAAAGGTAATTAAGCCAGTTTGAGCATGAATGGCATTATGTAAGGCTGTGATATCTGAATAACCTAATAACGCCTTAGGATTCTTTTTAATTAGCGCATAATCAAGTAAAGGGAGAATACGCGCCGCGCCCGAGCCACCCCGTAAGCAAATAATAGCGCTAACGTCAGGATCAGCAAACATGCTATTAATATCATCAGCACGATCTTGATCAGTTCCGGCTAAATGGCCACGACGAGAGGTTAAATGCTTACCAAGCTTCACTTTTAAGCCCAGCGCCTGCATGACTTCTGTCGCTATTTGCACGTCAAGCAAATGGTCGGTTGCCTTAGAAGGACTCACTAAAGCCACTGTATCACCCGGCTGTAAGGCAATAGGTAATATTTGCTTGCCTGAACCGGCCGCTGTATTTGCTACAGCGCCAGGGGCAGCAATAACATTAGCGCAGCCAGCTAAAGGTAGAAAGCTAGCAGCAAGGGCGCAACTTTTAATAAATTGTCGTTTATCCATCAGATAACTCCATTAGATAGACCTATTTAATCAAGACAAGGGTGTGTTTATCTAGAGCGACTTAAAATGCCTAACAGTATAGCTGAAGTGAAAAATGATAGCTGCTAAGCTTTGAAAAGACTTAGCAGCAAGATGCAGGTATGTAATTATTTCTTGCCTTTTTTAGCCGTTTTCTTTTTAGCCACCTTTTTCTTTTTAACGGGCACCTTTGCCGCTTTATGTTTAGGTTTTAAACCTTCAATAACCCGGGCTTTTAATCGTTGTTCTGTATAGCGTTCAATTTTAGATAACACCGCCATATCATGAGCTTCAACTAATGAAATCGCGATACCTTTTTTGCCAGCACGTCCGGTGCGGCCAATACGGTGCACATAAACATCAGCAGTGCGAGGTAAATCAAAGTTGATAACATGGCTAATATCATCCATGTCTAAACCCCGTGCAGCAACATCGGTTGCTAATAAAATAGATACTCGACCGCTACTAAAGCGCTCAACTGCTCGCATCCGTTTATCTTGAGGCATTTCACCTTGTAACCAAGCACAACGTAAGCCGGCTGTTTCTAGCTGGCCAGTTAAACTTGCTAAGCGCTCGCGTGTTTTAACAAAAACAATGGCTTTAGTTACATCTTCTTGTTGTAACAAATGAATTAATAGTGCCAATTTATGTTGAGCATCATCGGCTAGATGAAGCCATTGTATAATTTTGGCATTTTCTTTACGTGACGGAATGGCCTCAATGCGTTGCGGCTCTTTTAAGGCGTGCGAAGCAAAGCGCTCTAAAGCTGAACCTTCTAAAGTTGCTGAAAATAAAAAGGTTTGCCGACGACGACGTGCCTCTAAAATAATCCGGTTCATCTCGCCGACAAATCCCATGTCTAGCATGCGATCGGCCTCATCTAGAATAAGTAGCTCTACTTCATCGGCTTGAAAACTTTCTTCATCTAAATACTCGGTTAAGCGGCCAGGCGTAGCGATTAAGATGTCATTATTTTTTTCTAAGGTATCTTTATGACTACCATAATTAATGCCGCCGGTAATAACACCCACGTTGAGTGTGGTATGTTGGCTAAAAAACTTAAACTCATTATAAATTTGATAAGCAAGCTCTCGGGTAGGGGTCATAACTAATACCCGAGCAAACCCAGGATCTTTGCGGCCAAAGTCTAATAAATATTGAATAGCGGGTAAAACAAAGGCTAGGGTTTTTCCGGTTCCTGTAGGAGCGCTTGCTAATAAATCCATACCGTCTAGCGCTAGTGGAATGGCCATTTCTTGGATCAGCGTCGGGGCGTCATAGCCGCGGGTAGAAATAGCACGATTTAGCGCATCGTCTAGTTGGAAATCGGCAAAATTCATAATGTATCCTTTAACAAAAAAGTTGCTAGCCAGTGACAGCAACAATATCAGGTCGTAAACTGGCGACCGGAGGTGCTGATGTCAGCAGGTTTTCAGTGTAAACAGTTTTATATTGCTCACGACCGTTGTGCGATGAAAGTCGGCACTGACGGTTTTTTACTTGGTGCTTGGGCGCCTTTACCAACAACAGGTAAAATCTTAGATATTGGCGCAGGAAGCGGTTTAATTAGTATTATGCTGGCGCAACGTAGCCAAGGCCTAGTGCCTATTACTGCTATTGAACTCGATACTAGTGCAGCAAAGCAAGCTAGAGACAATATTCGCTTATGTCCATGGTCTAACAGCATTGATTTAATAACGGCAGATATTCTAGCCTATCAGCCTACAGAACGTTACCGTTTAATTGTGTCTAATCCACCTTTTTTTCAACAGTCTATGCCAGCGAAACAGGCAAATCGACAATTAGCCCGTCATACCGATAGTTTACCCTTTAACCGCTTACTAGAAAAAGCGGCAACCTTGCTAGATAACAACGGCGTTTTTGCCTTAATTTTACCTTCAGCGGTTATTGACGCTTTTATTCAGCTAGCACACAGTTCAGGTTGGCAGCTACAACAGCATTGTTTAGTGTTTACTAAAGCGAATAAGCCACAACGTAGCTTAATTTGCCTAGTGCCTGCGAATAGCCAAACAGCCTTAAAGCCTCGTCGCCAAACGCAGTTACTTATTCATAATCCTGATGGCAGCTATACGGCAGAATATCAGCAATTACTGGCCGACTTTTATCTTAAATTTGCAAACCGAAAACAGTAAGGTAAAACGTCTTAAAGCGACAAAAGGCTAGATAACCTGAGCAATTTCTTCCAATATCTGATTTATCCAGTCATTTAAGCGCTGATCGGTTAACTCGTATTGATTGTCTTCATCTAAGGCTAAGCCATAAAACCATTCGCCATCGTCAGTCATGGCTTTAGAGGCAATAAAGTCATAGCCCTCAGTAGACCAAAAACCAATCCGTTTGGTATTTTGAGGTGCAATTTCGTCATGCAGCATACCAACGGCGTCAATAAACCACTCGGCATAACCCACTTGATCGCCCATGCCATAAATAGCAATAATCTTATTGTTTAGATCAACCTCTTTAATATCTTGCCAATGGGCTTCCCAATCTTCTTGGATCTCGCCAAAGTCCCAAGTTGATAAGCCTAAAATTAAAATGTCGTATTCAGCCATTTTAGCAAGCGGGACTTGTTTAATATTGCACAGCTCAACATGATCAGGGCCAATTAGCGCTTGAATTTTTTCGGCTACTATTTCGGTATAACAGGTGGTTGAACCATAAAATAAACCAATTTTCATTGTGATCTCACAAGCTCAATAGTTTAAAGGTCTTGCCCTTAACTAAAAGCAGTTAAAAAAATTAAAATCGGCGCTAGTGTAGCAGATGCCGGCAGTTGGCAAAATCCTGAGTTTGCGCTATTTGCCGCTTAGGGTAACATGAGCGCTTAAAAGTGTAATGAAGAGTGTGATGACGACTAACACAGCTAAGCCTAAGCGGATTAAACCGCATCCGGACGACTCGGCGTTAATTGCCGAATTTTTGCAGCATTTATTTTTAGAAAAAGGCTTAAGCCAGCATACACTTAATGCCTATGGCACCGACTTAACCAAATTTGCTATATTTTTATGCCAGCAAAAAATACAGTTATTACAAGCAGATAGCCTAGTGGTTAATCGCTATGTTGCAAAGCGAGTTGATTTACAGTTTAGCCCTCGCAGTACGTCAAGAGCCTTAAGTAGCTTGCGCCAGTTTTATGCTTATTGCCATCAACAACACCGGATAACAGAAAACCCGTTAGCGCAACTGCTTAACCCTAAAGTAGGCCGAAGTTTACCGCAAAGCTTATCAGAGCAAGATGTTACACGGTTACTTGAAGCCCCTGACTTAACTGATACTATCCAGTTTCGGGATAAAGCCATGTTAGAAATTTTATATGCCAGTGGCTTGCGTGTAACAGAACTTACTAGCTTAACCTTGCAGCAACTTAATTTACAACATGGTTTAATTCGAGTGCGGGGTAAGGGCAATAAAGAGCGCTTAGTGCCAATGGGCGAAGAGGCTTTACATTGGTTAGGTCGTTATTTAGTTGAAGTGCGCCCGGTGTTAGCAGCTGACAAACAGCTTGAGGTTGTGTTTCCAAGTAGTCGAGCGCAAGAAATGACGCGGCAAACCTTCTGGCATCGTATTAAGTTTTATGCAAAAGTAGCGGGCATCAATAGTGAGCTATCGCCGCATACATTACGTCATGCTTTTGCAACGCATTTATTAAACCATGGTGCAGACTTACGCGTAGTGCAAATGTTGTTAGGTCATAGTGACTTATCGACAACGCAAATTTACACCCATGTTGCGCAAGCACGATTGCAAAGCATACATCAGCAGCATCATCCGAGAGGCTAATGCTGTTAAGATACAGCACGCCGATACAGATCACAGTACATCGATAAAGGTACAGTTAAAAATGAATAAAGTTATGTTAATCCTAGTGAGCTTAGGTTTTATGGGCACCGCTGTAGCAACTAGCGATAATATTGCGCCACAAAAGCCGGAATATAGCCAAGTCCAGCAACAGTTTTCACGCTTAAACTTAGAAGTAAAAGCTATTTCTGAATCTCCAGTTAGCGGCTTGCTACAAGTTTTTACCGATAAAGGCTTATTTTTCACCTCTGATGATGGCCAGTTTTTTATCAACGGAAAAATATTTGATCTTCATAACCAACAGTTAGTTAACGATAACCTAATGCAACCTTTTATTAAGCAGCAATTAGCCAGCATTAGTGATCAAGGCATTATGTATAAAGCGGATAATGAAAAATATGTTATCGATGTTTTTACTGATCCTAGCTGTGGCTATTGCCGTAAATTGCACAATGATATTACAGCTTATAATAGAGCTGGCATTAGTGTGCGCTATTTAGCCTTTCCTCGCGGTGGTGAAGAGTCAGCTACCTTTTTACAAATGCAGCATATTTGGTGTAGCAAAGATAGTAAAGGGGCGATGGATGCGGCTAAAAGTGGCGATAAAGTTGCCGCAACTATGTGCAGCAACTCCGTTAAACAACAATATGAAATGGGCACCTCATTTGGCATTAGCGGCACACCCGCGGTTATTTTACCAAGTGGCCGTTTAATTCCTGGCTATCAGCCTTTAAAACAATTATTAGCACAGTTAGAACAAGGGTAGAGTAAATGACTGTAGTACAGCGGCAGAGGGTACAGAAGCAGATGGTACAGAAGCAGATAGTACAGCGACCGTTACCTAAGGTTCTGCCACAGCTAACGGATAATATACACCCTGTTTTGCAGCGTATTTATGCCAGTCGCGGTATTACAGCCGCTGATGAACTGCAACGCAGTGCTGCGGGTTTGCTACCTTTTCAATTATTAAAAGGCATTGATGATGCTGTTACATTATTGGTTGAAGCGCTAACAGCCCAGCAGCAGATAATTATTGTTGGTGACTTTGATGCCGATGGTGCAACAAGCACAGCCGTGCTGCTTAGTGGTCTTAAAGCTTTAGGTTTTCGTTTTGTTGAATACTTAGTCCCTAACCGGTTTGAGTATGGTTATGGCTTAACACCAGAAATAGCCGAGCTTGCTGTAGGTCAGGGCGCAGAGTTAATTATTACCGTTGATAATGGTATCTCAGCGCTTGATGGCGTTGCCTTAGCTAAGCAAGCTGGGGTTAAGGTGCTAGTGACAGATCACCATTTAGCGGGTGCAGAGTTACCCAATGCTGATGCGATTGTTAACCCTAACCAGCCGGGCTGTCAGTTTCCAAGTAAAGCCTTAGCCGGTGTCGGTGTCGCCTTTTATTTATTAATGGCGTTGCGCAGTCATTTACGCCAGCAGCAGTATTTTACAGAGCATAACTTTCCTGAGCCCAATTTGGCTGAATTATTAGACTTGGTCGCTTTAGGCACAGTGGCAGATGTTGTGCCTTTAGATAGTAATAATCGCATTTTGGTGCATCAAGGTTTAATGCGAATTCGCAGCGGTAAGTGTCGTCCTGGTATTCAAGCCCTCATTGATGTTGCTAACAGAACCACAGCTAAGCTCACTTCAGCCGACTTTGGTTTTGCCCTAGCGCCTAGGTTAAATGCCGCCGGTCGATTAGATGATATGTCTATAGGCATCAGCTGTTTATTAACTCAAGATATCGGCTTAGCACGGCAATACGCAGCCGAGCTAGATGCGTTAAATGTGCAAAGGCGGGCTATTGAACAAAGTATGCAAGTTGAAGCGCAGGCTTTTTTAGCTAAATTATCTTTTGACGGCGCCGACTTACCCGAATGCTTATGTTTATATCAGCACGACTGGCATCAAGGCGTTATTGGGATATTGGCTGGGCGAATTAAAGAGCAATTTCATCGGCCAACTATTGCGTTTGCCCAAGGCGATGAAGGCGAACTAAAAGGCTCAGCGCGTTCTATAGCCGGTTTACATATTCGCGATTTATTAGAGCAAATTTCGACTCAGTACCCAGGTTTAATTAAAAAGTTTGGCGGCCATGCCATGGCTGCTGGGTTAACTATTGATGCCGAGCGTTTAGAGACCTTTAAATTAGCATTAAATTTAACCGCTAAAAAATTATTAACCCCAGAGCAACTTACAGCGGTTATCTATACCGATGGCGAGCTAAGTGGCCAGTGTTTTGATATTCATTTTGCGCAAATGCTACAAGACGCAGGGCCTTGGGGACAAAATTTTCCAGAGCCGGTGTTTGAAGGCGACTTCGCTTTAATGTCGCAAAAAATGTTAGCCGACAAACATTTAAAAATGATGCTGCAAACAGCCGATGGTAAGTTAGTTGATGCTATTTGGTTTAATGCCGACAATAAAGCTTGGCCTAATGTCAATATTAACAAAGTGAAATTAGCCTACCAGCTTGATATTAACGAGTTTAGAGATAAACAAAATTTACAATTAATTGTTCGGCATATGGACGCGATTGCTGACTAAATGGGCAAATACACTTAATAAGGGTTAAAAATAATCATTTTAAGGCTATTGCTAGTGAAAATAGCCGATGAGATGGCTGCACTGCCGCCAATAATTTTGCTACAATCGCTGCTTATTTTTTAGTCTTGCTTACAAGGTTACAATTAGCACATGTTTGAAGTGAATCCGGTAAATAGCAGCATCAAAGATCTAACAGAGCGTACAGATACCCTTCGGGGGTATCTTTGACTATGATGGCCGTAAAGAACGTTTAGAAGAGGTAACTCGGGAATTAGAAGACCCTCAGATCTGGAATACCCCTGATAAAGCGCAAGCCTTAGGTAAAGAACGTTCAACCTTAGCCCAAATAGTTGAAACTATCGATAAGTTAGATTCAGGTTTAGAAGATGTCGCCGGTTTGCTAGAACTTGCCATTGAAGAGCAAGACGAAGACACCTTTGAAGAAGCCAAAGCCGAGCTTGCAGACTTAGAGCAACAGCTTGCTACGCTAGAGTTTAGACGCATGTTCTCTGGTGATCATGACCAAAGTGACTGCTATTTAGATATTCAGTCAGGCTCAGGTGGCACCGAAGCCCAAGACTGGGCCAGTATGATAATGCGCATGTATTTGCGTTGGGGTGAAGAAAAAGGCTTTAAGCCAGAACTTTACGAAGTTACCGATGGTGATGTCGCGGGCATTAAAGGCTGTACCATTAAATTTAGCGGTGAATATGCTTATGGTTGGTTACGAACAGAAACCGGCGTACATCGCTTAGTGAGAAAAAGCCCATTTGACAGTGGTAATCGTCGTCATACTTCTTTTGCATCCGTATTTGTTGCCCCAGAAATTGATGACGATATTGAAATTGACATTAACCCGGCTGATTTACGTATCGACACCTACCGCGCATCCGGTGCCGGTGGTCAGCACGTTAACCGAACAGACTCAGCGGTGCGGATAACCCACTTACCAACAAATATAGTGGTGCAATGTCAGAATGACCGCTCGCAACACAAAAACCGTGATAATGCCTATAAGCAATTACGGGCTAAGTTATACGAATTTGAAATGCAAAAGCAAAATGCAGAAAAACAAGCATTAGAAGACACTAAATCGGATATCGGTTGGGGCAGTCAAATACGCTCATATGTACTAGACGACTCACGCATTAAAGACTTACGCACCGGTGTTGAAACTCGCAACACCCAAGCCGTATTAGACGGCGATTTAGATAAATTTATTCAAGCTAGCTTAAAAGCTGGTTTATAACCGTATTTATTGACCATGCAATCAGTGCATTTATAATCAGGAAAACGCTATGTCTGAACCACAACAACCACAACCAGAAGCCCAAGACGTAAATAAACTGATTGCTGAGCGAAAACAGAAATTGGCTGCGTTGCGTGAGCAAGGTAATCCATTTCCAAACGATTTTCGCCGCGACAGTACCTCTGATCAGCTGCTAGCAAAATATGCTGATTACAGTAAAGAGCAACTAGAGCAAGAAAAAATTACCGTCAGCTTAGGCGGCCGTATTATGACGCGTCGTATTATGGGTAAAGCCAGCTTTGTCACTATTGCCGATATGGGCGGTAAAATACAACTTTATGTGGCGCGCGATAGCTTGCCTGAAGGTGTATATAACGACCAGTTTAAAAAATGGGATCTAGGCGACATTATTGGCGCAACCGGCCATTTATTTAAAACTAAAACCGGTGAATTAACGGTGTGGTTAAGCGATATTCGCTTACTAACCAAGGCATTACGGCCGTTACCTGATAAGTTTCATGGCTTAACCGATAACGAGGCCCGCTATCGTCAGCGTTATTTAGATCTTATCTCTAATGAACAATCGCGCCATACCTTTTTAATTCGTAGTAAAACGGTTGCTTATATCCGTCGTTTCTTTAACGATGAAGGCTTTTTAGAAGTTGAAACGCCTATGCTACAAGCCATCCCAGGTGGTGCAACAGCGCGTCCTTTTGAAACCCATCATAATGCTCTGGATATGCAGATGTTTTTACGTATAGCGCCAGAGCTTTACTTAAAACGTCTGGTCGTGGGTGGCTTTGAAAAAGTATTTGAATTAAACCGTAATTTTAGAAACGAAGGTGTTTCAACACGGCATAATCCAGAATTTACCATGTTAGAGTTTTACTGGGCCTATGCCGATTATAATGACTTAATGGACTTAACTGAGAAGTTATTCCGCGGCTTAGCGCTAGACGTACTAGGCAGCCCTGAAGTGCCTTATCAAGGCGAAGTGTTCGACTTTGGTAAACCTTTTGCGCGTATGTCAGTGACAGAATCAATTTTACATTATAATCCAGAGCTAACTATCGAGCAGTTAAACAGCCGTGAAGCTGTTGCTGCTTTAGCTAAGTCATTAAATATTGAAGTTAAAGACAATTATGGCCATGGCCGTATTCTTATGGAAGTATTCGACGAATTAGTAGAAACGAAATTACGTCATCCTACTTTTATTACTGAATACCCAGCAGAAGTATCGCCATTAGCCCGTCGTAATGATGATAACCCTGAAATTACCGACCGCTTTGAATTCTTTATTGGTGGCCGCGAGCTAGGTAATGGCTTTAGCGAGCTTAACGATGCAGAAGATCAAGCTGCGCGTTTCTTAGAGCAAGTAGCTCAAAAAGACGCCGGTGACGACGAAGCCATGTATTACGATGAAGACTTTGTAACCGCACTAGAGCATGGTTTACCACCAACAGCCGGCCAAGGCATAGGTATAGACCGTTTAGTTATGCTACTAGCTGACGCCGCGTCTATTCGTGACGTTATCTTGTTCCCGCATATGCGCTTACAACAAGACAAGTAAATAAGCCCAGCCCAGCAAACGCTGGGCTTTTTTATATCTGATATATAAGACTTATCAGCAGCTTCTTATTATTAATCTATAACACCTCAATAAACACTCAGTTTAATTCCAATTCAGCTATTTTTAACTGGTTAAATATACAGTTGCAAGTTAAATTTGTGTTGCAAATTTAATAGGCGGCATAAAACACGCTTTCACACCAAGGTTTTTCGCAAAAGAGCAAGGATGTTATTGATTTAACGAAAAATGTTAGTTAATTTAGCAAGATGTAAAATCGTGATAGAAGGCGCGCATAGTAGAGTGAAAGCGTGCGTTTTGCATTATATTAAGCTGTTAAGGGAGTTGTTCGGTGAAAAAAATCGCTCAGCTTGGTCTTATTGTTTTCATGTTGATACTTTTAGCTTCATGTAATGCACTTCTACATAAAGGTTATGAGCAGGAAATTGGCTGGATTGGGACTGCGAGCATAAATGACGATGGCGAGATAACTTTAATGCTCAGGTCAAAAGATAAAAATGGGAAGATAGCTCATGGATATTTCAGCTACCCTACGGATCATGAAGATTATCAACGCATAAAACGACATGTTGGTGAACTAGCGGTTGGAGAGTTAAAACCAATTCCGCCATTTGAGGGTTAAAGAAGTAAAAATGTCCATATACCTTAACAAGGCCAGTCAGCAACGCTCCCGTTGGTCGCTGGACCTCACTACGTTCGGCCGCTGCTGGCGGCGTTGAGGCTGTAGAAAAACCCTAAAGTAGTTCAAAAAACAGCCATTATTTACTTCCCACCGATCATGGTTTGTGATCAAATAGGTATTATCAATTAGGCATAGGAGCCTTGGTGATGCCGCGATTTAAACCACTTAATTATCAGCAAAGTTCTATGGTGGTCATTAACTACTTAGACCAACTGCAAGCTGGCACTTTTGAACATGCCATCCATCATTTAATTGAATCGAAACTCGATTTGTCGGTGTTTTACCCCAAGTATCAAAATGATGTAACAGGCCGTCCAGCCTATGATCCTGCTGTTTTATTAAAGATAATTTTGTTTGCGTACTCCAAAGGGATCACCTCCAGCCGTGAAATTCAGTGGTGTTGCGAAACCAATGTCATTTTTAAAGCGCTTAGTTGCGATTCAGTACCACACTTCACCACCATAGCTGCCTTTGTGAGTAACCGCAGAAAAGAGATAGAAAAGGTCTTCGAACAAGTGCTGTTGATATGCCATACCCAAGGGTTATTGGGCAATGAATTGTTTGCCATTGATGGCTGTAAACTGTCATCAAATGCCGCAAAAGAATGGTCAGGCACCTTTAAAGAGCTAGAAGAAAAGCGGGCTAAATTTAAACGACAAATTCGCTATCAAATGCGCGAGCATGCGCAGTTAGATAAAACGGAATCGGCAGATGAGCTACGTAAACAGCGCACCGCGCAAACCATCGAGACATTAAATAAAGCACACGACAAGATAGATAAGTTTCTAAAGCAAGCCAGTCCACGGATGGGCAAGGGTAAGCGCGTACAGGAAGTGAAGTCGAACATAACGGATAATGAATCAGGCAAAATGACCACCAGTAAGGGGACAATTCAAGGGTATAACGGTGTGGCCGCGGTGGATAAAAAACACCAAATTATTGTCGACGCGCAGGTGTTTGGTGAAGGCCAAGAGCATCACACATTACAACCGGTATTAGAGAATATTCAAAGCCGATTTCAACGTTTAGCCATCAGTGACAACATACTTAAGGCCCAAACGATAATCACTGCTGATACCGGCTTTGCTAATGAGCAAAATATGCAGTATTTGCATGATAATCATATCAACGCTTCCAATGGCAATTGTTTTGTTTAATTCATAACATCGAAAAGCTTAAAAACTACGGCCAATTAACGGCATAGTTACCCCACACCTAGCCCAAAAAAGCTCTGTTAAACCATAAATAACGCTTCATCACATCACTGAAAATCAAAACTGATAAGGTTAATGCGTTGATTAATAAATGTTGCAAAAACCTATAGCTCAGGGCAAAGTTATGGCCATTATTAAATGGTTAAAAAAGCGATGCGTTGAATGGTCAGGAATGGCTTTTTCTACAGCCTCGTTAGGCAAAAACATGAATATACTGATACTTACCTACGGAACCCGAGGCGATGTGCAGCCGTATATCGCATTGGGGCAAGGCTTAAAGCGGGTAGGGCATTGTGTAACAGTGTCAACGAGCTCACGATTTAGCGAGACTATCGAATCCGCTGGGCTGCACTATGCATTCATGAACGACGGTATGCTGACGTTGTTGGATGCACCAGAAAACCAAGGCGTATTGGAAGATACAAACAATATATTTCAAGTTGTAAAGCGTACGTTAGGCCTGCTAAAGAGAATCGGTCCGATACAGCGCTCCTTAGCTGACGAGAGCTGGGCCGCAGCACAAAAATCCCAGCCAGACATCATCGTATTTCACCCTAAGGTGTTTATTGCACCTGATATCGCTGAAAAGCTCGGTGTTCCAGTTGTGATGGCGCTTGTCGTGCCAGGGTTAGTGCCAACGGCTGAGTACCCAAACATGATGCTACCGCGACTGAAGCTGGGCGGGTGGTATAACAAACTCTCCTATAGCTTTGTTAATCGACTGATTGGGTTGTCGGTCGCTAAGCACGTTCGAGCATGGCGCAAAGTAAACCGTTTGCCGAAAGCAAAGCGCTTTAGCCTGTTACAAACCACCGATGGTACATCAATTCCTGTTATTCATGGCTTTAGCAATTTGGTACTGTCACGACCTGACGATTGGCCTCAAACTGCTAGCATCTGTGGTTACTGGCATACCGAAGATGTTGAAGACTATGAACCTTCACCAGAGCTTTCAGCCTTTTTGAGCGCTGGTCCACCGCCTGTGTATGTTGGCTTTGGCTCGATGACTGGACGTGACCCCGAACGGCTGGCACGTATAGTCGTTGAAGCCCTACAAGGCGCAGGCGTGCGGGGCATTCTTTCGACGGGTTGGGGCGCTATGAAGATGAAGGCATTGCCCGAAAGCATGATTGCAGTTGATCAGGTACCCCACTCATGGCTATTTTCTCGTGTATGTGGGGTGGTTCACCACGGAGGTGCAGGAACCACGGCGGCTGCATTACTTGCAGGCAAACCATCCATTATTATTCCTTTTTTTGGAGATCAACCCTTCTGGGGGCATCGCGCACATACTCTGAACGCGGGCTCAGCCCCGATTCCGTTGAAGAAGCTGACGGTTGAAAGACTTGTAGCAGCCATAAAAGCGATAACCACCGATCAAAATATCATCGACCATACAGCAGCACTAGGAGTGAATCTTCGAGAGGAAAGTGGTGTAGAGAGCGCAGTTGCAGTGATTGAAAGTCTTGTGGACGGGCCTAGCGAAGCATTGCAGCGGACAAGCCGTTGAATGCGGCGTTGAGACTGTAGAAAAACCCTAAAATAGTTTAAAAAACAGCCATTATTTACCTCCCACCGATCATGGTTTGTGATCAAATAGGTATTATCAATTAGGCATAGGAGCCTTGGTGATACCGCGATTTAAACTTCTTAATTACACCAGCAATAACAAGCTTAAAACTACGGCCAATTAACGGCGTAGTTACCCCACATTTAGCCCAAAAAAGCCCTGTTAAACCATTAATAACGCTTCATCACAGCACTGAAAATCAAAACTTACAAAGTTAATGCATTGATTAATAAATGTTGCAAAAACCTATAGCTCAGGGCAAAGTTATGGCCATTATTAAATTGATAAAAAAGCGATGCGTTGAATGGTCATGAATGGCTTTTTCTACAGCCTCGTTATGGCTACAAGGAGACTCCGAATGTTTAAATGGATATCTTCGCTCTTCAGTAATAAAGAAGACGCGAAGCAAAGTGAAAAAAGTCCCTATGCCGCTGTAAAGGTTTGGTTTGACGAAAATAATGTGTGGGCACATTGGACAGAAAAGGAACCACAGTCTATTGCTTGGAATGAACTTATTGGCGTTGCAGTGGAAACAACCGATGAAGGTCCATTTGTTGAAGATGTGTGGTGGCATTTGGCAACTAAAGACGGAGTTATAACTTATCCTAGTGAGGCCACTGGGGCTGGTGAATTACTACAGCGTCTTCAAGAGATTCCAACTTTTAATAATGAACGACTCATAGAATCTATGTCGTCCACTGAAAATCAAACCTTTATACTTTGGGATCATGAAGGCCGTCATGAGTAAAGCCATAACAAGGTAAGGCAAAATCGTTCCGCTTCGCTCCACTGGACGCGCTTACGCGCGCCTTTGCTTGCGGCGTTGGTAACTTAGGAATACTATGTATCGAATGAGCATTTTTTCAATTGTCCTAGCCCTTTCAGGCTGCAGTGGCGTACCTGACTGTCGTAATGTGTCTTCAATCGTTCAATTGGACAACAAGGTTACCACTAGATTAGCTGATGAACTTCGACGAGTACATATGGCGGGTACTTTTGATGGGCTGGTACTGGTTGCCGATGATAAAACTGTTTTATTTAAAAGTGCTTATGGTTGTGAAGATAGAGAAGGCTTCGTGAAAAATAGTGCCGCCGCTATCTCTGATATGGGGTCAATTGCGAAAACGTTTACGGCAGCCGCAGTGCTACAACTTGCCCAGAATGAAAAACTACAGCTTTCTGACACGATTGGAGATTTTTATCCAACGGCCTCTGATGAAGTAAAGCCTATAACCATTGTGCAGTTATTGGGGCATTCAAGTGGCTTGGATAACTTCCACAATGATTCTGACTTTGAGTTGATGGATAAAGCCGAGGCTGAGAACAGAATCTTATCTATGCCGTTAATTGCTAAGCCTGGCGAGAAAATTGCGTATTCCAATGCAGCGTACACTCTTTTGGCTGCTGTCGTAGAGAAAGTGAGCGAACAACCATTTCAGGATTATGTTCACGACAACTTATTGACTCCGTTAAGCTTGGGTAATACAGGTTTCTATCAAGATAAACTGGTATCTTCAAGTCACCTAGCTCGAGGCTATGGGGGAGATGACCAAGGCCGTACCACTTTTGAGAAAGGCTTAACCTGGGCGCTAATTGGGGCTGGTGGTATGGTTACTTCAATTGATGATTTGGCTATTTGGTCTGCTGCACTTAAAAACGGAGCGATGTTCCCTGCAGGGGCGCCAAGCTTAGCTTTTTCTAAAGCAAATGAACGATGGTTGCTGGGGAGTTTAGCGCAGGTAGAAATCAGTGGTGAATCCATCATTCAGATGGGTGGCAGCACTGATTACGGCTACACCGCTTTGATTCAGTTTGTTCCGAATCGAAATCTCTTAATTGTTTTGTTGCTAAATGCTCATGACGATAAATATAAAAATGCCACGCACCATCAGCTAAGCAGAAATCATATATTGCCCATATTGCTTGGCGAGGGCGCAGAGTTACCAAACAATTCAATGCAGCCGACCGCGGCGGCGTCGGCTGATTGAAGCGTTAGCTTTCAGGAGAAGTATGAAGTTTTATCTCATTATCTTGGTGATTATTAGCACGCAAGTTACTTATGCCGAAAGCCTTACAAAAGTGCAACTTGATGATACTAAAATTTGCTATCCATCTAGTTTTTCACCGGACAGTTCATTTATGAAAGCATTTCTTGCACCTATCGCTGACGAGCTCGATAGTTCGGATGGTCAAGAATTGATATACATTCCAGCTCAAAATATTAAGGCAAAGGTTTCGGGATACACATTAAGCCATATCAAGAACAATGGGGTGAATTTTGAGCACGAGCTCACGGGGTTGGCATATGCAAGCTCCCAGATTGGCAATCCTAATGGAATGGCTGAAGCCGCTTGGAACGTTTACGACAGAACAGATACCGTGTATGTGGAAAAAGATCCCAATCTGCCTTTTTATCGTGTTTATGAGTATCACAAGCCTCTTTTTATGTGGCACCTTGTTCGATCTGAACCCTTGAAGAATCCAAGCAAAGCTATTCCAGCGGACTGGTATATAGGCCATTGCTCTGAATCGGCAGGCAGCTTTAGCTGCAAACAAACAATTAATTTTGAATCCATATTTTATGAATATGAGCTACAAGCTCATGATCTACATCTTCGTAGCGAAGTCAGCGAAACCGTGAAATCGCTGTTTAAAGAGTGGAAGCAGAACTGTAAAAAAAACTAACACATATGAGCCTTCTCGGAGTCAATAGGTAAAACCGAACTTCTGGCCGCGTTAGCGGCCAGTTAGTTATCCATCAGCAAGATACTCTGCTTCATCTATCATCATGGTTGCCAGTCGATAGCCAGCTGATTTCAGCATCCTTGCTGACAGCAGGGGCACCAGACATTCATCGGTTAACCTGTTGCTGGCACTATTCAAGACGACGGGCTTAAAGCCGCTAGCAAAAATAAGCTCTGCTCAGCCATTAATAACGCTTCATCACAGCACTGAAAAATCAAAACTGACAAGGTTAATGCATTGATTAATAAATGTTGCAAAAACCTATAGCTCAGGGCAAAGTTATGGCCATTATTAAATGGTTAAAAAAGCGATGCGTTGAATGGTCAGGAATGGCTTTTCTACAGCCTCGTTAGTTGGCGAATGTAATCTGAGGGATTAGACGTGAAGAAAAGGATGGGGCTAGTATTAATTGAAGTGCCGTTATTGGCTTCAATCATAATCAGATTGCTAGCTTGTATTATTGCGTACATCTATCTCGGAAATCTCATTGATGCTGTTCAAAGTGGACAGATTATTAGACGAGGCAATATTTACACTCTTAATGACAACCCGCGGTCATACTTTATTCGGATATCACTTTATTCTGTATGCGCATTTGTTGGTTGTTGGTATGTAACTCTCGGTACAAAGGTAAAAGATGGCAACTAGCAACCGCCTGCACAAACGCGCCCTGCGGGGGCTCGACTCGCAACAATTTGCTCGCGTTTGTGGCGGGCGTTATGTAGCTAAAGCGTCGGATGTCGTGTCACTGTCAGGTATATTTCGTAGCCGCCAACAATGTTGATAAGTTAAGTTTTCCTCACAGATGGACGAGGGTATTTTATGATAGTTAAAAAATTACGAGAGAAACGAAATTGGTCTCAAGAGCAACTTGCAATAATGTCTGGTTTAAGTACCAGAACAATTCAACGAATTGAAAGTGGCAATAAAGCCAGTATTGAATCTCTTAAATCGCTCGCCTCTGTTTTTGAAATAGATATTTCTAAACTAAAAGAGGAAATTATAGTGATAGACAAAAATTCAGAATCATGGAAATCAGAATCACCTTTTGTAAGGTGGTTTTTTTGGGGAGTTAAAGCGAGAAAGCAAGTGTTAAGTATGGAGTTTTTTTGTTTAACTCTTGGTATCTTATCATGGATTATTAAACCTGATATTTTTGCCACTCCTGCATTCTTTCTAATGGCTTATATTTTTGCGACAATGAAATATTACATCGATCGCAAAAAGTATTGGTAAATTAGCTACATAACACATATGAGCCTTCTAGGAGTCAATAGGTAAAACCGATCTTCTGGCCGCGTTAGCGGCCAGTTAGTTATCCATCGGCAAGATACTCTGCTTCATCTATCATCATGGTTGCCAGTCGATAGCCAGCTGATTTCAGCATCCTTGCTGACAGCAGGGGCACCAGACATTCATCGGTTAACCTGTTGCTGGCACTATTCAAGACGACGGGCTTAAAGCCAGTTAGTTTTAGGAGCGGTGTATTTTTATGTGTTTTAAACATAACAAGACGCATCACTCACTCCTTTCGGTCGCTGAGACGTCAAACATTAAGACGTTTTTCCGCCCGTGGGCTTGGCGTTTGTGTTATTAGGAGGAATGTTGAAGTTCAGCTTATTAATTGCCATTACGTTATCCTTTTCACTCTCTGCCCAGCCAAACCTGCTCAGTGTTAACGAGTTCGAGCTCGAGTACGAAGTTTCGGGACAGGGTAAGCATACTGTTTTGTTGGAAGCCGGTGGTGGCGCTGGAATGTCGGATTGGGACTCAGTTTTTAACCAAATAGCCGAGCATGCCACGGTTATTCGCTATTCCAGAGTAGGCAATGGCAAATCGACGGCGATTAAACGACATTTTACGTCTAATGATTACGCCAACTATGCAAGCGAGCTTTTAGTTAAATTGAATGTTAAACAGCCTGTTATTTTAGTTGCTCATTCATATGGTGGCAGCGTTGCGAGAGAGTTCGCCGCAGCTTATCCAAAACAAATAAAAGCGCTATTAATGTTAGACCCATCCTCTGAACATGATGTTGATATATTGCGGGCAATTGATTTGGAAAAAGGAAACCAAGAAATTGCTCAAATCAAACTGGATGACATGGCTGAGGGTATGTCGAACCAGTATCTCGATTTTTGGAGTAAAAGGCCGCTCCCTGATTATCCACAGATTAAAGATATGCCTGTAACAGTTATTGCTTCTGTCAGGAAAACAATTAATCCTGCTAATTTATTTTTTACTGATCAAGGCAGGAACATGTGGGGTGAACTATGGCAAAGCTGGACAGGTGCATTTCCGCAGGGAAAGACTGTTCTAACAGCAAAAAGTGGTCATTTTATTCAGGTGGATGAGCCAGAATTGGTTGTGAACGAGCTTTTAGCCCTCATACAAAAGTTGGAAAAACACTAGCAAGCAAAGGCACCGACGCCAAACAGCAGCGCGGATGCTTTGGGCGTTATGCGAAAGGATAGAAATGTTTAGGAAACTAGTATATTTAGCAACTCTAGCTTTATGTATAGGACTTGGGATTGCAATCGAGTGGATTCACTCTTACCATGAAACCCAAGATAAATCAGATAAGAGCCAGATGCTTGAAAAGGTTCTTACACATGCAAATATTCAGATATTAGAAGAAAACTATTCATGTGATGGTAAGCCTGTGCAGACGGTTGGTGCGGTTATAGCTTCAATAATTGAGTTCAATTCCAGTCACAGTAAAAATATGGTGTCTTACGGTTGCTATAACGAAACCTGTACAATTTCGTACACAGATTGCAAGCCTTGGCAGAGCTCTGAGTGTTCAAGCAGATTTTTAAAATTTCAATTAAATGAAACTGGCAATATCAAGAAAAATAGTTTCAGTTGTTTTGACATGCCCTGAGCGCATAACAAGGGCTGTATTTGACCTCCGGTCGTTGTTACCTTTTGTGCAAAAGCCTGCACAACATCCGCCAACAGCCTCCGGCAAATGAGGCAGACGTTATGTGCTTACAATGTTAGAGAAAGGAGTGCTTGTTTCTAAATGCAAGTTGAACCGCTATTTTGTAACCCGTCATGTAAAAATGAACGGTACAGGTCGTTTAAGTCATGCCCTCTATGCGAAAAATGTTGGGCTCCCAATGATAGCAGTACTGAAACTTATTATTGCAATACGGCATGGGAAATGTGTGCAAACTGTTCGTTAAGTAATTCTCGTTGTGTTGCTTGTGGAAAGGATTTTGATGAAAGGAAATTTTAAATGGATTTTGATCGGGTTGTTAGCATTCTGCGTAATGGCTTCCTTTATCTCAGGTATTGTCGTTCTCGTCATGAAAATGATGAAGGGCGAAGCATATGATATATCACTCCAGGCAGTTCGAGATAACCCGATGGTTATCGAAAAAATAGGGAAAGTTATAGACCCTAGTTGGTATGTTCTTGGCAATGTAAATATAAATGGTCCTGAAGGCAGCGCAACTATCGAGTATTCGATTAGTGGAGAAGTGTCTGCAGCTAAGGTATATGTTTACGCTACTCGGCATGCGGGTGAGTGGACTTTGTATAAGCTTATAGTTGCGCCCGAAAACGATGGTAATCGAATCATTGTAATTGACAGTGAGAATAACTCATAAAGATCCGCTCGTTTGTGCATTTGCTTCACAAACTTTCGCACATACCCGCTCCTCATAGTGCGCGTTTTTATCGGTGTTGATGGTGCTGAACAATTTATCTCAGCGGTATTAGCTGAAATATCTCAGTATAATAGTACATTGCAGCATATAAGCCGTTGAATGCGGGCGTTTTGTTAAAAAAGGAATTTAGATGGTATTTCCATTACTAGAAACTGAGCGGTTATTGCTTTCAGAGCTGCGTCTAGAAGATGAAGCTGATCTGTTTAATTTGTTTTCCAATCCATCTGTAGTTGAGTATTACGATTTAGATGTATTTAGTGAGTACAGTCAAGCTGCCAATTTAATTAATCTTTTTACGTCAAGATATGAAGAAAAACAAGGTATTAGATGGGCTATCCGCTTAAAGTCATCTGGTCGAGTGATAGGCACTTGTGGCTTCAATTCGTGGAGTAGCAAAATGCGTAATGCGATTATTGGTTATGATCTGCTCCCTGAGCTTTGGCGGCAAGGTTACTCCTTAGAGGCTGTGCGTGCCATTATTAGTGCAGGGTTTTCGGGGGCTTTGCCTTGTGGAGAATTACATCGAATTCAAGCAGATACAGTTCTTGGTAATAGTGCCTCTGAATCATTACTCCGTCGGCTTGGATTTAAAGAAGAAGGAGTTCGGCGTGAGTGTGGATATTGGAAGAATAAATTTCACGATCTCAAATGTTTCGGCTTGCTCCGCTCAGAGTTCAGTGCAACATAACAATCCGCATTATTTGGGGCCTAGGCCCCTGTGACGCTCACAAGTTAGTCCTGCGTAGGCCTTTAGTTTTTGATGGAGTAATATCCATGTCCAAGCGAAGATGTCATCTATTCTGCTGGTTTGCGTATCCAAATGAGTGGGCAAAGGTTTTAATATAATAGACTAATTTGGCTGGAATTAGCTTTTATACAGCTGCGTTATTCAATTTAAATAGTGCTTTCCTCTATGGACTTAGCCAAGGATTGCTATAGGCGGGGTTAGTGGTAAAACTGGGATCACTTAAGCTGTGTAAAAAGGCGAGTAGGGCTTGTTTCTCTTCTGTTGTTAGGTTAAAACCGCGAACAAAACTGCTTTTGGCTGGGTGTTGTCGGCCATCACTAATTTGGCCATCGATAGTGCTGACTAAGCCGCCAGCGGCATAAAAATCAATAACTTGCTCTAGTGTCGCTAGGCTGCCATCGTGCATATAAGGTGCGCTTAATGCAATATTGCGCAAGGTTGGGGCACGAAAACGGCCGTCATCAGCGGGGTTTAAGCTGACTTCGCTTAAGCCGGTATCGTGTTGTGGATAGCCCATATCGGCTAAGTCTGTCCGTTGTGTGTAATATAATCCGGTATTATGAAAGGGGCGCCGGTCTAAGGGTTGACGCTGATGGCTGGTTGCTTGGGTAAAATTAAAGCCGCCATGACAGTGGTGACACTCTAAACGCTCTGAGAAAAATAAGTCTAACCCCATTAATTCTTCTTGGCTTAAAGCGCTATCATCTTGTTGGTAGGCGTAGCGATCAAAACGCGAGTTAAAAGAAAGTAGTGAGCGGGTAAAGCTGCTAAGCGCCGCAACAACTTGGCTAAAGTCTGGCTTATTACTAGCGAAGGCTTTTTTAAATAATTCAGGGTAAGGTTGTCGGTTTAATCGCGCTAATATGGCTTGTTCTTGGCCTGCTGCCCCTAACTCTATTGGCGCATCACCAAATAAAGGGATAAGCAGCTGAGATTCTATATGGGCTAAGCCATCATGGGCCCAAGTAAAACTATTATTGTAAGCCACATTAACTAAAGCTTGTGCATTACGCCTATGAGGTTGGCCTGTGCTGCCTTTTGACACTTTTTTTGGCTCGGCAAAGGCGTGTTGCTGTTGGTGACAACTGGCACAGCTTTGGCTTTGATTACTCGATAAGGCGGTATCGTAAAACAAATAACGGCCTAGCTCGACTTTAGCCGCCGACATGGGGTTATCAGAGGGCACTACAGGTTCAGGAAACCCTGGTGGTAATTGCCATTGATAAGCTGGCTCGGGTTTAGTGCAGCTAGTTAGCATCATTTGCATTGATATTAGCAACAGTACTAGTGCTAGCCTCATTGCGTGCTCCAGCCGACAGCTTGGTTATTGATGCCTAGTCTTGGCAATAATTGTTGGCAACTCAGTCGGTTAGGATCGGCCATGCAATGGTTATCTGCCGATAAAGTAATATCGCTTATAACAGGGGCTAAATCGAATTGTAGCTGTTGGCCGACTTTATAGTTTACTTGAATTCTGGCTAGGTTAGGCGATGTGCAGGGCGCTGTAGGTGGCCGAAGCGCACTTGCAGAATGACAGCCAGTAGCACCTAGATGTAAGGCCCATTGTTGATCCACCGCGCCGAGCTCTAAGCGTAAATATTTATAACCACTTTGCCAGCTCCAAAACATATCACTTTGATTTAAAGGCGCCGCTGCGCGAAGCGGATCTTGGTGATTAAGCCTAGCCGGAACACCAACTAAAAAGCTTAATTGGCCATCATTAAGTGGTTGGTTAAATTGCAGTTGCCATTGATCGTTGTTATCGCAAACAGTGCCTAATAAGGCGATAGTAGCTTGTTGATTAACAGGCTCTGAAGCGAGGTTTATGGTTTTATTATTAAGGCTAAATTCGCTTAAATAAAGCTGAAACTGCTGTAATTGCCATTCTTGTTCGGCAATATTCAGCATGTGCTGACAATGAAGAGGTTGGCCATTGAAAAAAAGTTGCAAGCTAATAGTGGAGGCCTTAGTGCCTGAATTATCTGGGCTGCAGGCGGTAACTAGCGATAATGACAGGGCGAAAAACAAATAAACAACTTGTTTTAACATAAATAAACACTTGCATAACAATAACAGGCCGCTAACAATACCTGAAATACTAAAATTGGTCGAGAGCCAATAAACACCTTAGGAGTTGCCTGTGCCTGTAAACTTTACCTTTTTAAGGCTAGCGCAAGGCTTGCTTGCGGCGAGTGCGATAACATTAGCGCTGATGCCACAAAATGCAGAGGCTCATGCTGAGCATGATAAAGCACGCTTTGTTGCGATAGATGGCCAAGATATTGGCCGCTGTGATAAACCACTTCGGCCTTGTCAAAGCATTGGCTATGCGGTTAAACAAGCCAATAAAGGTGATAAAGTTTTGGTTGCAGCAGGGCACTATTCGCTGGCTGATGAAGATCAGCTATTTTATCTGATCAGTGAAATTGTACCCGTACTAGGTGGTTATAGCCGCATTGACCATTACCAATTACAAGCACCAGAAATTAACCATACCACCTTAGGTGGTGTGCCTGCTGAGCTACAAGAGCAACTACAACAGCGCGGCTTTTATAGCTTACGAGATGGCAAAGCAACTGTGTCTGCAGCATTACAGACTAAATTGGCTCAGCATCAAAGTTTACAAACCTCGCAAAGTGCACAGCAATGTGTGGATGGCAAAGCCGGCAACTTCAGCTGTAGTAATATTGATTTAGTTGGCCATGTTGCTTTAGCTGACTTTAGTACGCGACCTTCTGCCGCTAATGATATTTGGGGCCATGTTGATTTAAATACCGGCACTGAATATGCGTTAATAGGCTTAACTAATGGTACGGCTGTTGTTAATTTAGCAACACCCGATGCGCCTCAAGTGACAGGGATTATTAGAGGTTCTACGACCAGCTGGCGTGATATTAAAGTGTATCAATACTTTGATCAGGCGCTTCGCCGCTGGCAAGCCTATGCTTATGTGTCGTCAGAGGGAAGTGATGGTATTCAAATTATTGATCTGACAAGATTACCGAGTGACATTTCACTTGCTGCAACTTATAGAGGGGTGACATCGAGCCATAATGTTTTTATTAGCGGTATCGACTATAGCACTAATACCCGCAATAGTGCGGCTGCACCTTTGTTACATATTGTTGGTCAAAATACTCAGCGCGGTGCAGTAACTACTTTATCTTTGGCTAACCCTACCCAGCTTAGCCCTGTATGGCAGCAAAATACCGCATTACGCTCTGACTATACTCATGATGTTGCAACCCTAGAAATTACCGATAACCGAGCAATTAGTGATTGTAAGCAAAGCCCGTGTCAGCTGTTATTTGACTTTAACGAACAAGAAGTCAAATTATGGGATGCTTCTATTGCTAATGAGCCAAGCAAGCTTGCGCAATTTAGTTATGATCAAGCTTCATATGTTCACTCTGGCTGGGCCACAGAAGATAACCGTTACTTGTTTGTGCACGACGAATTGGACGAAGTAGACTTTTCGCTAAAAACTACCTTACATATTTTTGCATTAGATGACTTACGCAACCCTGTTTTGCAGTCGGTATGGCGTGGCCCAACAAGAGCAATTGATCATAATGGGTTTGTTCGGGGCAATCGTTATTATATGTCCAATTACCAACGTGGTTTAACCATACTGGATATTAGTAATCCGGCTTCGCCTATAGAGGCAGGCTATTTTGATACCTTCTTACCTTCTGATGGCGCTGCTTTTAACGGCATGTGGGGAACCTATCCTTACTTACCCTCGGGTGTAGTTTTAGGCAGTGATATTAACTCGGGTTTGTATATTTTAGCGGATAACACTAAAGAGACAGCCGCCGGCACTTTATCGTTCAGCCAGTCGGCTATAGAAGTTACACCAGGCCAGGTTGCCCAAATAAAAGTGCAACGTCCAACAGGCTCGGGAGCAGTGAGTGTGGCTTATCACAGCTTGGCCGGTAGCGCAGAACAAGGCACAGATTACGAAGCTATTTCAGGTCGCTTAAATTGGTCGGCTAATGATCATAACGATAAACTCATTTCGTTAGCGACTTTAGACCGAGGCGAAGATGGGCGTCGGAGTGTTTTTGTCCGCTTATTCGACCCCCAAGGTGGCGTGACATTAGCCTCCCCAGCGATGGCAACCATAACTTTTGGTACCGAGCCGGCGCGGCCAGGTACATTAAGCATAGTGGCACAAAGTATAGAGGCACTGGAAGGTGAAAGTGTAGACGTTACTGTACAGCGTTTAGCCGGTAGTGATGGCGCTATTAGCGTGGCTTATTCATTAGCTGAAGGCACAGCACAAGCCGAGACAGATTATATTGATATTAGCGGCCAGCTAAGCTGGGCTGATGGTGATAGTAGTGATAAAAGCTTTACCATTAGCTTGCTTGATGACACAGAGCAAGAGCAAGACGAAGTCTTTACGGCGCAAATACACAGTGTTGATGCTAGTGTTATTTCGCCTAACAATAGCCTAAGCATTACTATATTAGACAATGATCTTAATACCGCACCACAGATCAGTGGTTTAGAAAATATAGAAGTTAATGCCAGTCAAAACGTAAGTATAACGGCAACCGCGGTTGATGCTGAAAATGACAATATTGAATATCAATGGCAACAAGTAAGTGGTACTAACGTTAATTTACAAAATGCGACCACGAATACGGTATCTTTTGTTGCACCGGCTAGTAGCGCGGCATTATCGTTAAGAGTAAGCGCTACAGACAGCCGAGGGGCTAGTAGTCATGCAACGGTACTGGTAACAGTTGTAGCCTTGCCAGCAGAGGATAACCAAGATAACAAATCCGGTGGTAGCAGCGCACCTATAAGCCTACTATTACTAATAAGCTTATACGCTTGGCGCCGCCGGCAGTAATTGTAACAACAACTAGGCCTAACCTGCTGAGACTAAGCTTCAGTTTCAGCTTTAATTCGCTTATAAAACCAAGCTAAAGCCAACAAGGTTAGGCCAAGTCCCATAAAGGAAGCAACGCGCCATAAGCCATCTAATCCGGCCATATCAATTAGAAATATTTTACCAATAACAACCAACAATAATACTAAACCCACTTTATACAGTTGCTGTATCTTTTTGCGGGCGCCAAATAACACCGCAGGAATAGACATTAGCATCCAGATCACCGAGTAGGTATAAACCTCACCGTCACTCGTGGCATTATTTAACGAGAGATCACTTCCTTGCCATAGCTGGCGGATTTCTATAGTGATAAATATAAAACTGGCTAAGCCGGCAAGTTGTAAGGCAAGTTTTTTATAACGAGGATCATAATAATAAGCGACCAGTAAAGCCCATATTATCGGGGCGCCATACGCCAATAACAGTATATTAAATAAAGCGGTACTAGAGACAAGTTCGCCACTAAACCAAGGGTTGTTATAGCTTAAACTAATAAAGTAACTGGCCGCAGCTAAGCCTAGTAGTAGTTTTGCGCTGAGTAAGTAAAAGCCTTTTAAACTTTTACTCAGGCTAGCACGATAATAATAAGTTAAACCTAATGCCGCCCATAAAGAGCTATTTATTGCTGATTCAACTAAATGGTATTGTGAACTAAAAATATCACCTTGATAAAGCCAATAGCGTAGTTCAGTGCCAATGGTTAGCACTAACAAGTGTAGTGACGCGGCTTCAAGCCAAACTTTAAGCTGTGCTTTTTCGTTGTTAGCACTCAGTTGCCTACTCGCTAAAAAGGCAAAAAGTGTGGCGCCACCATAAGTGTATAAAGACCAATGAACATCAGTAGGGTAGTCCGCTAACCAAGGGTTAAATGTTAGCCGTAATACAACAATGGCAACCATAGCTTTAAGCAATATTTCTAGCCAAGCTAATTGATAACGCCTAATTAAATAGGCTAAAGATAGTAGTTGGGCCGCAATGACTAATGATAATAAAGCTTCGCGCAAGTATATAACCGCAGCAAGGGAATAGGCAAAATGAGTGGCAAGGGTTAGCCAAAGTGCAATATTATCTTTCGGGTTTTTATGTAAACGCCAAGCGGCTACCGCGGCATAGATAAAGGCAAAACTAAGTGCAAAAAAGCTCCAGTGCAGTGACTGTGATAAACCATCAATATACACATAAGCTAATGCTAGCCAAATTAAAGGGGTTAACAGTGTTAACGAGACTCTTGGGTGGCTAAAGCCATAAAAACGCCATTGCCAAGCAGATAAGGCACTGAAAAGTAAGCTCATTAAACTGGCGTAGTATAAGAAGCTCTGTTGTAAATCTGCAGCTAAGGGTTGAAATTGATAGCCTGTTAAGTTTGACTTCAAAACCATAGCAATCCAAGCCGCGATATGAAGTATAAGGCTTAACCAGGGCAGGGCCCAAAAACTTTGTCGCTTAGTAGAAGCTAACATTAATACTGCCACTAAGGGTGCCCAAGTAATAAAAGACGTCATAGACTCGACATGCCAAGGCTTATAGCCAAGAACAAAAAGCGATACAGCCCAACCTAAGATGACAACAGATAAAGCGATTTGATTTAATGAGAAACTGTATTGATGGATTTGTATATTTTTAGCATCTAATGCTTTTAGTAGATTTTTGCTTTTAGCCTGTAATAACCAGTCAAAATGAGGTAGTGCTAGTAAGGCCCATGCAAATAGGGCGAGATAAATTGCTCTAAAACTATCAGCGTCATACGCGAGGATTGAAATAAGCCACCAACCCATAGTGCCAATAATAATGCTCCACCATAGCCAAGGCCGAAATACAAAGCGTAATAAAATAAGGGCCGAGCCACTAATAATTAAAACGTAAATTAACGCTGATACGATATTGCCACTGCTAGAGCTAACAAAAAGAGGAACAACATAAGCGGCTATTAAGCCTAATATTGCTAATAGAGGGCCGTGAACCAAAGATAAAGCCATGGTAGCTAATGACACTAAAGCTAACAAAGCAAAAGCCCAGCCTGGTGTAATTAGCTGATACATATGTAAGCCAGCCAATAAGGCTGCATAAAGCGTAATGCTGGCGCCCCCAGCGAGTGATGCAAAAACAGGATCGCTTTTGCCATTACGACGGCGTAAGCCATTAGCAATAATGTGCAGTAATACACCACTAATAATTGCTAGGCTAATTTGTGTTTTAGGGCCAAGCAGTCCCATATTAATACTGTGCTTAACCATAAATATTCCCGCTAAACCTACAGAAATACCGCCTAGCCAGATCATCCAGTTGTCTATTATAGAAACAAGCCATTTGGGTTTAGCCTTAACAACAGGCTGTTTTGGCCGCGCTGTAGAAGAAGGGGCAACGAGAGGCTTAGCGGGTACAGCTTGTTGCTGCGGTTCAAGTGCAGCCTTTGCTAGGTGTGGGGCATTAAGTTGACTGGAGCTCAATTGCGTTTTGTTGCTAGTGCTTAGATTACTGGTGCTTAGATTGCTAGAGCTTTGATTACGAGTACTTATATTGCTAGTAGCTATATTACTGCTACTTAGGCTATCGCTAGATTGCAGGCTGGCTGTTTGCTCAGTGACTTGTTGCTTTAGCTTATTAAAGTCGGCTGATAATTGTTGGTATGCCTCGCTTAATGCATTAACCTTAAAAAAAGCCACCCAACCTAAAATGCCACCAATAACGATAGCTAAGCTTAAAAGGACAATAACTAAAACAATAGTTTCCATGCTTATTCCATTAATCAATTTAAGCAGTTGCTTAATATGGCAAAGTGTACAAAAGTTGTGTGTACAAGAGTCGCTAGGTTAGGGTGAATAACCTTTATGTTCAATAGCCGCATGTAAATTAGCTGTTATATTTAATAAGCTTTTCGGTAGTGGCCTTGATAATCAAAAATTCGCTCTTGCACTTGCCAGTAGTGTTTTACTTTACGAGCAATAACAAAATCAGGCGCAGCTAATAAGCTTTGTACAGCCAATACTTGTTCAAGTTTGGTAAACGCTTGTGGCGCTTGGCTATTCGCTAAACGTCGTCCGAACAGCTTATTGAAGATGTTGCGCTGAGCTGGGTTACTAAAATCGAACCATTCACTAAGCTCTTCGCCATCTTCACCGTGATAAGTCACTTTTAGCTTAGCTTTATTGCTACTGGCTTTATTGCTTAAAGCCGTATTTTCCACTGTTTGGCTATTTAAGGTTATTCCTGCACAGCGAATAACCATAGCGTTTTTTAGTTTTAGTGCATCACGTAACTGATCATCAGGATCAATAATGGCTTTTTTACATTGCTGGCAATTGCGGGCGGCTATATCATTTTCGCTGCCACAGTGCGGGCACTCTTTAAAACGAAAACGGTAATCACACTGGATTGGGCTAAAAAGTGTCGCGTCTTGCTCGTCATCGTTATCAAGCGCTAGCAGCCCCTGACAGCGGCGTCCATAGTGTTCTATTATCTGGCCTGAACTGTCTGTTTTACCCCAAAATATATTAGCAAAGCCACAACTTGGGCATAATACCTGCACCGGCTCACTGTCGAGGTTAGGCTTTTTCTCGCCGACTTCTGGGTGATACAAATTGATATTATTACCGGCGTAATCTATTACTAGGCAATCTTGTTTAGCCTCGCTTAAACGCAGGCCGCGCCCGACAATTTGTTGATATAAACTGACTGACTGTGTAGGGCGTAAAATAGCAATGAAATCGACATGAGGGGCATCGAACCCCGTAGTGAGTACTGAGACATTCACTAAATATTTTAACTTTCGCTGTTTAAATTTCAGGATCAGGTGATCGCGTTGTAGTTGATCGGTTGCACCTGTAATTAGTGCTGTTTGTTGCGGTGGTAGATAACCACTGATTTCTTTAGCGTGCGCCACTGTTGCAGCAAAAATCATAACCGCTTGTCGCTTAGCGGCTAGCTCTATTACTTGTTCAATAATCGCTTGGGTAACACGCTGATGTTTAGTCAGCAGCTGGTTAACCTCTTTTTCAGCGTAGTCGCCAAAACGGTTTGCTGTTAAGGCTGAAAAATCATACTGCGCTACAGCAGCATCAATTAGCAAAGGCTTAGTTAGATAGCCTTTATTAATCATATAATTTAACGGCAGTTCATTTATACAATAGGTAAAAGGCTTGTCTTGTTCAGCTCTAACAAAGCCACGATAGTGATAACGATAAATCCAGCCCATCCCTAAACGATAAGGGGTAGCTGTAAGGCCTAGTACTTTTAGGCCGCTATTTTGCTGGCGCAACTGCTTAATTATACGTTGATACTGGCTGCTATCTTCACCACTGACTCGATGACATTCATCGATAATAAGCAAGGAGTATTCATTTTTAAACTGGCTAAGGTTTGCCGCTACCGATTGAACACTGGCAAAGGTTACTTGATGATAATTGTCCTTGCGATTTAACCCTGCAGAGAAAATACCGCCAACTAAACCATAACTTTGATACTTAGCATGATTCTGTTCAACTAGCTCTTTAACATGGGCTAGCACCAAAATTTTACGTCGTGCTAAGCGGGCTAATTCAGCAATAACCAAACTTTTGCCTGCACCTGTTGGCAGCACTATTACCGCTGAATGATCAGATTGTCGAAAGTGTTTTAATGTGGCATCAACAGCTTCTTGCTGATATGGCCGCAGCTTAAATGGCGCATTCATTTAGCATGACTTTTTAAAGGCTAAGTTACAGAGCCGATATATTAACAAATCCTGTCAGTAATAACGGCTCTAATTTTGCCTTAGTATTGAGTGAGTACATTACTAAGTACCGCAAGAGATAGGTGCTGTGACAAAAAAGATAAAAAATGTCACTATGTAAAGATTACAGCTTAGCCGTAACATCTACTGGTATTAAATATAAAACCTAATATAAAAAAGGAATGAATTAGTGTAAGATTTTGATTTATTTAGGTTATTTTTCTTGGCTTATTCTTTGCTACAAAAATAAGTACAAGCAGAACATTGGGGCTGTACTCAAGTACTGCTAGTCTTATATTTTAAGGAGGTACATTATGGCTAACTCAACAACTCAAAAAGCTTCAACTAATGATTCCGCACCTATTACTGAAAAAGCAACTGCTGCGGCACATGACGCTGTAGATGCATTGTCTAGCAAAGCAGCAGGAGCTGAGCAAACACTGCGTAAGACGGCGGCAGAATCAAATGAGGCATTTCATCAGCGTCAAGAACAAGTGATGTCTCAGTTAGAAACCGGCTATCAACGAACCCGCAGTTTTGCAACTGAAAACCCACTTGCAACAGCTGGTATTGCATTTGCCGCAGGCGTTTTATTAACCTCATTGCTGCGCCGTGGAAAGTAATTAATGTCAGAGCAAAATATTCAGCAAACATCGACACCCAGTAGTGATGCAGATACTGATACAAGCAGGACTACAGATACAAAACAGGCCTCAGCTTTAAATAAAACGCTAGACGATGTTGCTGAAATTGCTGCGTTAGCCAGTTCGGTAGCGCAGCAATATAAGGAGCAAACCGCTTTAGTTAAGCAACAAGCCAAAGCAGAATGGGCTCTGTCTGTTAAGAGTTTAACATTAGCCATTGCTATTTTAGTTTGCTTTGGTGTGGGGCTTGTAATGCTTTGGGCCAGTGTTTTAACTTTAATCGGTGCGGCACTGTTTCAGTTGTTTGACTCTCTTTTGCTGACAGTAGCAGTGCTATTAGTATTGCAAGTTATCGCTTTAATTTGGTGTTGGCGCAGTATGCGCTATCTATTTAAGCAAGTGGGTTTAAGACAAACCCTTATCCAAGTTGAACAGTTATTGGGTCAAAAGCAAACTTGTTCTAATAAAAGCTCAGATTAGCGGGCACAAATATTAACAAGAATAGCGACTGGAGAATTCAATGCTAATTGCAGCTTTAATAAAAAAACAGCAACAAAAAATTGCCGATAATAGTGCGCAATGGCAACAGCAGCAAAAGTTATTGCAAGCCGAAACGTGGTTATTAAAGCAAAGAGCAAAGCAGTTTTTAGGTTCGACACCTGGGCTAGTACTGAGCTTTGGGGCCGGTGTTCTGATGCAAATGCGACATAAATCTATTGTTAAAACTGTGCGGAAAACTTTAGGCTTTGCGTGGTTTCGACAACTTATCGCTTTGATATGACAAGAACTAAACCAACCGCCGCTCAAAAACGTCATTCACTTCATTTAGCTTCTACTGCAGCCATGAAAATTTTGGTTGTTTTAGCAGTTGCCTACACATTTTATTTTTGCCGAAGCTTACTGTTACCTCTGATGTTGTCGGGGTTAGTGGCACTATTTAGTAGCCCTGCCGTTAGGGTATTAACACGCATTCATATTCCTAAACCTCTAGCCGCTGCGGCAGTGTTAAGTATTTTAGTTTTTGGTGTAGGCTTTGGTATTAGCTTGCTGTATCAGCCAGCATCGCAATGGGCTGAACGGTTACCTTTGCTTAGTCATAAATTAGCGGATCATGTAGGTGACATGTCGGACTCAATTAACTCGATTAAAGAGGTGGTGTTACCTACCCAGAGTGACAACCCTAGCCCTGTGACCAATGCCGTAGGCTCTGGCGTTATCCCGTTATTATCTTTTATAGCCCAGGCTACAGCCATGGCACTTTTTCAGTTAGCTGCTGTGATTATGCTAACTTATTTTTTTCTGGTGTTTGGTGACACCTTAATGCGTAAGTTGGTGCAATTTAAAAGCTCACTACATGAGAAAAAGAATCTAGTTGTTATGTTTCAAACAATACGAGACGATATTTCACGATATGTATTATTGGTATCTGTGATTAATGTTTCTTTAGGTCTTGCTACAACGGCTGTATTACATTTACTTGGGGTTGCAGATCCTATGTTGTGGGGGGCGTTAGCCGCAATTTTAAATTTTGCGCCTTATATAGGTCCAGTTATTTTGCTCGTGCTATTAAGTGCAGTTGGTTACACTGAATATCAACAGTTGAGTGATATTTTATTAGTACCAGGGGCTTTTTTAGTTTTAAATATTATTGAGTCTCAGCTTATTACACCTCTAGTGCTAGGGCGTCGTTTTAATATGAACCCACTTTTGGTTGTAATTTGGATGTTTATTTGGGGCTGGATTTGGGGAGCTGTTGGGGTATTAATCGCTATACCGCTATTGGTCAGTTTGAAAATTATAACAAGTCATCTTGATATTGACCCTAAATGGCTACGCTTACTTGAAACTTAAAGCAAGATTGTCAGAAGTCAGATCTTAGGAATTCAAATGATACAGTTTAGCTATATGCTTCTGTTTTTATTGCTAGTTTCTAGCAATACGAGTGCAAATACGCAATTTAATCGTGAGCAGTGTCAGCAATTAAATCAGCAGCGTAAAGCCATTCGTAGCCAATTACGTCAACCCTACACTGCAGAGCAAGGCCAGAAGTTACAAGCAAAACAACAAGAGTTGCTGCGGTTATTACAAGTGCATTGTAAAAAGCCTAATGGCAAATAAGCCTTTGTCGTGCTTTGCAAAATAAAAAGTAATTTTAAGCTGTTACAGCTATGGTGTTACAACAAATTTACTTAAGCCAATCAGTTGCTCTGATTCTGTGACTACTTTAACTTGCCATTTGCCCACAGCTTCAGCGGGGAAGTTTACTTTATGAGTCCAAGCACGATATCCCTGATCACGGCCGCCAGTGATATCTAAGGTGATCCTGTCGACCTCTTTATTATTATGCAGCCAGACATGGTAAATTTTTTCGTTAAGGCCTCTGGGCGCTTTGACGGCAGTCCAGCTATATAAGCCTTGGCGGTGTAAGGCATAAGCATCTAATATTTTAACGCTTGTGCCAGGCTTACGTTGTTTTAAATCAACCTCGTGCGACAAAGTCATGCCAGTTAACCGTAAAGCTGCTGGCGGCACCCAGCTTCGTAATTGCCATATGCCAGCACTTAGACTCCCTAGCACAATTAATAATAGGGGTAAGCGCCACCAGCGAACATTAGGCATTAGGCTGTCTAGGCTAGGGATAGTCAGAGCAATTGCTATAATTAATGCCGCGGCTAAGCTTTGGCTGGTGGTTAAATTTAATAAAATGGGCAATATAACCAGTAATACCACAAACAGTGAAAAGGTATGAAATATGACAAAAAGTGTACGATTAGGCGCTAGCTTTTTATAGTAAAGCGGATCTATTAATGACACTAGGGCACATAACAAAATAAGCGCTGTAAAAACGGCCTGCGGGTGATTCCAGCTTGTGACTGCAAGAAAAAAGGGTAAGGCGAAAAATAAACTTTCCTGATGCACCATTTGTAATACAAAGCGCATAATATTAGGTGATAAAGCCAGACCAAAGCGTTGTTCTACGGTTTCTCGTAGCCAGTTATCAATCAGTAGCCACACCCAGCTAAATAGTAATAAAACAGCTATAAATTGGGCTAATGAAGCTTTACGCTCCACCAGCACATAACTGGCAATACCAGAGCTAAATGCCAGAACTGCCAATAACCCAGGATACTTTTGCATTAGGTTAATTAGTTTAATAACGAGACTTTTAAAATAATTCATTGGGCAATTAACCTTAGTTATTTTGGTGCTATATAACGAATAGTTTCAGTTCAATTGTATAGCAGAAATAGCTAAGCGGATATTTAATCAAAATAACTTTTCAGTTTTTAAAGCTAAATGGAATAGGTAGTAATGTCACTGTTGCTTGTGGCTAAGCTAAGAATATGGTTTGATCTACATTTAGTTAAATAAGGAACACAATGGCAATTGATATAACGAATAATATACAAATAGCTGATAATGAAATTGACTGGCAGTTTGTACGAGCGTCAGGAGCGGGTGGTCAGCATGTTAATAAAGTCTCTACTGCTGCGCATTTGATTTTTGATATTAATGCCTCGTCGTTACCGGAATTTTATAAGCACCGTCTGTTGGAATTTACGGATCATCGCATTAGCAAAAGTGGCAAGATAATTATTAAGTGCCAACAAAGCCGCAGTCAAGAAATGAACCGTGAAGTGGCATTAGAACAATTTTTAGCGTTAATTAAGGCTGCGACCGTTGTGGCAAAAAAGCGAATTGCCACTAAGGCTAGTTATGGCAGCAAACAACGGCGTTTAGCAACTAAAAAACAAAGAGGCGCAACTAAAGCGCTGCGCCAAAATAAGCCTGACTTTTAAGCTAGTTTCTAAAGCTTATTGCCTTAGAGTTTTTTGCTTACAGCATTCTAGCGCGAACCGATTTGGTTTTTATTTTTCGCTGCTGAATTAGCTGTAAAGCGAGTTTAACCGCTGAACGTTTTACCGCAACAAAGCACCATAAATCGTGCAATTGAATTTTACCTAAATCATCATTGGTCAGTTGTTTAGTCGCCGTGAGGGCACCAACAATATCACCAGCACGAATCTTATGCTTTTTACCCGCATCAAGTTGTAAAGTGGCCATTACTGGGCTTGCGGGTTTAAGTTCACTATTAGGCTCGGGTAGTTCTTCAGGGCGAATACTGATATTCAAACTGTCTTCTATCGGTAATAATTTAGCTGCATCACTCGCGGTAAATAGGCTAATGGCTAAGCCTTTTTGTCCGGCGCGCCCAGTACGACCTATACGGTGAATATGAGTATCTGCATCATGAGCTAGTTGGTAATTAAATATGGCATCAACGCTATTAATATCTAAACCTCGAGCAGCAACATCGGTTGCCACTAAAATACAGGCACTGCCATTGGCAAATTGCACAAGGGTTTGATCGCGATCTTTTTGTTCCATATCGCCATGCAAGGCTAAAACGCTAAAGCCATATTGTTGCAGAGCATCGGCAACGTCTTGAGTTTCGCGTTTGGTATTACAAAAAACAATACTACTTTGTCCTTGGTAGTGCAGTAATAAAGTATAAAGTGCTTTTAAGCGGCTGCGCTGATCATTAACTTGAAAAAACTGTTGGCTAATACTGCTGTTATCATGTTGATGCGCGATAGTGATTTCTACCGGTTTATGTAATAAACGTTGACTAAGCTGGGCGATAGCTGCCGGATAAGTTGCACTAAATAACAACGTTTGGCGCGGCGTTGGCGCTTTACTTATAACCAAATCTAAATCGGCTTGAAACCCCATTTCTAGCATACGATCGGCTTCATCTAGCACTAAGGTGGTTAAATCTTTAAGGCGTAAGCGGCCTTTTTCTAAGTGATCAATTACGCGCCCTGGTGTACCGACAATAATATGAGCGCCGTGCTCTAATGAGCCAATTTGTGGGCCTATAGGCACGCCGCCACATAAGGTGAGAATTTTTATATTATGAATATTACGGGCTAATTTGCGTAATTCTGCAGCAACTTGGTCTGCTAATTCACGGGTAGGGCAAAGGACTAAGCTTTGCACTCGAAAATACTTTACATCTAATTTTGCTAAAATTCCTAAACCAAAGGTAGCCGTTTTGCCCGAGCCGGTTTTAGCCTTGGCGATGACATCTTTACCCGCTAATACAGCAGGTAAGGCTTCGGCTTGGATCTCGGTCATTTTGCTGTAACCCAGATCGGTTAAATTAGTTAATAAGGCTTTAGGTAAGTTTAAGGTTGAAAACGCGTGTTGAGTCATGCTTGGCTCCGCAAAAATAAGTACTGCAGGCAGCTGCCAGCAAAGGGGCGGCATTGTAGCAGAAGTTTACAGCTTTGCATTAATGATATGCTGTTTTTTTCAGCACTATAGTTTAATAGCCACAGAAGAGGGTGCAATTATAGCTAGTTCATTAAATTAACCCGCACGAGTTCACGCTAGTACGGGTTGATATTTATTGGTAATTACTTAGATTTGGATTTGGTTTTTTCAGTTAGTTTGTCATTACCAACTAAACTGGTCTCTGCTTGTTCTAATTTTGCAGATGAGGTTAAACTGATAACTTTTTCATCTGCAGTAGGTAGCGTCTCGCCTAAGAAGCTCCCACCGCGTTCGATACATAAGTCGTCTGAATAAATTGCGCCATGAGCTTTACCGTTAGGCAGGATCTCAACTGTATTGGCATAGCAGTTACCTTCAAATATGCCATTGATGATAACTTTATCTGCTGTTATTTCACCTTTCACCCGGCCACTAGCACTAATTGTTAAGGATTTATCGCTAACAATTTTACCTTCAACATAACCATCAATATGCAAATCACAGCTTAATCGGATACTGCCGTTAATTGTGCATCCTTGAGCGATGATAGTTGGAGTTGACTGCTTGCCTTTGTTTGCAGCATGCTTACTAAAGAGTCCCATTTAATGCTCCGTTCTTGTTCAAACACCAGATCGAAGTTGCTCGCATTCCAATCCATAAAGCTTTGTGGATTAAGCGCTCGATCAAGAAAATGTATCTCGTAATGTAAATGTGGCGCTGTAGATAAGCCTGAATTGCCTGACATAGCAATAAGTTGCCCTTTATGGATAAAGCTACCACTTTTAACGTTAAAACTATCTAAATGCGCATAAAGTGATGAAAAACCAAAAGCATGACGAATTTTCAGTAGGTTGCCATAGCCCGTTTTACTTTTACGCACTACTTCAACTACGCCGTCGGCAGGAGCGTATATGGCTGTGCCTCGTTTAGCTGATAAATCAACACCTTTATGGTGTTTTTGCTTGCCAACTATAGGGTGATGACGTATACCAAAACGAGATGAGCGATGACTAAAGTCTAAGGGGGAACCGTTAGGAACCAACTGTAACATTGCTTGGCGGGCGGTTGAGTTAACCGAAGCGGTATCTAATCGACTTTCTAAATTTTGTGGGTACTGTTGTTCAAGACCAAGCGCTAACTCTATTTCACCAACCCGATTTATTACCTGCAACATCTCATCTTGCTTTGCTGCTAACTCTTGAGCTAGCTGCTGTTTGCTTTGTTGTAAATTAGCAATTTCGGTTTTTAATTTATTCGCTTGGGCAGTAAGCTCTTTGCGCTGCACTTGGCTGTTATCTACAGTGCGTAACAAATAATCAATGACGCCTGCGGTGATAATAAGACTAAATAATAACAACCATAAACCAATGATGGCGTTACGCTTAAAAAGCGTACTAATATTAAAATGACGTGTACCACTGATGGTAGAAACAGAAATGAGTATGCGATCTTTCATTCAGATAAGTTCTGGCTCAATGGTTTAAAGTAAATAAGACAGCCAAAATAGGGGGCTTTGTAGCGAGTGTCAAGTTTTTTGACGCAAACAGACTGAGCACTTACCAACGTGCAAAGTGGTTCTCCGCTAGGCCTGGCACCTGATTTATCACTATTTTTTCACCCTGCTCACTGATGATACTGCCATTAAAAAAACCACAGTATTGACGAAAGTTACTGGCAACAATGCCTAGATTCAGTTTTTCTTGGCGTGCTTTTTTTGGCGTAAACACTAGCTGGATACGTTTATCTGCACTGTGAATAAGCCACTCTGCATCAGGTTTAGTTGGATTAAGCTCAATAGCAACACCGGTTAAATGCTCTTTTTGGCCATTTAACCAAAATACATTTTCCGTAAAGCCGGTTTCATTAACGCCCGCAGCAAGGTTTAAACCAAAACAACCTTCGGTTAATTCAGCACTAATGCTTGCCCAGCGCCAACTTGTCTCGCGTCGCATGTAGCCGGCTGAAAAATCATAACCAGCTAAAGCTGAACTTAAATCAAGCGTGTTGCCTTTATAAGCCAAGTGGCCACTTAAACCTAATGCATTATGTTTTTGGGTGTAAGTCCAGCCGTTATAGCCTGTAGGTGTGCACATTGCTAAGGGTTGGCCTGTATTGGCAACATTTAACTGAATTTCACCATTAAACATGGCACCACTTAATTTGAGCCGCCAATTGTTATTATCTATACAGATGTGGATATTTTGTTTGGCAAACAGGCTAGCGCAACCGGCCACGGGAGATTTGCTCATTGTGACGCCGAAGCTTAAAGGCTTTATAATGCTAATTTCATCTAAGCGGTTTTCTTTACGTTGATAAAAATAACAAAAGCCATTAGCAGCATAACGAATGTCAGCAATGGCGATGCCAATTTGCCAATCTGGATGGCTAATACTGATAAATTGAAACTGTTTAAAATGTAGGTATTTAGCGAAACGTGAGGCGGGCTTATCCATCACAGTTTGATAGGCAAATTCGCTTAAGGCGAAGTCGGTAATCGGGCTGTCAAAATAGCCAAACCGTGGTTGGCCTTGGTCATTAATTAACTTGTTAATGTGAGTGCTAGCTGCCATGACGCGCCATAGGTTAGTAAGCTTATGGCATCAAAGCATATTTTGTATTGGCTTAGCAAGAGACTAGGGGCAATGGTTTAACGTAAAGTTATTTGGTTGCCCCCTAATTTCATTGTTAATTAGTGTTCGGCTGTTCCATCAATGCCGTGCACATGGCCATGAGCCAGCTCTTCTTCAGTGGCGTCACGCACTAAAGTTACTTCAACGTCAAATGATAGATCGATTCCGGCTAATGGGTGGTTACCATCAACAATAACTTCATTTTCAGTAACTTCTAACACGATAACTGACTGCTCTTGACCTTCAGGGCCGGCTGCGCGAAAACGCATACCAGGGGCGACGTCCATACCTTCAAACATGTTTTTTGGTACAGCTTGAGTTAAAGCGTCATGGCGCTCACCATAAGCTTGCGCAGCGGGAATATCAGCTTTAAACGTATCGCCGCTAGATTTACCAATTAATGCTTGCTCTAAACCAGGAATTAATGAGCCGTGGCCAAATAGAAAGACTAAAGGCTCGCCACCTTTAGATGAATCTAATTCGTCACCGTTTGGATTAGTAACGGTGTAGTGAATGGCGACAACTTTGTCTTGAGAAATGGTCATGAAAACCTCTGTTTTATAGGGAGTAAGGTAACGGTACTATTTGTAACGACGGCGCACTGTCGCTACTCAACCGCAATGAGTCTGCCGCTGTTGTGTCATTAGGCAGCACAGCAATTATCCACAATTGGTTGTTGATATTGGCTGCATTAACAACCTGGCCAGTTCGGCGCCAGTTTTCGTTAAGTTGAATTTCGATGTCAGTACCTGCTGCAGGTAACTCATCACTTTGTGCTTGTAAAATATAGGCAGCGCGCTTATTACCACCACGGAATTTAAGTCGAGCCACAGTTTCTTGGCCCATATAACAGCCCTTGCTAAAGCTGATGGCATCTATGGCCTGCAGGTTTAACATCTGAGGCACCAGTTTGCCTATTAAGCTTTGCTCTAAATAGCTAAAGCCACAACGAATATGTTCGGCTAACCACAGGTTAGGTGCTGCTAAAGGAAAATCTTGTTGCATCAGCTGTTGTGCTGCAGCAATAGGTTGCACCATTATAAAGTGGCTAGGTGCTAAGCATAATAAAAACGCATCATTATGACGCTTTGTTTGGCCAACTTGCGGTAATTCAAAACCTAACTGGCTAATTAGGGCTGTGACTTGTTCATTATCACTGCCACCAATACCAAAAACTGCGTATTGATCTTGACCAGATGTAAAGTCAACTTTAGAAAAGACACCAAACTTTTTCCACTGCTCGATTGAGGCTGTTAGCTCATCACGAAAAGCGATAACCACTAACGAAGCCGCTTGCTCTTGGCTATTTGGCTTTACTGCCATGCAAAGGTGAAACTGAGACCACATTTTGCCTTTAGCGTCACAATGGGCACCGCGTAAAAAGTTTGTTTCCTCTAGCGTATGTAGATCGCAGGTAGTTTGGCTCTGCATATATTTAATCGCATCAACACCGCTTATTGTTAAGGTATCAAAAGCAGGTAAAGGTGCAATAAAAGCCTGTAGTGGCTCAGTAGAAAGTTCAGCGTAATGTTCGGGGGTTAACCAAGATGTATGCATAATATGCTCAGCTACTTTAACTCAATTATTGGTCGATAGTATAATCATTGGGGAATACAACTAAAAGCTCAACCCCAAGACAGAAAATTTGTTAGAATTACTGTTTTGAATCATGCTCATTGTTATTTGAGCCATGCACAAGGTGATGTATGACAGAATTAATGATAAAACCAAGATTACGCTGGGCGTGCCGCCGAGGGATGCTTGAGCTTGATGTGTTATTGGCTCCTTTTGTTGAAGAAGGCTACGACGCGCTAAGCTTGCAGCAAAAACATGACTTTGAACGCTTACTGGCAGCAGATGATCCTGATTTATTTAGTTGGTTTATGGGCCACGGTCAGTCTGATGATCCAGCATTACAAGCTTTAGTGACCGTGATATTGGATCGTGTCCGAGTTTAATTTATGTATTAAACCCTCTAAGCTAGTTCAGTATTTATTCTGGGGAGCATTGGTGATGCCTTTACTCGTGTTACTTGCCAACCCAGTAAAGGGCTATGACTGGCTTATTATTGCGCCTGTGCTTTTAGTTTATTATTTAGCTTGGTTGCAATTAAAACCGCTGCCAAAAATGCAGCTGGCAACGTTAAGTGCCGATGGCGACTTACATTGGTTTGCACCGTTAAATGATACTGGCAGAATAAAAGCCGGTGGTTTAGTTTGCTTATATGCACTTAGAGTAAACTGGTACAGTGATAATCAACAGCGGGTTTTGCGCAGGTGGATTTTTAGTGATCAGTGCCAAGTGCATGAATTTAGAGCTTTAGCGCGGCTGATTAACCAAACTAATTGGTCTTGCAGCCGCAGCAAGGGTTAAGTTTTATTTGGGCTCTAAAATTGTCGGTTTAGGCGCAGCTAATAAATTTGGATAGTCTAGATTATAATGTAAGCCTCGGCTTTCTTTACGTTGCATTGCACTATGGATAATCAATTCAGCCACTTGCACTAAGTTTCTTAATTCAAGTAAATTATGACTAATATGAAAATTACTGTAGTACTCATTAATTTCCCGTTGTAGTAATTCGACGCGATGCAAAGCACGAGCAAGTCGCTTATTTGTTCTAACTATGCCTACATAATCCCACATAAACAGCCTTAATTCATGCCAGTTATGACTGATAACAATTTCTTCATCTGAATCACTCACACGGCTATCATCCCAAGCAGGTATTGGTGCTAAAGGTGAATGAGCATCAAGTTGAGATAAGATATGCTTGGCAGCAGCTTGGGCAAATACGACACATTCTAATAATGAATTGCTTGCCATTCGATTAGCACCATGTAGGCCGGTATAAGCAACTTCGCCTATAGCGTACAAATTGCTAATATCAGTTTGGCCATCTAATGAAGTTAAAACACCGCCACAGGTATAATGCGCTGCAGGAACTACAGGAATGGGTTGCTTGCTAATATCAATACCAATACCTAAACATTTAGCATAAATTGTTGGAAAGTGTTCAATGATAAAGTCTTTGGGTTTGTGGCTAATATCTAAATAAACACAATCTGCGCCTAAGCGTTTCATTTCAAAGTCAATAGCGCGAGCAACAATATCCCGAGGCGCTAGTTCAGCGCGAGGGTCAAAGTCTGGCATAAAACGACTGCCATCAGGGCGCAATAAATAAGCACCTTCGCCACGCATGGCTTCGGTAATTAAAAAGTTTGGTGCATCTGGATGATATAAGCTGGTAGGATGAAACTGGTTAAATTCCATATTAGCCACCCGACATCCAGCTCGCCAAGCCATTGCAATACCATCCCCACTAGCAACGTCGGGATTGCTGGTATAAACATAGACCTTACTGGCGCCACCTGTAGCAAGTGCAACAAAACGAGAGCGTATAAGTTCTACTTCACCACTGGCTGTATTTAAAACATAGGCGCCATAACAACGCTTGGCATCTAGGCCTATTTTTTTACCGTTAATTAGATCAATAGCATTATAGTTTTCTAATAGTTGAATATTCTTATGAGCTTTTACTTGATCAACTAAAGTGATTTGGACAGCTTGGCCGGTTGCATCGGCTGCATGTAAAATACGCCTATGGCTATGACCGCCTTCACGAGTTAGATGATACTGCAATTTACCCGATTCATCTTGATACTGATCAAAAGGGACGCCTTGTGATATAAGCCACTGCATTGCCGTTTTGGCATTATTGGCAGTAAATTGCACTGCCGCCTCATCACATAAACCGGCACCGGCGATAAGCGTATCATTGACATGAGAGTCAATACTGTCATTTTCATCAAATACAGCCGCTATTCCACCTTGGGCATACAAGGTAGAACCTTCACGTAAAGGGCCTTTGCTTAACACTAAAACTTTTGCGTTATCAGCTAGTTGTAAAGCCAATGAGAGACCAGCAGCACCGCTGCCAATAATTAATACATCACAAAGATATTCTTTTTCTTGCTTCATGCGATACACTTGTTTGCAGTCAAAGTCAGGCTATTGTAGCTTTTTTGGTAAACTTATTAGAACTATTTCTTTTATCAATGGTCGTAATGGTACGCAAGAACAGCGCCAGTTAGCATTTTAGTCAGTATTACAGGGGATTAGCTCGAACATGAGCGAGCAAGAATTGGACTGGCAAATTGTCCAGCGTGTACAACAAGGTGATAAAGCCGCATTTAATGTGTTGGTAAAAAAATATCAGCACCGAATAGCGAACTTAATATCTCGATATGTCTCTAACCATGGAGACGTAGCCGATGTCGCACAAGAAGCTTTTATTAAAGCTTATCGTGCTATACCCGGTTTTCGCGGTGAAAGTGCTTTTTATACTTGGCTTTATCGAATAGCAGTTAATAGTGCAAAAAATTACTTAGTGGCTAAAGGTAGAAAGCCACCAGCAACAGATGTTGATGCCGAAGATGCTGAGTTTTTTGAGGGCAGTGATGCCTTAAAAGAACAAGATTCACCGGAAAAGTTATTATTATCTGAAGAGATACGTTCAGTTGTGTTTAACACAATTGACAAACTGCCTGATGAGTTACGTACTGCGATTACATTACGTGAGTTAGAAGGGTTAAGTTACGAGGAAATTGCGGAGGTGATGGCATGCCCTATTGGGACTGTACGCAGCCGTATTTTCAGGGCTAGAGAAGCAATTGATGCTCAACTTGCGCCGTTAATAAGTTAAGTATCTAGACACAATACTAGTTAATATAACTAGATAAAATGACAGGAATTAATATGTCGTCAGAAAACCAGGTATGGCTCTCAGCTGCTAGCGATAATCAACAGATCCAAGAGCAAGAGCTTGATCTGTTGTTAGAGCAGACCGAGTTACAGCAAAAATTGCAGCGCTATCACACTATAGGTGCTGTCTTGAGGCAAGATAAAAGTATTGAGCTTCCAGAAACTTTTGCTGATGATATTGCTTCAAGCTTAGTCGACGAGCCGGTATATAACTTACAGCAAACAAGTCGTTTGCAAACCAAAGTAAGTACTGAGTCTAATGCTAAAGCTGCAAATGGCAGTTGGTTTCAAGCCATTGCTCAAGGCGCTATAGCAGCGGGTGTTGCTCTAATGGCCGTTTTTGGGGTGCAACAATACCAGCAGTCACCTGAACAGGATGGCTTATCTCCTTTGCCAGTACTACAAACTCAACCTGTGGCGGGCTTCGCAACGCCTGTTAGCTTAAGTCAAACGACCGTTAGTTCGCGGTTCGAACAGCAAGAGCAGCAAGTTATGCTAGAACAGCAAAAACGATTGCAAGCTCTGTTAAATGCGCATAGACAGCAAGTACGTAGTATGGAGCAACAACAGGTGACTCAGCAAGAGTCAACAGCGGTTGATAACGAGTAAAAATGATGCGATTTCAAGGCTTTTGTTGCGCTATAGTATTGCTATTTTCCTCTGTAGTGCAAGCCGAAACTGCGGGCTGGACTTTATTTAATAAAGTGCAAAACGCTGTAAAAGAATATAATTTTGATGCTTCTTTTGTTGTGCTAAAAGGTAGCCAAGTAGACACTTATCGCTGGTTACATGGCAAATCTGACCAGCAAGAAATAGAGCATTTAATTCCGTTAGATACCAACGGCGTGGATATATTGCGCCGTAATGAGTCCATCTACTACTTATTAAGTGAAAGACCGGCCTTTGTGTTATCGGGTCATACGATCACTGAGCTTCCAGCCATACTTTTTGAATCTCAAGCTAAACTAGCAGTATTATATAACGCCGTGCCAGGTAGCAGTTCTGTGATGTCGGGGCGCAGTGCACAATTATTGCGTTTAACGGCAAAACAACCTAATCGCTATCATTATTGGTTATGGTTAGATAGTGAAACCGGCTTCCCATTACGTATTGACACTTTATCTGAGCAACAAGCTCCGCTAGAGCGTTGGTTAGTAACCCATATGCAAATTAGCAGCGAGCTTCCAGAGAATCTACAAGCATTATTAAATGCCGATTTACCTAAACCAAATGCGGGTTCAGTTAAATTAATGCCACAATCACAGCAGAAACTAACCTGGTTACCAGATTCGTTCCAGATTGTTAAGCAACCAGCGGCTATACCTCAGCTAGAGTCTAGCCTGCAGAGTTATTGGCTACTGAGCGACGGATTACATCAAGTATCCGTATTTGTTCAGCCTAGTAAGGGGGTGCCTACTCAGGCTTATCGTGATGGCGCGACCACCATATTTGTGCAAAACACCGCTAGCTTGGAAGTTACAGTCATAGGCCCCGTCAGTATTGATGTTGCCCGTCAACTAGCTGCAGGGGTTAAATAATGATTGAGCAACTGGCGAGTGTCGTTGCGGTGGATACGTCTGGCGTCTGGTTAACCACTACGCCGGTGAGTAGTTGTAATGCTTGTAATGTAAGCGATGATTGCGGCACGGGTATAGTCGCTAAAACTTTAACGCCGCGACAGCACCGTTTTTTTGTTAGTACTTCTCTTAGTTTATTGCCTGGTGAACAGGTTAAAATTGCGGTGTCGGAGCAAAACTTATTGCAAGCAGCGTTTGTGGTTTATCTATTGCCTTTAGTATTAATGCTGCTTAGCGCCTTATATGTCAGCAATGGATTACAATTAACAGAAGGCTGGGTAATGTTAGCAGCACTTTTGGGTGCTAGTATTGGTTTTTTCATCGCTCGCCGGTTTAGCTTATGGCAACAAACTAAAACAGAACAAATACATATAATCCAAGTCCTGCCTGAACTTAAAATACATCCAGCTTAAACCGACATTTGCCTCATCTATTTTTTAAATAGTTGCTTCGGCTTATTTAATAACACATAGCAAGGCGTCGCGGGATAGAGTACAATTCGGACTAATTTTTCAGAATAACCTGCGTTTTAGGTATTGGCTTTGCTATATATGGCTTAGCCAAACTAAGTCGCCTCAATGTTTTTACGGACAACATGCCAAAACTTAATCACATCAGAAACTTTTCTATTATTGCTCACATTGATCACGGTAAATCTACCTTATCAGATCGGCTTATCCAGTATTGTGGTGGCTTGTCTGATCGCGAAATGCAAAAACAGGTATTAGACTCGATGGATTTAGAGCGAGAGCGCGGTATTACCATCAAGGCACAAAGCGTTACGCTTAATTATAAAGCCGATGATGGAGAAACCTACCAGTTAAACTTTATCGACACGCCAGGTCACGTAGACTTTAGCTATGAAGTAAGCCGTTCATTAGCGGCATGTGAAGGTGCCTTGTTAGTTGTTGATGCAGGGCAAGGTGTTGAAGCGCAAACCGTCGCAAACTGTTACACCGCCTTAGATATGGATTTAGAGGTCATTCCGGTTTTAAATAAAATCGATTTACCGCAAGCCGACCCTGATAGAGTGGCTGAAGAAGTTGAAGATATTATTGGTATTGAAGCCCTAGGTGCTGTGCAGTGCTCGGCTAAAACCGGTATTGGTATTAAGGATGTTTTAGAAACAATAGTTAAAAAAATACCTGCTCCTGAAGGGGATATTGACTTACCAACACAAGCGTTAATTATTGACTCATGGTTTGACCCCTACCAAGGTGTTGTCTCTTTAGTTCGGATTAAACATGGCACTATTAAAACCAAAGACAAGATTAAAATCATGTCAACCGGCCAAGTATATGAAGTTGATAAAGTTGGTATTTTTAGCCCTAAAGCGCATGAAACTGGCGCCTTACATCCTGGCGAAGTAGGCTATATTATTGCCGGAATTAAAGAAATTAAAGGCGCGCCAGTTGGAGACACGTTAACCTTATCTCGTAACAGTGCTGAGAAGCCGTTACCTGGTTTTAAACGGATTAAACCTCAGGTTTATGCTGGTATTTTCCCAGTGTCTTCAGACGATTATGAAGACTTCCGTGATGCATTAGCTAAGTTAAGCTTAAACGACTCTTCTTTATTCTATGAACCTGAAAGTTCAGGCGCATTAGGCTTTGGTTTTAGAATTGGTTTCCTTGGCATGTTACATATGGAGATCATTCAAGAGCGCTTAGAGCGTGAGTATGATCTTGATTTAATCACTACAGCGCCAACAGTAGTTTATGAAGTGATCACCAAAGATGGCTCTAAAGTGATGGTAGATAACCCTAGCGCTTTGCCGCCAGTGGGTGAAATTGATGAAATCCGTGAGCCTATCGTCGAAGCACATATTTTAGTGCCACAAGAATACTTAGGCAACGTTATTACGCTGTGTGTTGAAAAACGCGGTGTACAAGTCAATATGAGTTATCACGGTCGTCAAGTTGCAGTTGTTTATGAGCTGCCTATGGCTGAAGTAGTAATGGATTTCTTTGACCGCCTTAAATCAACTAGTCGTGGCTATGCGTCATTAGATTATGCATTTAAACGCTTCCAAGCTTCTAATATGCAAAGAGTTGATATTTTAATTAATGGTGAACGCGTTGATGCTTTAGCTATTATTAGTCATATAGATTTTGCTCAAGGCCGAGGCCGACAGCTGGCTGAAAAGTTAAAAGAGCTAATACCACGTCAGATGTTTGATATTGCCATTCAAGCGGCTATTGGTAGCCATATTATTGCTAGGACGACTATCAAGCAAATGCGTAAAAACGTTTTAGCTAAATGTTATGGCGGTGATATCAGCCGGAAGAAGAAGCTTTTACAAAAACAAAAAGATGGTAAAAAGCGAATGAAGCAAGTGGGTAACGTAGAGGTGCCTCAAGAAGCCTTCCTAGCAATATTGAAAGTTGGTAATTAATTAAGGGATTTACATGGCAGGTTATTTTGCAATTTTTTTAGTATTACTTACACTAGCTTGTGGCTTAATTTGGTTAGTTGATGCATGGATATTAGCGCCTAAACGTCAACAGCGCTTGGCTGATGCTAAGGCCGCGGCTAGTGAATTACCTAATACTGTAACAGAAGAGTTATTAAAAGAGCCTTCTTATGTTGAAACGGCAAAGTCTATTTTCCCTGTGATTGCGCTAATAACAATATTTCGCTCTTTTATATATGAGCCGTTTCAAATTCCATCAGAATCAATGATGCCTACTTTATTAGAAGGTGATTTTATTTTGGTAGAGAAATTTGCATACGATGTTAAAGATCCGGTATGGCGCAAAACGTTATACAGCAATAAAAAGCCAGAGCGTGGTGATGTAGCGGTATTTAAATATCCGCTAGATACAAGAGTAGATTATATTAAACGAATTATAGGCTTACCTGGCGACAGAGTTATTTACCGTAATAAACAGTTGTTTATTCAAAAAGCCTGCACAGTAGAGCAAGCTGAAAATTGTACTAATAAATTGGAAGTGGTAGCGTTAGAGTTAAAAAATGAAGGTGAGTTCTTTCAAGAGCAATATCCACAGCGACGTTATACGGAAACGCTAGGTCAAGCTAGCTACAATATTTTACAAACACCGATGCGTCGTGAACCTACACATATGTTTTATAAACAAGCCAATACCGAAATTGACGAATTTGTGGTACCTGAGGGCCATTACTTTGTATTAGGCGATAACCGAGATAATAGTGGTGATGGTCGTTTTTGGGGCTTTGTACCAGAAGAAAACTTAGTAGGTAAAGCGGTTTTTATCTGGATGAGTTTTGAATTCAGTGATAATCCAAATAGCATGTTACCAAGCTGGGTACCTGTAGGTGTCCGTTTTGAGCGGTTAGGTGCCATTCAGTAACAGAACAGGTAAGAGACAACAATGCAAAAAAGCTTAAAACCTTTGCAGATCAAACTAGGCTATCAATTTAACGATGTAGCGCTGTTAGAGCAAGCCTTAACTCATCGTAGTTGTAAAGGGCAACATAATGAACGCTTAGAATATCTAGGTGACGCTGTATTAAGCTTAGTGATAGCTGAAACTTTATTTATTAATTTTCCTAAAGCAAGGGAAGGGGATTTAACTCGGATGCGCGCCATGTTAGTTAAAGGCGTAACTCTAGCTGAAATTGCCCAAGAGCTGCAGCTGTCTGAATACCTTAGATTAGGCCCAGGAGAATTAAAAAGCGGTGGTTTTCGTCGAGAGTCTATTTTAGCGGATGCCGTTGAAGCCATCTTAGGTGCTATTTTCTTAGATAGTGGCATGGAAGCCTGTAAAGAACGTATTTTATATTGGTTTGCTTCTAGGTTAACAGAGATAACACCTGGCCAACAAAAAGACTCTAAAACTTTATTACAAGAATATTTACAAGGGCTGCGTTTAGCGCTGCCAGAATATGATGTTATTGCCACTCAAGGTGAAGCTCATAAACAAACCTTTACTGTAAGGTGTACTATTGCAGGTATGCCTCCATTTACTGCTAGTGGTAGCTCGCGGCGTAAAGCCGAACAAGATGCTGCCAATATGGCATTGGAAAAAATTTCAAATGATAGATAAGCTTGATACTGTAAATGACAATCAAACCCCAACTTATGCGGCTCTAGTGGCTATTGTTGGTCGGCCTAATGTGGGTAAATCTACCTTATTAAATAAGTTGATAGGCCAAAAAGTCAGTATCACTTCAAAAAAGCCCCAGACCACGCGGCATCGTATTGTTGGTATTGATACAGAAGAAAACTACCAAACGGTTTATGTTGATACGCCAGGTTTGCATATCGAAGAGAAACGGGCGATTAACCGTTTAATGAATAAAGCCGCAGCAAGCTCTATTTTAGATGTTGAGTTTGTTTTATTTGTGGTTGAAGGCACGCGCTGGACCGATGATGACCAGATGGTGCTAAATCGCTTAATTGCAGCACAAAAGCCGGTTATTTTAGTGGTTAATAAAGTCGATTTATACCGCGATAAAGATAGCCTATTACCGCATATGCAATGGTTAGGCGAACAGCTTAATACCATAGGGGTTGTGCCGGTATCAGCCGAGAGTGGTGATAATGTTGAAGCATTGCGTAAGTTAGTAAAGAAGAACTTACCGCAGTGCGAATTCTTTTTTCCAGATGATTACGTAACAGATCGCTCTATGCGCTTTATGGCTGCTGAAATGGTGCGTGAAAAGCTGATGCGCTTTTTAGGTGATGAGCTTCCTTATTCTGTTACGGTTGAAATTGAACGCTTTAAGTGGGAAGAAAAGCATTATCATATTGCCGCCTTAGTTTTAGTTGAGCGTGAAAGCCAAAAACGAATGGTGATTGGTAATAAAGGCGAGCGAATTAAAACCATCGCCACCGAAGCTAGGCTTGATATGGCAGCGATGTTAGAGCAGCCGGTATTTTTACAAGTTTGGGTTAAAGTGAAATCGGGCTGGGCTGACGATGAGCGCGCTTTACGCAGCTTAGGTTACGGCGAAGATTAAACAAAATAGTCATGCTAAGTTCCCTGCTTGCTAGCTATATTTTGCATCGCCGTGCTTTAGGTGAAGATAAACTGATATTGCAGCTGTTGTTACCTGAAGTTGGCCGGATCTCAGCAGTAGTGCGCAAACGCACCGGCAAGCAGCGAGTCAGTTTGCAGCCTTTTCAAGCTTACAGTATCCAGCTTACTGGGCGCTCTGAATTAAAAACAATTTCACGTATTGAAGAACTTGCCCCTGCATTTAACCTGCAGGGTAAGGTTTTATTTAGTGCTATGTATATTAATGAGTTAATTTGCCGAATTTGGCCAAATGACTTAGCAAGTGATCAGTTATTTAATTTATATCAGCATAGCCTAGAGCAACTAACTGGAGTTACGGATTTAACTGAGCAGCTAGAGCCTTGCTTACGTCAATTTGAGTTTGAACTTTTGATTGAATTAGGGATCGCAATCGATTGGGCCTACGACTATAGTGGCCAAGCAATTAGTTGTCATCAGCACTATCAATGGTTAAGCGAACAAGGTTTTGTTCCGGCTAAAACAGGTTGGTTAGGTCAACACTTGCTTAATATTGCCGCTAAAGAGTGGGCTGATCCAGACACTCGACGCTGCGCTAAGCAGATAAGTCGTATATTGTTAGCGCCATTATTGGGCTCAAAACCTTTAGCGAGTAAAGCCCTGTTTAATTAGTGAAGCACTGCTAACACAGGTTAAGGGAAAAGGCGTACTGCCATCTAACCACTCGTTACAAAAATGAGTTTATAAATTTAATTGCCTTAATAATAAGGAGTTTTGCATGCAACAGCCTATTTTTCTTGGTGTGAATATAGATCATATCGCAACGTTACGTCAGGCGAGAGGTACCTATTACCCCGAGCCGGTGCATGCAGCATTGCTTGCTGAACAATCTGGCGCTGATGGCATCACAGTTCACCTTCGTGAAGATCGTCGTCATATAGTTGATCGCGATGTTTTTGTTCTTAGCCAAACTATTGCTACTCGGTTAAATTTTGAAATGGCTATTACCGATGAGATGTTGCAGATAGCAACGGATGTTAATCCTCACTTTGCTTGTTTTGTGCCAGAAAAACGTCAAGAATTAACCACTGAAGGTGGCTTAGATGTGCTAAGTCAAGCTTCTAAAGTTAAAGATGCTGTGGCTCAGTTGGCTGAGCGTAATATTTTAGTGTCACTGTTTATCGATGCGGATAAAAATCAAATTGATGCTGCAGCAAAAGCTGGAGCACCTTTTATTGAAATACATACTGGTAAGTATGCTGAAGCTACCGATCCTAAGTTGCAGCAAGCTGAATTAAAGCGTATTCAAGAAGCGGCTGCTTATGCTGCCTCTTTAGGCATAACCGTCAATGCAGGCCATGGTTTGCATTATCATAATGTACAACCCATTGCGGCTATACCTGAAATATATGAGTTAAATATTGGCCATGCGATTGTTGCAAGAGCCGTATTTTCTGGTTTAGCTAACGCGGTTTCGGAAATGAAGCGCCTAATGGTTGAGGCGCGCCGTTAAATGGCTATTGTAGGCTTAGGGACAGATATTGTTGAAATTGCGCGTATAGCAACAAGCTTAACGCGCAGCCCAGGCTTAATTAAACGAGTATTAACCGCTTTTGAGCAAGAAATTTATCAAGAACGTTTAGCGATTAGCCGCGAACAAGCCGCACGCTATTTTGCTAAACGCTTTGCCGCTAAAGAAGCTGCAGCCAAAGCCTTAGGCACAGGTATAGGCCGAGGTGTATCATTTCAACATATTCATATCAGTAATAACGAACAAGGCGCGCCTGTGCTTAAATTTACTGGTTACGCCGCAGAACTAGCACAAAGCATGGCGGTAACGCATTTATGGTTATCTATAACTGATGAACAAGCTTACGCAGCCGCAACAGTTATACTTGAACGCTAATTCAACACTAAGCACTCCAACGCTCAAAACTCACCATTCAAAACTCAACACTCAACACTCAACATTCAAAACTCACCATTCACCACTCAAAACTCACCACTAACTCCCTTTGGCCATTGTTTTGATTCTTGTTTCAATGCTTCAAGTAAATCGTCTAGTTCAAATAGCTCCGGCTCTAAAGTTTGTAATGAAACTTGTTTCTTTAAGCTGGTTTCAATAATTTCTGCTAATTGCTTTAATCTAGGCACCCCAGTATAACAACAGCCACCATGTAACTTATGAATTTGATGTAATAGTGCTGGGCCGTCTTGTGAGCTAATAGCTTGCTGTATGGCTTCTTGGGTGGGGTCAATGCTGTTTATTAGCATTAATAGCATATCTTTCATTAAGTTTACTTTGCCATTAGCTTGTTCAAGTGCCAGCTCCCAGTCGATAATTTGGCTAGTCGGCCATAACGGTGATTCTTGTAAAACGGGCTCATCACTCATTAACTTATATTGGCAGAACTCTTGTAATATGCATTGCAAGATTTTCTCATCCAGAGGTTTGCTTAAAAACTCATTAAACCCTAAGTCAATTAAACGTTCACGCTCGCCCTCAGCGGTATGTGCTGTTACGGCAATAATAGGCGTATGTTCATTTATAGAGTTTTTCTTTATACGCTGGCAAGAAGTAATACCATCCATAATAGGCATATTAATATCTAAAAATATTATATCGTACTGAGATTGGGTGGCCTTATGCCAAGCCTCGGCGCCGTCTGAAGCCGAGTCGATATATTCAACTTGCTCTGCTAATAATGTATTAATTAATTTTAAATTCGCTTCGTTATCATCAACTGTTAGTACTTTTAATGGCGCTTTTTGTTTTGGCTCTGCCTGGGTAATACGAAGCTGATGCTGCAAATAAGGCTGGGCTATTGTTATTGCTAATTTATTAATGTGTGCCGGTTTGGATAAACAGGCATCAGCACCTGACTTGAGTAAAGTCTCACGGATCCCTGGCGATAGGGTATTAATTAATAAGTAAATATATTGGCAATGCGGCTTAATCTTCTCCATTACATTAATAATATGATTAACTTTATCAATGGCAATGGTTTTACCTATGATGGCAAGATCATATTTATTTTGTTCGACTGCTTGGAATAATTGCTCAATGGACGTGCATTCAGTTACGTCCATTTGCCAACTTTTTAGTAACTGCAGCGTAGCTTGACGAGAGTATTTTTGCGGCTCAAAGTACAGTACTTTTTTCTGCTCTAATACTGCAGTTGGTAAGCTTTCAGCGACTGAAAGTCGATGCTGTTTGCACTTTAATGTAAACCTGAATGTCGAGCCTTGATTTGGCGTGCTTTCAAAGCCAATTTTTCCTCCCATGGCTTCCACTAAACGTTGTGAGATCATCAAGCCTAAACCGGATCCTGCTTGATGACTGCTTGGATCTGTTGAGCCAAAACCATGAAACAGTTGCTCTTGTTGTTCATCAGTAATCCCTCGGCCAGTATCCTTAACCGAGCAGTGCAGCATAATGTGCTCTTTATGTGTAATACAACAGCTAACTTGAATAACAATGCTGCCTTGATCGGTAAATTTAATTGCATTACCGGCAATATTCATTAGTACTTGAGTAAAGCGTTTCGGATCGCCTATTAAGTCATCTGGACAGCTAGGGTCGATCATTAATACTAATTCTAAATATTTATCAAAGGCGTTTGCGGCAAGTAATTCGGTTGCATCATTTACGACATCACGTAAAGAAAAAGGCTCAGAGTTTATAGATAGCCTACCTTCTTCTAATTTAGAAAAGTCTAATACGTCGTTAACTAAATGCAACAAGCTATTGGCTGACTTTTGAATAGTGGTTAGATAATCATGTTGGTTACTGGTTAATTTTGTTTTTAGCACTTGGCGTGTAAAGCCGATAACACCATTTAAAGGCGTTCTTAACTCATGACTCATTTTAGCTAAAAACTCAGATTTTTGTCTGTTTTGCTCTACTGCTTTTCTGCGAGCAAAATCAAGCTGAATATTATGAACCTCTAGTTGCTCTAACGTTTGTTGCATATCGCTATTAGCTTGTTCAATTTGTTGCTGCATATCATTAGATTGACTAAGAACTTGAGCACTTAATTTATTTATGTTTTGTTGAAGCTCCTCTAATTCATTACTTTTCAGTTTTAAAGGGCGCAGTGCGCGATGGCTAGCATGCTCTTGTTCAGTTTCTTGATTTATTAATTGTTGTACCTGATGGTTCATATAGCGAATAGGGCGATATAAACGTTGTAAAATATAAATAGCAGGCGTGCAGCAAAGTAATAAACCACAAAATAAAATAACCAATATTTGTAAAATATGACTTTGTTGCTGAAATAACAGCTGATCTTTATGTAAGTTAAGCACGATATATCCTAGCTCAATTATATGGCCATTTTGTGCTTCAGCTAGTGGGTGATAGAATAGTGCATTATTTGTGGTTTCGTTATAAAAACCATGCTCAGGTAAATTCGCCAACTCTGTATCTGTTAGTGCTAAAACTGATGATTGCGGGTTACTATTATACAGCAGCTGATTTTGTTGATTAAAAACAGCAATACTAGACACTAATGGAGAATTATAGCGATGCGTTGTGTCAATAAGCTGCTGTAATTTTAAGGGTTGCTCAGTGGCCAACAAGCTGGTGCTAGTCAGCGCTAATGGAATACCAATATGATGAGCCTGATCTGATAAAGATAAGGCCAACTCATGATGACGAACATAGCTAAAATAACCACCAGATAATACACTTATTAGCAGCGCGGGAACTAAGCTACATAGCAGTAACCAAACTCGTAATCTTATTTTTGTCATTAAGTTTATTTTATGTTTTCAAACATCCAAGCTGATAATGACATAAGACGCGGCACTTGCCTATAACCTGATAGAGAACCTATGGTCAGTATCTACAAAGCAAAGACAAAACCCAGCCGGATAGGCAACCTTATAAATGTGCAAATTGATAGCACAGACTATGAAGTTCAAGGGATAGCCAGAGTTAATAATAAAATTGCTTTTATTAGTGGTGCCTTGGCCGGCGAAACGGTTCAAGCGAAAATTTTAGAAGATAAATCTGGCTTTATAAAAGCTAGCGTTACTTCTGTAAAACAAGCCGCTAAAGAACGCATAACTGCACCTTGTCGCTATGCTGCACAATGCGGAGGCTGCCAATTACAGTATTTAGCTGTCTCACAGCAGCAAAAGTTGAAGCAGCAAGGGGTTGATGGATTATTACGCCATCAACTTGACTTAACCGATATACCTTGGCAGCCTATGTTAACAGGGCCGACAATGGATACTGAAAGCGGACCAGCAATACAACAGCAAGGTTATCGTAGACGAGCCAGAATTGGTGTTTGGTATAATAAAAAACAACGCCAATATGATATTGGTTTTCGCCAAGCTAATGCTAAAAATATTGTAAATATTAAACAGTGTTTAGTGTTATCGCCGGTATTAACACCTATTTTTTCTGTATTAGCAACACAGTTGCCTAAGTTATCTACTGCTAATGCAGTAACCCACGTTGAAGTAATTGATGCCCAAGAACAAGCTTATATCGTAGTACGTCATACTCAGCCTTTAACAATACAAGATAAACAGCAGCTAATTGCTGCCTGGCCAACAGCAATTTGGATAGGTGAGTTTGAATCAGGCTGCTATAAAGCTTGGCAGGATGAACATCAACAGTTTCAACCAGAATATAGTTTGGCTGAACAAAATATACGATTGCAGTTTGGACTGGATGATTTTATTCAAGTAAATGCGACTGTTAACCAGAAGATGGTAAGCCAAGCCATAACGTGGTTAGCACCGAATAAGCAGGACACTATATTAGATCTCTATGCTGGCATAGGTAATTTTAGTTTAGCCTTGGCACAAGTGGCAAAAGCCGTACATGCTGTCGAAGGCATAGACAAGATGGTGCAACAATTATTACATAATGCTAGAGTGAATCAATTAGATAACCTTAGTGCCTCACAAGCCGATTTACACCTAACCTGGCCTAAAGCTAGCTGGAATAGTGCGCAATATACTAAGGTGTTACTTGATCCTGCTCGGGCTGGTGCTAACGGGGCAATAGAGCAAGTGGTACAGTTGAAACCAAAAGTTATTTTATATGTCTCTTGTAATGCTGCAACCCTAGCGCGAGACAGTAAAGTACTATTATCTAGTGGTTATCGTTTAGAAAAAATAAGTGGCATTGATATGTTTCCACATACTCGCCATTTAGAGTTAATGGCCTTGTTTGTGCAATAGTGTGCAATTGCAATAGAGTAATAAAATAGTCAGGCCAAAATCTGATACAAGGAATTGAAGCATGGTTAAGGTTCGCCAGTCCCATAGCACGGCTTACAATAGTGATGAAACACTAGCTTGGTTAGAGTCGTTAGACTTAACAACGCAAAAAATAAGCGACTTAATGGCTGCTGAAACCTGGCTAAAACAGCGAGATCTTGATGCCTCAGTGCCTGAAGTCAGAACCGGTTGGGAAAAGGTTGAGATCCTCGCTGAATTAAGAATGGATATCGATTCATTATTAGCCGCTCTATTATTCCCTGTTTTAGACGCTAAATTAATTGATGAAGAGAGTTTAACCAGCCAATTTTCAGATAAAGTATTAAGTTTGTTGACTGCGGTGAAACAAATGGAAGCCATGCGCAGTATACCAACAGGCCCGAACCATAGTGTTAGCGCACAACAAGCGGATAACTTACGCCGTATGTTATTGGCTATGGTTGAAGATGTACGGGCGGTTGTTATTAAACTGGCGGGGCAAATTTGTTATTTGCGTCAAGTCAAACAGGCAGATGAAGAAACGCGGGTTTTAGCCGCTAAAGAAACCAATGCTATTTTTGCTCCCTTAGCCAATAGGCTTGGCATAGGGCAGCTAAAGTGGGAGCTAGAAGATTTAGCTTTTCGCTATTTACACCCTGTAGTCTATAAACAAATTGCAGGGCTATTAGAAGAGCGACGGTTAGATAGAGAGCAATACTTACAAGACTTTGTATTTGCCGTGCAGCAAAAAATGCAACAAGAGCAGTTAAAAGTTGAAGTACAAGGCCGGCCTAAACATATATATAGTATTTGGAAAAAGATGCAGAAAAAGCAACTGCCATTTGAGCAGTTGTACGATATTAGAGCTGTGCGTATTGTTACTGAAAGAGTGCAAGACTGTTATGCCGCTTTAGGTATTGTTCACACCAGCTGGCGCCATTTACCTAAAGAGTTTGATGACTATATTGCTACGCCAAAACAAAATGGTTATCAATCCATTCATACCGTAGTTTTAGGGCCTCAAGGAAGAGTAATCGAAATTCAAATTCGCACTCAGCAAATGCATGAAGACTCTGAGCTTGGTGTGGCAGCGCATTGGCGTTATAAAGAGGGTGGTGCTAAAACGAAATCTGCTGCGAATGACGAAAAAATTGAGTGGTTGCGTAAGTTACTACAATGGCAAGAAGAGGTTGTTGATTCCGCCGAGCTTGTTGAAGAATTACGTAATCAGGTGATTGAAGATCGAGTTTATGTGTTTACGCCCAAAGGTGACATTGTCGATTTACCCTTAGGTTCTACCCCATTAGATTTCGCTTATTATGTTCACTCTAATGTTGGCCATCGTTGTATTGGCGCGAAAATTTCAGGCCGCATTGTGCCTTTTACCTATCAGTTAAAAACCGGAGATCAGGTTGATATTCTAACCGGCCGTGAACCTAATCCTAGCCGAGACTGGTTAAACCCGCATTTAGGTTATATTAAATCAAGTCGGGCACGCTCTAAGGTGCAATACTGGTTTCGCCAACAAGATAAAGATAAGAATTTAGCTGCAGGTAAAGAGTTACTAGATACCGAACTAATGCGCTTAAATTTACAAATTGGCCCACCGCAAAAGTTATTAAAACGCTTTAATGTTAATTCATTAGATGAACTACTCGTTGGTATTGGTGGCAGTGATATTAAATTAAGCCAAGTAGTGCATTTTATTCAAAGTCAGCATGAAAAAGCTGAGCCGCCAGAAATTGACCCTAGATTAATTACGAAGCCATTACCTGCAGCGCATAAAGCTAAAAGTGACGTTATAGTGCAAGGCGTGGGTAATTTATTAACTCATACAGCGGGCTGCTGTCAGCCGCTACCCGGAGATGGCATTGTTGGTTATATCACTCAAGGTCGAGGTATAGCTATTCATCGTGATGACTGTGAGCAATTTAAGACCTTGCAAGACAGTCATCCTGAGCGGGCGGTTGAAGCTAATTGGGGGGGCAAATACGCTTCTGGTTATGAGGTGAATATTCGTATTATTGCCCACGATCGCAGTAATTTATTACGTGATATTACGAATATTTTAGCCAATGAAAAAGCCAACGTAACTAAGATGAATAGTAGCTCTGATACTAAAGCACAAACAGCGGTGCTAGATATGACCTTAGAGCTATATAATTTAGATTCGCTAAATAAACTGCTTAGTAAAATTAATCAGCTAGAAGATATCGTGGAAGCAAAACGCTTTACTCAGTGACCCCAAACAAAGACTAACAGGAAATGCAGTGGCAGATAATATTCAACGCTTACTTACAATAATGGCGCAGTTACGAGATAAGGAAACAGGCTGTCCTTGGGATTTAAAGCAAAACTACGCCAGCATAGTGCCTTATACATTAGAAGAAGCCTATGAAGTTGCTGATGCCATTGCCAGAGAAGACTTTACCGAATTAAAAGATGAGCTAGGCGATTTACTGTTTCAAGTCGTTTTTTATGCTCAAATTACCAAAGAAGAAGGACGATTTGAATTCGATGACTGTGTAGCGGCTATTTGCGATAAGCTTGAACGTCGGCACCCGCATGTTTTTGCAAATCAAACACTAGCTGACTCTGATGCGGTATTAAAAAATTGGGAAGCACTAAAAAGCACTGAGCGTAAGCAAGTTGGCCAGCATAGTGTGCTGGATAATATTCCCCAGGCCATGCCAGCCTTAAGCCGCGCAAATAAGTTACAAAAGCGCTGCGCAACTGTAGGTTTTGACTGGCCAACGGTAGAGGGCTGCTGGTTAAAAGTAAAAGAAGAGATAGCCGAAGTTGAAGCAACTAGCCCAGCAAGCCCTGAGTTAGCCGAAGAGTTAGGTGACTTAATGTTTGCCTTAGTTAATGTAGTGCGTAAGCATAAACTTGATCCAGAGGCGGTATTAAGGGCTGCTAATAATAAATATGAACAACGTTTTCGTGCCGTAGAGCAGGCAATAACAGCGCAAAAGGGTAGTTTAGCTCAAGCTACATTAGATGAAATGGAAGCCAGCTGGCAGCAAGTGAAACAGCAGCTTAAGCAGAAATAAAATAATTAATTGAGAAAGCCGCAGCTTTACGTTGAGTGCTAAGCTTGGCTTTGCTATAATTTTCTCCCGTCCTGATACCAATTATTTAATACCCTTTATCGTCCCTGTGTACTTACACTGGGAGTTTAGTGTTTTTTAGTATTGGTGTTTATTTATTGTTCAATATTGTCTCAGGGGTCTTATGACTACAAGATATATCTTTGTGACGGGTGGCGTGGTTTCATCGCTCGGTAAAGGCATTGCTGCTGCATCTTTAGCGGCCATTTTAGAAGCTCGCGGTCTAAAGGTCACTATCCTTAAGCTCGACCCCTACATCAACGTTGACCCTGGGACCATGAGCCCTATTCAACATGGCGAGGTCTTTGTTACCGAAGATGGTGCAGAAACAGATTTAGACTTAGGGCATTATGAGCGTTTTATTCGCACTAAAATGTCTAGGTTAAATAACTTTACTCAAGGCCGTATTTACGCTGATGTATTGCGCAAAGAGCGCCGCGGCGACTACCTTGGGGCTACTATTCAGGTTATTCCTCATATTACCAATGAAATAAAATCTCGCGTCGCTGCTGGCGCTGAAGGGTATGATATCGCCATTGTAGAGATTGGCGGTACTGTTGGTGATATTGAATCATTACCGTTTTTAGAGGCGATCCGTCAGCTTGGTACTGAAGTTGGCCGTGAGCGTACTTTATTTATGCATTTAACCTTAGTGCCATACTTAGGTACTGCAGGTGAAATTAAAACTAAGCCTACTCAGCATTCAGTTAAAGAATTACGTTCTATTGGTATTCAACCAGATATTTTAGTTTGTCGTTCTGATCGGGCTATACCTAAAAATGAGCGGGCTAAAATTGCCTTGTTTACGAATGTTGAAGAAAAAGCAGTCATCGGCTTAAAAGACGTCTCTAGTATTTATCAAATTCCCGCTATTTTAAAATCACAAGGTTTAGACGACTTAGTGTGTCGCCGCTTCCATATTGAGGCGCCGGAAGCAGATTTAGTCGAATGGGAACAAGTGTTATATCAAGAGTCAAATCCAAATGGTGAAGTGACTATTGGTTTAGTCGGTAAATATGTTGAATTACCCGATGCTTATAAATCAGTTAATGAAGCCTTAGGTCATGCCGGCTTAAAGAATCGAGTAACTGTTAATATTAAATATATTGACTCGCAAGATTTAGAAAGCAAAGGCGTTGCTATGCTAGCTGGCTTAGACGGTATTCTCGTGCCAGGTGGTTTTGGTGAGCGCGGTGTTGAAGGTAAAATTCTTGCAGCCCAATATGCCCGTGAGAATGATATTCCTTATTTTGGTATTTGCTTGGGGATGCAGGTTGCGCTTATTGAATTTGCTCGTAATGTTGCCGGTATGAAAGATGCGCATTCAACTGAGTTTAACCGAGAAACTGCTTATCCTGTGGTAGGTTTAATTACCGAATGGCGTGATGCAGATGGTTCAGTTGAAGTGCGTACTGATTCTTCAGACTTAGGCGGCACTATGCGCTTAGGTAGCCAAAACTGTAATATTGTAGCGGATACTAAAGCCTTCGAAGTATATGGCCAAGCGGTTATTCAAGAGCGGCATAGACACCGCTATGAAGTAAATAATAACCTACGACCGCAATTAGAAGCTGCCGGCTTAGTGGTGTCGGGGCTTTCTGCAGATAACCAATTAGTTGAAATGATTGAAATCCCAACTCACCCTTGGTTTGTTGCCGGTCAATTCCACCCTGAGTTTAATTCAACTCCACGAGATGGCCATCCATTATTCCAAGCTTTTGTTGCTGCTGTTTTTAAGTTCCAAAAGCTGCAACGAATTTAATATAGTTAAAGCCGTGTTGAGTAACACGGCTTTTTAGTTCTAAAAGGAATCTACCTATGTCTGATATCGTAAATATTATCGCGCGTGAAATTATGGATTCACGTGGCAATCCAACCGTAGAAGCTGATGTGTATTTAGCAAGTGGTGTAATGGGCCGTGGCTGTGCGCCGTCTGGTGCATCAACCGGCTCGCGGGAAGCGCTTGAACTACGCGATGGTGATAAAAGCCGTTATTTAGGTAAAGGCGTTACTAAAGCCGTAGCGAATATTACAGGCCCTATTTTACAAGCATTAAAGGGCAAGAATGCTTATAACCAAGCTGAAATTGATCAGGTTATGATTGATTTAGATGGTACTGAAACTAAGAGCAACCTAGGGGCTAACGCTATTTTAGCCGTTTCTTTAGCGGTAGCACGTGCTGCAGCGGCAGATAAAAAGATCCCTTTATATCAACATATCGCAGATTTAAATGGCACCTCAGGCCAGTTTAGTATGCCAGTGCCTATGATGAATATTATCAATGGTGGTGAGCATGCTGATAATAACGTTGATATTCAAGAGTTTATGATCCAGCCTGTGGGTGCTAAAACCTTTGCTGAAGCATTACGCATGGGGGCCGAAATCTTCCATAGCCTGAAAAAAGAATTACAAAATCGTGGCTTAAGCACAGCAGTAGGTGATGAAGGTGGTTTTGCGCCTGATTTAAAATCTAATGAAGATGCCTTAACCGCTATAGTCGCTGCAGTAAATGCAGCAGGTTACGTAATGGATAAAGATATTACGTTAGCCCTAGACTGTGCTGCTACTGAGTTTTACCACGATGGTAAATACGTATTAAGCGGCGAAGATAAGAGCTTTGACTCTTTTGGCTTTAATGACTATTTAGCAGGTTTAACTCAGAAGTATCCTATTGTGTCTATCGAAGACGGTTTAGATGAGAGCGACTGGGATGGTTGGAAAGATTTAACCACTAAGATTGGCGATAAAGTGCAGCTAGTTGGTGATGATTTATTTGTTACTAATACTAAAATTCTAACTCGCGGTATCGAGCAAGGTATTGGTAACTCAATCTTAATTAAATTTAACCAAATTGGCTCATTAACCGAAACTTTAGCCGCTATTAAAATGGCTAAAGATGCAGGTTTCACAGCTGTTATTTCTCATCGTAGCGGTGAAACTGAAGATGCCTTTATTGCTGATTTAGCCGTAGGTACTGCAGCTGGCCAAATTAAAACTGGTTCATTATGCCGCTCTGATCGGGTTGCTAAGTATAACCAATTACTGCGCATTGAGCAGGAATTAGGTAGCAAAGCACCCTATAAAGGCCGTAGCGAAATTAAAGGCCAGTAATACTAATACTACTACTTAAAGCCCTGCATTAGCTTACCGCTAATTCTGGGCTGCAATAGTTAGTTTAGGCTAAAAGCGTTCCTCAATAATTTATGTTAGTCAGCCCACACTTAAAACTTAACACTCAAGTGTATACGGTTCGGTTTACCCACACTAACACGCCGTAAACCCATCCCTGGGGGCTCATTTACGCCCGTCCAGGGCTGCAATGGTTAGTTTAGGGTAAAACCGAACCTCAATAATTTATCTTAAGTTAGTCCACAGTCCAAACTAAACACTCAGCACTCAAAATTCAGCACTAAACATTTAACTGCGATACAAGGTTTTAATTAAATGGTAACCAAATTGGGTTTTAATTGGGCCATGCACCTCTAAAATTGCTTGTTTAAATACAACATCATCAAACGCTTTAACCATTTGGCCTTTTTTAAACTCGCCTAAATCACCGCCTTTTTTGCCAGATGGGCATAGTGAGTGTTGTTTAGCTAACTTAGCAAAGTCAGCGCCCTTAGCTAGCTGCTGTTTCAGCTTTTCTGCTTCAGGCTTTGTTTTCACTAAAATATGTAACGCGCAGGCTTTTGACATAATAACTCCTTAAACATAATTATGGTTGCCGTAGGTGTAAGCTGAGTAGTCATTGGCAATATAGCGCTTAAACTAAGCGGCTTAACGTTATTGCTGAAAATAAAAAGCAGAAGGGGGAATATTAATTTCCCCCTGAAGTTTACTTGGCGGGTTGTTGCTGGGTAATACAGTGTATATTACCGCCACCTAATAATATTTCGCGTCCTGGCACAGTAACTACTTTATGCTCTGGAAACAGTTTTTGTAAAATATCTGCAGCTACTTTGTCGTTTGGATCGTCAAAAGTAGGCATAATTAAACCGCCATTACATAAATAGAAGTTGATATAAGAGCCTGCTAAGCGCGTGTTGGCTTCACGAGGCTTAGCTTGCATGGAATCATCAACGGTTGCATATTCATCGGCACTAGCAAGGATAGGTGCAGGCTGAGGTAGTTTATGCACTATAATCTTACGACCTTTGGCATCAGTGCTGGCTTCTAAATAGTCTAAGGCTGCTTTAGAGCGAGTATATTGCGGATCGCTTTCATCATCAGTCCAAGCTAATACCACTTCACCAGGTTTAACAAAACAGGCCATATTATCAATATGATCATCCGTTTCGTCATTAAAAATGCCTTGCTTTAACCAAAGCACTTTTTCAATACCCAGATAATCGCACATTTGTTGCTCGATTTGCTCACGGCTTAAATTAGGATTGCGGTTAGCATTTAATAAGCACTCTTCGGTGGTAAGTAAAGTACCTTCACCATCAACATGAATAGCGCCACCTTCTAAAATAAAGTCGTCAGTGCGATAGCGTGGTAATTGTTCTATACCCAATACTTTACTGGCAACTTGGTCATCTTTATCCCATGGGAAATATAAGCCGCCATTTAAGCCACCCCAAGCGTTAAAGGCCCAGTCAATACCTCGCACCTCACCTTTGCCATTAGTAACAAAGGTTGGGCCTGTATCGCGACACCAAGAGTCGTTATTTGCAATCTCAACAACACGAATAGCAAATTTACTGTCGGTGTCTGTAAGTTGTGCTACTGCATTAGCATATTGATTTGCTGATACACCAACACTAACAGGTTCAAATTCAGCTATGGCTTTAATGACTGTAACAAAGGCCTGTTGTGCAGGTTTAGCACCAAGTCTCCAGCTGTCTGTGCGCTCAGGCCAAATCATCCAAGTTTGTTTATGTTCAACCCATTCTGCAGGCATACTAAAGCCGTCAGCACGGGGTGTGGTAGATAAATTACGGTATCTCACTTAGTTGCCACCTTGAACTTTAGGCTGCTTAGTCGCACCATCTTTAGTTGATACAGTGCCGTATAAATCGATGCGGCGATCACGGAATACGCCCCAAGCACGACGTGTAGCAGCGATAGCATCTAAATCAAATGTATGCACTAGTACTGCTTCTTCAGTACGGCCGGCTTCTTGTACTTTGGCGCCAGACTCATCAGCAATAAATGAGCAACCATAGAATGTAATAGAGTAATCACCTTCGGTTTCTGTACCAATACGGTTAGAAGCTATTAGTGGCGTTACGTTTGCTGCAGCATGGCCTTGCTGGGTGCGTTGCCAATGACCACTTGAATCAATAGTAGCGTCATGTGGCTCTGAGCCAATAGCAGTTGGGTAGAATAATAGCTCTGCTCCCATTAGTGCCATACTACGGGCACATTCAGGAAACCATTGATCCCAACAAATACCCACGCCAATTTTTGCATACTGAGTTTCAAAGACTTTAAAGCCGGTATCACCTGGTGTGAAGTAATACTTTTCACTATAACCTGGGCCATCTGGAATATGACTTTTACGGTAAATACCTAAATTGCTACCGTCGGCGTCGATAATGACAACGGTATTATATAAACAGTGGCCTGAGCGCTCATAAATACTAATAGGCAATACAACCTGTAGTTCTTTAGCAATTTTACTAAAGTGTTGTACAGCAGGGTTCTCATCAACAGAAGTTGCAAAGTCTAAATATTCAGGCTTTTGTTTCTGACAAAAATAATTACGTTCAAATAACTCTTGTAATAGAATTATTTGTGCACCTTTTTCGGCTGCATCACGCACTAAGCGTTCAGCACGTTGAATATTTTGATCAACATCCCAGCCACCAATCATTTGTGTTGCAGCAACAGTTACATTACGCATTAGTTATCTCCAGCAGAAATAAAAGTAATAGGCTAGCACTAGAAGTAGGCTATGCCAAATAGGGCGCGAAAATGCCGTATTTTTCGTCACTCGTCAAGCTCTATTGTCAATTTTAATCTGGGCTGCGTACAATAAGCGATAAACTCATTGAAACCAGTGAAAATAAAGCAATGAAATACGATGTAATTGTTGTTGGTGGTGGCATGGTAGGTGCGGCTACTGCTTTAGCTTTAGCCGATGCCGGTATGCAAGTTGCGTTAGTCGAGCAACGGCAACCTATGCCTTATGATAATGCCAGTGAGCCTGATTTGCGGGTATCATCAATTAACTTAGCTAGCGAGACTTGGCTAAGGCAATTAGGCGCATGGCAACATTTACAGCAAATGCGGTTATGCCCTTATCAACGCTTACACGCCTTTGAGCTAGCAAGCCATGTAGTGGCATTTAATGCAAAAGAGATAAACCATAGTCACCTTGGCCATATTGTTGAAAATAGACTATTACAATTAGCTTTATGGCAGCAACTTGATGGCAAACTAAGCTTGTATTGCCCAGCCTATGTTACGGCTTTACAGCAAAGTGCAGAGCAGGCCAGCGTTACCTTAAACACCGGGGAAATACTTGAGGCAAAATTACTTGTAGCAGCTGATGGAGCTAAGTCACAGTTACGCCAATTTGCTGGTATTGGTACTCATGGTTGGCAATATCGGCAAGCGTGCTTAATTGCTCGGGTGCGAACACCTTACCCGCAGCAAGATATTACTTGGCAGCAATTTACCGAGCAGGGCCCTCGTGCTTTCTTACCGCTACCAGATCACCAAGCCTCTTTGGTTTGGTATGATAACGCAGCTAAAGTAAAACAATTAGCAGCCTTAACGCCAGCGCAATTGCAGCCCTTACTGCTGGAAGCTTTCCCTGCGCAATTAGGTCAAGTCGAGGTACTAGAAACCGGCTGGTTTCCTTTAGCTAAAATGCAGGTTAATCAATACTATCAAAATCGTGTGGTAGTAGTAGGGGATGCCGCCCACACTATTAATCCATTAGCCGGGCAAGGTGTTAACCTAGGCTTTGCTGATGCTAAATTATTAACTGACCTGCTTACAACAGCGTTTAATCAACAACAAGACTTAGCTGCTGAAAGCCTTTTAGCTAATTATCAGCGTAAGCGCCGTTTAGCGAATAATATTATGATGGCGGCTATGGATACATTTTATGTTGGTTTTAGTCAGCAAATGCCATTGCTGCGCAAATTAAGACATTTAGGTATGGCTGTTGCGAGTAAAAGTGGCAAGCTAAAGAGTTTTGTTGCTAAATATGCAGTTGGCTTAAGCTAATGCTAGTAAGCTAGAAATAGAAAACCCAGCATAAGCTGGGTTTAGTATCTAATGGCAGGGGCGGCTGGATTCGAACCAACGCATGACGGGATCAAAACCCGTTGCCTTACCGCTTGGCTACGCCCCTGTAGAACAGGGTGTGTTGTAATCGTTTATTTAAACCATTAACACAGAATTTAATGGCAGGGGCGGCTGGATTCGAACCAACGCATGACGGGATCAAAACCCGTTGCCTTACCGCTTGGCTACGCCCCTGCTGTACTTGACTATGTGTGCACCACTAAAGTGGTGCGGAAAGAGAGACTCGAACTCTCACGCCTCGCGGCGCTGGAACCTAAATCCAGTGCGTCTACCAATTCCGCCATTCCCGCATGCACAGGCAAAGTAAGTGGTGGCTACAGCGGGAATCGAACCTGCGACCCCAGCATTATGAGTGCTGTGCTCTAACCAGCTGAGCTATGTAGCCTTACAAACTTAACCTAAGCAAGTGGCGCGTATTATCCTGAACTGACCCCATAGCGTCAACCGTTTTTTTTAGTTTAAATTGTTTTATTGGTTTGTTTGCTGATTTAATATGCAAAATGATGCTTTGATAATCAATATTGCTATAGTTGTGCTATGTGCAAGTAGGTTATCGATAATAGTGATGCCAGCTTGTCAGTAAATTAAGGATAAAAAAAACCGATGCAAGCACCGGTTTTTTTATAAAATAACAAAAATAGTTAAACGTTAAAGCGAAAATGCATTACATCGCCATCTTTAACAATGTAATCTTTACCTTCTAAACGCCATTTACCTGCTTCTTTAGCACCGGCTTCACCTTTAAATTGAACAAAGTCTTCGTAACCGACAACTTCTGCCCGAATAAAGCCTTTCTCAAAGTCTGTGTGAATAACACCTGCCGCTTGTGGCGCAGTAGACCCTACTCTAACTGTCCAAGCGCGTACTTCTTTTACGCCAGCGGTAAAATATGTATGTAGGCTAAGTAAGGAGTAGCCACCACGAATAACACGATTAAGGCCAGGCTCTTCTAAGCCCATATCAGCCATAAACTCGGCTCTTTCGTCGTCATCTAGCTCGGCAATTTCGGATTCAATGGCCGCACAAACCGGAACCACAATGGCGCCTTCTTTATCGGCAATAGCTTGCACTATGTCTAAATACGGGTTGTTTTCAAAACCATCTTCAGTCACGTTGGCGATATACATCGTTGGTTTAATGGTTAAGAAATTCATATAGGCGATTAAGGCTAGCTCATCTTTATCCAGCTCTAGCTGGCGAAGTGTTTCACCTTGCTCTAAATGCGCTTTTACTTTTTCTAATACACTAAGTTCGGCTTTTGCGTCTTTATCGCCGCCTTTAGCCCTTTTACTTATGCGAACGATGGCGCGCTCAGCCGTGTCCATATCTGATAAGACTAATTCCATATTAATAGTATCAATATCATCAGCTGGATCAATTTTGCCGGCAACGTGGATAATGTTTTCGTCTTCAAAGCAGCGAACTACATGACCTATAGCATCTGTTTCACGGATATTAGCTAAGAACTTATTGCCTAACCCTTCACCTTTTGATGCACCTTTAACTAAACCGGCTATGTCAACAAACTCCATAGTGGTAGGTAATACACGTTGCGGGTTAACAATTTTTGCTAACGTATCTAAGCGTAAGTCGGGTACTGGTACTACACCTGTGTTAGGTTCAATAGTACAGAACGGGAAGTTTGCAGCTTCAATACCGGCCTTAGTTAACGCGTTAAAGAGAGTAGATTTACCAACATTAGGTAAGCCAACTATGCCACATTTAAAACCCATAAGATGTTCCTTTGCGTGCTGTAATTATGGAGCCGGCTAGTTTAGCTGGCTGAAAAACTATGTAAGCGGTTTTGTGCTTTCACCAGGCCATCGCGAGCGAGGATCTCAAAACAGTGAACAGCCTCATCAATAGCGCTTTCTATTAATTGTTGCTCAGATTGTGGCGCTTTACCAAGTACATAGCCGGTTACCCGATCTTTGTGTCCAGGATGACCAATGCCTAAGCGTAATCGATAAAAATTGGCGTTATTGCTTAGCCGCGCAATAATATCGCGCAAACCATTATGGCCAGCATGACCACCGCCTAGTTTAAATTTTGCAATACCAGGTTCAAGCGCCATTTCATCATGGGCAACCAGTATTTGTTCTGGGGAGAGCTTGTAAAACTGAGCCATTGCTAGCACCGATTTACCGCTTAAATTCATGTAAGTTGCTGGGATCAGCAATTTATATTCTTGGCCCGCGCAAATAAACTTGCCGGTATAACCAAAAAATTTAGGTTCACTTTTTAAGTTAACATTAAAAGCTCGTGCCAATTGTGAAACAAACCAGACCCCTGCATTATGCCGAGTCTGGCTGTATTCAGGGCCTGGATTTCCCAAGCCCACAATCAACTGCACTGCTGACTGAGTTTTAGCAGACATTACTCAGGAGTATCAGTTTCTTCTTCTTCTGTATCTTCAGTAACAGCTTTACCGCCTGGCTTGTTCACAGAAACGATAGCGATGTCGTGACCTTCGCCCTTCGTTAATTGAGTGAAACTAACACCTTTAGGCGCTTTGATATCAGATAAGTGAATAGTGGTACCAATAGCCATTTCGCTTACGTCAACTTCGATAGCGTCTGGTAAGTCTTTTGGTAAACAAGTAATTTCTACTTCGTTTGCACCACGAACAACAATACCACCTTTCTTCACTGCAGCTTCTTCATTGATTAAATGAATAGCAATGATAGATTTTAATTCATGACCAGCTTCTACGCGTTGGAAGTCAACGTGCATGATTTTTGGCTTAAATGGGTGACGTTGCATCGCTTTAACGATAGCTTTAACTTTCTCTTTACCAACTTGAATAGTGATAATGTGAGAGTAGAAAGCTTCATCAGTTTGCGCTTTTAACAATTTAGAGTGCTCTAAAGTGATAGATTGCGCATCTTTACCGCCACCATAGATGATAGCTGGAACTTTGTCTTCGTGACGCAGGCGGCGGCTCGCACCTTTCCCTGAATCAGTACGGACTTCTGCATTTAATACGATTGTTGCATCAGACATGATGTACTCCAATAATTAGTGTGTCCTAAGACTTGCGACCAGTCTTAGGTTGGATGCCCCCTATTTAGGGGCGCGACATTTTACCATTGGTTTAGGGTTGCTGCAAATTAAAATAATCATGCTATTTTTTTGCTTTCGCGAATTTATTGCAAATTAGTAAGTAAGATTTACATGTCATGTTAACTGGTTCGGCAGCTAAATAAATTCGTTGTTTTTAAGTTGTTGATTTATCTTATGTAAATAGTTGGTGTGGCTTTTGCTTTATTCTCAGTGACTGCAATGCTGTATTGAACTAAGTATTGCAATTTCTAACTACTTCAACAGGAGATATTCTATGAATAGCGATATTGCAGAAGGTAAGTGGAAACAAATGACAGGCTCTATTAAAGAGAAATGGGGTAAGTTAACTGACGATGATCTACAGCAAGTAGACGGCCGGATCGATAAATTTTGCGGTAAAATGCAAGAACGTTACGGCATGTCACGCGAACAAGCTGAGCAAGAGTTCAATAAAATGCGCTAGAAGTTGTTAGCATAAAAAAACCACACCTATAAAGGTGTGGTTTTTATGTTTGATAATATTTAGTTAGCTAAGTTTAACTTAATCATTTCGCTGATTCACTAATCTAATGCGCGTTATTTAATAGCCAAACATTGAGTAACCATGCATTAATCAAACATTGACGATATTGATTCTTCATTGCTAATGCGGCGAATACATTCAGCTAGCATTTCACTTAAGGTTAATTGACGTACCTTAGCTACAGCTTTCATTTCTGCAGTCAGCGGAATAGTGTCAGTAACAATTAGTTCATCAATAACTGATTCGGCGATATTTTTTGCAGCATTGCCAGAAAATACAGGGTGAGTTGCGTAAGCAAAAACGCGTTTAGCACCGTGTTCTTTTAAGGCTTCAGCGGCTTTACATAAAGTGCCACCGGTATCAATCATATCGTCAACAATAATACAGTCGCGATCTTTCACATCACCAATGATATGCATTACTTGGGCAATATTCGCTTTAGGGCGACGTTTATCAATAATAGCTAAGTCGGCATCGTTTAATAGCTTAGCAATAGCTCGAGCACGAACAACACCACCAATATCAGGTGATACCACAACAGGAGCGTTAAAGGCTTTTTTGCGCATATCTTCTAATAAGACTGGGCTGGCAAAAACGTTATCTACTGGTACATCAAAGAAACCTTGGATTTGCTCTGCGTGTAAATCAACAGTTAGAACACGATCTACGCCAACACTTGATAAAAAGTCAGCAACCACTTTAGCCGTAATAGGCACACGGGCAGAGCGCACGCGACGATCTTGACGCGCATAACCAAAGTAAGGCATAACCGCAGTAATACGACCGGCAGAAGCACGGCGTAAAGCATCAACCATTACAATGAGTTCCATTAGGTTATCATTAGTTGGTGCGCAAGTAGACTGGATGATAAATACATCGGCTCCACGTACGTTTTCATTTATTTGAACACTAACTTCGCCATCACTGAAACGGCCGACTTCGGCATCTCCAAGTTTAATATACAGGCGGCTGGCGATTTTACTTGCGAGTTCTGGTATTGCATTACCAGCGAAAACCTTCATGTCGGGCACGGTGGGATCCTCAGGGCTGTTGTGAGTCCGGTTTATCATAAAACAGCAACATAAGTTACTATCAGTTATCTTATTCGGTATCTGCCAACGCAGCCAACAACGGCGACTGGTTGACCCCTTGCGCAATAAAGCCCTGCCAATCGGCGGGTAATTTTGCTAGGGCATGCTGAGCACTGGTTCGGTCAGGGAATTCGGCGAATACACTGGCGCCAGTACCCGTCATTCGAGATGGTGCGTATTCTAGCAACCACTGTAAGGTTATTGCAACAATTGGCTGCAGCTTCTCTACTAATGGTTGGCAGTCATTTCGCCAAGAAGAGTACATTAAAGTGTCCAGTGTTAAGGCTTTACTGTCACGAATTAAGGCGGGGTGAGAGAAAATTTCAGCGGTGCTAATATGGCAGTCAGGGGTAACAATTAAAAAAACTTTGCTTGGTAAATCAACGGGGGTCAGCTTTTCACCTACGCCTTCGGCAAACGCGGTTCGGCCTTGAACAAAGACAGGAACGTCCGCACCTAACTGTAAACCTATCTTGGCCAACTGGGCACTAGACAAACCCAGTTGCCATAATTTATTTAACGCTAATAACGTGGTTGCAGCATCTGAAGAGCCACCACCTAAACCGCCTCCCATAGGTAAGCGTTTATTTAAAAAAATATCACAGCCGGTATTGATACCTTGTTGCAGGGCGAAATGTTGTAATTTTTTAGCCGCACGCATAACTAAGTTTTCATCGTTAATAAGCGCTTGGTTATTAGAGTCTAAGTTTAGCTGGTTATCAGCTCGGGGAGTAAAGGTAAGTTCATCACCGACATCTAATAACTGAAACAAAGTTTGCAAATTATGATAGCCATCATCGCGACGACCAGTAATATGTAAAAATAAATTAATTTTCGCGACCGCAGGTAGCGTTAAACTTGTCATTGCCAACTCCGAATAACCAGCTTTATTCTGGTATTATCACTGCTAAGCAGTAAACGTTTAGGTAATGCTAATGAATCCGTAAAAAAGCTTTGGTATTCAAGTTGCCAGATAATGCCTGTGCTATCAGTTAAACTAAAATGGGTCACTCGGCCTAGTTCATCATAGCGAATATGTTGGCTATTTTTGCCAGGTAAGCCACGTAGCCATAATGGCATATCAGCTAAAGGCATAGACCAGCCTGATAGCTGTAACAATAAACTGCTAGTATCTACACCTTGATAGGTTTCACCTCTAAGTTGAATTTGGCTACCAGCTTGGTTTTGTTCTAACTCAAATAAACTAATCCCAAGAAAATTACTTAAACGCGCGGTATAATGTTCAGCTTGCAGTTGTTGCCAGTGTAAATTACCACTGACTGAGTCTTGTGCTGTTTTAATACTTACGCTTGCTTGTATGGTAAACTGCTGCATAGCTTGCAATTGCGCTTGCCTAGCGTTAGCAGTAAGCGGCGGCTCGAACACTACTTTGTTAGTGAATAGGCCGCATCCTGTTAACCAAAGGCTTAATACAACTGTAAATAACGTGCGATAACAGCGATTAGTTATACTAAAGTCCTTCACTGTGCTTTTCTTAGTTAGGGCTTTTTCGTACAATTCGCCTCCTAATAATTTTGATGATACAGGTGATAGCCATTTTCGCTCTCGGCATTAATCATAAAACGGCACCCGTAGCGCTGCGTGAAAAAGTTGCGTTCGCTCCAGAGCAAGTGCCTGAAGCCTTACGCGAACTGACAACATTAACCAGTATCGCTAATGCGGTTGTGCTATCAACGTGCAACCGTACTGAATTGTATTTTAACGGTTCAACGGCGCAAGCGGAACAAGTAATTGACTGGTTAGCTAAATTTCATCACGTTGAAGCTAGCGAGCTTCAACCACATTTGTATTTACACCAAGACAATGACGCAGCCATTCACTTAATGCAAGTCGCTTCAGGTTTAGACTCTTTAGTGTTAGGTGAACCACAAATTTTTGGCCAAGTTAAACAAGCTTATAGTCAAGCTCGTAACGCTGGCACCATTAACCCTCAGTTCGAACGTTTATTTCAAAAAACCTTTGCGGTTGCTAAACAAGTAAGAACCGAAACAGATATCGGTGCTAATGCGGTGTCGGTTGCCTTTGCTGCCGTGAGTTTAGCTCGACAAATTTTCGGTAGCTTAAGTACCGTTAAAGTTCTACTAATTGGCGCGGGAGAAACCATAGAGTTAGTTGCCCGTCATTTACAAGAGCATGGGGCACAACAATTAACCGTGGCAAACCGTACTCATGAGCGTGCGGTTAGCTTAGCAAAACAGTTTAATGCTCAAGCTATCACCTTGGCCCAAGTGCCATCGCATTTAGCACAAGCCGATATTGTTATAAGCTCAACCGCCAGCACCTTGCCTATAGTCGGCAAAGGTATGGTAGAGCAAGCATTAAAAGTGCGGCGGCATAAACCGATGTTTTTAGTTGATTTAGCCGTACCTCGCGATATTGAGCCTCAAGTAGGTGATTTAGAAGATGCGTATTTATATACAGTCGATGATCTACAAACTATCGTTGCCGAAAATTTAAATAACCGCCAGCAAGCAGCCGAGCAAGCCAAGCAGATGATCAGCGCAGGTGCCAATGAGTTTGCGCAGTGGTTAGCCTTACAAGGTAATGTCGACTGGGTGCGAGATTATCGCCAAGGTTGTGAGCAAATTAGAGCAGAATTAGTAGCTAAAGCACTTAATCAGTTAGCCACAGGTCAAGACGCTGAAAAGGTGTTAACTGAATTATCCCATAAACTTAGTAATCGGCTGATGCACAGCCCGACTAAAGCTATTCGGCAGTTATTGCAGGATCAAGCGCTGAGTCAACAATCATTGATCAACACTTTGTTAGATCTGTAATCAGGTAAGTAACAGTATGAATGAATCGGTATATCGCAAGCTTGAAGGATTAGTAGAGCGCTATGAAGAAGTACAGGCACTATTAAGTGATGCTTCTGTGATTAATGATCAAAACCGTTATCGCGAACTCTCCAAAGAATATAGTCAGTTAGAGCATATTAGTAAGGCATTTACAGATTATCAGCAAGCCAAACAAGACTTGCTATCTGCAGAAGAAATGCAAAAAGATAGTGATCCAGATATGCGTGAAATGGCACAAGAAGAATATAAAGAAGCCAAACAGCGAATAGAGCAATTAGAAAATGACTTACAGATCTTATTACTGCCAAAAGATCCTAACGATAGCAGTAACTGTTTTATAGAAATTCGTGCCGGTGCCGGTGGTGATGAAGCCGCCATTTTTGCTGGTGATGTATTTAGAATGTACAGTCGTTTTGCTGAGAAGCAGCGTTGGAAACTAGAAGTAATTAGTGCTAATGAAGGCGAGCATGGTGGCTATAAAGAAATTATTGCTAGCTTACAAGGTGAAGGCGCCTATGGCTCATTAAAATTTGAGTCGGGTGGCCATAGGGTGCAGCGGGTGCCTGCAACCGAGTCACAAGGCCGAGTTCATACTTCTGCTTGTACCGTTGCTATTATGCCAGAAGTGCCAGAGAGCGAAGCAATAGAAATTAATCCGGCTGATTTAAAGGTCGATACCTTTAGAGCATCGGGTGCAGGTGGTCAGCACGTTAACCGAACCGATTCAGCTATTCGTATTACCCATTTACCAACAGGTATTGTGGTTGAGTGTCAGGATGAGCGGTCACAACATAAAAACCGTGCCCGCGCGATGAGTGTATTACAATCGCGGATTCAAGCGGCTGAAGATGAAAAACGACGCTTAGAAGAAGAGTCGACTCGTCGCTCATTAGTCGGTAGTGGCGATCGCTCTGAACGTATTCGTACTTATAACTTCCCACAAGGGCGGTTAACGGATCACCGAATTAACCTAACAATTTATCGTTTATTAGATGTGATGGAAGGTGATTTAGATCAAGTACTAGAGCCATTAAAGCAAGAGCATCAAGCCGATTTATTAGCGACATTAGCGGATGAAAACCGTTAATGGCAACAGATGCTAGCATGATTCCAGCAGTATGAGCTTAACGTTACGCCAGTGGCAGCAGCAAGCTAGAACACAACTTGAGGTAGTGACTGCTACTGCCGATATTGAGGCTAGACTGTGCTTATGCCATGTGCTGCAAGTGCCGGCGACTTACTTATATCGTGAATCTGAGCAACTCTTAACCGCCGCTCAATTGCAGCAGCTTACGCTATTAGTTGAGCAGCGGGTTGAGGGCCAGCCTTTAGCCTATTTATTGGGCTATTGGTATTTTTATGATCTAAAACTTGAAGTTGCCCCTTGTACGTTAATCCCAAGGCCAGATACCGAAACCTTAGTTGAGCAAGCGCTAAGTTTAGCCTTACCCAGAGCGGCTAAGGTTGTAGATTTAGGCACAGGGACAGGTGCTATCGCCTTAGCCGTAGCTAAAAATAAACCGCAATGGCAGGTTATTGCAGTCGATTATATCGCCGATGCGGTAGCGTTAGCGCAACGTAATCAGCAGGAATTACAGATTAAAAACTGTAGCGTGTTACAAAGTGATTGGTTTAGCGCATTAACAGGCATGCAGTTTGATTTAATAGTCAGTAACCCACCTTATATTGACACTAGCGATGCGCATTTAGCGGATTTAACCTTTGAACCTATTACTGCACTAACTGCAGCAGAGCAGGGCTTAGCTGATATTCGCTATATAATTCAGCAAGCGCCACAATTTTTAAATGCTAATGGTTGGTTATGGTTAGAACATGGTTATAATCAAGCCGAAGCAGTACAAAAGCTATTAATTGAACGTGGTTTTGGCTGTGTTGAATCAAAAAAAGATTATGGTGATAACTGGCGCATCACAGGTGGCTGTTGGCTAAGTAGCTAGCCGAGTAAAGTCGTATTAGTAAATTGATATAAGGATAATCACTCCATGTATATGGCAATAAAGCATACTCACTTATTACTTGTGTTTATTAGTGTTAGTTTTTTATTAGTTCGGTTTGCCATGAGGCTGCAATCAGCATCTTTATTGCAGCGTAAGTTTTTTAAAATAGCCCCCCATATAATTGATACCTTGTTGTTATTAAGTGCAGTTGGCTTAATGTTAGTACTTAACCAGTATCCGTTTGTTAATCCTTGGCTAACTGAAAAAGTGTTTGCTGTAATAGCCTATATTATTCTTGGCGTTATGGCCTTTAAGGGACGCACCTTAGCGATTCGTTGGTTTTGCTTACTCGGTGCTTTAGGCTGGTTAGCCTTAGCTATTCGTGTTGCTATTACTAAACAACCGGTGTTTATTCAGATGTTTTTTTAACAGGTCTGCAGTAACGTTTAACTATTGAGTCTGATTACACCTAATATAGGAAAATACTAATGCAGAAAATGATTAAAGTAGGCGCAATTGAGATAGCTAACGATAAGCCTTTTGTTTTATTTGGCGGTATCAATGTCTTGGAATCTCGAGACTTAGCCATGCGCGTAGCAGAGCATTATGTTGAAGTAACACAAAAATTGGCAATCCCTTATGTGTTTAAAGCTTCTTTTGATAAAGCAAATCGTTCTTCAGTGCATTCATATCGTGGACCTGGTTTAGAAGAAGGCTTAAAAATCTTTGAGGAAATTAAAACGACTTTTAATATTCCGCTAATTACTGATGTTCACGAGCCTTATCAAGCCGCGCCGGTTGCTGAAGTTGTTGATGTGATCCAGCTGCCAGCTTTTTTAGCGCGTCAAACCGATTTAGTGGTAGCTATGGCGAAAACGGGCGCTGTGATAAACGTAAAAAAACCACAGTTTTTAGCGCCACATGAAATGCGTCATATTATGACTAAGTTTAAAGAAGCCGGTAACGAGCAAGTTATGCTATGCGAGCGCGGTTCAAGCTTTGGCTATAACAACTTAGTTGTTGATATGCTGGGCATGGATGAAATGAAGCACTATGCGCCGGTTATTTTTGATGCAACTCATGCCTTACAAAAACCCGGTGGACGTGAGAGCTCTGCTGATGGTCGTCGTGCTCAAGCAGCGCAATTAGCGCGTTCAGGTATGGCGTTAGGCATAGCCGGCTTATTTATTGAAGCGCATCCTGATCCGGATCAGGCTAAATGTGATGGTCCTTGCGCGTTGCCTTTAGCTAAATTAGAAGCTTATCTGCAACAGATGAAAGCGGTTGATGACTTAGTAAAAAGCTTTGCTCCTTTAGATACGGCAGCAAATTAAATTATATGGCTGGCGCTTATAACGCTATTAGCGACCAGCCATAATTATGTTAGATCACCGTTATTTGTAACTGTTGCTGTGCAAACTCAACAACATCTCCGGCATTAATCTGGCGGCCTTTACGCGTTTCTACCTCACCATTAACTTTAACTAAACCGGCGTTAATTGCGGCTTTAGCTTCGCCTCCACTACTTAACAGCCCTTCAAATTTTAATATCTTATATAACTCAACATTGGCTTTATTTAGTATCACTTCACGCATGGTTATCAGTTTCCCGAGATTATTTAGTAGGTGCATTAAAGCTTAGATGCGGTTTACCCACAATATAAGCTTGGCGAAATAGGTCAAAGTAACGACTCAAAGCCTCAGCTGCAGTATGATCCTTGGCTAATTTAAGTACTTCTATGGCAACTTCAGCGGTACAAAGTTGATGTAAATGTGCGGCTTCACGTAATTGATAACCCGATCCTTGCGCTGGCTGAATACCCAACACAGCAAGTTTGGTTAAATAAGGGCTTTTAAACATTTTCTTGGCTTCACGCCAGGTGCCGTCAAGCATAACGAATAGTGGAATTTTGCCTTCTTGTACACTTTCAAGCTGCAGCGGGGAACTTATACAGCGCTCAGCTTCTGCATATTGCTGTGGAAAAACCACTATAGGTGCATAACGCGGGTTTTGTAACAGGGCTAACATATTAGGATCCGGCTGAGTACGATCCCAAACATAGGCATAATTATCAGAAATAACATCTGCAATAATACGACCAGTATTGCTAGGTTTATAGCATTCGCCAGTATACATAATAAAGCAAAAAGCACTGTGACTGTTCACTATAGGCTTGCTTGCACAAATGCAATTCGTGGCAGGGAGTAAGCACTGCTCGCAGCGAATAACCTTGCTGCCTCTAGCATTAAACACACGAGTAGAAAGCAATAATTGCTGCTTACGTAACTTAAGTACGGAGTTATTATGCGCCATAGTTACAATGGCAACGAAGCGTAATAGGTAGTTAGCATGGTAATACGCATTAATGGTGTGATTAAGAGTGAGAGGCGTCATTTTAGCGTTAGCAAGACATAAAATGCAATCAAGTTGCTGCTAAATCCAGTCTAGCGGCCACTCATTTATGTTAGGCTAGCTGTTATAAGTTTCTATTTGAAAAGGCTAAGGTGTCTAGGTGTCTATTGCTAGCCAAGCTTCTGAAATAACACTCCCTGCGGTAACGAATTATACGACTGTGTATGATTTTTTATGTGCAAAGTTTCCATTTATTACCCCACAAGTGTGGCAACAGCGAATTGCGGATGGCAAAGTGCATTGGCATGATGGTGAGCCTATTACAGAACAAACTGGCTATATGCCAAGTAAGCGACTTTGCTATTATCGCGAAGTAGAAGCTGAACCTGTAGTGCCTTTTGCTCACCGCATTTTATATCAAGATAAGCATTTTTTAGTTGCTGATAAGCCGCACTTTTTACCGGTTACGCCAGGAGGGCAATATGTGAATGAATGCCTGTTGGCACGGCTTAAAAAACAAACGGGTATTACCGACTTAGTGCCTTTACATCGCCTAGATCGAGACACAGCAGGCTTAGTCTTATTTTCAATTAATCCAGCAAGTCGAGCAGATTATTGCCAGCTATTTAGTTTACAAAAAATAACCAAGCAGTATCAGGCGGTTGCTAAGTTAACAGCAAGCATCGAACAGCAGCTGTTAAGGCAAAGCTTACCTTTACAATGGCAAATTAAAAATAGGATTGAAAAAGCTACGCCTAAGTTTATTAATCATATCGTTAAAGGTGAGGCCAATAGCGAGTCTGACATTCAGTTGGCTGCAAAGTGCGACAATAAAGGCCTATTTTGCTTAACACCGGTTACAGGCAAAACACATCAACTGAGGCTGCATATGCTAAGCCTTGGCATGCCGATATTAAATGATATTTATTATCCAGAGTTACAGCCTAAAGGGCCACCACAATTTGATGCGCCCTTACAGCTATTAGCTAAAAAACTAGCATTTATAGATCCTATCACAGGCCAAAAGCAAAGCTTTAGCTCAAGCTTTCAGCTATCCGAATGGTAGCCGAGCATGTTAACTAAACACTAAACACTAAACACTAAACACTAAACACTAAACACTAAACACAGTATCGTTGCAGTAAGCTATCAAGCTGGTTGGCAAAAGCTTGGCGATCACTTTGATTTAAAGGCGGTGGGCCACCAGTATGAACGCCACTGCCACGCAACGTATCCATAAAATCACGCATAGTAAGCTTTTGTTTAATGGTATCTTGGCTGTATAGCTCGCCACGGGGGTTAAGGGCATAGCCGTTTTTGGCTAATACGTCTGCGGCAAGCGGAATGTCTGCTGTAATGACTAAGTCGCCAGCTTCACAGCGGCGAACAATTTCGTTATCGGCTTCATCAAAACCATGTGATACTTGCAAAGCAGAAATAAAACGCGAAGGTGGCACTTTAATTAATTGGTTTGCCACTAAGATAGTCTGAATTTGCTTGCGCTCTGCGGCTCTAAAAATAATATCTTTAATTACAACCGGGCAGGCATCAGCATCAACATAAATTTTCATATAATTGTGAATTCTTTTAATTGAAGTTATACAAGGCTTTTTTGCTTTAGCAAATGATAACACAGGGCTAAAAATACCGCCTTTAGTTTACTTTTGCGCAATAAATCCGTTTATTACTAGTATTGATGATAAAAGCGCATATTGTCAGGGTAAGGATAAATATCTTCTATTTTACCTTGGCGAATATTGGCCTGTTTACTTTTCCAATAACTAGCCTCTAGTAACTCTGGATGTTTAGAAAATAACAACTGACTTATTTTTGCCTGTGGCGTTACAAAAGTAGCCATTTGCTCAGGAAAAACATCACCAGGCGCGGCACATACAGTGCCTTCAGCAAACATTGCATCTTCATAGTTATCGGTTTTAGGAAAAGCTCTAAAGTTAACATCGAGCATATATTGCACTTCATCATAATCATAAAAAACAACTCGATTATGTCGAGTGACACCAAAGTTTTTTAGTAGCATATCGCCCGGAAAGATATTAGCTGCAATCATTTCTTTAATAGCTTTGCCATAATCATCCATAATGACAGTTTGTTCAGCATCTGAAGCTTGCTCTAAATACAAGTTAAGCGGCTGCATCCGGCGTTCAATATATAAATGCTTTATAATAACCAGGTCGTTTTCAATCTTGATAGACCCCGCAATAGACTGTGTCAGCTCTTGTAATAAGTCGGTAGAAAACCGGTTTTTAGGTAAAGCAACGTCTGAATACTCTAGCGTATCGGCCATGCGACCCACTCGATCATGCTTTTTAACCAATAAGTAGCGCGCTTTAACGGTATCACGGCCAAACTCTTTACTAGGTGCAAACTTATCGCGAATCACTTTGAAGACATAAGGAAATGACGGCAGGGTAAACACCATCATTACCATCCCCCTAGTGCCAGGGGCTACAACAAATTTATCATTACTCTGTTGTAAATAATAAAGCAATTCGCGATAAAACTCGGTTTTGCCTTGTTTATGCAAGCCAATGCAGGCATATAATTCTGCTAAGGTTTTGTTTGGTAATAGTTCGCGTAAAAAATGAACTAAGGCCGACGGAACCTGGCAGGCAACCATAAAATAAGCTCGTGAAAAACCAAAAACAATAGTCATTTGCATAGGATCTGTAAGCAAGGTATCAATAAATAATCCTTGTTGTTCATTATGTAATACTGGAATTATAAAAGGTTGTTGGCCATCAGGTGTCACTGCTCTGCCTACGATATATGCTGCTTTATTTCGAAAAAATATGCTGGTTAAAATATCAAATCTAATATGATGGATAGTCCATTTACCATGGCTAGATTGGGCAATAAACTGTTGCACTACTAGCCGAATATCGCGATCTAAGTTAATAAATGGCGTAGCAAAGTTAAAGCTAGCAATAATTTGTAACAAGGTGGCTTTAAGGCCGTCTTGCGCAGGAAAATAGCTTTGATAAACCGATGCTATCGGCGCGGGTAAAGCCTGCTTATTTAAGGTGGACTCAACAAAGATATTATCATTATGAAAATATTGTCGGGAGAATAATTTACAAAATACTGAGTTATAAAATGTTTCGGCTAGTTCTGCTTGGGGATGAAAGCGTAAATAGTCAATGTAATGTTGTTTTACTTGGTGCCACAATGCTTGATCTAAACAGTCCGTAGGAAAGTGCTGCTTTAGTAAGACTAGAGTTTCATTAACGCGCTGGTCATAAAAAGAAATACGTTGTGAGCTATCTTGCTGATAAGCATTCCAATCAGCGAGTTCGAAACGTTGTTTAGCTTTTGCTGTAATCGCTTGAAATAAGCTAAAGTGGCGGCGAAATCCCTTTATAATAATACTGGCGACTCGTTGCGCTTGATCCATGCTGCTCTCGAAAATGCTAGAGTGGCTTCTACTTTAATCAGTAATAGATTTAATTACTAGTAAGCAAGTGGCGAATCAGCTGCTTTGATAAAAATCACGTCATCTGATACCGATTTGTTCGCTACACCGCAAGAGTTTCTTGCTAAGTTAGGGTATGATTAACCTTATCTATTTTATGTTGATTGAACATATTATGTTGTCACGCTCAGCCTTAAAAGAACCACAGTTTTGGCTATTTAGCACTTTAGCTTTATTATGTTTAATGCCTATTATTAGCTCGCCAGTGGCATTGATATTAGGCTTTTTTTTAGCTTCATTAGGCTTGATCCCCAAAAATATTAACCTTGGCCTAATAACGAAAACATTATTATCTGTTTCTATTGTTGGCTTGGGGTTTGGTATTCAATTGGAGCAAGCCATAGAGGTGAGTAAACAAAGTTTACCCTTAGTAGTTGGCTCGATTATTTTTACCTTAATCCTTGGCTTTATCTTAACTAAGTTATTGCGCTTAGATGATAAAACGGGCTATTTAATTGGCTCAGGCACAGCTATCTGTGGCGGTAGTGCTATAGCTGCTGTAGCGCCGGCCATAAAGGCAACGGCCGAACAGATGGCGGTTGCTTTAGCTTGCGTATTTGTGCTTAATTCAGCCGCTTTATTTATTTTCCCACTGATTGGCCATTATTTAGCTTTATCACAGCATGACTTTGGTTTGTGGAGCGCGATTGCTATTCATGACACCTCTTCGGTAGTAGGCGCTGCAGCGACTTATGGCGACCAAGCCTTAGCTGTAGCCACGACGACCAAACTAGCTAGGGCATTATGGATAGTTCCTGTAGCCTTAGTTTCCGCGCTTTTATTTGGTAGTAAAAAGAACTCAGTGCGGATCCCAGGCTTTATTCTGGCTTACATCGCAGCGATATTAATAAGTTACTTTTTTCCTCAGTTAAGTGCGTTTTATGAAATAGTATTCATTTTTTCTAAGCGAACCTTAGTGGTTTGCTTATTTTTAATTGGTGCTGGAATTACGATAGAAAAAATGCGAGCCGCCGGCGCAAAACCTATGATATTAGCCGTGTTGTTATGGCTTGCTATAGCGATATGCTCATTAATGTATATTCGTATCTATGGTTAATTAATATTAAATTAGCCTATTTTATTAAGTGGAGTGGCTTTAATTTATTGTCTGAAGTGAAATTGTTTTTTATTGCTAATTGGCAAAGAAGCTAATAAAGGATAATCTATACATTATAAAGAGTATTGTCGATGTCTGTAATTAGACACTTTACTCATTGCGCATAAGAATAAGAAAGAGAAATATGAAATTATTAAGTCTGTATTTATCGAGTATTTTAATGGCTGGCTCGGTTGTCGCAAATACAAGCGCTGCTACTGCATCTAACAAGGGCCCTGATTATAATATGGTGCTTATTGGAGGGGGCTTGCAAACCTGTAGCTCGGTCAATACACGCTATTGTACTAGTAATGATGTATTTTCTTCTGCAGTTAAAGGCGGCGCAAAGTATCAGTTATCGGCAGATAATATAAAAAGTATTGTTGAGCCTTCGTTTTGGGGCGATCAGCGTATTATAGAGCAGCAACAGGTAATAGCGGTATTACAGCATATTACTAATAAACTGGATGATGCACTTGTATCTGAACGTGATCTAACCCGACTCTTTCGCAGTGCTGATGTTGAAATTGATGGTGTCTGGATATCTGGACGGGAAGTTTATAGTGCATTAACAACCAATGAAATTAATTTTATGCTAGACCAGTTACAGGTTATGGCAAAGAGTGATGGCACTAAACGCAGTACACGCAAAAAAGATTATGCCGATTTAAGTCAAACAAAAAACAGTGCCACAGTAGAAATTTACCGTGAAATTGTCCGTTTAGCACAACAAGTTGCTGGTGATTCTCGTAAACCACGGATCCTCGTGGTTACCGCAGCGGCCAGGGATCCTCTAGCTGACGTTGATATTTACACAAATTTATTTGAAGAAACCGGTGCAGAAGCTACTTGGTTCCCAATCAATGCAGCATATCAGCTAGCTCAGCAGCAGCGCGATACCAATAAAAATGTTTGTGAAAACTTATCAAGCTTGTTAGCTGAACAGCATGGAGTTTATCAACGTAAACGTGTTTTCCCTGATCTAATGTCTGAACTCGAATCTTTCTGTCAGGCAGGAAGTGACTCTGCTGTAGCACAGTTAAAACGTGCAGATGCAATCTTCTTTGTTGACGGTGATGCGAGCCGTTTAGTTCATGCATTTCGTTTTCAAGATGGCTCAGCCTCACCCGAGCTGCAGCAATTAGATCGCATGATTAAAGCGGGTCATATTGTGTTAGCCGCGGATAATGCCTCAGCTATCGCATTATCAGGCCGCAGTTATCGTGGTATTAGAATACCAATGTTAACTAATGGCGATAGTTACAGTGCTATGAAACATGGTGCTTTTGATCTGGCTGCACCTAAAAGTGGTTGCGATAAAGATCAAAGCTGCTTAAACGGTTTATCTGAACATCATTTAACCTTTAGCGCGCAAGGTGGCTTAGGTTTATTTCCTTGGGGAGTTATAGATAGTCAATTTTCAGAGCAAGCCAGGCAAGGGCGTTTAATTCGTTTATTGCATGATACTAAAACTCAATATGGTTTCGGCATTGATGAAACCACAGCTTTATTAGTAAAGCTACATACAACGCCAGAGAATGAGCAAAGCATACAATTTAAAGTGTTAGGCGAAAATGGTCTATTTTTAGTCGATAATAATGATACTCAAGCTGCAGGTGAGGGTGCTAATCTAACATTAGAGCAAGTATCTACTCACTATTTAACCCGTGATGATACAGCAGAGTTGAAGCAAGGTTTATTAAGAACACAGTTTGCTGACTGGAAATTTGCTTCTAATACTTTACAAACTCCTATGCTAGTGTCGGGAGATATTTTTGAAAGAGATAACTACCGTCAGCTAGCTCAGTTGCTATGCTTAACCCAAAGCCGTCAAGCCGATGGTAAAGCAATGCAGACGGGACAGGGACATGCTATTACTTTATACAAAGATCGTAACTCTTATACCCGTCAAGGTACTTATCGCCAACAGGGAGCAGAAATACAGTATTGCTCATACCGCAATATTTTGGTTGACATTAAACCAGCATCGTAATTGCTGCTTAACTAACTGTGGTTAGTCGCTGATGCAAAGTCCTGTCCACCCTCAAATTAGAGCTTTGTCCCATTGGATCCGAAAATGGGGCAAGCTTAGATCTGCCATTTCCTGCTTATTTATTATTTGCTGTTTTGCCGTCGTTGTTAGCATTGCCGCAGGTATTGTCTCAAACAATCAAATTGATTGGCCTTTAGTTAAAGGTTCGCTGCTGTTTGCCGTTGTGCTTGGGCCAATTTTTATTGCCTTTATATTTTACTTAGTGCTTCACTTAGATGCGGCACTATCTTATTTAGAAGACTCTGCTCATCAAGAGCGTCTCCTCAATGAAAGCATGCAAGATAATATTAGGCAATTAAACTTTGAGATTGAAGAGCGTAAAAAAGCCTTCCAAGCCAAGCGTAGAGCGATTGATGAATTAAGGCGAGAAATAGCTGAGCGTAAAAGAGCACAAACAGAATTAGATGAACAAGCCTTATTGATCCGCTCTATGGTCGATAGTTCCCCAGACTTATTTTATTATCGCGATGAAACGGGTCGCTTTGCTAGCTGTAACAAGATGTTTGAGATGATTATGGGCAAAACGGCTTCAGAGTTAATAGGTCGTTTTCCTGCTGAAATTTTCGCATCAGACAGCGCACAGTCGGCTATTTTAACAGAGCAAAAAGATGTTTCTAAGTTGCGCACTGAACTGATTTTAGATGTTGAATTTAGAAAAGATAATGGCCAGTTACTTTGGTTAGAAGTTCGCAAAGTGCCTTTTTATGATAAGCAGGGGCGCTATATTGGGTTACTGGGTTTTGGCCGTGATATTACATCGCGTAAATTAGCCGAGCAAGCATTAGAAAAAGCCTACCAAGATAAAGGTAAGTTTATTGCTACTTTGAGTCATGAACTGCGTACTCCACTTAACGGTATAGTCGGCTTAACGCGTAGATTATTACAAAGTGAACTTGATCAGCAACAGCATGCATGGGCCAATACTATCTTTAGTAGTGCTGAAACACTAGGTAATATTTTTAATGATATTATTGATTTAGATAAGATTGATCGCCAAGACCTAGATATAGTTCATCAGACTATTTCATTCAGCCAGTTTGTTAGTGATATTGCCAATTTTGCTGAATTATTATGTCAACAAAAAGGCTTGGCCTTTAATTTAGAGATTAAATCAAATATCGATTATTACCTTATTTTAGACCCAACGCGTTTGCGCCAAGTTCTATGGAACCTGATTAATAATGCCGTTAAATTTACCGCTAAAGGCAGCATAAGCCTAAGCTGTGATTTAGACACTAATACGCCAGCTGATCTTAAGTTTACTATTACCGATACCGGTATTGGTATTGAGCCAGAAGAGCAGTCACGGATCTTTGATATGTACTATAAAGCGCAAGATGGCCGACGAATGAGTATTGTCGGCTCTGGAATTGGTTTATCCGTCTCTAAAGCTTTAGTAGAAGCGATGAGCGGCAGTATTGAATTAACCAGTACTGTAGGGGAAGGTAGTTGCTTCAATCTGCAGATACCTACAACTATCACCACTAAACCGCAAGAAACAGTTGTGAGCTGTCCAGAGTTAACCATCCTTTTAATAGAAGATGTGCCATTAAATGCAGATATTGCTATAGCTTTGCTTGAGCAGCGAGGGCATGAAGTTTTACATGCAGAAACAGGGGAAGATGCGCTTGCATTATTAGAAACTGAAGATGATTTAGATTTAGTATTATTAGATATGCAGCTGCCTGATATGTGTGGGGCTGATATAGCAAAGTTTATACGAAGTGAAGCACATTTAAAAAACTTACCTATCATAGTGTTAAGCGCTAATGTGCGAAAAGCAGAGCAGCAGCTTGCAGGAATTAAAATTGATGGAGCTCTAGCTAAGCCATTAAATACAAGCAAGCTAGATAATAAGTTAGCCCAGCTTTTCTCACCAAGTGCGGTTAAGTTTAGCCAGAAAAAAACAGAGCAAATTCAGAATAAGAGTAACGAGCCGCAGATTTTAAATAAACATATTATAGCTGACTATATAAATTCTCTAGGTAAAGATTCAGTTAAAAGAAGTGCGCTCTTATTTAATCAACTCTATCCTGGCTATATGAATAAAATGCTGGAGGCGGCTGTGCAACACCAAGCTGATGAATTAAAAGAAGTAGCACATAAATTAAAAGGAGCTGCTGCGACTATAGGGTTAAACTGGGTACAACAACAAGCGGCAAGGCTAGAAAAAGAAGCGGTTAACTGGCAAGGGATTGAGCGACAAATTGCTGATTTTCAGCAAAAAATAGAGCAGCACGTGGCTGCTCTAGAGGCGTATATTGAACAATATTAACTAGCTTACTTTTCTAGCTTGCCAACAAAACGATAACCTTCACCATGAATAGTGCTGATTAATTCTGGGCTTTCTAAGTCTGACTCAAAATGCTTACGAATGCGGCGAATTGTTACATCAACAGTACGATCGTTAGGGCGTAAATCGCGACCTGTCATATGACGGATCAGTTGTTCACGGTTAAATATCTTACCTGGTGTATCTAGCATTAAGCGTAAAGCACGGTATTCACCTTTTGGTAAACGACGAGCGACACCTTTTGGTGATGTTAAGTTACGGCTATTCTCATCAAGAGTCCAACCATTAAATTTAACGACGCTTTTGTGTTCTTCAACGACAGGTTGAGCCACAGTGCGTTGTAGTAAATTACGAGCACGGATAGTTAATTCACGAGGGTTAAAAGGCTTAGTTAAATAATCATCTGCACCAATTTCTAATCCTAAAATGCGGTCAACTTCACTGTCACGGCCGGTTAAGAATATTAAACCTATATTTTCCTTTTGACGCAGTTCACGCGCCAAAATTAAACCATTTTTACCTGGTAAATTAATGTCCATTACTACTAAGTTAACCTTAGTATCGGCTAACCTTTGATTCATCTCCTCGCCATTTACCGCTTCAATGACTTCATAACCTTCACCTTGGAATAGATTAACCAGATTAAGGCGCGTTACTTCTTCGTCTTCGACGATAAGGATCACAGGTGTTTGCATGAAATAAGGACCTTTTTTGTAAAAGTAGTGAATTTAATGATAATGTAATACTTTATAGATGACAGTAAAATGTCAAGTAATACGTGATTATAACCAGCAAGTCATTTGTTAACAAGTTATTTTGTTAACAAATGACTTGCTGGTTATAAAATAATGAATTTATGTATTATTTAATTTGGTATTTTACAGCTTTATGGCTTGGTATATTGTAAAGCCATTAGCTTTAGCTTTAACCTCAACTTGCTTAAAGCATTGCTGTAATATTGGCATATATTGTAAATGGCTATTAGCAACAATAGTCAGACTACCCTTATTCACTAACCGTTTTGCACTTTGTTGAATAAATAACTCAACGATATCGTAATTGGTTTTAATACCAGTGTGGAAAGGGGGATTACTAACAATAGCGGCAAATTGCTCAGGTTGATCTGGTATACCATCAGCAGTGATTATAGTTGCTGCCAAACCATTTTTAGCTAAGGTTAGTTTGCTTGCTTCAGTGGCTATGCTACTTATATCAGAGCAGTATAAGTCTATATTCGGGTTTGTAAACTTAAGTGCTGCACCTACAACACCATTACCACAGGCAAAATCTAGCACTTTACCTTGAGAGATTATTGGTAAATGCTCCAGTAGTAAAGCGGTGCCTATATCTAATTTGCCATGATTAAATACACCCGGAAGCGAATAAAGTGTGAGTGATTTATTGGCAATGGTAACCGTAAACTGGCTAGCCGCTGTGGTTTTAATGGCAGCTAAATCACCATGTAACATAAACCATAAGCAATGCTTAGCATTATCGAGTTTATTGGCATCGAGCCCAAGCTTTTTCGCATGGTTTGCTAAGCTTTTAATACCGCCTTTATTTTCACCTACTACAAATACTTGGCTATCGGTTTTAAATGCTGTTTTTAGCTGACCTAAGGTATAAGCCAATTGTTCTTTACTTTTTGGATAAAAAATAACAATAGTATCAAATGGCTGGTTAAAATTAGCTGTAACATCAAATACTAAGTCAACAGTGGGGTGTTGCCATTGATTTGCGACGGCTTTATCCGTGGTAAAACAGCTAAGGGAACTAATACCAGTTGCATTTGCTAATAGCTGTGAGCCAAGTTCATCAGCAATGGGCTCTACAATTAATACATTGCCAGTTAAATCTGCACTATTTCGTAATACTAGCTGACTGCTATTGGCTAACATCTAGCTTTCCTTTTTATACATAAGATCCCAAACACCATGGCCTAAACGATGACCGCGTTGTTCAAATTTGGTTAAAGGGCGATGAGCAGGACGTTCTACGTAATCGTTGGTTGCTGATAAATTACTATAGCCTGGCATCTGTTGCATAACTTCTAGCATATGCTCGGCATAGTTTTGCCAGTCTGTAGCCATATGAAATACACCACCTGGCTTAAGCTTTTTGCGAACTAAGTTTGCAAACTCAGGTTGGACAATGCGTCTTTTATGGTGACGTTTTTTGTGCCATGGATCAGGAAAAAATAGCTGAACGGTATCTAAGCTATTATCTGCAATGCTGTGCTCTAGAATTTCTACAGCATCATGCTGAAAAATTTTAATATTCGTTAAGCCTTTAGATTGTGCCAGAGCAATACAAGCACCAACACCAGGACGATGGACTTCAATACCGATAAAATCTTTGTCGGGCGTTTCACTTGCCATTTGCACTAAAGACTGACCCATGCCAAAGCCTATTTCTAATACGCGCGGATTATCTCTGTTAAAGACTTTTGTTAAATCAAAAGCATCAGCTTGATAAGCTAAACCATAATCGGCCCAATAATTATCTAGCGCATGTTGTTGGCCTTTGGTTAGACGGCCTTCACGCAGAACAAAAGAACGAATTCTACGCATATAGGTTGGGTTATCTGCTTGCTCTGCTGCTGGCGTAGTTATGCTGTCAGTCTTGCTATCACTCATTTAAGGCTCCGAGTATAAGTTAATCCGGCTATTATCCTTGTATTAATTCATTAGCTCAACCTTGTTTGTGTTGGCAAGACGGTTTTAGCTACTTATACTGCCCCGAATAAAAGATAATGAGGGGCATATGTTGCAAGAACAACAAGCAGAATGGTTTTCTAATCAAGTTGTTAGCTGGTATCAGCAGCATGGCCGTAAAGCGCTACCTTGGCAATTAAATAAAAGCCCCTACAAAACCTGGCTAAGTGAAGTTATGTTGCAACAAACTCAAGTTGCAACTGTGATCCCTTATTTTAATCGCTTTATTGAGCAGTATCCTACTGTTAGCGCATTGGCCGCTGCACCTTTAGACCATATTCTGCATTTATGGACAGGGCTTGGCTACTACGCGCGAGCACGCAACCTGCATAAAGCAGCAACTATGATAGTGCAGCAATACAATGGCGAGTTTCCAACAGAGTTTGAAGCGGTTTTAGCCTTGCCTGGTGTTGGCCGTTCCACTGCTGGCGCTATTTTATCGTTATCTTTACAACAGCATTGGCCTATTTTAGATGGTAATTGCAAACGCGTTTTAAGCCGTTTTGCTGCCATAGATGGCTGGCCTGGTATTAAAGCGGTAGAGCAGAAACTGTGGCAGTTAGCAGAGCAAGTTACACCAAAACAGCAAGCGGCTGCCTTTAACCAAGCAATGATGGACTTAGGTGCAACACTGTGTACTCGCTCTAAGCCGCGTTGTGTCGATTGCCCCGTAAAACTACATTGCCAAGCCGCCTTACGTGGTGAGCAAGCTTTATTTCCCGGTAAAAAGCCTAAGAAAACGCTACCTGAAAGGCAAAGTTTTTGGCTGCTACTAGAGCATAAGCAGCAAGTATTATTAACTCAGCGGCCAGCAGCTGGCTTATGGGGTGGGTTATATGGCTTTTTAGAGTTTGATTCTGCTGAGCAACGCCAGCAATATTGTCAGCTAAATGCACTTAGTATCATAAAATCTGAAGATTTACCGGCATTTCGCCATACCTTTAGCCACTTTCATTTATGGATCCAGCCGCAGCGGGTATTATTAGCGCAAAATCCCCTTAGTGTGCAGCAATCTGCAGCAACTTGGTTTACAATAGAGGCATTACCTACAGTGGGTTTATCGGCTCCGGCCAAACAGCTGTTTTTACAAATTTTACCTCAATCATCAACAACATCAGGATAATTCACATGAGTCGTACTGTTTTTTGTCACCACCTTAAAAAAGACGCCCCAGGTTTAGACTTTCAGCCCTATCCAGGTGAGTTAGGAAAGAAAATTTTTAATGAAATAAGTAAAGAAGCTTGGGCTAACTGGATGTCTAAGCAGGTTATGCTAATTAATGAAAATAAGCTAAACATGATGAATCAAGAACATAGAGCTTATTTAGAAAAACAAATGGAAGCATTCTTATTTCAAGGCGCTGATATTAAAATTGAAGGCTACAAACCAGTTGCTAAGTAGTGCAAGGCGCTAAGCTGGAATGTGTGTGATTAATAAATGTTTTTACTAAGGTTGTTATGGCGCGTCGCTTACCTCCGCTAAATGCTCTTAAAGCTTTTGAAACTGCTGCTCGTCACTTAAGTTTTACTAAAGCTGCAGACGAGATGTATGTCACTCAGGCAGCGATTAGCCATCAGATAAAAGCACTTGAAGAACATCTTGGCATAAAATTATTTATGCGTAAAAATCGTTCTTTGCTGTTAACTGAAGAAGGTCAGAGCTATTTTTTAGATGTAAAAGATATTTTTAGCCAACTTTATGAGTCGACTGAAAAACTGTTGGCGCGTGGGGCCAAAGGTTCATTAACAGTAAGTTTGCAGCCTAGCTTTGCTATTCAATGGTTAGTGCCCCGATTAAACCAGTTTGCCGAATTACACCCAGATATTGATGTTCGAATTAAAGCCGTAGACTTAGATGAAGGCTCATTAACCGATGATGTCGATATTGCTATATATTATGGCCGAGGCAATTGGCGTAACTTGCACTCAGATAAGTTACATCCTGAATATCTGTTACCTGTGTGTTCACCTTTATTATTAACTAGTGGTAAAAAGTTAACCGAGCCGGCAGATTTACGTCATCATAATTTATTGCATGATGGTTCACGCCAAGCTTGGAAAGCTTGGTTTACTAGCCAAGGTTTAAAACAGTTTAATGTAAATCAGGGGCCTATTTTTAGCCATTCATCTATGGTGTTACAAGCCGCCATTCATGGTCAGGGTGTTGCTTTGGCCCATAATGTACTGACTAGGCCTGACATTAACTCTGGGCGATTAATTGTTCCTTTTAACCATGTGTTAATTAGTAAAGATGCTTATTATCTTGTTTGTCGAGAAAGCCAATCTGAACTAGGTAAAATTGCCGCTTTTCGCCAGTGGATGATGGATATGGTTGAAGTAGAAAAAAACGCTTTTGCTGAGCAGCAGTTTACTAATGCCATCGCCGTTGATTAATAGCCCAAACCAAGCCAAAGCGAGGTTAATATTAGCTCATGGTGCTGGCGCCGGAGCTAACCACCTTGTGATGCAAAAGCTAGCAGACGCATTAGCAGCTCAAAAAATTGAAGTTGTTCGCTTTAACTTTGCTTATATGCAGCGGCAATTAACATTGGGCCGTAAATGTTTTCCTGATAAAATGCCGCTGTTACTCGAGTGCATGCAACAGCAAATTCAGCAGACTACTACCGATTTACCACTCTTTATTGGTGGAAAATCACTAGGTGGCCGAGTTGCCAGTTTATTAACGGAATTACCGAAGCAACAAGGTGTAGATAATCAACCTAAGGTTTTAGCGAGCTTTGCCTTTGGTTACCCGTTTCACCCACCAAAAAAACAGGTTTGGCGCACTGAGCATTTTGCTTGTTTGCAAAGGCCCTTGTATATATTCCAAGGTGAAAGGGATCCTTTTGGCACTAAGCAAGAATTGGCCGATAAGGCATGGCAAAACGTGAGTATTGACTGGTTGCCAGATGGCGATCACGATTTTAAACCCAGAAAATCCAGTGGCTATACTCAAGAACAATTGATTGTGTTAAGTGCTGCTTTATGTCGAGAGAAAATAGATGAAATACTTTTGGCAAATTAGTTATAGTTTAAGCGCTCTCTATGGCGCCGCTGTTGTTGGTTTTGCTGCGGCTTTAATGCACCTGTGGCAAAATGAGTTAACAGCCCAAGGGCTAGCAAGGGTGTTAAGCGCTTTAGCAATATTGGCTTTTCATAGCTTAGCGTTATTGGTTTTGAATATACAAGCCAGCCAAAATAAATTACGTCAATTAGTCGCATTATTGTGGCATCTAGGCCTATTTTGTTTTGTTTGGACATTGTTGGCAGGGGTATTTTCCTTGCCATTTTATTTTCCACAATTGGCGCCTATAGGTGGCCAGTTGCTTATAGTTGCTTGGCTATTATTAGCTGTTACGGCCTGGCAACGGAGTTAATATGAAACAATTATTATTATATTGTCGCGCTGGTTTTGAAAAAGAATGCGCTGCAGAAATTCAAGCGCAAGCAGCGAAATACGATGTATTTGGTTTTTGTAAGCTGACCGCAAATAGCGCCTATGTTATTTTTGAAGCCTATGATGCCGATGGCTTAGCAACATTTTACACTGAGTACGACTTTAATCAGTTTATATTTATCCGGCAGTGGTGCTTGTTGCAAGCCGATTTATTAAGCTTTGAGCCAACAGATCGAATAGCCGCCGTGCTTGATGCCGCATTAACGGCTGAATTAAGTGGTTTTGGTGAAGTTAGAGTAGAGTACCCGGATACAAATGATGGCAAAACCTTGTCTACTCTGGCTCGTAAACTTACCGTGCCATTACGCCAAGCGTTAAGAAAAGCGGGTGTATTATTAGCTAAAGAAAATAAACGGGCACCGGTATTACACTTATTGTTAATAAGCGGTCAGCAAGGCTACCTTGGTGTTTCTTATGCCGAAAATAACAGTCCATTAGAAAATGGCATTTTACGGCTTAAGTTCCCTAATGAAGCGCCAAGTCGCAGTACATTAAAATTAGAAGAAGCCTTTATTCAGTTTATTCCCAAGGCACAATGGGAAACCAGACTAGCAAGTGGCATGCGAGCTGTAGATTTAGGCGCTTGCCCAGGTGGTTGGACGTATCAACTTGTCCGCCGCTCTATGATGGTAACTGCAATAGATAACGGCCCTATGGCGCAATCATTAATGGATACCGGCCAAGTTAAACATTTAATGATTGATGGTTTTAAATTTGAGCCACAAAAGCAAAATGTTTATTGGCTAGTATGCGATATGATTGAACAGCCTAAGCGAGTGGCCGATAGAATTGCAGATTGGATTATTAATAAATGGTGCCAAGAAAGTATTTTTAATTTGAAGTTACCGATGAAAAAGCGCTATGAAACAGTGCAAGAAATCTTGGAAAGCTTTGAGCAACGCTTGCAAACAGCTGGCATTAAATACCAGTTACAAGTTAAGCACCTGTACCATGACCGAGAAGAAGTCACAGTACATGTGCGTAATTTAGTGATGCGCTAACAAACAGCCAATTAAAATGAGTTAGTTGCTGTTAGTGCCAGTTTTAGCCATACCATGCGATGATCTGAACTGGCATTGCGCGAGCTAACTAAGTGATAGTTGGCTTCATCTTTAGCGGGCCAAAATACACCACTTTGTTTAACCTTAAAACCAAACTTTGATGGTATTACATAATCAGCTCGCATTCGCCAAGCCGCAGTATGAAAGGCGGCTACGGGATTATCAGGAGTATGCTCTGCGCCACCTTTGCTTCTTGGCGGTAAGCTATTATTTACTTTGTCATGATTAACTAAGTTGCATATAGCGCAATGTAGCGCATTACCTTCTTTGTCAGCAGAAGCATTCTGATCGCCCATAATAACAAAGCGAACAGCCTCTTCTAGCCCACCTTTTTTACCGTTATCATCATAAATATAATCAGCTTTATTCTCACTTATGTAATCAAGCCAAAAACGAATTTCATCATGGTTTCTATTGGCGTTACGTTTTTCAGGACCATCAAAAGCAGGTGGTGTAGGGTGACTCATTAATACCCGTACGGTTTCACCCGCAATAGTAAGAGGAATATCCCAGTGGCTTTTCGACGAAAGCGGAAACTTCTGCCAAGCGGCTTTACTATACCAAGGGCTACCATCTGCTTTTTTCGTTGCAATAAAGTTAGGCATATCTCGCCACTTAAAATGCTGGAAGGTGCGTATATTGGCTTTATCTATGGGGTATTTAGATAACAATACCATGCCATATTGACCAGGATAAAAGCCAAAGCCCCAAGCATCGGCGCCAATATCCGTTGCTTTACCATCATTATTTAAATCAAAGGAGCTAGGCTGGCCAGTATTAACGGTATTGTAGTAAAAATAGGGGTAATCAATGGCTTTAGCTGCACCTTGCGGCTGATTTAAATAGTGCCTAATAAAAGCTTGAATGCCTTGGTTAGGTTCTGCAATATAATCAAATTCGTTTAGCACTAAGACATCCGGTCGCACTAGCTGAATAATATGGGCGATATTTTTAATTTGACTATGTTTATTATCCTTTAGCAAACCGGCTAAAACCGTGCTATCACCTGTTTCTCCCCTAGGTAAATAATTCTGGGCTTCCATGCTGACATTAAAAGTAGCAAAGGTCACGTCAGTGGCAAACGAGGGCATAGAAACTCCAATAAATAACAAAACAGGGCTGCACAGAAACAAAAAAAGACGAGTGAGTAAGTGATAAATAGTATTCATGGTTCATCATTTTAGCTAAAAGAAGCTCATAGTAAGGTGCTAATAAGATTAAAACTAGTGCGAGTTGACAGAAATTAATCTAGTTGTTTTTTTGTACTATGCTTATTTGCAAAGTACGCAAATAAGCAAGTATATGTTAAACTCAATTTTGGCACTGGTTTGACCTCGCAAGGTAAAAAAAAGCCATTGATTTTTTAAAATAAATCGCGCCTGAGTAACATAATTGTAATTAAATTTTGTTAATTTTATGGCTTAAATAATTTATATCAGTTTTTAATTGCGTTTAAAAATACCAACAACTACCTGGTGAAAAAAATATGAAAGTTAAACATTTAGCATTGGCAGTGACTTTAGCACTTGGAGTACCTAGCTTAGCGATGGCGGATGACGTTTCTTCTTCTATTCGCGGTAATATTGTTACCTCAGCGGGCCAAGTGGCACCTAATGCCAGAATTGAAATATTACACGTTCCTACTGGTACGCGTAATGTTGCAGTTTCTAATAACTCTGGTTCATTCTCTAGTACGGGTTTACGTGTAGGCGGTCCTTATACAATTACAATTACTAGTGATAAAGGTGCTAAAACCTACAATAATGTTTTCTTATCACTTGGTGAGGCGTTGCGTTTAAATGCAGAATTAGAGCCAGTAGAGCAAGTTGAGCGCATCTCGGTGACAGGTAGCTCTTTAGTTTTAAGTAATAATACCGGTAGTAGTAGTTATTTTGGTGCAGGAGCTATCGAAAATGCGCCTACATTCAATCGTGACTTAAAAGAAGTTGCACGTATGAATCCGTACGCCAATATGCTACCTGGAGATGGTGCCCCGTTAAGTATTGGTGGTGTAAACCCTAAGTTTAATAGTGTATCTATTGATGGCGTTGGCGTTAATGATGACTTTGGCTTAAATAGTAATGGTTATCCAACACAAAGCTCTCCTGTTTCAATTGATGCTATTGATCAAATTGCTGTTGATGTTGCCCCATTTGATGCCAGCGAAGGTGGTTATTCAGGTGGACGAATTAATGCGGTTACAAAATCAGGTACCAATGAATTACACGGCTCTTTGACTTATGAAAGAATGTCAGACTCTTGGGCCGGCACACCGAAGAATCCTAACACCGGCAGAGATGTTGAGTTAGATTATGAGCGTGATACTTATAGCCTAACTTTGGGTGGCCCAATAGTTAAAGATGAATTATTTTTCTTTTTAGCTTATGAAAAATCTACACAGCCAAGTAGTGTTGAGTATGGCCCAGCAGGTGCAGGTGCCCCAACAGATAGCTTAGTAACACAAGCTGAATATGATCGTATTAAGCAAATTGCCAGTCAAGTGTATGGTATTGATGCTGGAGAGTGGAACTCATCTCCTGATACAGAAGATAAAAACTTATTAGTTAAATTAGATTGGAATATCAATGATGAACATCGTGCCGCTTTTACCTACAACTTAACAGAAGGTAATAACGTACGTAATCAAAGCAGTGATGCTTACACACTACAACTAGATACTAACTGGTATAACTATCAGCAAGATATGTCTTTGTATAAGTTTTCATTATTCTCTGATTGGAGCTTAGACTTATCGAGTGAGTTGTACTTTAGCTATAAAGAAATAGATACAATTTCGGGTTTAAAAACCAAACAGTTCGGTGATATTAGTGTTCGTATTCCTAATGGATCTGAGGGCACTGTAAATTTTGGTCCTGACTATAACCGTCATGCCAATGAACTTAGCAACCAAGATATGAAAATTGGTGCTAAATTTACTTATTTAACTGGTGACCACCAAATTAAATTTGGTGGTGAGTATAATAAGTTAGATATTTTCAATATCTTTGTTCGTAACTCTTTAGGCTCATGGAACTTTAGCTCAATAGAAGATTTTGAAAACCGTATTGCTAGCAGCCTAGAATATGAGAATGCCTATACTAACAATGTTAGAGATGCGGGCGCTGAATTTAGCTTAAGTACGATGAACGCTTATATTCAAGATAACTGGTACGTGAGTAATGATGTTGAAGTAGGTTTAGGCTTACGTTACGAGCGCTATATAGTAAGTGATAAACCAACCTTGAATGAAAACTTTTTACGTCGTTATGGTTATAGTAACCAAGAAAACCTAGATGGCTTAGATATCGTTCTTCCGCGTGTAGATGTTAAATGGTTAGCTACAGATGACCTTACTGTGCGTGGTGGTTTTGGTCGCTTCTCTGGTGGTAAACCAAATGTATGGATCTCTAACTCTTTTTCTAACGATGGTTACACCTTAGTTCAATTCGACAGAAATTCAGTTGCGGCAAGCGACTACCTAGAAAATGTTGATATCACATCAGTGCCTGACGCTGTTAAGAACTCTCTAGTTGCAGGTGATGGCGATACAAATAGCATAGATCCAAACTTTAAAATGCCTTCAGATTGGATAGCGCGTATCGGTGTTGACTATCTTATCGATATCCCAGTACTAGGCGATAACTTCGGCTGGAGTGCTGAGGTTATGCGTAAATGGATGACAGATAACAGCCAATGGAAAGATATTTCACGTTGTGTTAGTGGCCAAACAGCCGCAGGCGTTAATATATATCGCCCTTGTGATCCAACAGCACCACGTGATCATTATGACATTATGCTGACGAATGAAAGTAAAAATGGTAAAGCCTGGATCTGGAATACCTCTTTAGCTAAGAACTGGGATAATGGTATTAGCTTTTATGCAAGTTATACCAATCAAAATATTGAAGAAGGTACACCAGGTACTTCGTCTACTGCATCGTCAAACTATAAGTACAACATTGTTAAAGATCGTAACATTGAAGAAATTGGTACCGCTGACTATGAAGTTGAACACAGCTTAAAAATTACCTTAGGCTACACGCACGAAATTTTTGAAGGCTACGACTCTAAGTTTAACTTGTTCTTCCAACGTCGTTCAGGTAACCACTTTAGCTATGTTATGGGCTTATACCGCGATGGAGACTTCGGTGACCAAGACGGTTCAGCACGTTTAAACCGTTCAAGCGGCTACTTAGCTTATATCCCTACAGGCCCTAACGATCCTAACTATAGCCCTGAAAGTACCATTGCTTTTGAAGATTTAATGGCAAATATTAAAGCAGCAGGTTTAGAAGGTTATGCAGGTGGTTTTGCGCCAAAAGGTTCTGGTACATCACCTTGGATCACTACGTTAGATTTCCAATTCCAACAAGATTTACCAGGGTTCTATGAAGGGCATAAAGGGACTTTCTATTTCACAGTAAATAACTTACTTAACTTAATTGATAGTAGTAAAGGTCAAGTAAGACGTGAGCAGTTCTCTAATAAAACCTTAGTAGACTTCGGTGGTTTAGACAGTGAAGGCCGTTATATATACGAAGCACCATTTGGCGGCTTTGATGGCAACACGGGTTCAAGGTTTGAAGCTGAAGAATCTACATGGCGTTTAAAAATGGGGCTTAAATATCGCTTCTAATTTAAATGTGCATTAAGAATCTAATGCCCGTGTGATGCGGGCATTTTTTATGTTTATATGAGTCAAAATTGGCGATAATTAACAGCTAATTTAAAGCAGCGTGGATTTTACGTGGGTAAACACACTATTATTGCTATTGCTGGTGCCTCAGCATCAGGAAAAAGCCTTTTTGCTTCAACTGTTTATCAAGAGCTAGTTGCAGAGCTAGGGGATAAGCGGATCGCTATTTTATCTGAAGATGCCTATTATCGTGATCAAAGTCACTTATCTTTAGAGCAGCGTATACTAACTAACTATGATCATCCCAGTGCTTTTGAGCACCAATTATTAGCAAGTCATTTATTAGCTTTACGAAACAATGAAGCTATTCGGATGCCGCAATATAGTTATACTCAACATACTCGAACTGAAGAAACCATTTTAGTTCAACCGGCTAAAGTGATATTAGTAGAAGGAATTCTACTATTAACGGATGAACACTTACGAAGCCAATTTGATATTTCGGTATTTATGGATACACCGCTAGATGTTTGTTTATTAAGGCGGATGAAACGTGATCTTGAAGAGCGTGGTCGCAGTATTAGCTCTGTTGCAGAGCAGTATGAAAATACAGTGCGTCCGGCTTTTTTTGAGTTTATAGCACCGTCAAAACAATATGCCGATCTCGTTGTTACTCGTGGTGGTAAAAACCAAATTGCTATTGATATTATAAAAACAAAAATCCGCCAGCTGCTTGCGGAAAAATAATCAGGATTTAATTTATGATGGGTCTAGTCGGTATTGTTGTCTTGTTGCTTACCGCGTATGCAGCTTCTGCACACCGTAGCAGAATTAATTGGCGTACTGTGGGGGGAGCTTTTGCTATCCAGATACTCATAGGCGCTTTTGTACTTTATGTTCCTTTTGGCCAAGATGTTTTATTTAGTATTTCTACTTTTGTTGCAGATGTAATTAGCTATGCAACGGATGGTATTGAGTTTCTTTTTGGTGATATAGGCCGTAAGTCGCAAGGCTTTATTTTTGCGGTGCATGTATTAACCATTATTATCTTTTTCTCGTCATTAATCGCTGTGTTATACCATATTGGTGTTATGACTTGGGTTATTCGTATTATTGGCGGAGGTTTGCAAAAGTTATTAGGAACTAGCCGCCCTGAGTCTATGTCTGCAGCTGCTAATATTTTTGTTGGTCAAACAGAAGCGCCGCTTATAGTTCGGCCATTTATTCCAACGATGACTCGCTCTGAGCTTTTTGCCGTTATGGTAGGTGGTTTGGCTTCTGTTGCTGGTTCTGTTTTAGCGGGGTATGCCGGCTTAGGCATCGAGTTAAAATACTTAATTGCTGCCAGCTTTATGGCTGCCCCTGGCGGTTTTCTAATGGCAAAGCTTATTCTGCCAGAAACAGAACAGACCAAGAATGAGCTGGCTGAAATCCAAGCTGCTAGTGAACATACTAATTTAATTGATGCTGCCGCTGCGGGGGCATCAAGCGGTATGCAACTAGCACTTAACGTAGGCGCTATGTTATTGGCATTTATTGGCTTAATTGCCTTAGTTAATGGCGCTATAGGCGGTATTGCTGGCTGGTTTGGCGTGGAAAATTTAACCTTACAAGTTATTTTTGGTTATGTATTTCAGCCCTTAGCCTTTATTTTAGGTGTCTCTTGGGAGGAGGCGCGAATGGCGGGTAGTTTTATTGGCCAGAAATTAGTGATAAATGAATTTGTCGCTTACTTAGATTTTATGCAAGTGAAAGAGCAGTTAAGTGCCCATACTCAAGTTATAGTTACTATAGCTTTATGTGGTTTTGCTAACTTCTCCTCAATTGCTATTTTATTAGGTGGCTTGGGCGGTATGGCTCCAAGTCGTCGAACTGATATTGCCGAGTTAGGCTTAAAAGCTTTACTTGCGGCAACATTAGCAAACTTGATGAGCGCTGCAATAGCAGGGGTCTTCTTTACTTTAGGCTAGGCTTTATAAGCCAAAAAACAGGTCTTTTATATGACACAGCAAGTTCCAACGTTAGATATAAGACGGTTTGCCACCGACAAAGATAACTTTGTTGCCGAAATTGGCAAGGCTTACACTGAATTTGGATTTTGTGGCATCAGTGGTCACGATATTTCCGATCAGGTAGTTGATAACACTTATGATGCAATAAAACGCTTTTTTGCATTACCGGCAGAGTTGAAAGCTAATTATCACCAAGCAGGTAAGGGCGGGGCGCGTGGTTATACCGCTATTGGGGTTGAAAAAGCCAAAGATAGTCAGCATCCAGACTTAAAAGAGTTTTATCATATTGGTCGTGAATATGATGGGGCGGCACCGCACCCAAGTTTATATCCAAATATTTGGCCCGCTGAGGTAGTCGGTTTTAAAGAAGCTACTTATACTTTATTTAGCAAGCTTGAACAGCTAGGTCATACGGTACTAGAGGCGTTAGCCTTATACTTAGGCCAAGATCAGCAGTATTTTGCAGACAAAGTAAATTATGGTAATTCAATTTTAAGGCCTATCCACTATCCGCCAATTACCGATACTAGTACGCAATCTATTCGTGCTGGGCAACATGAAGATATTAACTTAATTACCCTTTTAGTAGGCTCAAACGAAGCTGGCTTAGAAATTTTGCGCCGCGATGGTAGCTGGTTACCGGTAACAACTATCGAAGGCACTATCGTGGTTAATATCGGTGATATGTTGCAGCGTTTAACTAATCATGTTTTACCTTCAACTACCCATAGAGTCGTCAATCCTGCTGGTGCAGCAGCAGGTGAGCCGCGTTATTCAATTCCGTTTTTTATGCATCCTAATCCTGATTTTGTTATTGAAACATTAAGCAGCTGTATTAGTGCACAGAACCCTAATCGCTATCCTGAGCCTATTAGCTCTAATGACTATTTAATGCAGCGACTAGAAGAAATAGGATTGCTAAAAAAAGGTTGATTGTAAAAAATAGATAGAAAAAACGGCTATATAGCCGTTTTTTTGTTTCTGCAAACTAGCTTAACGCTTAAGCTCTATACGACGGATAAAATCTTCTACAATTATATCGTACAGTTTATTACCTAAATGTAAGTCTTCTACACCATCATCTATATTAGGGTTGTCGTTAACCTCAATCACATAGACTTTATCACCGTCTTGTTTTACATCAACCCCGTATAAACTATCACCTATAGGTGCACAGGCTTTAATGGCTGCTTGTAAAACATGAGCAGGAACTTCATTTACAGCACAAGTCGTAAAACCGCCACTTTGTGTTTTAGTTTTCCCGTGCATATAAATCTGCCAATGATTACGAGCCATAAAATATTTACAGGCAAAGATCGCTTGGCCATTTAAAACGCCAATGCGCCAATCGTATTGAGTAAATGTATAGCGCTGGGCTAAAATTATAGAGCTTTGGTTAAATAGCTCTGTTAGTTGTGTTTTAAAATCAGTTAAGGTTTTTACTTTAACAACACCGCGGGAAAAACTGCCATCAGGTATTTTCAATACTAAGGGTAAACCTAACGCATCAACTGCCCGAGCTAAGTTATCTTCATCATGTTTAAAAAGCATTACGCCATCTGGCATAGGCACCTTATGCTGTTCAAATAAAGTATGTAAATAGACCTTATTGCCACAACGTAAAATGGAATTAGGATCATCAATAACCGCTAAACCTTCCCGTTCAGCTTTTTGTGCCATATAGAAGGTATGGTGATTCACTGCTGTGGTTTCACGAATAAATAATCCATCAAACTCTGCTAAGCGATGAATATCTTTAGCGCCAATATGCTCGATATCCATAGCGGCTTTTTTGGCTGCTTTAGCAAAAAGCTCTAAAGACTTCGGCGTGCAGGGGGGAAACTGTTCATTGGGATCAACTAATACTGCAACATCATATTTAAATTTACGATTAACCGGCTCAACCCGCCAAATTTTATGGCTATATTTTTCAAGGGTTGTCGCAAAACGGTTTTGCTCTGATTCGGAAAGCTTATGGACACTGCCAATTTTTAGAGTTTTAACTTGCCAATGTTGTTTTTTCTGTAGTTCTACAGTCAGTATGGGCACAGTAAAGGCATCAAACAGATAAGTGGCCACTTTTTTCAGGGCTTTAAATTCAGTTTCGCCAAAGTAAATATTGAAGCTTAACTGGTTGGCATTTTCATTTGCTAGGGCTTTATTCAATTGTTGTAAAATAGCGCTAGGAATATCTCCACTAATATCAGCTATTTCTTGACGGTTAAATTTATTAAAAGCACGAACGGAAGGAATAACATTATGGCCACGAGCTTCTGCTAATAAAGAACAATAATAACCGCTACCTAGATACTGTGCTTGACGGCACAAGTTAATTACACGAATACGCTGCTTATTTTTTACCGACCACTTTAAGTAATCAGGTAAAGTCATAACGCCATCGAATTGAAAAAAGGGGGCCCAATCTTGAGTCTTATCAACAACGATAATAAGTTTAGCCATAAATGCTCCAGTAGTTTTACTCAGCTTGCCTAAATCCTAACCAAAAGAACAGTAAAATAATTTTCACTACATCAGTAAAATTACTCACTGGCTTTTTGGCTTAAATACTGTTGTTATCTTAAGCTTAGAGTTAAACCACACTTAGGTAAAATACCAAGATGCTGTCAGCTTCAGCGAGTAATGAAAATATAGTCATCCGCCTTGCAAAAGAGCAAGATGCACAAGCACTCTTTGAAATTGAGCAGCAATGCTTTACCAGCGATCAGATTAGCTTGCGTAGCTTTAAACGCTTTATTCCAGACCCAAGGAATGACTTAATCCTGTTAGAGAAAAACGGGCAAATTGCCGGCTACTTTTTAATTCTCTATAGGGCAGCAACAAGCTTAGCTCGGTTATATTCTATAGCTGTAAATCCAGCATTTCGTAAACAGGGCTTAGCTGAAATACTTATGCAACATGCAGAGCAAGCTGCGGCGAAGCGATTTTGTGTTTTATTACGATTAGAAGTTAGGCCAGATAATAAGGCAGCAATAACCTTATATAGGAAGTTAGGGTATAGCGACTTTGCAATTAAACATGACTTTTATGAAGATCATGCCGATGCAATTTGTATGCAAAAACAAGTAATCCAATTTGATACAACAACAGTTACAAGACAAGTTCCTTATATCGCGCAAACCACACCTTTTACATGTGGACCAGCCTGCTTATTAATGGTGTTTAATTATTTCCAGCCAAATCAATATAACCCTGAACATCAAGAAATTGATATTTGGCGAGAAGCAACAACCATTTTTATGACATCAGGCCACGGCGGTTGTGGACCCAGAGGCTTAGCCTTAGCAGCATGGCAACGTGGCTTTAATGCCGAAGTCTACATCAATAAAGATGGGCCACTATTTACCGACTCAGTACGCAGTGAAGCAAAAAAATCAGTATTACAAAGAGTCCATGAGCGTTTTAAGCAAAAGATGGAACAATTAAACTTAGTGGTACACCACACCGAGCTGACATTAAATATGATCAAACAGCAATTAGAGGATGGCAAACTATTAGTGGTGCTTGTTAGCACCTGGCAGTTTGATAAAAGCAAAGCGCCACATTGGGTAGTTATCTGTGCAGTAGACGAACACTTTGTCTATATTAATGATCCAGATATAGATGATATCCCTTGGCTCTCAACCACAGAGCGACAATATATCCCCATAGAACAAAAAGTATTTATGCGAGCATTTAGCTATGGCAAACATCGATTAAAAGCTGCAATAGCAATAAACCCAAGTTAATTTGCTAGAAATACCCCATATTTGCTGCAATAAAAAGCAGATCGCTCAAACTTTATGCGAACGAAGCGAAGTTTGTCATTTTTCTGTAATAACCGCTTGCGCATCAATTAAAACGCTCTATAATGCGCGCCATGCCAACGGGGATACGCAGTAAGGTAGCTCGGTAGGGTTTAGAAAGTGAGTCAACATTCTTTTAAAAAGACGCTTGACACACAGAGTTAAATCTCTAAAATGGCGCCCTTCGCTTCGAAGCTGGTTTAAACGGCTCGAAACGGGAAAATAAGTCAGGTGTGATAATGGCTTTTACGCTAACCAGGTTAGCAAAAAAGAATCATTAACAGGCTTGACTTAAAAAA